>NZ_JBGGNS010000019.1:0-363193 GCF_041320495.1 Planococcus sp. SSTMD024 | reverse complement strand
ATTCTAACAAAATTAGGCTACTTGTCACCCCGAGAGTTCGGGGCGCAAGCAGCCTAATGAAGGTGTTTTATGGTTGTCTCAAATCGATATGTCAGTCTACTTTTGCGGAGGGGTTTTTTGTTGGTTGAAAGACGAAGCCGAATCGGCAAAATAACGTTTTTATTCCGCAAATAAAATAAGCTGATTGGCAAACAATCAGAGGGATAGCGCGAATAAATCATAGGGTTTCGCAAAGAACTTTAACCGTTGCGCAAACAAAATGACTGCAAAAGCCCGTAGGTACCAATTCCCGGTGAAAGAGGTGTGCTATACTTCAACTATCATATTAGGAGGTGTTCAATGGGCAAAATAGAAATAACGTTATTACCTGAAAAAGAATCGTTGGAGAGGCTGTTGTATCGATTGCCTGGCAATCATTCGCGCCGGGAATTTATCCAAGCTGAAATTTTCAAAGCGACTGCCGGAAAAAGAGGCGAAGAGAGGCTGTACCGGAAGCTGATTGAATTCGAGACAGAGGAGCAGTACCGGTTTTTGAAAAATGTCTGCTTGTCGAGAGGGCAATGGAAAATCCAAATGGACGGATTGTTATTGACGGAGCGCGGGGCGATTGTCATTGAATCGAAAAATATTAGCGGCCAACTTTATTTTGATGATAAAACCGGCGAATTTTCAAGGACCAATACAGAAGGCGTAAAAACGATAATGGACGATCCGACAACCCAGTTGAACAAGCATATTCGTTTCTTGACCTTGTTTTTCAAACAGCAGAAAATCGATTTGCCCATTTCGGGTATTGTCGTGTTTACAGCTAAACATTGTGAATTTCTAGCTAAGCCAGAGCACCATCACATCTGCAAAACTTACCAATTGGTCGATTATTTATTCCACATCATTCAGGAATTCCCCTTAAAACACACCCCTTACGATTTATCGGAAATCCAGAAACTCCTCGAGCAATCTCGGGCCCCTTATGAGAGGAAACCGTTGTGTCATTTATATTCAATAGAAGAAACCGAACTGCTTATGGGCATCTTCTGCAAAAGCTGTAAAAGTCTTAACATGACGCGGAAACATAAGAAAGGATGGGTTTGTGCCAACTGCCAGGCGGTGGATCCGCTCGCTTTTCGACATACAATCCAGGAATATTTTTCGCTGATTAATACACATCTTAGCAATAGGCAGCTCCGGAAATTTTGCAAGCTCGAATCGCCTTATGTTACTTCCCGTCTGTTGGCTGCATATGAGTTAGAGTCTGCTGGCGCTTTGCGCAACCGGACATACTCTATAAAGAAAAAAGACTAGCTTTTCACGAAATGTGAAAAGCTTTTATGGGGTTATGCAAATAAAACGATGTATTCCGCAAACAATGAATAGTATTCCGCAAACAACTCAACGAATTTCCCTAATAACCTAATGCATTCGGCAAAGAATCATCCATATTCCGCAAGCATGTCGAAATTCCTCAATTAAATAATTGCTTCTGCAATGGAGTTACTTGATAAAATGTTAAGTTTAGTGTACATTATGTTATACAAACCTAACATTCTTATGGAAAGGATGAAGCGGATGCTAAAAAACCGGGTGAAAGAGCTGCGGGCGCGCTACGGGTACACACAAAGCGAGTTGGGCAAGCAAGTGGATGTGACACGGCAGACGATTGCGTTCATCGAGAAAGGCGAATTTTCACCGTCGATTACATTGGCTTTGAAGCTCGCAAAGGCCTTGCAAGTGGAAGTAGGCGATTTATTTTGGTTGGAGGAGGAGTAAAGATGAAACAGGATTTTCGCATGACGTATCCGCTTTGGAATATGGCGTTTATTTTGATACTGGCCGTAATGGCAGTCGGATTCACTTCAAGCTTCGTCAATGTCACCAAGACCGAGTCGAGCTTGAGCATCCAAGCACAAGCGTTGGAAGGGTTCTTGCTGTTCGCGGCACTGATTGCATATTTGGTCTTGATCACGATTTATTTGTTTGCGCTGCAATCTTATAACCGGAAAAATCCGGGCAAGAAAATTTCCCCATTTTCGATGCGCCCTCCTGAATACATGGAACAAGATGAGGGAATGACTTATATCACAAGAAAAGCGGTGCAAAAAGTGTATACATTCATCACGTGGACGTTGCCGTTCTTCGCATTGATCGTGATGCTTTTCCCAATTCCGAGACTTTTGATCGTCTGGGGGATCCTTGCGGTCGCTTTCGGCCAGAACCTGATTTACTATATGGAGATGCGCAGGCATCTGAAGGAGGCAGCTGAATGATATATGAATACGCATTGATTTTCATCGGGGCGGCGATTCCGTGGTTTGAAATCGCGCTCGTCATCCCGCTTGGCATTGTTTGGGGCTTGTCGCCGGTCTGGGTTATGATCACGGCTTTCGTCGGCAATATGCTGACAGTGATGCTGCTCATTATCGGCTTCGACAAATTCCGCATCTGGTACGACAAGCGCCAGGAAGCGAAAGGCAAAGAGCCATCGAAGAAAAACGAACGCGCGGTGCGCATCTGGAATAAATACGGGCTGCCGGGGCTATCACTTTTAGGGCCAATCTTGATCGGCACGCATATCGCAGCGTTCATTGGCATGACACTTGGGGCAACAAAGCGCAATACGACCGTCTGGATGGTCATCAGCATCGGGGTCTGGACGCTGGCGTTCGGGATTTTGACAGCACTTGGCTTTGATTTCTTTACTGCGTAAAACGGCCCTATGCTATACTGGAGCTATTCTGAAAAAAGTGGTGAACGTATTATGAAACGAATTGAATCATTGCAGAACTCGCTCGTCAAACACTGGAAGAAACTGAGCACGACCCGTAAAGAGCGCGATAAATTCGGGGAATTTCTCATCGAAGGCTTTCATTTGACGGAAGAGGCGTTGAATAAGAAAGACGGGATCAAAGGCTTGATCGTTCGCGAAGGCACGGAAATTCCGGATGCTTGGGATATCGAGGGCCTCACGCTTTACGTGGTGACGGCACAGATTGCGAAAGAGATTGCGGAAACCGAGCATACGCAAGGCATTTTCGCTCATTGCGCACAACCAGAGTATGGCGACTCTATGCAAGAGCAATGGCAGACACTGCTCTTGATCGACGCTGTACAGGACCCGGGCAATGTCGGGACGATGATCCGCACCGCGGCAGCTGCCGGAATCGACGCTGTCGTTCTCGGAAAAGGTTCGGCGGATGCGTACAATCCGAAAACGGTGCGCTCGGCGCAAGGCGCCCATTTCCAGGTGCCGATCGTCAAAGGCGATTTGTTCGACTGGGTCGAACGCTTGAAGAGCCGAGACGTCCCGGTTTATGGGACGGCGCTGTACCAATCGGTGCCGATGTACGAAGCGGAGTCGAAAGAGCGTTTCGCGCTTATCGTTGGAAATGAAGGAAGCGGCGTCGAGCCGCAGCTGCTCGAGCAGACCGACCAGAATCTGATGGTGCCACTATACGGCCCGGCTGAATCACTGAACGTAGCTGTAGCGACTGGAATTCTGTTGTACAGCCTCGTTCCGAAAACTGGTATTTGATTAACAGGCGAAAGTTCATTATAATAGAAGAGAAATAAACAAGCGTTGACCGGGAAAAGTACGTAGTCCCCCTGCATCCTAGGAAGTCCGCCCTCGACTGAAAGCGCGGATATGCAGGAACTCCGGAAGTTCACCCCGCGAGCTGCTAGACGGGGACCGGCTAAGTGCCGTAAAGTCTGGCCGGTGATGAGCCGTTATTCAATGAAGTGATCGCATGCGTGCGATAACTAGGGTGGTACCGCGAATCAATGCCTCGTCCCTTTTTGGGGGCGGGGCTTTTTTATGTTCAAGGAGGAGAGAAAATGGAAGCAAGATTGCAGGAATTGAAAAATGAAGCTTTGGAGAAAATCCAAGCGGCGCATACGGTCAAGGAATTGACGGACGTGCGTGTCGCGTATTTAGGGAAAAAAGGGCCGATCACCGATGTCTTGAAAGGCATGGGCAAATTGCCGGCGGAAGAGCGACCGAAAATGGGCGCGCTTGCAAACGAAGTGCGTGCGGAAGTGACAGAATCACTTGATGCACGCATGGTCCTGTTGGAAGAACAGGCGATCAACGAAAAACTGCAAAGCGAAACAATCGATATCTCCTTGCCGGGGCGTCCGGCGAAAACAGGCAATCCGCATCCGTTGACGCGGGTTGTCGAAGAAATCGAAGACTTGTTTTTGTCGATGGGTTACGAGATCGCTGAAGGCCCGGAAGTCGAGAAAGATTATTATAATTTCGAAGCGCTTAATTTGCCGAAAGGCCATCCGGCACGCGATATGCAGGATTCCTTCTATATAACTGAAGACATCTTGCTGCGTACACACACGTCACCGGTGCAAGCGCGCACGATGGAAGCGAAAGGCGGAGAGCCGATCAAGATCATCTGCCCGGGCAAAGTGTACCGCCGCGATAACGATGACGCGACGCATTCGCATCAGTTCACGCAAATCGAAGGGCTTGTGGTCGGAGAGGACATCCGCATGAGCGATTTGAAAGGGACTTTGTCGGTGTTCGCCAAGAAGATGTTCGGCGAAGACCGTGAAATCCGCCTGCGCCCAAGCTTCTTCCCGTTCACGGAGCCTTCTGTTGAAATGGACATCTCTTGCTTTAAATGTGGCGGCGACGGATGCAACGTCTGCAAAAAGACCGGCTGGATCGAAATTCTCGGTGCCGGCATGGTGCATCCAAACGTCTTGGAAATGGCCGGCTATGATTCGAAACGCCTCACAGGATTTGCATTCGGCATGGGGCCGGAGCGCATTGCGATGCTGAAATACGGCATCGAGGACATCCGCCATTTCTACACGAACGACGTGCGTTTCTTGACGCAATTTCAACGGACGGAACTTTAAGGAGGAACTTTCATGTTAGTATCGACAAAATGGTTGAAAGAATATATAAATACACAAGATTTGCCTCCTGCAGAACTCGGGGAGAAAATCACGCGTGCTGGAATTGAAGTCGACGCGGTGATTGACCGTTCGGAAGGATTAGCCAATTTGGTCGTCGGTTATGTGACGGAATGCGCGAAGCATCCGGAAGCCGATAAATTGTCGATTTGCCAAGTGGATGTCGGCGGCGGGGAAATCGACCAGATCATCTGCGGCGCTCCGAATATCGCTCAGGGCCAGTCGGTCATCGTGGCGCGTCCGGGCGCGAAACTTCCGGGCGGCATGAAGATCAAGAAAGCGAAGCTGCGCGGGGAAGTGTCGAACGGCATGATCTGCTCGCTGCAGGAGCTCGGCATCGAAACGAAACTGGTGCCGAAAAGCTATGCAGAAGGCATCTATGTCTTGCCGGAAAAAGCGGAACCGGGCACAGATGTGCTGTCTTATTTGGATTTGGACGATACCGTCCTTGAACTGGGCCTTACGCCGAACCGTGCGGATGCCATGAGCATGCTTGGGGTCGCGTATGAAGTCGGCGCGATTTTGGGAGAAGACGTAAGCTTGCCTGAAATCGAATACGCTGAAGCGGCAGAGCGTGCGGAAAGCATGTTGTCGCTTGAAGTGGATGCGCCTGAAGCGAACCCTCTTTATGTCGCGAAAGTCGTGCGCAACGTCAAAGTGAAGGAATCCCCGCTATGGCTGCAGCAGCGCTTGATGGCAGCTGGCGTGCGCCCGCATAATAATGTCGTCGACGTGACAAACTATATTTTGATGGAATACGGCCAGCCGCTCCATGCGTTTGACTATGATTCACTTGGTTCCGGAAACATCACTGTGCGCCACGCCAAAGAAGGCGAAAAGATCACGACCTTGGATGACACAGAGCGCACATTGTCTGCTCATCAATTGGTCATCACCAACGGCACAGACCCTGTCGCACTTGCCGGCGTCATGGGCGGGGCGAATTCAGAAGTAAGCGATGAGACGACAACGGTCGTCATTGAGTCCGCTTATTTTGCTTCCGATTCGATCCGCCGTACGTCGAAAGACCATAATTTGAGAAGCGATGCGAGCTCGCGCTATGAAAAAGGCGTAGACCCGAACCGCGTCATCCCGGCTGCAGAACGCGCTGCGCAATTGCTGGCACAGCTTGCAGAAGGGGAAGTGCTGGCCGGTTCGCTCGTGTTCGATCAACTTGATAAGCAAGAGCGCATCGTCAAAGTTTCGCCGGACTTCATCAATAGCCGTCTCGGCATGAAGATCCGCCTTGAGGACATGCTTGATATCCTCAGCCGTTTGAAATTCAATACGGAAGCCGCCAACAACCAATTGATCATCGAAGTGCCGACGCGCCGACAGGACATCCAGATCGAAGAGGATGTCGTAGAAGAAATCGCACGCCTTTACGGTTACGACGAGATTCCAGCAACTTTGCCGCGCACCGATGCCACACCAGGCGGATTGAGCCCTTACCAGGCAAAACGCCGCATTGCGCGCCATTTCCTTGAAGGTGCTGGACTACTTCAAGCTACGACTTATTCCTTGACTTCGGAATCCGCAGCGACGCAATTTGCGCTGGAGCCGACGGATACGACCCGGCTGTTGATGCCGATGAGCGAAGAGCGCAGCATTTTGCGCCAAAGTTTATTGCCTCATTTGCTCGAATCGCTTTCCTACAATACGGCACGCCGCATCGATTCGGCAGCTTTGTATGAAACGGGATCCGTGTTCTTGAAAGGGCAGGATGAACTGCTTGATGAGCAAAAACATTTGGCAATCGTCATGACAGGGTTGTGGATCGACCACAGCTGGCAAGGGGAGAAGAAAGCCGTCGACTTTTTCGTGGCAAAAGGCATCGTGGAAGGGCTGGCTGAAAAACTGGGCCTTGAATTATCATTCGAGCGCGGTGAAATGGACGGCTTGCATCCAGGCAGAACCGCCTTCATCCTGCTCGATGGCAAGCGCATCGGCGTCATTGGCGCTTTGCATCCGTCTGAGCAGAAAAAACGCGATTTGAAAGAGACAATCGTTGTGGAATTGAACTTGGCGACCTTGCTGACACGTGAAACGGAAGCGCTTGTCTATACACAAGTGCCCCGTTACCCGACGATTTCACGCGACGTGGCGTTGGTCTTGTCGAAAATCGTGGAAGCGCAGACGATTGAAGGCGTCATCCGCAAAGCGGGCGGCAAGCTTCTGAAAGACGTCCGTATTTTCGATCTGTATGAAGGCGAGCGGATGGAAGAAGGCAAGAAATCCTTGGCGTTTTCATTAAAGTATTTCGATCCGGAGAAAACATTGACCGATGAAGAAGTGAACGCAGCGCACGAGAAAATCATCAAAGCGCTCACGGAATCTGGAGCGGAACTCCGTTAAAAGCAAAAACTGTCTTGGGCTCATGACGAGCCCAAGACAGTTTTTTTATGTGCGTTTTTTCTTTGCTGCCAAGTTTTGCGCTTTTTTCGTATTGGCGAAATGGGCTTTCGTGATGCTTTTCAGGAAGGCTTCGCCGCGGGACAGGAGGATCTTCGCTGCCGCTTCGTCAACGATCGCCCCGGCTCCTTTTGGCAAAGAGACGCCCGCTGCGGTGCTGAGCCGGTCCATTTCCTCGAGAAAGGCGACACGCGCAATGATCGATGCGCAGGCGACTGATACGTGAAGGTTTTCCGCTTTCGTGGAAAACAGCACATTCTCGCGGATGATCTCCGGTTCTTGTGATATGTGCTTATAGTAGATGCCGCGCTCTGCGAATTGGTCGATCAAAATAGCCTCTGGTTTTTCCGGCGCCATTTTCCGCAAAACGTGCTTCAGTGCCTGGTTATGGAGCAAGGCCTTGATCTTGCCCTGCGACCAGCCCTGCGCTTGCACTTGATTGTATTTCTCGTTGTTCAAGGTCAGCACACTGTAGGTGAACGCTGCTTTCAAGTCGGGGGCAATTTTCCGCATATACTCATCTGTCAATTGCTTGGAATCCTTGACGCCGAGTTCTTTGGCGAGTTCGACCTGCTGGGCGGGAACGAAACAGGCAGCGACGGTGATCGGGCCGAAAAAATCGCCCGTCCCGGTTTCATCCGAGCCGAGCACGGAACGCTTGGCGAAATCGGGCGGCAACGGATCGCCTTTCGCTGTTGCCGTTTTCTCTTTGATGCTGTCGGCAGTACCCCATTTGGCCGTTTCGCGTTCAGCGCCGGCGCCTTGGAACATCACTTTGCCGGATGTGTAGACGGTAATCATCGCATCCGGCAGTTTCGCAGCAAAGCGGGCATGGGGATTCTTGGTGTTTATTTCCTTGTTTTGGTAATGTGCAATCAGCCGTTTCAAGGCTTCTTCTGGCAGTTTCAAGACGCTGTTGGTCATTGGAAGTCCCCTTTCTTATGATTCACAATCCGCTTGTGTTCGTGTTATGATGGTCTATAGAATTCCAAAGGGGGAACGCGCATTGCAAGAGCAGCATAAAATTCGCACTGTCGTTGATATATATGGCCATACATACAAGATGCTCGGTACTGAGACATCCGGCCATATGAGGCTTGTCGCTTCCATGGTTGACAGCAAGATGCGGGAGATCAACGCCGCCAATCCATCGCTTGACCAGGCGAAGCTAGCCGTGTTGACCGCGGTAAATGCGACACATGAATATCTTAAACTGAAAGAGCAACTAGAACAAATGGAAATTGAACTGAATAACTTGAAGGGCTGACGGATATGCTTGATTTAATCTTATTGGTATTGCTTCTGGCGGGAATTTTGGTCGGCTTCAAACGAGGGCTGGTGCTGCAGTTTCTGCACATGGTCGGCTTTGTCGTCGCTCTTATTGTCGCTTATATGTATTACAAACCGCTATCGGAAAACTTTGTATTATGGGTTCCATATCCGACGGTCGACGAAAGCTCGCGCTTTGCGATCGCTGTCGAACAACTGAATTTGGACGAGACATTTTATCAGCTGTTGGCTTTCGCACTCATTTTCTTTGTTGTGAAATTTTTGCTGACACTGATCGCATCGATGTTCGATTTCATCAAATACATCCCTGTGCTCGGCTTCCTGAGCCGCATTTTCGGTGCGATCCTCGGGCTCATCGAAGCGCACATCCTGTTGTTCATCGGACTCTACGTATTTGCGTTATTGCCGATCGATGGGATTCAAAACCAGATCGAAAATTCCGGGATCGCCCGCGCCATCCTCGAACACACGCCTTATTTCTCTGAGAAAGTGAAGGAATGGTGGTATATTTATATGTAGTAGGAACTTCTCTCTTACGAGGGAAGTTTTTTTATGAACCGATTAAGGAGGTTTGTTTCGCATGAATAAGAAAATCATTATCCGTACTTTGGAAAATATCGCGTTGTATATGGAATTAAAAGGGGACAACCCGTTTAAAGTATCGGCTTTCCGCAAAGCTGCCCAAGCACTCGAACTCGACCAGCGCAGCTTGGATGAGATTGAAGACGTCACGAAGCTGAAAGGCATCGGCAAAGGGACGGGCGATGTCATTACAGAGCTGCTGAATGAAGGGAAATCTTCTGTTCTTGAAGAGCTTCAGGAAGAAGTGCCGAAAGGGCTTGTGCCGATGCTGAAGCTGCAAGGGCTTGGCGGCAAGAAAATCGCCAAGCTCTACAAGGAACTCGGCGTGGATTCGATGGAATCCTTGAAACAGGCCTGCATCGACGGGCGCGTCCAGGCGCTCCCGGGGTTCGGCGCGAAATCCGAGGAGAAAATCCTGCTCGAACTGGAAAACTTTGAAACCGATCCGGGCCGTCACCCCATCTGGAAAACGGAAGAAACCGTGGCATTTATCGAGAATTTGTTGACGACAATTTCCGATGTCGCGGAATTTTCGGTGGCCGGAAGCTTCCGCAGAACGAAAGAGACGAGCAAAGACCTCGATTTTATCGTAGCGACCGATGAACCGGCAAAAGTGAAAGAACAGCTGCTCGCCGGCTTGCCTGTAAAAGAAACAATTGCTTCAGGGGATACGAAAGTGTCTGTTGCAGTGGAAGTGGTCGAGCCGATCGACGTCGACTTCCGCCTGGTCGCACCTAAAGAATTCGCGACGGCGCTCCATCACTTCACCGGCTCGAAAGACCACAATGTCCGCATGCGCCAATTGGCCAAAGCGAAGAAAGAGAAGATCAGCGAATACGGCGTGGAACAGGAAGATGGTTCCGTATTGACGTTCGAGTCAGAAGAGGCATTTTTCGCCCATTTCGATTTGCCGTTCATCCCGCCGACTGTGCGAGAGGATGGCCGTGAAATCGATCGCATCGATGAATTGCCGGACCTTGTCGCAGTTAATGATATCCGCGGTGATTTGCATATGCACACGACTTGGTCGGATGGGGCACATTCGATTGATGAAATGATCAATGCCTGCCAAGACCGCGGGTACGAATACATGGTCATCACCGACCATTCCCATTACTTGAAAGTCGCGAACGGATTGACGCCAGAGCGCTTAATTGAACAAAACGGGAAATTGCGTGAAGCAAATAAACGACACGACGGCATCGAAGTATTGTCCGGAACGGAAATGGACATCTTGCCGGACGGCAGTTTGGATTTTGACGACGACGTGCTCGCGCAAATGGACTTTGTCATCGCGAGCATCCATTCAAGTTTCCAGCAGCCGCAAGACCAAATCATGGCGCGCATTTTGACGGCGATGAAAAACCCTTATGTCCATATGATTGCGCATCCAACCGGCCGCATCGTCGGAAAACGCGACGGGTATAATCCCGACGTTGAACAGATTCTCGATTGGGCGAAGGAATACGGCAAGATCGTTGAATTGAATGCCAGCCCGTATCGCCTCGACCTCGCCGTTGAGTGGCTCGTCATGGCACAGGAAAAAGGCGTGCCGGTCGCCATCAATACCGATGCCCATGCCATCGAAGGATTGGACGTTATGTCGACAGGCGTCCGTCACGCACAAAAAGCATGGCTGAAAAAAGGCAACGTGGTCAATACATGGCCGCTTGAGAAGCTAAGAGATTTCTTGAAACGATAAAGGAGGAGTTTATATGATCGCAGAGCGCGCATTACGAACTCTCGAATTCTATAAAATCCGCGAAGAAGTGGCGGCATTCTGCACCTCATCACTTGGCAAAGGATTAGTGAAAGAATTGCTGCCGTCTACTGACATCGCGGAAGTAAACCGCTTGTTAGAGGAAATGGATGAAGCGGCGCAATTATTGCGCATCAAGAACAATGTGCCGATGGGCGGCATTTCGGATATCCGCCCCCATGCGAAACGCGCGCAAATCGGCGGCAGTTTAAGCCCGGTGGAATTGATGGAAGTCTCTTCAACCATCCGTGCCAGCCGCATCTTGCGCCATTTCCTTGAAGCCATCGACGCGGAAGAAGATATCGATATTCCCCATTTCATGGAGAAAAAGGAAAGCATGCCGATTTTGACGCAGCTTGAACACGACATCAACGCATGCATCGATGACAACGGAACGGTGGTTGACAGTGCCAGTTCGGAACTGCGCAGCATCCGACAGTCGCTTCGTGCGCAGGAAAGCCGTGTGCGCGAAAAACTCGAGAGCCTGATCCGCGGGCGCAATGCATCGAAAATGTTGTCTGATTCCATTGTGACCATCCGCAATGACCGCTTCGTCATCCCGGTCAAGCAGGAATACAGAAGCCATTACGGCGGCATCGTCCATGATCAATCCTCATCTGGCCAGACGCTGTTCATCGAACCGGATGCTGTCGTGCAGGCGAATAATGAAGTGCGCCGGCTGAAGCTGAAGGAACGAGAAGAAATCGACCGCATCTTGCTGATGCTTTCTGCAAAAGTGCAGGAAGTCGCTCATGAACTGTTCACTTTGGTCGGCGTATTGGCGGAAGTCGATTTGATCCTGGCGAAAGCGAAATACGGGCAGGCCCATAAATGTTCGAAGCCCGCAATGAACACAGAAGGATATATCAATTTGAAGAAAGCGCGCCATCCACTTATCCCTCAAGATGAAGTGGTGCCGAACGACATCGAGTTCGGCCGCGACATCACGGCGATTGTCATCACCGGCCCGAATACAGGCGGCAAGACGGTCACCTTGAAAACGGTCGGCTTGTCGACTTTGATGGCACAGGCAGGGCTTCCCGTGCCGGCCCTCGAAGGATCGGAACTGGCCGTATTCGACCAAATCTTTGCCGATATCGGCGATGAGCAATCGATTGAGCAAAGCTTGAGTACGTTCTCTTCCCATATGGTCAATATCGTCGACATCCTCGAGAAATTCGATGAGAACTCACTTGTCATTTTCGATGAACTTGGTGCCGGCACCGACCCGCAGGAAGGGGCGGCGCTTGCCATTTCCTTGCTCGATGAAGTGCATGGCAGAGGCGCGCGCGTTATCGCGACGACGCATTATCCGGAACTGAAAGCTTACGGCTACAACCGGGAAGGCGTCGCCAATGCCAGCGTCGAATTTGATGTAGAGACGTTGAGCCCGACCTACCGGTTGCTGATCGGCGTGCCGGGGCGCAGCAACGCATTCGAAATCTCCAAGCGCCTCGGCTTGCCGGAGCATATCATTTCCCATGCGAAGAGCTTCACGGGAACCGACCGCAAAGAAGTCGACTCGATGATCGCCTCGCTTGAGAAGAGCCGGCGCGAGGCGGAACGCGATGCAGAAGAAACCCGTTCTGTGCTTGAAGAATCCGAGACGCTGAAAGAAGACTTGGCGAAACGCCTCGCGGAATATGACAGCCGCAAAGAGCTATTGGAAGACAAAGCGAAAGAAAAAGCGCGCAAAATCGTCGACCAGGCGCGAGCGGAAGCGGAAGCGGTCATTAAGGAACTGCGCCAAATGCAGCTTGCACAGCAGACCGGCGTGAAAGAGCACCAGCTGATTGATGCGAAAAAACGGCTGGAGAATGCCATGCCGGAAAACCGCGTCTTGAAAAAAGCGAAGAAAAAAAACCAACCGGTCGCCTTGAAACCGAACGACGAAGTGAAAGTGCTGTCTTACGGGCAAAAAGGGACCTTGGTCGAAAAAGTTTCCGACACGGAATGGATCGTCCAGGTCGGGATCTTGAAAATGAAGCTGCCTGAATCCGACCTCAGCTACACAAAACCTGAAAAGCAAAAAGAAACACGCACGATGACCAGCTTGAAAGGCCGGGAAGGCTACACGAAAATGGAGTTGGACCTTCGCGGTGAGCGCTATGAGGATGCCTTGTCGCGCGTGGAGAAATATTTGGATGATGCTTTATTGGCGAATTACCACCAAGTATCCATCATCCACGGCAAAGGAACGGGTGCGCTTCGGCAAGGCGTGCAGCAGTATTTGAAGAAACATCCACGCGTCAAAAGCTACCGCTTTGGCGAAGCGGGTGAAGGCGGGTCCGGAGTGACGGTCGCTGAATTGAAGTAAGGGCGGAAGGGGAGCTTGTAAATGTTCGAAGAAGGATTTTGGACCCACCCGCTTGTCGAGACGGCTGGCTATTTCAGTGTGGTGGTTTTATGCTTGATCGTAGCGATGGTCATCTTTGAAGTCGTGACGAAATATAAGAACTGGGAAGAAATCAAGAGCGGCAATTTGGCTGTAGCGATGGCGACGGGCGGAAAGATTTTCGGCGTCACGAATATTTTCCGCTTTTCGATTGAACAGCACACGACGCTGTTTGAGATGATTGGCTGGGGGCTGTTCGGGTTCGTGTTGTTGATCTTTGCCTACATCCTTTTTGAGTTCTTGACGCCGAAGTTCAAAGTGGATGAAGAAATCGCGCGCGATAACCGTTCGGTCGGCTTGATTTCGATGACCATCTCAGTCGGCTTGTCGTATGTGATCGGTGCCAGTATTTCATAGGAGTTGGAGCGAATGGAAAACCTGATCAAAATCTTAATCGTTTTTTGTATCTTGTTTGTGCTTGTAGGAATCGTCTTCCTATTCGTGTTTTAAAAACGGCCTGTGCGCCGTTTTTTTTTATGGATTCATTTCGAAGGAAAATAATGTTTGAAAGCGTTATCATAATTCTTTATACTTAAAGTAGGAATATTCTCACGATTCCGATAAAAGAGGGGGAGGTAGAAAGTATGTCCGAAAAACCGTGGTTAGCCCATTATCCGCCGGAAGTACCGCACACGCTTACGTATCCGAGCATTCCAGTACAGGAATATTTGACGAAAGCCTATGAAGACTTTCCGCAAAAGACCGCAATCCATTTCCTGGGCAAGGACCTCAGCTATGAAGAGTTGTACGAATCTGCCATGAAGATGGCCAATTACCTTCAGAAGCTTGGCATCCAAAAAGGCGACCGGGTATCCATCATGCTGCCGAACTGTCCACAGGCAGTGATCAGTTTCTACGGGATCCTATATGCCGGTGGAGTCGTCGTCATGACGAACCCGCTTTATACAGAGCGGGAAATTTCCTACCAGATGAAAGATTCCGGTGCCAAGGCAATCATTGCGCTTGATATTTTGTTCCCGCGGATCAACAAAGTGATCAAAGAAACGGATCTTGAGAACGTCATCGTCACGGGCATCAAGGATTACCTGACATTCCCGAAAAACCTCGTGTACCCGTTCATCCAGAAAAAGCAATACGGCATGACGGTGAAAGTCGAACACCGGGGGATCAATCACCTCTTTACGGAAATCATGAAAACAGCTTCGCCGCAAATTACTAAGCCGCCATTTGATTTCGAAGAAGATTTGGCGCTTTTGCAATATACCGGCGGAACGACCGGATCGCCAAAAGGCGTCATGCTGACGCACCGCAATTTAATCTCCAATGCGACGATGTGCGACGCTTGGCTCTATAAATCGAAACGCGGGGAAGAGACGATCATGGGCATCATCCCCTTATTCCATGTGTATGGATTGACGACTGTCTTGATTTTGTCTGTCATGCAGGGCAATAAGATGGTACTATTGCCGAAATTCGATCCAGAGCAGGCTTTAAAAACCATCAACAAGCAAAAGCCGACCTTGTTCCCTGGCGCGCCGACGCTTTACATCGGCTTGCTGAACCATCCCGACATCCAGAAATACGATCTGTCTTCCATTGAAGCCTGTTTGAGCGGATCCGCGCCGCTGCCGACGGAAGTGCAGGAAAAATTCGAACGCATCACCGGAGGCAAGCTGGTCGAAGGCTATGGCCTGACCGAAACCTCACCGGTCACCCATTCGAATCTCGTATGGGGCGAACGGACGAAAGGATCGATCGGCATGCCGTATCCGGATACGGATTGTGAAATCTTCCTTCCGGGAACGACTGATCCTGTACCAAACGGTCAGATCGGTGAAATCGCCATTCAAGGGCCGCAAGTGATGAAAGGCTATTGGAACCGCCCGGACGCTACAGCAGCAACAATTGTCGATGGCTGGCTATTGACCGGGGATCTTGGCTATATGGATGATGAAGGACAGTTCTTTATCGTCGACCGCAAAAAAGACATGATCATCGCCGGGGGCTTCAATATCTATCCGAGAGAAATCGAAGAAGTGCTGTATGAACACGAAGCGATCCAGGAATGCGTCGTCGCCGGCATCCCGGACCCGTACCGCGGCGAAACGGTAAAGGCATACATTGTGCTGAAAGAAGGGTATACTGTTACAGAAGAACAATTGGATAAACATTGCCGCGAACACCTCGCTGCGTTTAAAGTGCCGCGAATTTACGAGTTCCGTAAAGAACTTCCAAAAACAGCGGTCGGTAAAATCTTGCGCAGATCTCTCGTGGACGAAGAAATTGCCAAACGCAACGAAGCAGTTCCTTCCTAACCAAGGCTAAAGCTTGACACAATTTAAACAAAACGATAATATGAAAATATGAATGAATCGCCATTCATATTTTCATATTTTTTTGGGTGGTGACAGAATGGTAAAGAAGGATAAACCGAAATATAAGCAAATCATCGATGCTGCGGTCATCGTTATCGCAGAGAATGGTTACCACCAAGCGCAAGTTTCGAAAATTGCTAAACAAGCCGGTGTAGCGGACGGTACGATTTATTTGTATTTCAAGAATAAAGAAGACATTCTCATTTCCGTCTTCCAGGAGAAGATGGGCGTGTTCGTCAGCGAATTGGAGAAAATCATCGCAAAAGACGCAAGCGCTGCCGACCAGCTCGGCATGATGATCAATAGCCATTTCAGCTTGCTCGCAAGCGATCTGCATCTGGCAATCGTGACGCAGCTGGAACTCCGTCAATCCAACCACGATATCCGCATGAAAATCAATAATGTACTGCGGGGTTATTTGAAATTGATGGACCGGATCTTGATCAGCGGCATTGAATCAGGAGAATTTGATCAAAATATGGATATTCGTTTAGCCCGTCAGATGGTTTTTGGTACAATGGATGAGACCATTACTACCTGGGTGATGAACGATCACAAGTATGATTTGGTCGAACTCGCACCGAAAGTGCAGCGCTTATTGCTGAAAGGCATGCAAGCGTAAAGGGAGGGGATGAGCAGGTGGAATTTATCAGCTGGAAAAAAGAAGATGGGGTAGCGATTGCGACAATCAACCGGCCGCCGGCAAATGCATTGTCTCGCGCGTTGATCTTGGAAGTCGATGCACTTCTGGATGAAGTGAAAAACGACTCGGATGTCCGTGTGATCGTCTTGCACGGGGAAGGCCGTTTCTTCTCGGCAGGTGCCGACATCAAGGAGTTCACGGAAGTGACTTCAGGGGAAGAGTTTTCGAAACTGTCGGCGAGCGGCCAAGCCGTTTTCGAACGCGTGGAAACATTCCACAAGCCAGTCATTGCCGCCATTCACGGCGCCGCACTCGGCGGAGGACTGGAGCTGGCCATGAGCTGCCATATGCGTTTTGTCACGGAAAATGCTAAACTGGGATTGCCGGAACTGCAATTGGGCTTGATTCCTGGATTTGCAGGAACACAGCGTTTGCCGCGTTATGTCGGAGTGGCCAAAGCCGCTGAAATGCTCTTGACGAGCGATCCGATAACAGGCGAAGAAGCAGTGCAGCTCGGTCTTGCCAACCGTTCATTCGGCGAAGAAGACCTTCTTCCGCAAACGCTTTCAATTGCGAAGAAAATTGCGAAAAAGAGCCCGGTATCCGTCAAGGCGGCCATCGACATGCTTCAGTATTCGAAGCGTGGGGCTTTTGAAGAAGGGGTCAAGGCAGAAGCGGATTCGTTCGGTACGGTTTTCGTATCGGAAGACGCGAAGGAAGGCATTGGCGCTTTCCTGGAAAAACGCGAAGCACAATTTAAAGGGAAATAATACTTGGGAGGTTTACGTTCATGAACATTTATGTATTGGTAAAACGTACGTTTGACACAGAAGAAAAGCTGGTTGTCTCCGGTGGCCAGATTCAAGAAGATGGCGCTGAGTTCATCATCAACCCATATGACGAGTACGCGATCGAAGAGGCCATCACGGTCCGCGACGCTCACGGCGGCGAAGTGACTGTAGTCACGATCGGCGATGAGGAAGCTGAAAAGCAATTGCGCACGGCACTTGCCATGGGCGCTGACAAAGCGGTCTTGATCAATACGGAAGACGATGTGGAGGAAATGGACCAGTTTACGGCAGCTTACATACTGGCAGAGTACTTGAAAGACAAAGAAGCGGATTTGATCCTTGCAGGAAACGTAGCCATCGACGGCGGATCCGGCCAAGTCGGCCCGCGCGTAGCGGACTTGCTTGACATCAACTACGTGACGACGATCACAAGCCTTGAAATCGAAGGCGAAACTGTGAAAATCGTCCGTGACATCGAAGGGGATGCGGAAGAGCTTGAAACTTCATTGCCTTTATTGGTCACAGCCCAGCAAGGCTTGAACGAGCCGCGCTACCCGTCGCTCCCAGGGATCATGAAAGCAAAGAAAAAGCCGCTTGAAGAGCTGGAGCTCGATGATCTGGATATCGACGAAGAAGATGTAGAAGCGAAAACGGAAACGATCGAAGTTTACTTGCCGCCGAAAAAACAAGCCGGCCGCATTCTGGAAGGCGAAATTCCACAACAAGTTTCTGAACTGGTCAGCTTGCTTCGCTCTGAAGCGAAAGTTATATAAACGTACGCCAATCATTCATTTTCACATCTACTTAGGGGGTTAACGGACTATGTCGAAAAAAGTATTAGTATTGGGCGAAACGCGTGAGGGCGCTTTGCGCAACGTATCATTTGAAGCAATTGCCGCAGCCAAGAAAATTTCAGGCGGCGGAGAAGTCGTTGCTGTCTTGCTCGGGGAAGCGGTAAGCGAGTTCGGTAACGAATTGGTAGCTTACGGCGCTGACCGCGTCATCACGGTTGAGCACCCACACTTGAAATCCTATACATCCGACGGCTACGGCCAGGCATTCATGGCGGTGGTTGACCAGGAACAGCCAGAAGCAATCGTCTTCGGCCATACTGCGGTCGGCAAGGACTTGTCGCCAAAAATCGCATCGAAATTGCAAACCGGCTTGATTTCCGATGTAACGGATATCGAAGGGGAAGGCGATGACGCTGTCTTCATCCGCCCGATCTATTCCGGTAAAGCATTTGAAAAAGTGAAACTGAAAGAAGACGGCGTTGTCTTCATTACCGTGCGCCCGAACAACATCGCGCCGCTTGAGCGTGAAGAGCGTTCTGGCGATGTATCGAGCTTGTCGGTCGATATCACGAACTTGCGCACAATCATCAAAAACGTCGTCCGCAAATCCGCAGAAGGCGTCGACCTTTCCGAAGCGAAAGTCATCATCGCCGGCGGACGCGGCGTCAAGAGCAAAGATGGCTTTGAGCCATTGCAGGAACTAGCTGACCTTCTCGGAGGCGCAGTCGGAGCATCACGCGGGGCATGTGACGCAGATTACTGCGATTATTCTTTGCAGATCGGACAGACAGGAAAAGTCGTTACGCCTGATCTGTACATCGCAGCGGGAATTTCCGGCGCGATCCAGCACATGGCAGGAATGTCCAACTCCAAAGTCATCGTTGCGATCAACAAAGACCCGGAAGCGAACATCTTCAAAGTGGCAGACTACGGAATCGTCGGAGACCTATTCGACGTCATCCCGTTGCTTACGGAAGAATTCAAGAAAGTGATGTAATCACGGCAGCCCGCGATTTAGCGGGCTGTTTTTCTGTAGGCGAATATAGAATTAATAGCTCTTTAGTTACTTATTCACGTCTATGACTGGAGATGAAGCGAAAGGGGCCGGCCGCTGCGTGCCTATCC
Source organism: Planococcus sp. SSTMD024 (assembly GCF_041320495.1). Classification (NCBI taxonomy): domain Bacteria; kingdom Bacillati; phylum Bacillota; class Bacilli; order Caryophanales; family Caryophanaceae; genus Planococcus; species Planococcus sp. SSTMD024. The sequence goes on along the minus strand of NZ_JBGGNS010000019.1, from coordinate 344,140 downwards.
CGTGCCCCTGCAGCGGAAACTCTAGACTATAATAATCAGATCTAATTGTACGCCGACGACATCCAGCTTAGGCAGTTTAACGCCAACAACAGCCGGGTATGGAAGGACTAGGCAAAAAAATAGCTAGCGTAAATCACGTCTGCTATAATCGAAATATAGTTTGGTTATTACTTAAGGAGGAATTATACATGGCAATCGTTAAAGGGACAGACCAGAATTTCAAACAAGAAGTTTCAGAAGGACTCGTATTGGTAGACTTTTGGGCAGCATGGTGCGGGCCTTGTAAAATGATCGCTCCAGTTCTTGAAGAGCTTGATGCAGACATGGATGATAAAGTGAAAATCGTGAAATTGGATGTTGATGAAAACCAACAGACAGCTAGCGAATACGGCATCATGTCCATCCCGACACTTCTTTTGATGAAAAACGGCGAAACAGTCGATAAAGTTGTCGGCTTCCGTCCAAAAGAAGCTTTGGCTGAATTGGTTGAAAAACACGCATAATTCCAAAACCGGGTCCCATTCGTGGAACCCGGTTTTTTAAATAGGGTGATAAAATGAAAAGTCAAATGATGCAACATAAACTCGCCGTTTTACCTGATCAACCGGGCTGCTATTTGATGAAAGATCGCCAAGGGACGATTATCTATGTGGGCAAAGCGAAAGTGTTGAAAAACCGTGTGCGTTCTTATTTTACGGGCAGCCACGACACGAAAACACAAAGGCTTGTCAACGAGATCGAAGACTTTGAATACATCGTCACCTCCTCGGACAAGGAAGCGCTGATCCTTGAATTGACACTCATCAAAAAACATGACCCGAAATACAATATCCGCCTGAAAGACAATAAGACCTATCCGTATTTGAAAATTACGGGCGAACGCCATCCGAAACTGGTCATTACGCGGCAAGTGAAAAAAGATAAAGGGAAATATTTTGGCCCTTATCCGAATGCCTATGCAGCAAGCGAAACGAAAAAGCTGCTGGACCGTTTGTACCCGCTGCGCAAATGCCATACGATGCCTGACCGCGTATGCCTGTATTACCATCTCGGCCAATGCCTCGCGCCTTGTGTTAAACCGGTGGAAAAGGATACGTATCGCGAAATGATCGACGGCATCAGCCGGTTCCTGAACGGCGGCTTTCGTGAAGTGAAGCAGGAGCTGACGGAAAAGATGAGCGAGGCGGCAGAGAATCTCGAGTTTGAACGGGCGAAAGAATACCGCGACCAGATCAGCCATATCGAATCGGTCATGGAAAAACAGAAAATGGCCATGAACGATTTTACCAACCGAGATGTCTTTGCTTACGCTGTCGACAAGGGCTGGATGTGTGTGCAGGTGTTTTTCGTGCGCCAAGGAAAGCTGATCGAGCGTGAAGTGTCAATGTTCCCGTTGTACCGCGACCCGGAAGAAGAATTCTTGACCTTCCTCGGCCAGTTCTACGAAAAGCCGGATCATATCAAACCGCATGAGATCCTGCTTCCGGAAGCGGAAGATGAGGAGTTCTTGAAAGAATGGCTCGGTGCGAAAGTACTCGTTCCACAGCGCGGCAAGAAAAAAGATTTGGTCCAGCTCGCGCATAAAAATGCGGAAATCGCCATCAAGGAGAAATTCCAGCTGCTCGAGCGCCAGGAAGAACGGACGGTTGGTGCGTGCAACGAACTCGGCGAAGCGATGAATATCCATACGCCGCTGCGTATCGAAGCGTTCGACAACTCCCATATCCAAGGGGCAGATGCCGTGTCGGCGATGGTTGTCTTCGTAGACGGCAAACCGTCGAAGAAAGATTACCGGAAATATAAAACCCGTTCCGCGCAGAAGCCGGATGATTATGCGGCAATGCGTGAAGTGGTCCGCAGGCGCTACAGCCGTGTGCTGAAGGATGGCTTGCCGCTGCCCGACTTGATCATCATCGATGGGGGCAAGGGCCAGATCGAATCGGCGCGCGAAATCGTCGAAGACGAACTCGGCCTCGATATCCCGATTGCGGGGCTGGCGAAAGATGCCAAGCACCAAACGTCTCAGCTTTTGTACGGCAGTCCGGTTGAAATGGTGGAGCTCAAGCGCACAAGTGAAGCGTTTTATTTATTGCAGCGCATCCAAGACGAAGTCCACCGCTTTGTCATCACGTTCCACCGCCAATTGCGCGGCAAGAATTCGATTCAATCCGCGCTGGACGGGCTTCAAGGTGTCGGGCCGAAACGCAAGCAGCAATTGCTGAAGCATTTCGGTTCCGTGCGAAAAATCAAAGAAGCGAACGCTGGCGAGATCCAGCAGGCCGGCATTCCCGAGAAGCTGGCTTTGGAAATCGAGCAGCATTTCAAGGAACAGCCGTTGCAACAAGAATAAGTTCGTGGTATTGTAATAACACAATTGAATCACTTGTAAAAAGTGATGATAGAGGAGCGGACGTCAATAGTAAGCATTCCGAGATTTGCAGAATCTGTGAAGGATGCCGAAAGGGACGCCCGCCGAAGTTTACGGCGCACTGCTTGCGCGTATGCTGGTCCTGCATTTAAGAGATGCAGGGCTGTCAGAGTTTGACTCTGGAGGGCTATCTCACATGGACGTTTGAAATCGTACATGAGAAGAGAGGTAGCTTGCCGGGCAATCGGCGAGTTGCCTCTTTTTTGTTGAGGGCCACTTACTTTAAGTGGGAGTGGAGAGAATGACAACAATCGTAATGAAGTTCGGGGGGACGTCCGTGGCGTCTCCGGAGAAGATCTTAGGGGTGGCAAAACGTGCCATCCAGGAAAAGCAACAGGGCAAGCGCGTTGTCATCGTCGTCTCGGCGATGGGCAAAACGACGGACACGCTGCTCGGTCTGGCAGGAGAGATTTCGGCCGAGCCGCCAAAGCGTGAAATGGACATGCTGCTCGCAACAGGCGAACAAGTGACCATTTCGCTGTTGGCGATGGCGTTCAAGAAACTCGGCCATGATGCCTTGAGTTTCACAGGCTGGCAGGCAGGAATCGAAACGGAATCCGTCCCGCGCAATGCGCGCATCGAAACAATCCATACGCAGCGCTTGGAAGAGGCGCTCGACCTTGGCTTGTTCTGCGTGGTCGCAGGATTCCAAGGCGTCGACAAAAACGGCAACATCACGACGCTCGGACGCGGCGGATCCGATACGACCGCGGTGGCGCTCGCTGCTGCTTTAGGCGCCGAGAAATGCGAGATCTATACGGATGTCGACGGGGTCTATACTTCCGACCCCCGTTACGTCACAGGCGCCCGCAAGCTTGAACAGATTTCCTACGACGAAATGCTCGAACTGGCAAACCTCGGTGCTGGCGTGCTTCACCCGAGAGCCGTGGAATTCGCGAAAAACAATCAAGTGCCCCTATCTGTGCGGGCCAGCTACTCGGATGAACCGGGAACTATCATTCAAGAGGTGATCACTGTGGAAAAGAATCTAATCGTGCGGGGTGTGGCATTCGAAAAAGGCATCGCCCGCATCACTGTCAGCTACACCAAGCCATTCAACGGGTCGCTTGCGAATATATTTACGGTCCTGGCGGATCATTTGATCGATGTCGATATTATCGTCCAAAGCATCAGTGAGGAGTTGCCGCCGTCCGTCTCCTTCTCGATTAAGGAAGACAGCCTGGCGGAAGCGCAGCGCGTGTTGTCGGAAGCGCAAGGGCAAATCGGCTATAACGCCATCGATATCGAAACCGGCTTGGCGAAAGTGTCGATCGTCGGGTCCGGCATGGTGTCGAATCCCGGCGTTGCAGCCAAGATGTTCGACATTCTCCGCGGGCAGAACGTGCCCGTGAAAATGGTCAGCACATCCGAAATCAAAGTCTCTGTCGTCATCCCGGCGAGTGAGATGGAGCGCTCGGCAAATGCGCTCCACGAAGCATACGGACTGACGCTGGCGTCTGTCAGATAAACGAAAAGCCCGGCCTAGCTGGGCTTTTTTGAATTGCCGAAAGTTTGTGTAAAAATTCACAATTTGTTCAAATTTGAAATCTTGCCATCACGGTCCTATATTAGCTTATAAAACCTTGAAACGGATGCCTGTATCTCGCCTATTTTGAAATGAAAATATAGCTTTTCATGAATTCTTTCCTATTTAATATCGGTAAAAAGCTTCACAAACCCTAGGCTGTATACGCTTAAAAAGGTTTCCTTGCCTTGACGCTCCTAGAGGGGGGGAGTACAATAAATATGTCATATTCTTGTACATGATGCTTATAGCAACGCGAAGATATTTTCCTAATATAGGAAAACTTTGCGATGCCAACTAATGTTTTTGAGGGGGGTAAAATTTTTGGATAACAATCGTGAATTTTTAATGCGCAGGCTGCACTCTTTACTCGGGGTCATTCCAATCGGATTGTTCTTGACGCAGCATTTGATCGTCAACCATTTCGCTACGCAAGGCGTGGAAGCGTTTAACCAAGCTGCCCACTTCATGGCAAATCTTCCATTCGTTATTTTCCTGGAGATTTTCGTCATTTACTTGCCGCTCATGTATCATGCTTTCTACGGATTATACATAGCGTTCACAGCGAAAAATAACCCGGGCCATTACAGCTACATGCGCAACATCTTGTTTGTTGCACAGCGCTACACCGGGATTTTCCTTGTGGTCTTTATCGCATGGCACGTGTTTGAGACAAGATTCCAAGTTGCGATTGGTGCAGCAGAGGCAGATTTCAACATGATGGAAAACATCCTGTCGAATCCGTTCATGTTCGCCTTCTACGTATTGGGTGTCCTGTCCGCGACGTTCCACTTGGCGAACGGATTGTGGTCTTTCTTTGTGACGTGGGGAATCACGGTTTCAGAGAAAGCACAGCGCTACTCAACTTACTTCACACTTCTAGTCTTTATTGTATTATCGATCATTGGTATCAGAGCATTGTTTGCATTCGTTTAAGGATGTCCCAAACATTGGTGAATTAAAAGAGGAGTGAACACTACAATGGCGAAAGGCAAAATCTCTATCGTCGGTGGGGGCCTAGCTGGCCTAATGGCAGCGATCAAAGTTGCCGAAGCAGGAGCACCTGCCGATCTATTTTCCATCGTTCCGGTTAAACGGTCTCACTCTGTGTGCGCACAGGGCGGCATTAACGGAGCGGTGAATACAAAAGGTGAAGGGGATTCCCCGGCAATTCACCTGGATGACACCGTTTACGGCGGTGACTTCCTAGCTAACCAAAAACCGGTTAAAGCGATGGCTGATGCAGCACCTGGCATCATCCGCCTGCTTGACCGCATGGGCGTCATGTTCAACCGTACACCGGAAGGGCTTCTTGACTTCCGTCGTTTCGGCGGTACGATGCACCACAGAACGGCATTTGCCGGCGCGACGACTGGCCAGCAATTGCTTTATGCACTCGATGAGCAAGTCCGCCGCTATGAAGTGGCTGGTCTTATCACGAAATACGAAGGCTGGGAATTCCTTGGCCTCGTCCTCGATGACGAAGGCGTATCAAGAGGGATCACTGCACAGAACTTGACGACAATGGAGATCAAATCGTTCCGTTCGGATGCTGTTATCATGGCGACCGGCGGGCCGGGGATTATCTTCGGAAAATCCACGAACTCTGTCATCAACACAGGATCTGCTGCATCGATCGTGTACCAGCAAGGCGCTTATTATGCGAACGGCGAATTCATCCAAATCCACCCGACAGCGATTCCTGGCGATGACAAGCTCCGCTTGATGTCAGAATCTGCACGCGGTGAAGGCGGACGGATCTGGACGTATAAAGACGGCAAACCTTGGTACTTCCTGGAAGAGAAATACCCGGCTTACGGAAACCTGGTCCCACGTGATATCGCGACACGCGAAATCTTCGACGTGTGCGTTAACCAAAAACTCGGCATCAATGGCGAGAACATGGTGTACTTGGACCTTTCCCATAAAGATTCGAAAGAACTCGACATCAAACTGGGCGGCATCATCGAAATCTATGAGAAATTCACAGGCGACGACCCGCGCAAAGTTCCGATGAAGATCTTCCCGGCAGTCCACTATTCAATGGGCGGGCTATGGGTTGACGATCATCAGATGACGAACATCCCTGGCGTATTGGCAGCCGGCGAATGCGATTATTCCCAGCACGGTGCGAACCGTCTCGGCGCAAACTCGCTCCTGTCAGCCATCTACGGCGGCATGGTCGCAGGGCCGAATGCCCTTGAGTATGTCAAAGGCTTGGAAGTTCTTGCTGAAGACTTGCCGAACGATATTTACGCGAAGCACGAAGCTGAAGAGCAGCGTAAATGGGATGAGATCCTGGCGCTTGACGGAACTGAAAATGCGTACGTCCTTCACAAGGAACTAGGCGAATGGATGACGGACAATGTGACGGTCGTACGCTATAATGACCGCCTCGAAGAAACAGACCGCAAAATCCAGGAGCTTCTTGAACGCTTTAACCACATCAGCATGACGGATACACAACTTTGGAGCAACCAAGGTGCGATGTTTACCCGCCAGCTGAAAAATATGCTACATTTAGCACGTGTCATCACGATCGGTGCGTTGAAACGCAACGAAAGCCGCGGCGCTCATTACAAGCCGGAATTCCCGGAACGTAATGACGAGGAGTTCCTGAAGACGACTATGGCGAAATTCAACGGTTACGATGCGCCAATCTTCCATTACGAAGAAGTCGACACTGGCTTGATCCCGCCACGCAAACGCGACTATTCCGCGAAAGCATAGCAATAAGAAGGGAGCTAATTTACCATGGGTGAAGCAGCAAAAACGGTTATTTTCGAAATCGAACGCCAGAACTCTACGGACGAAAGCTCGTACTGGGAAAAGTTCGAATTGCCATATCGCGCCAACATGAACGTCATTTCCGCTCTGATGGAAATCCGGCGCAACCCGGTCAACATGGACGGGAAGAAAACGACTCCAGTCAACTGGGACATGAACTGCCTTGAGGAAGTTTGTGGCGCATGTTCAATGGTCATCAACGGCAAAGCACGCCAGTCGTGTACAGCTCTTGTCGATCAGCTGGAACAGCCGATCCGCCTTCAGCCGATGAGAACATTCCCGGTCGTCCGCGACTTGATCGTAGACCGCAGCCGCATGTTCGACTCGCTGAAAAAAGTCAAAGCGTGGGTGCCGATCGACGGTACACATGATCTTGGCGAAGGTCCACGTATGCCAGAGCGCAAACGCCAATGGGCTTATGAATTGTCCAAATGCATGACGTGCGGCGTATGCCTCGAGGCTTGCCCGAACGTCAACGATAAATCCGACTTTATCGGTGCGGCTCCGCTTTCTCAAGTCCGCTTGATGAACGCGCATCCAACAGGCGCCATGAACCGTGACGAGCGTTTGAACGCTATCATGGGCGAAGGCGGCCTTGCGGATTGCGGTAACTCCCAAAACTGTGTGGAATCTTGCCCGAAAGGCATTCCTTTGACAACGTCCATCGCAGCTTTGAACCGCGACACGAACATCCAGATGTTCCGCAACTTCTTCGGAAGCGATCATATGGTCGACTAAGTTACACTCCGCCTTTATGGCGGAGTTTTTTAGTTTCAACTGAAAATCCTTAAGCTTGGCTGAAACAGATGTCCTTTGCGCCAGTTTTTGCTATACTTACAAAATGAGTAACGTATACAGGGGGAACTGGAATGAGAGCGTCTTACATAAACGATTTCAATGAATGGCAGAAAGGCTTTTCTTTTTACGCGCCGGTGCATGTGCGCTTTTCCGAGACGGATATGTTTGGCCACGTCAACAACACGGTGCCAATCGCTTATTTTGAATATGCACGGATCGAGTTCATGAAGGAAATGGGCTTGATGCAAGGGTGGCTTTCAAAAGGCAGCGACTTGATCCCAGTCGTGGCGGATATGCAGGTCGATTTCGTCCGCCAGGTATTCTTCGATGAACAATTGAGGATTTACGTAAAAGTCGAGTCGATCGGAAACTCTTCCGCAGACATTCATTATTGGGCAGTGAACGATAAGCAAGAAACTTGTTTTACCGGCAGGGGCGCCATCGTCCAGATTTCCAAAACAAGCGGCAAAGGCCATCCCTGGAGCGACGAGGAGAAGACGATGCTGCAAAGTGGAAATATGGCTTCTTCCGGGAAATGAAGCCGTCTGTATCTCGAATGAACGAAAGCGCCGCGATGGAACAAATACCAGTAGCTAGGGAGTGAACCAAGTCCATGACTGAAGACAACTTAAACCGCCGCCACGACTTGGAGCGTGTGGCATTTATGGAAAAGGAATTGCGTTATATATCGGGAATCATCAAACAAAAAGGCCGTGAAATCCTCAATTCGTATACCATCACGCCGCCCCAGTTCGTAGCGCTTCAATGGCTGTTCGAACATGGCGACATGACCATCGGCGACTTGTCGAATAAAATGTTTTTGGCGTTCAGCACGACGACCGACCTGGTCGACCGGATGGAGAAGAACGATTTGGTCGTTCGCATCCGCGAGGAACAGGACCGCCGTGTGGTGCGCATCAAGCTATTGAAAGAAGGCGAGCGGATCATTGAGGAAGTGATCAAGAAGCGCCAGGATTATTTAGAAACGGTACTGGAAGATTTCAGTGAAGAAGAAGTCGAGCAATTTTCTAGCTTGTTGGAGAAAATGCACATCAACATGAAATAGGAGCGGGGCTATGACATTGAATGCGCCAATCGGAGTCATTGATTCGGGCGTCGGGGGGTTGACCGTCGCCAAGGAAATCATGAAACTTTTGCCTAATGAAAAAATTATTTATATCGGTGACAATGCAAGGTGCCCGTATGGCCCGCGTCCGCTCGCGGAAGTGCGGCGCTACACATGGCAAATGGCAGAAGCGCTTATGAAAATGAATATCAAAATGCTGGTCATCGCCTGCAATACGGCGACGGCGGCAGCGCTCAATTCCTTGCAGAAGAAATTGCCGATCCCAGTCATTGGCGTCATTTTCCCGGGAGCCCGCGCTGCCATCAAATCCTCTTCGACGAAGAAGATTGCCGTACTCGGCACATCCGGAACCGTTAAGAGCGGGGCGTACGAAAAAGCCATCAAGTCGCTTGTTTCGGCTTCGGACGTCATCCAATTGGCGTGTCCGCGTTTTGTGCCGCTTGTGGAAAGTGATGAGTACGAAGGGGAATTCGCCCGCCGCATGGTCGCGGAGACTTTATCGGCAATCAAATCGAAGGAATTCGATACCGCCATCCTCGGGTGTACCCATTACCCGCTGTTGCAGGTCTTTATTGAGCAAGAACTTGGCGGCACGGTGACGGTTCTATCGTCAGCGCAGGAAACCGCCAAAGACGTATCGCGCCACTTGAGCTATCAGGACAAATTTGCGGATCGCCGCAAACCGCCCGTCCATCAGTTTTATACATCCGGTTCGACGGAGATTTTTCGCACGATCATCCAAAAATGGCTGGCCATCGACGATCCGTGCATCCGTTCGATCCAGTTCCAAAAAACCTGACGGCCCAGCCGCCGGGTTTTTGTCGTCAAGGCAGAATTATGGTAAGATTTTTTGAGTACATGAGGAGGATTCAATTATGACAAGAATTGATAATAGACAAGCAGATGAACTGCGGCCGGTGGAAGTGGAGACGGATTATTTGATCCATCCGGAAGGATCGGTCCTGATTACGGTCGGCCAGACGAAAGTGATCTGCACAGCGACGATCGAGTCGCGTGTCCCGAGTTTCTTAAGAGGCCAGGGCAAAGGCTGGGTAACGGCGGAATATTCCATGCTGCCACGCGCGACAGGAAGCCGCAACCAACGCGAAGCGACACGCGGCAAGCTCGGCGGGCGCACGATGGAAATCCAGCGCCTGATCGGCCGCTCCTTGCGCGCTGTCGTCGATCTCGAGAAGATTGGTGAACGCACGCTATGGATCGATTGCGACGTCATCCAGGCGGACGGCGGGACGCGTACAGCTTCCATCACCGGTGCCTTTATCGCCATGACCATCGCACTTGGCAAATTGGATGTGCCGGTCTTCCCGGTGACGGATTATTTGGCCGCGACAAGCGTCGGCATCAACAGCAGCAAGCAAGCCATCCTGGACTTGAACTATGAAGAGGATTCAACGGCCGCGGTCGATATGAACCTGGTCATGACAGGATCCGGTGAATTCGTCGAAATGCAAGGCACCGGCGAAGAAGCGACATTCAGCCGCAAGGATTTGAACGAAATGCTCGACCTCGGCGAAGCCGGAATCCGGCAATTGATCAAAATCCAACAACAAGCGATCGGCGAATTATCGTCGCGGATCGGCGAAAAGGTGGAGTCCGCCCTATGAAAAAAATCGTCATTGCGACACAGAATAAAGGAAAAGCAAAAGACTTCGAAACCTTGCTGTCACCATTAGGCTATGAAGTGTTGACCTTGAGAGATGTCGCAAAAGACCTCGACATCGAAGAAACCGGCACGACATTCGAAGCCAACGCCATCCTGAAAGCGGAAGGTGTTGCCAAAGAACTCGGCATCCCGGTGATTGCCGACGACAGCGGCCTCGAGATTGATGCATTGGATGGAGAGCCGGGTGTTTATTCCGCCCGCTATGCGGGAGGCGAAAAGAGCGACGACGCCAATATCGATAAAGTGCTGGAGAAATTGTCCGGCGTACCTGACGGTGAGCGCACCGCGCGATTCCGCTGCGTCCTGGCAGTTGCGGCGCCGGATAAAGAAACTCAAACCTTCTCCGGATCATGTGAAGGCGAAATCTTGCGCTTGCGCAGAGGCGACAACGGCTTCGGCTACGACCCGATCTTCTACGTTCCTGCCCAGGAGCGTGCCATGGCGGAACTTGAACCCGAAGAAAAAGCGGCCATCTCCCACCGCGGGCAAGCACTTCACAAGCTCAGTGAAGCAATGCCCGAGTGGCTATAGTTTTGCCAGTGAAACTATAATCAGTCCCGAAGTCCAAAGGCCTGGAGCAAAATAGTGGAGAAAACCATGCTGCGAGGCAGTGTAATACACTGCTTCGCAAAGACTTGAACTCGCAAGCATCGTTCAAGTCTTGCCTGCGGGATAGCGAGACAGATGAGACCCTAAAAGCGAATAAGCGAAGTATGGCTGAGCTTATTCGTTTGCGATGCTCGAGTCTCGCGAGAGTAGAGCAGGGGTTTTAAAGCTATTTTGTGGAATATCGTTATGACAAGAACGATAATTTATAGTTTGTGAGATATTTTTTTGAAATAGCATTGACTTTTCCCCGGATGATTTCTATAATTAAAATTGTCTTTCGTGAGGAAAGTCATGTCTCAGTAGCTCAGCTGGATAGAGCAACGCCCTTCTAAGGCGTCGGTCGGGGGTTCGAATCCCTCCTGGGACGTCTCAAAACCTTGTTTTCCCTTATTCGGGAAAACAAGGTTTTTTATGTGATAAAAATGTATATGAAGAAATTAAAAAGAATGCTGACTTAGCATTGCGGTTTCCAGCATGTGTGATTGTCCTGGCCAGGGCACTTGTCAGTTTATGGAAGGTCCGGATTTATTGCCTGGTGTTGACCGTTTGCAAATGCACTGAGCCTGGAAGATTTGAAGTGTGAAAAAAGGAATCTGCTCCTCGTAAAGTCCGGATACGTTTGTCGAAAAATCATTTATTGATTCATGAAAAAGCAGCAGCTGAAAAATCCAGCTGCTGCTTTTCAGTTGGCGTGGTCAATGGCCGGTCGAAAGTTTCCGTATAAAATCGTCCAAAGTGTCACCGTTTAGGATCATGAAGCGGGGCAGCTCGTAGCGGTTGTCTTGGTCAGTACTCACGCCCCCCTCTATCGTGAATGCTCCTCTAAACCCAAGATTTTCAACGACTGCAAGCGTGTCGTCATTATAGGCTCCGTAAGGATAAGCGAAAACATCCGTTGTTTCGCCGGTAATGGATTCGAGTGTTGCCGTCGCATCGTTAATTTCGTCGTATTGCTCGTCGTAGCTCAATTGGTCGAGAGACGGGTGTGTAGATGTATGGTTTTGGATATCGATGCCTTGCTCCATGACGGTTGTAATTTCTTCAGCAGTCATGCTTTGACTATCGTCTACCCAATCCGAAATCGTGAACTGGGTAGCCTTTAAATCATACTTTTCCAGGATTGGAAAGGCATTCGGATAAAAGTCATTGGTACTGTCATCAAAAGTGATCAGAATCGGTTTAGCTGGCATAGCGGCTGTTCCATCCAAAATCTCGAAGTATTGATCGATGGTCAGCGAACTATAGCCATTTTCCTTTAAGTAAGCCATTTGTTTCTCAAATTCTTCTACGCTGTACTGATAAAGATTGTTCGGGTCGGGATCATGCGAGATAACGTGATAATTGACGACGGGAATCTCAATGCCAGTTGAATTTTCAGCTGCGGACGAGTGGGGGCTGAACCCTATCAACAATAGGCAGACAAGAAGCATGAACGCTGCCAGTAGTTTCTTCATGAAAAATCATCCTTTCCATCTTGACTTTGCTTTTCTGGCACAAATGGCGAATTCCAAAATCGTGTACCTGCTGCTTTGTGAGTTGTTGCCCGGCCCTCCTTTTCCCGTTTATATCGGTTAATCTGTAGAAACTGGAAACTGCTTCTAGTTTGAATTTGCTTTCATTGTAACACCTGCGGAAGATTTGTTAAGGGGTAAATTTTATTTTTTCTGAATTTTCTAACTATATTAAAAAGGGAGGTTTTTGCAAGGTCGATGCCGGAAATATACGGTCTAGGGAGATTATATGAAAACTAAATATTGTCTTCAATGAATTGAATCGGTTACCAAGAGGCGGTTTCAGAAAGCTTTCTGACAGCAACATGGTTTGCGTAATTTGCTGCAACCATTATCTTGATTATCCATCTGGAAGGCGGCAACTTTTTGCAGTCATCACTCAATTCGGGAAATGATAGAATTGAGGGGAGAAACAAATGCCGTCGCAAGATGACCGGCAAACGACAGGCTATAGTTCATTTGGGCTGATCCTAAATCGGCGCTCCATAGATACAAAAAATGAGACGAAAAGGAGAATGGTGATGGAAACTTTGCGCTATACTTTGGCAGATGTCTTTACGGACGTGCCTTTCGGTGGAAATCAACTGGCGGTAGTAGAAGGAAGAAGCGGTTTGACTAAAAAAGAAATGCAGAACATCGCCAGGGAATTGAACCTTTCCGAAACAGTATTTGTTTTCCCTCCGGCTAAAGAAGGGAATGTTAGAAAACTGCGCATTTTCACGCCTCAAATGGAGCTGCCAATGGCAGGGCATCCTACAATCGGGGCCGCTTATGTTTTAGCGTCTTCTGGTGCAGTTCGAACGAAAGAAGGGGCAAATGAGTGGATTTTGGAAGAACAAGTAGGGGAAATAGCGGTAACGGTCCACAAGGAAAACGGACAGATTGCTAAAGTTGAAATGAAACAGCCATTGCCCGTCTTCGGTGAAAAGTTTGAAAGTCGGAAATTCGCGGCTGATTTGCTTTCAATAGCAGAAGGCGAGCTTCATACCGAATTGCCGATCCAGTCGGTGTCATCGGCTGTCCCATTTCTGTTCATTCCATTGAAGTCTCTCCAAACAATCCAGCGAATTCATTTTCGTCAGGATGTATGGGAACAGCACTTCAGCAAAACTGCGGACACGCAGCACATCTTTGCATTTACGACAGAAACTGAAAGTCAGGATGCCGCTGTCCACGGCAGAATGTTTGCGCCGGCAATGGGCATTGCCGAAGATCCTGCAACCGGTGCAGCAAGCGGACCACTCGGTGCTTATTTGGTTGAGCACTACGCAGTCCCCCTTAACGACAATAGAATTTCTATCTTCAGAAGTGAACAGGGCTACGAAATGGGACGGCCTAGCACAATTGATATCCAGGTAACGGGCCGTACCGGCGGCATCGAAGAAGTAAGAATTGCCGGGAATTCGGTCATTATCGGAAAAGGGGAGTTGTTTCTCTAAGGGGATCGAGGTTTCGGTGCTTTCTCCACCAGCAGCATTTTCTATGGAGCTGGAATTCTTTTTTTGTGAATGAATGGTGAACATTTGCTTATTTGCTGTCTATTTGTTGCGGGGGAAGTATAATGGAAAAAGATAGAGAAAAAACAGATCCAAAGGTGGAAGTGAAACGTGTTCAGAAACAAGTGGAAACGGATTTTGATCGTAATTGCTCTCATACAAACCGTATTAATTGCGGCCACTGCTATGAGCATTTGGACATTCGCCGGTGAGTCCGAGTTGCTCGAAGCTGATGCGGCGATCGTGCTCGGGACGAAAGTCATCGATGGGGAGCCTTCCCCGGTACTTGAGCAGCGCATTCGCCACGCCATCGATCTATATGAAGCGGGCTATGTCGGGAAGATCATCTTTACAGGTGGCATGACTGATGGAGCAGATCTCGCCGAGTCGGTGGTGAGCCGGGATTTCGCAATCCGCAATAACATTCCTGAAGAAGATATTTTGATCGAGACCCAATCACTCATCACAGAAGAGAACTTCCTCTTCGCTGGTGAGGTGGCAGAAGAAAACGGTTTGTCGAGCTTCCTGGTCGTCAGTGATCCCTTACATATGAAGCGTGCGCTGCTTATGGCGGAACACGCGGGAATCGATGCCCATTCCTCGCCGACGCCAACAACTGAATTCAAAGGATTTGCGAACGTCGCACCGTTCTTTGCGCGTGAAGTTGTTTGTTATATGGCATACGTCGCCATGCACGCTATTATTTCATGAAACTGTCCCCCTGATGCGTGGGCAGTTTTTTATAATTTATAGATGAACCCGGGAGCCTTGAATGATACACTAATCTTTAAAAATGGCTATTGGCTGTGAACTGCTCTTGAATAACAGGAGGAAGCTGGCGGTATATAGCGCCGGCTTTCGTTTTCACAGTACATTTACCTATGGTATGATGAATGGACAAAGAGGTGGTAGGATGCGGAAGAAATTTGGGGATTTGAAGCGCAGGGGCAATGTCATCGTTTTCCCGACGACAGTCACACGGCTGCTTTCGGAAGGGATGACCAGTTTAAAGAACGAACAATACGCCGATGCGCGCGACAAGCTGTACCAGGTGCTTGTCTATGAGCCGGAACATGCAGCGGCGCTTGGCGGATATGCCTACAGCTTATATGAGCTGGGGGAATTCGACGAAGCGCTCGAAGTCGTCCAGGAATTGTTGCGCATCGGGCCGATCCATTATTTGGAGACGATGGAACTATACATAAGCATTTTAATGCAAGTGAAGGAATTCGAGGAAGCCGAGAAGATGATCGAAGTGCTCATCGAGGAAAACGTCTTGCCGAAAGAGCGTTTGGAGCAATTCCACCAATTGCGCGATCTCAATGAACGCATTGCCGAAAGCGCTGCTTCTGCCAAAAGGGAAACGGGCCAATTCAGCTTGGAGCAATTTTTGCCGCTTAGCGCTGCCGGACAGGAGCAACGGGTGACCGAATTGCCGAAAGAAGCGTATCCTGCCATGAAAAACCAGCTGATTGAATTGATTAAGCATCCGGAAGTGGATTGGGTGGCGAAATCCTATTTGCTGCTCATGCTCCGTGAACAGCAGGTAAGCGGCACGGTAAGTGTCGAAAAGTTCCATTACCACGGTGAACTGGCGATCGACGGGCTGCCGGATCCATTGAAGGATGGACGTCTGCTCGGGATTCGCAAGCGCTTGGAGGAAGCTTTGGAAAAAGAGCCGGCCAAGCTGCAGATGGCGATGGAATTGGTGGACCGGCATATTTATCTCCTGTATCCGTTTTTCTGGGAAGAGTTTGGGGAAGCGGAAATCGCTGAAGCCTACCACGCATATCTCGATAGTTTATTCAGTGGGGAAGCGGAAGGCAAAGCCGATCCGAAACTGCTGGAAATGCTCATGCAGGCAGAGGCATACATAGAATTGCGCAATGGTTAGAAATAGTTGAACCTGCTCGTATGTGTGATATAATGTGGAGGTTGTCAAAAATCGTACAAAATTCGTACATGACTTTGTAAAAAATTGTTTGGAGGGCTTATACATGTCAGCAAAATGGGAAAAGCAAGAAGGTAATGTCGGAGTTCTTACAGTAGAAGTGCCGGCTGAAGAAGTAAACGGCGCGCTTGATAAAGCGTTCAAAAAAGTCGTTAAGGAAATTAACGTACCAGGATTCCGCAAAGGGAAAATGCCTCGCCAAATGTTCGAAAAACGTTTCGGTGTAGAATCTCTTTACCAGGATGCACTTGATTTCATCCTGCCTGATGCTTACGCAAACGCAGTCGAAGAAGCAGGCATCAACCCGGTTGACCGCCCTGAAATCGACATCGAAAAATTGGAAAAGAACGAGCCATTGGTCTTCACTGCTAAAGTGACAGTGAAACCTGAAGTGGAACTCGGCGAATACAAAGGCCTTGAAGTTTCCAAAGAAGACACGAACGTGACCGATGAGGAAATCGAAGAGCAATTGAAAGAAAGCCAAGAACGCATGGCTGAATTGACTGTCAAAGAAGACGGGCAAGTTGAAAACGGCGATACAGCCGTCATCGACTTCGAAGGATTCGTAGACGGAGAAGCGTTTGAAGGCGGAGCAGGCAACGACTACTCCCTGGAAATCGGTTCTAACTCATTCATCCCAGGCTTCGAAGAGCAATTGGTCGGCGCTAAAGCCGGCGAACAAAAAGACGTGGAAGTATCCTTCCCAGAAGAATACCACGCTGAAGAACTTGCTGGAAAAGCAGCGACGTTCAAAGTGACGGTAAACGAAGTGAAAGCGAAAGAACTTCCTGAACTGAACGACGAGTTCGCTAAAGAACTTGACGAAGAAGTAGAAGGCTTAGACGCACTTCGCACGAAAATGAAAGAAAACTTGAAAGCGGAGAAAGAAAACGCTTCTGAAACTAAAATGCGCGATGAGCTTGTACAAAAAGCTGCAGAAAACGCAACAGTCGAAATCCCGCAAGCGATGATCGACTCTGAAATCGACCGCATGATGCAAGACTTCGAACAACGCCTAAGCCAGCAAGGCATGAACAAGGAATTGTACTTCCAGTTCTCAGGCCAAGACGAAGATGCACTTCGCGAGCAAATGAAAGCTGACGCTGAAACACGCGTACGCGTATCATTGACGCTTGAAGCGATCGCAAAAGCGGAAAACATGGAAGTCACTTCTGAAGACATCGACAAAGAGCTTGAGAAAATGGCTGGCCAATTCAACATGGACGCTGAACAGATCAAAACAGCACTAGGCGGCACTGAAATGCTAGAAAACGACATCCGTATGCAGAACACGGTTGAGTTCCTAGTGGAGAACGCTAAAATCTCTGACGCCAAAGCTGCTGAATAACACATAAGATTCTAAATAGGACAAGGTGCGGCAACCGCACCTTGTTTTCTATACATAATGGTAAACAAAATCAAGTTCCTACATATAAAGGCAGTTTCTTTGGAATAGTTCTAATTAGTTGATACAATCAGATTAATCTTGTAAGATAATGGCTTGAATAGGGGTGACTACATTGTTCAAATTCAATGATGAAAAAGAGCATTTGAAATGTTCGTTTTGCGGCAAACCGCAGGAACAAGTTCGTAAACTGGTCGCAGGGCCAGGTGTATATATTTGCGACGAGTGCATCGAGCTTTGCACGGAAATCGTAGAAGAGGAACTCGGGACAGAAGAAGAAACTGAGTTCAAGGAAGTGCCGAAACCAAAAGAAATCATGGATATCCTTGGCGGCTATGTAATCGGCCAGGACAAGGCGAAAAAATCCTTGGCAGTAGCGGTGTACAACCACTACAAACGCGTTAATTCCCAAAGCAAGATCGACGATGTCGAATTGTCGAAATCGAATATTGTCTTGATCGGGCCAACCGGAAGCGGGAAAACTTTGCTTGCGCAAACACTCGCACGCATCCTGAATGTACCGTTTGCAATTGCGGATGCAACATCGCTTACTGAAGCTGGTTACGTCGGGGAAGATGTCGAGAACATCTTGCTCAAATTGATCCAAGCGGCAGACTACGATGTAGACCGCGCAGAAAAAGGCATTATCTACATCGATGAAATCGATAAAGTGGCACGCAAATCCGAGAACCCGTCGATTACACGCGACGTTTCCGGTGAAGGCGTACAGCAAGCTTTGCTGAAAATCCTGGAAGGCACAACAGCAAGCGTTCCCCCACAAGGCGGGCGCAAGCATCCTCATCAGGAATTCATCCAAATCGATACGACGAATGTCTTGTTCATCGTAGGCGGTGCGTTTGACGGCGTCGACCAAATCATCAAACGCCGCCTCGGCAATAAAATCATCGGCTTCGGTGCAGATCCGAACAAAGAAGAAATGGATGAAAAGTCCCTTCTTAGCCAATTAATTCCAGAGGACTTGTTGAAATTCGGCTTGATCCCTGAATTCATCGGCCGTCTGCCAGTGCTCGCAAGCCTTGAGCAATTGGATGAAAATGCACTTGTGCAAATTCTGACAGAGCCGAAAAACGCCCTCATCAAGCAATACCAGAAGATGATGGAGCTTGATGGCGTCACTTTGACATTCGAACACGACGCGCTGATTGAAATTTCCCGCCTCGCGATCGAGCGGAAAACAGGCGCGCGCGGATTGCGCTCAATCATCGAGAACATCATGCTTGATGTGATGTATGATTTGCCTTCGCGTGAAGATATCGTCGAATGCATCATTACAAAAGAAACAGTGACCGAGAATTCACAGCCGAAATTGATGCTGGAAGACGGCACTGAGTATGATAACGGCAATAACGAAAAAACATCTGCTTAAATGTTAGGCGGATGCACAAGAATAGGATGATACGGGCTGACTCTGAATCGTGCACATCCGCGCGTATGGGGGTCAGCCCTTTTTCCACGAAAAAACAACAGTCTTCCAGATAGTTTGGCGCAGACTGACAGAGAGAAAGAGAAATGACGGAGGTGCACTTAATTATGGCGAAGAAAAAAGTGACAAAACAAGTCCCGCTCTTGCCACTCCGCGGGCTGCTCGTTTTCCCGACGATGGTCCTGCATATTGATGTCGGCCGGGAGCGTTCAGTAGCAGCGCTTGAGCAAGCGATGATGGATGACCAGATCGTCTTTTTGGCGACCCAGAAAGATATGGCGGTGGAACAGCCGGACAAAGACGATTTGCATAAAATCGGCACTTTAGCTTACGTAAAACAAATGCTGAAATTGCCGAATGGCACGATCCGTGTACTGGTGGAAGGCCTTGAACGCGGCCAGTGGAACCAATACGAGGACGGGGAGAAATTCACGCAAGTGGAAGTGACGTCATTCCCGGACGAACCGGAACGCGATGCCGAACAAGACGCCTTGATGCGCATTTTGCTGGAGCAATTCGAAATCTTCGGCAAAGGCTCGAAAAAAGTGACGACCGAAACCTTCAATACAGTAGCGGATATCGAAGAGCCGGGCCGTTTGGCGGATATGATCGCTTCTCATCTATCGCTGAAATTGCCCGCGAAGCAGGAAGTGCTCGAAACCTTCGATATCACGAAACGCCTTGAACTATTGATCAGCCGCCTGCACAACGAACAGGAAGTGGCGGATATTGAAAAACGCATCAACGACCGCGTGAAAAAAGCAATGGAACAAACGCAAAAAGAGTTTTATCTCCGCGAGCAAATGAAAGCCATCCAAACCGAACTTGGCGACAAGGACGGCAAGGGCGCAGAAGTGGCCGACCTGAAAAAACGCATCGAAGAAGCCGGCATGCCGGAATCGACCGAGAAAACAGCGTTAAAGGAATTGGATCGCTATGAGAAATTGCCTTCTGCTGCGGCGGAAAGCGGCATCATCCGCAATTACATCGAATGGCTCGTGACGATTCCTTGGTCTGAAACAACAGAAGACCGCCTGGACATCAAGTATGCAGAAGAAGTGCTGAATCGCGACCACGACGGCCTTGAAACGGTAAAAGAACGCGTGCTTGAATATTTGGCTGTCCAGCAGATGACCAAATCGCTGCGCGGCCCGATTCTTTGCCTGGTTGGGCCTCCGGGCGTCGGGAAAACCTCACTTGCCCGTTCGATCGCCGATTCGCTCGACCGCAATTTCGTCCGCATCTCGCTCGGCGGCGTGCGCGATGAGTCGGAGATCCGCGGCCACCGCCGCACCTATGTCGGCGCAATGCCGGGACGCATCATTCAAGGAATGAAAAAAGCAGGCACTGTCAATCCGGTCTTCCTGCTTGATGAAATCGATAAAATGTCCAACGACTTCCGCGGCGACCCGTCGTCAGCGATGCTTGAAGTATTGGACCCGGAACAGAACAATTCCTTCAGCGACCATTACATCGAAGAAAGCTATGATCTATCGAATGTGCTGTTCATCGCGACCGCCAATGACCTTGGATCGATTCCAGGGCCGCTGCGCGACCGCATGGAAGTCATTTCAATCGCAGGCTATACAGAACTTGAGAAGAAATTGATCGCCAAAAACCATTTGGCGCCGAAACAATTGAAAGAACACGGCTTGACGCCGGAGCAATTGGATTTCCAAGAGGACGCATTCGTCTCCATGATCCGCTATTACACGCGGGAAGCCGGCGTGCGCGGATTGGAACGCCAAATCGCGTCCGTCTGCCGGAAAGTGACCAAAGAGATCGTCTCGAAAGAAAAAGAACATGTGACGGTCGGTGCCGAAGAAGTTGAGAACTATCTCGGCAAGAAGAAATTCCGCTACGGCGTAGCTGAAAGTGAAAACCAAGTGGGCGTTGCGACCGGCCTAGCCTATACCGCTGTCGGCGGCGACACCTTGCAGATCGAAGTGTCTTTATCTGCCGGCAAAGGCAAGTTGCAATTGACCGGTAAACTGGGCGATGTCATGAAAGAGTCGGCACAGACGGCCTTGTCGTTCGTCCGTGCACAGGCGGAATCGCTTGGCATCGATCCGAATTTCCAGGAAGCGCACGATATCCATATCCACGTGCCGGAAGGAGCCGTACCAAAAGACGGCCCATCCGCCGGTGTGACAATTGCGACAGCGCTCGTTTCAGCACTCACGAAGCGGCCAGTGCGCCGCGACGTCGGCATGACAGGGGAAATCACGCTTCGCGGGCGCGTCTTGCCGATTGGCGGACTGAAGGAAAAAACCTTGAGCGCCCACCGTGCGGGCTTGAAGACGATCATTGTCCCCGCGGAAAATGAACGCGACCTTGACGATATCCCGGAAACAATCCGCGAAGAGTTGGAATTCCACCTCGTCAGCCAAGCGGAACAAGCGCTTGAAATTGCGCTGGAAGGAGCAAAAGAATGAAGGTCCATAATGTAGAACTGGTAATCAGCGCGGTTCGTCCAGCGCAATATCCGGAAACCGAGCTTCCCGAGTTTGCACTTGCCGGACGCTCAAATGTAGGGAAATCGTCTTTTATCAATAAGCTGATTGGCCGTAAAAGCATGGCGCGTATTTCGTCCAAACCCGGCAAAACGCAAACTTTGAACTTTTACAAGATCGAAGAAGACTTATTCTTCGTCGATGTCCCGGGCTACGGGTACGCGAAGGTTTCCAAAAGCGAACGCGAAGCATGGGGCAAGATGATCGAGACGTACATCACAAGCCGCGAACAATTGCGTGCGGTGATCCAAATCGTCGATCTTCGCCATCCACCGAGCAAAGATGACCAGATGATGTATGATTTCATGAAACATTACAACATCCCGTGCATCATCATTGCGACAAAAGCCGACAAGATCCCGAAAGGCAAATGGGACAAGCACAAGAAAATCGTCCGTGAAGGGCTGGATATGGAGAAAGGCGATCCATTAATCGTCTTCTCTTCCGAAACAGGGCTCGGCCAGGAAGCCGCCTGGCAAGAGATCGAAAAACGCATGTAAGCAAGCAGGTAGTTCACCTGACTGGCTTGAAATAAAACAGGGCCCGGAAAATCAATGATTTTCCGGGCCCTGTTTTTTGTTTTATATATAGTGGTTAGCTGAAATAGATGAACGAGATTATTGGACAAGTGAGTGAGATGAATGGCCCGTCGGTTATTGCGTCATGAAGTAGCCGCCTCCCGCTTGGGGCTGGCCTTCCGCCATGAGCCAAGAAGAACGCTTGTCTCATGGCTTCGGCTCGCCCGTGTGCGCGGTTCGGCTTTTAGATTCCATTGGATGTTGCGTGTGAGGAAGTGTCACAGTTAGTTGGTTTCATCCACTGATGGGGACACCTAGCCAGACTTGATAGTGAAATGAATCAGCCGATGATTACTTCATCGTGAAGCTAGCCGCCTCCCGCTTGGGGCATGCCTCCCGCAATAAGCCAAGAAGAACATTTGTCTTATTGCGTCGGCTAGCCAATGAATGGGCGAAAGGAAGTTGAGCCCATTCATTTGCGACGCATCTGCTCGCAGATGTGGGAGCACGGGTTTGTGCGCGGTTCGGCTTTTAGATTTCATTGGATATTGCGTGCGAAGACGTGTCACTGTTCATTGTTTTCATCCGCTGGTATCGTCGCTTGGCTGGACTTAATAATTGTAGAGAAGTTCTGTAATCAGTTCAATTTGAATTTACGAAGAAGATTAAAGTTTTGCAAGCTTGCTTCAGTGTATGATGAATTATATTTCCCCTCTAAAACTAGAGATGAAGCGGAAGGGAGGCGACGCCGGAGGGACTGCGCGGGCTGGCGAGACAAATGTGCCGCGTACTTTGGCACATTGGCTCAACACCCGCCCCTCGGCAAGCGTCCTCCCTGAAGCGCAATCTCCACCACATACATCTCCTACTTAATTTTGATAATATACATATCTTTTTCCCGATTCAACACCATGAAAATCACCATCTATTGTGCATAAGTTCACAGTCAATTCCGACTACAAGCGTTATACTTGTGACACCATAATCGCTTTGCTAGAATTGTAATTAGGTTAAGTTTAGAATGATTATAAAGTGGAGTTTCCGCAGCGGAAACCCTTGTACGATAAAGCAAAGTTCAAGCAGGTTCATGCCTTGTTCACAAAATCGCAGGCATAATCTGATGGAAAAGTGGTATACTTAGGGAAATGAAATATTGAACGCGAAAGGTGTTTTAAACCCATGCATACACTCGTAGTCGGGGTCAACTACCGTTCAGCGCCTGTATCGATCCGCGAGAAGCTGTCGTTCATCGAAAGCGAGCTTCCGCAAGCGATGCAAGCCCTGCAACAACAAAAAAGCATATTGGAGAACGTCATCGTATCGACATGCAACCGGACGGAGATCTATGCCGTCGTGGATCAGCTGCATACCGGGCGTTTTTATGTGAAGCAATTTTTGGCTTCTTATTTCGATATTCCGATGGAACAGTTCTCCCAGTATTTATTCCTTCATGAACAGGACGAAGCAATTGATCATTTGTTCCGCGTCACTGCCGGAATCGATTCGATGGTCCTTGGCGAGACGCAGATTCTCGGCCAAGTGAAATCCAGTTTCCTCGCAGGCCAAGAAATCGGAACGACGGGAACCGTGTTCAATCAATTGTTCAAGCAAGCGGTGACGCTGGCAAAACGCGCGCACAATGAAACAGCGATCGGCGAGAATGCCGTATCGGTTTCTTACGCAGCGGTCGAGCTTGGCAAGAAAATCTTCGGTTCGTTGAAGAACAAGCATGTCGTCATTCTCGGAGCAGGGAAGATGGGCGAACTCGCCATCAAGAACCTGCAAGGCAGCGGCGCGGACCGCATCACGGTCATCAACCGCACCTTCGAGAAAGCGGAAGTGCTCGCTGGTAAATTCGGCGGGACAGCGAAACCGTTGAATCAATTGCAATGTGCATTGCTGGAAGCGGACATCCTTATTTCTTCTACCGGCTCGACGGATTTTGTCATCGATCTTGAATTGATGCAGTTTGTCGAGAAGTTGAGAAAAGGCAAGCCTTTGTTCATGGTCGATATCGCGGTACCGCGTGATATGGATCCGCGCATCGGCGATCTACAAAACGTCTTCCTATATGATATTGATGATATGCAAGGCATCGTCGAAGCGAATCTTGCGGAACGCGAGCGTGCGGCGAAACAGATCGCCGGCATGATCGAGCAAGAAGCAGAGCAGTTCAACGACTGGCTCGGCACACTCGGCGTCGTTCCGGTCATTTCCGCACTGCGTGAAAAAGCGCTCGGCATCCAAGCTGAAACGATGGAAAGCATCGAGAACAAAATGCCGGATTTGACGGATCGGGAGAAGAAGATCCTCAACAAGCACACGAAGTCGATCATCAACCAATTATTGAAAGAGCCGATTTTGCAGGCCAAGGAAATGGGCACAGCGAAGAAATCACGCGAACAGCTTGAATTGTTCATGCAGATTTTCGGCATTGAAGAAGAAGTCGAAGAGCAGCGTGAAAAACAAGCGCTTGCGACGCGCCAAAAAGCGGAGCGTGCACGCCTTGAAAAGCAGCAGGAAGCGCTGCAAGGACAAGAAAATCCAGGCTATACTGTATAAAAGCATTTCCAAGCGGCGTGGATTTTCATCTCCATCGCCGTCATAGACCCAAGCAGGCCGCGAATGCGGGATAGAGCTATCTTATAATGAGGCGTTTTCGAATCTATATGTTAAAATGTAGAGGCGAAACGCCTTTAATTATGGAAACGAAGGGGAATAGGATGGCTGATATAACAATGGCAAGGCTGCATGAAGCTATGGTTATACTATATGCTGTCAGCCTTGTCTTTTATTTTGTCGATTATTTATATACTACGAAAAAAGCCATCCGGATCGCCATGTCACTTCTAGGGGCCGTGTGGTTATTGCAGACCGTGTTCCTCGTGCTCTATATCGTAGAGACGCAGCGCTTCCCGGTACTGACTTTGTTTGAAGGCATTTATTTCTATGCGTGGCTGTTGGTTACGCTATCGCTCGTCTTGCGGATTTTCTACCGCTTCGACTTTGCGGTATTTTTGATCAATATCATCGGATTCATCTTTATGGTCATCCATACATTTGCGCCGGTCCAGATCGAACGGTCGCCGGTCGGGGAAGCTTTGGTGTCGGAGTTGTTGTTCATCCACATCACGTTCGCCATTCTGTCGTATGCGGCATTTTCACTGTCGTTCGTCTTTTCCGCGCTTCACTTGCTGCTGTACAGGCTGTTGAAGCAGAAGAAATGGACGAAGCAATGGAGCAGCCTGCCGTCACTCGGGCAGACCGAACAGGGCATGACCATTTCGATCCTGGTCGGGATTCCGATGCTGTTCGTGTCGCTCGTGCTCGGCTTTCAGTGGGCGGTTGTGTCGCTGGAGGAGTTTTCCATTCTGGATGTAAAAATTGTGGGTTCGTTTATCCTGCTGATTGTCTATAGCTTTATTCTATGGCGTCACCGGCGGGGGAACTTGAATGGCATGAACTATGCCTGGGCCCATCTGTATGCGTTTTTGTTATTGCTGCTTAATTTCTTTTTCGGCAGCCGTTTATCGGAATTTCATTTTTGGTATTAATAGAAAGGTAGGATTCAGTTGAGAAAAATCATTGTAGGGTCAAGAAGAAGCAAACTTGCGTTGACGCAAACCAATCAATTCATCGAGAAAATGAAAGCGGCAGGTGCGCCGTTTGAATTCGAGATCAAGGAGATCGTCACCAAAGGCGACCGCATCCTGGATGTCCAATTGTCGAAAGTGGGAGGCAAAGGGCTTTTCGTGAAAGAAATCGAGCAGGCGCTTTATGCCAAGGAAATCGATTTTGCCGTCCACAGCATGAAAGACATGCCGGCTGTTCTTCCTGAAGGTTTTGTCATCGGCTGTATCCCGGACCGTGAAGACCCGCGTGATGCATTCATTGCGAATGATCATGTGAAATTGATGGATTTGCCGGTCGGCGCCGTCGTCGGCACAAGCAGCTTACGCCGGAGCTCGCAGCTTCTTTTACTGCGCCCAGACCTTGATGTCCAGTGGATCCGCGGAAACATCGACACACGCCTCGCGAAACTCCATGCCGGAGATTTCGATGCCATCATCCTGGCAGCAGCCGGATTGAAGCGCATGGGCTGGGGCGATGACATCGTCACTGAATTCATGGATACAGAAGACTGCCTGCCGGCGATCGGCCAAGGCGCACTGGCCATCGAATGCCGCGAAGACGACGAAGAGCTTCTGGCGGAACTGGCGAAAGTGAACGATAAAGAAACAGAACTGGCTGTGACGGCGGAGCGCAAATTCCTGAAAGACATGAACGGCAGCTGCCAAGTGCCGATTGCAGGATACGCAACGGTTTCAGGTGATGAAATTTCGTTCACAGGATTAATCTCGGCTCCAGAAGGGGACCAAGTGTATAAAGAATCAGCGGCTGGCAAAGATCCGATTGAAGCAGGCCGCATCGTAGCTGAAAAAATTAGTGCACAAGGCGGATATGATTTGATCCAGCGTGTCATCGCCGAAAGCAATGTGTAAGAAAAAACCGGTCATCATTTTTACCGGCAGCCGGCTGCCGAAAGAAGCGGCTGAGCTGGCGCAGCAATTGGGTGCGCAAGTGGAATATTTTCCGCTGATCGAAACGGTGCTTAGAAACACCGATGCGCCTGATTTCGGACGTTACGGCTGGCTGATTTTCACGAGCCGCAATAGCGCACAGGCTTTTTGCAAGCTGCATCCTGAAATCCATGCAAAAATAGCGGCTGTCGGCGATAAGACGGCTGAAATGCTGGAAGAACACGGCTATACGGTCGATTTCATCCCATCAACGTTCAGTGCCGATGTCTTTGTCCAGGAATTCCCGGACATCGCCGGCAAGGAGCGCTGTTTGTTTGTCCGGGGGGCACTCGCCAAAGACACGATCCTCTCGATGCCGCTCGCGATCGATGAATGGACCGTCTACGATACCGTCAAAAAGAAAGATAATGCACAAGCGCTCGCCGGAATGTCCGATGTCACGATTATTTTCGCGAGCCCTTCAGCAGTTTCCGCTTACACGGAAGCTGGCGGAAATTTCAAGGACATCCAGACTGCCGCGATTGGGCATATTACCGAACAAGCCATTAAAGAAGCGGGTGGAGAGGTCGATTTCCGCCCTGAAACCTATACCTATCTTGAAATCATCCAGACAATAGCGAAAGGAAGTTGCAACTTATGAAAGATTTGAAATTCGATCGCCACCGCCGCCTGCGCGGTTCTGCGAATCTTCGTGCAATGGTCCGTGAAACCTCCGTACATAAAGAGGATTTCATCTACCCGATTTTTGTCGTGGAAGGCGAAAACTATAAACAAGAAATTTCTTCGATGCCTGGCGTCTACCATTATTCAATTGACCGCCTTGGCGAAGAATTGGATGAAGTGGTCGAGCTCGGCATCCCGTCCGTCATTTTGTTCGGGGTTCCAAAAGATAAAGACCCGGTCGGTTCGCAAGCTTATCACGACCACGCGATTACACAGGAAGCGATCCGTTTTGCCAAACAGCGCCATCCGGAACTCGTCGTCATCGCCGATACATGCCTATGCCAATATACAGACCACGGCCATTGCGGCGTCATCGAAGACGGCGTCATCTTGAACGATGAGTCGCTCGACCTGTTGGCACGCACCGCGGTATCGCAAGCAAAAGCAGGGGCGGACATCATCGCGCCATCGAACATGATGGACGGGTTTGTCGCAGCGATTCGCTACGGGCTTGACGAAGCAGGATTCAGCCATATTCCGATCATGTCATACGGCGTGAAATATGCTTCCGCTTATTATGGCCCGTTCCGCGAAGCAGCCCACTCAACGCCTCAATTCGGCGACCGCAAAACCTATCAGATGGACCCGGCAAACCGTATGGAAGCACTTCGAGAAGCATCGTCTGATGTCAATGAAGGCGCTGATTTCATGATCGTCAAACCGGCGTTGTCGTATCTTGATATTATCCGCGAAGTCCGCGATAACTTTGATATCCCGATCGTCGCTTACAATGTTTCCGGCGAATACGCGATGGTCAAAGCAGCTGCGCAAAACGGCTGGGTCGATGAAGAGAAAATCGTTCTTGAAACATTGCTCAGCATGAAACGTGCGGGCGCAGACATTCTGATGTCGTACCACGCAAAAGACGCGGTACGCTGGCTGGAGGGGAAATAATATGGGATACGAACATTCTAAACAAGCATTCGAAGAAGCGAAAACATTGATGCCGGGCGGCGTCAACAGCCCGGTACGCGCATTCAAATCGGTCAATATGGACCCGATTTTCATGCAATCGGGAAGCGGCGCGACCATTACGGACATCGACGGCAATACGTATATCGACTACGTCTTGTCTTGGGGGCCGCTGATTTTGGGCCATGCCCATCCGGAAGTGGTCCAAGCGATCCAGGAACAAGCGACGCTTGGCACGTCATTCGGCGCACCGACGATCCTTGAAAATGACATGGCGAAATTGGTCCAGGAGCGCGTGCCATCGATCGAAATGGTGCGTATGGTGTCGTCCGGTACGGAAGCGACGATGAGCGCACTGCGCGTGGCGCGCGGCTATACCGGCCGCAACAAGATCTTGAAATTCGAAGGCTGCTACCACGGCCACGGCGACAGCTTGTTGATCAAAGCAGGGTCGGGCGTTGCGACACTCGGCTTGCCGGACTCACCAGGCGTGCCGGAATCGGTGGCGAAAAACACGATCACCGTTCCTTACAACGATTTGGAAAGCGTCCGTCTGGCGTTCCGGGAATTCGGCGATGACTTGGCGGCCGTGATCGTCGAGCCGGTTGCGGGCAATATGGGCGTCGTCCCGCCTGCTGAAGGATTCCTTCAAGAGCTGCGCAACCTGACACACGAAAACGGCACCGTCTTGATCTTTGATGAAGTCATGACCGGCTTCCGCGTCGGCTATAACTGCGCACAAGGCCATTACAGCGTTACGCCTGACATGACGTGCCTCGGCAAAGTCATCGGCGGCGGTTTGCCTGTCGGCGCGTTCGGCGGCAAGCGTGAAATCATGGAGCAAGTTGCACCGAGCGGCTCGATCTACCAGGCGGGCACTTTGTCCGGAAACCCGCTTGCGATGCGTGCAGGTTATGAAACCTTGTCGCGTTTAGATGAAGCGAGCTACGAGACATTCAATGAACGCGCAGACCAACTCGAAAAAGGCTTCCGTGAAGCGGCGGAAAAATACAACATCCCGCACACGGTCAACCGTGCAGGCTCGATGATCGGCTTCTTCTTCACAAATGAGGAAGTGACGAACTTCGAGACGGCTTCCAGTTCCGACCTCGAGTTGTTTGCGGATTATTACCGCTTAATGGCGGAAGAAGGCATTTTCCTGCCGCCGTCCCAGTTTGAAGGCATGTTCTTGTCGACTGCCCATACCCCAGAACATATCGAACGCACAGTGCAAGCATTCCATAATGTGTTTGCGAAACTGGCGCGATAAATGAAACAAACCGTCCTTGAAGGCCATTGCGAATGGCTTTTGAGGGCGGTTTTTCGTAATTGAGGTAAATTTTAATACTACATTCCCAAATCTAATGCGCTTCAATATTTTTGAGTAGTTCATTTTATGTCCGGTAATCTGGTAATATAAAACTAATGGATATTTTAATTAGTGAAAGTTGGTAACGCATTGAAACGTTTTCTCGTAACTTTGGCCATCGCGCTTGGCGCTGGCTTTTTGTTCAGCTTGACCGGTTTGTTTCTGCCATGGCTGTTGGGCCCGATGGCGGCTTTTCTCATCTTGCGCCAAGTGACCGACATGAAGTTCCACTGGCCGAAAGTGTTCCGTACGCTCGGGCTGTTGCTGCTCGGCGTCCAGATCGGCGCGGCATTCACGCAGGAATCGGTCTTGTTGATGGCGGCGGATCTGCCGTATATGTTCATCATGACGATCGCGGTCGTCGCGTTTTCCTTGGCGCTCGGCTGGTTGTTCCAGCGCATGACGCGCGTGACGATGTCGACAGCGCTGCTCGGCTCGATGCCGGGCGGCTTGTCGCAGATGGTGCTGATTTCTGAAGAAGTGAAATCCGCCAATGTCACGATCGTATCGGTCATGCAGACCTTCCGCATCCTGCTCATCGTTTTTACCGTGCCGCTAGCGGCGGGACTTTTATCTGGGCGTGCGCCAGGTGACATCACAGAAACAAGTTTCCGTTTTTCCCCCTATGCATTCGGCATCGCGCTTGTTTTCGGCTATGTATTGTACTGGATCATGAAGCGCATTTCATTTCCCGCGCGCGAATTAATGGCACCGGTTCTTGCGATGGCGGTCGTCCAGACCTTGACCGGCAGCGATTTGGTCGATTTGCCGGGTCTTGTCATCGTCATCGCGCAAGTGTTGATCGGGACGCATCTCGGCTTGTCGATGGAAAAGCTCGGCGATTCCTTGGACGGCCGGATCGCGGGAGCGGTGTTCCTCAATACCGTGCTGCTCATCGCGTTTTCAGCAGGCCTTGCTTACGGGCTGGAGCTGTTGCTGCCGGAGTATCTATTCCTCGACTTCTTCTTGAGTGCAGCTCCCGGGGGCATGGCGGAGATGACGATTACCGCGCTTGAGGCGGGGGCGGACGTGCCGCTGGTGACGAGCTTCCATCTGTTCCGGCTGTTCTTCATCCTGCTAGTCGCGGCGCCGCTCGTGTCTTACTATGTGAAAAAGCTTGACGCTAAATCGGGCTATTGAGTACAATAGGCTTAACAGGATATTGATGCGTTGATGAGGATAGTAAAGTGGCGGGGACATTTCAGAGAGGTAGCCAAGTGGTGAGAGGCTTCCATGTTCCGCATTTGAATGTCACCTCGGAGCAGTTGCCGTGAAATGAGTAGCGGGAACCGGATGCGAATCCGTTATCGAACTTGAGAGCCAGGCGAATTCTGCCTGTGTATAAAGGTGGTACCGCGAAAAACTCCTTCGTCCTTTACGAGACGACAGGAGTTTTTTTGTATTCATTTTTAAGTTCGACAGTAACCAGTGCCGCATGTTGGCCAAGAGGAGGAATTTGGATGAGCAAGCAATTATCAACGAAATACGAACCGCAGGCAATCGAACAAGGGCGTTACGACTGGTGGGTGGACAATAAATTTTTCGAAGCGAAACCGGAAAGCGGCAAGACGCCGTATACGATCGTCATCCCGCCGCCGAACGTAACGGGCAAGCTTCACCTGGGGCATGCGTGGGATACGACCTTGCAGGACATCATGACGCGCATGAAGCGCATGCAAGGCTATGACGCCTTGTGGCTGCCGGGGATGGACCATGCCGGCATCGCGACACAGGCGAAAGTCGAAGGCAAGCTGAAAGAAGAAGGGCGTTCACGCCACGATATGGGCCGCGAAGCGTTTTTGGAAGAGTCGTGGAAATGGAAAGAAGAATACGCCGGCCATATCCGCCAGCAATGGTCGAAGCTTGGGCTTGGCCTCGATTATTCACGCGAGCGTTTCACCTTGGATGAAGGCTTGTCAAAAGCGGTGCGCGAAGTATTCGTCAAATTATACGAGAAAAAATTGATCTACCGCGGCAAATACATCATCAACTGGGACCCGGCAACAAAAACGGCGATTTCGGATATCGAAGTTATTTACAAAGACGTACAAGGCGCATTTTATCATATGCGCTATCCGCTTGCTGATGGTTCTGGCCACATCGAAATCGCGACGACCCGCCCGGAGACGATGCTTGGCGATACGGCAGTCGCGGTTCACCCGAGAGATGAACGCTATCAGCATTTGATCGGCAAAAAAGTCATCTTGCCGATCATCGGCCGTGAAATTGAAATCGTTGCGGATGATTATGTGGACCGTGAGTTTGGAAGCGGCGCTGTGAAAATCACCCCTGCACACGACCCGAACGACTTCGAGATCGGCAACCGCCACAATTTGGAGCGCGTACTCATCATGCACGAAGACGGCTCGATGAACGAAAATGCCGGCAAATACGAAGGCATGGACCGCTTTGAATGCCGCAAAGCGATCATCAAAGATTTGCAGGATATGGACGTGCTGTTCAAGATCGAAGAACATCTCCACTCGGTCGGACATTCCGAGCGCAGCGGCGCGGTCGTTGAACCGTATTTGTCGACGCAATGGTTCGTGGACATGCAGCCACTCGCAAAGAAAGCGGTCGACAGCCAGAAAAGCGAAGACGGCGTCAATTTCGTGCCGGACCGCTTCGAAAAAACCTACCTCCACTGGATGGAAAACATCCGCGATTGGTGCATCTCGCGTCAATTGTGGTGGGGGCATCAGATCCCGGCTTGGTACCATAACGAAACCGGCGAAATCTACGTTGGCCACGAAGCTCCGGCTGATGCGGAAAACTGGACGCAAGATGAAGACGTACTCGACACATGGTTCTCATCCGCCTTGTGGCCGTTCTCGACACTCGGCTGGCCGGAAGAAAACGAGGAGTTGAGCCGTTACTACCCAACCGATGCACTCGTGACGGGCTATGACATCATCAACTTCTGGGTATCGCGCATGATTTTCCAGGCGCTTGAATTCACCGGCGAAAAACCGTTCAAAGACGTATTGATCCACGGGCTTGTGCGGGATGCGGAAGGGCGCAAGATGTCGAAATCGCTCGGCAACGGCGTCGACCCGATGGACGTTATCGAGGAATACGGCGCAGACTCCTTGCGCTACTTCCTGGCAACGGCATCATCTCCAGGGCAGGACCTTCGCTACTCGAACGATAAAGTCGAGTCGGTTTGGAACTTCGCCAATAAAATCTGGAACGCCTCGCGCTTTGCAATGATGAACATGGAAGGCATGGAGCACAAAGACATCGATTTGTCCGGCGAGAAATCCGTTGCCGACACGTGGATCTTGACACGCCTCAACGAAACCATCGAGCAAGTGACAAACCTTGCGGAACGCTATGAGTTCGGGGAAGTCGGGCGCTTGCTTTATAACTTCATCTGGGATGATTTCTGTGACTGGTACATCGAGATGGCGAAATTGCCATTGTACGGTGAAGACGAACAGGCGAAAGCGATGACGCGTTCGGTGCTCGCATACGTGCTCGATAACACGATGCGCCTATTGCACCCGTTCATGCCGTTCATCACGGAAGAAATCTGGCAGAACTTGCCGACGGAAGGCGAATCCATCACCATCGCCGCCTGGCCGGCAGTGAACGCTGAACTTAGCGACAACAAAAAGGCCGACAGCATGAAGCTCTTGATGGACGTGATCCGTTCGGTCCGCACGATCCGCGCGGAAGTCCAGACGCCGATGAGCAAGAAAGTGCCGATGACGATCAGCGCGAAAGACGAGACGACTTTGTCCGTTCTCGAAGAAAACGCAGCGTACATTGAGCGTTTCTGCAACCCGGAAACTTTGACGATCGGACTCCATATCGATGCACCTGAGAAATCGATGTCTGCAGTCGTATCCGGAGCGGAGTTGTTCATGCCGCTTGAAGGTTTGATCGACATTGAAGAAGAGCTGAAACGCCTGCAAAAAGAACTCGATAAATGGGCGAAAGAAGTCAAACTTGTCCAAGGCAAATTGTCGAACGAACGCTTCGTGTCGAAAGCGCCGGAAGCGGTAGTGGCTGAGGAACGCAAGAAAGAAGCGGATTACCTCGAGAAGCACGCAACCGTTGAAAAACGCATGGAAGAATTGAAGAACCTGTAAGATGAAAAAGCGATTTCCCGTAAATGGGGAATCGCTTATTTTAATTCCGGTCGTTTTCGCGGAACGGATAATTTTCTTCTAGTTTAGTAAAATGCCTTGCCAATAGTTCTGCGATATTATCATCGTGTGTTTGATAAAAAGAGCGGGCGCCGACTGGGTCTTCGATTTCGTTGAACAGATGCCGTCCGTCTTCCAATAGGAGAAAATCGATGCCGATGTAATCGCTGTTCAAGGCTTTGGCGATTTTTTCGACGTCCTTTTGCTGTGCGGCCGTCAGTTCAAAGCGTTCAACGGAAGCGCCGAGCGAGTAATTCGCCTTGAAGGAGTTTTTTGCGCTGCGCTTGACGGCCCCGATGATTTCGGTGCCGATGGCATACGCCCGGACATCCGCCGTGTGCAGGACGACGGGTTGATAGAGAAGACGGGATTCAGTGTCGGGCAGGTCCTGTTCAGATTCAATGAGCCACACTTCCGAACCGCCATGGCCATCAGCGCTTTTTGCGATGAACGGGTACGGCGGAGCCGAGCGATATGTCGGAATGGCAGGAAGGCCTAGTACTTGGAACAATTGATAGCTGCGCCATTTATCATTGGCGATGCGGTTCACTTCCGCGCGGTTGATGAGCCGTACACCCCGATCTTCCAAAAATCGCGCAGCATGCGGCTTCCTTATACGGAAGAAAACCGATTGGCCATGGACGCGCTCGAGTAATCGTCCCAGCCCCGCCTCGCTCCAGTCGTCCCAGGTGATCAATTCAATCGAATAAAAGCGCTTCAGTTCATCGATAAATCCCTGATTGTGCTGTGCGGCTGTTGATTCATATAAAACGATCATGCCAAATCCTCCTGGATATAGCGGATCATCGCATCGGCGACATTGACGCCTGTGACGTTCAGGATATTGCGGATGTGCGCAGCCGCATTGACTTCACAGACGAGCGGTTGGCCATTCGGTCCGTATAACAGGTCAACACCGGCAAATACTGCGCCGACAGCTTCCGCCGCGTCCATTGCGAGCTGTTGTTGCTGTTCGTTCAGTTCGACAGGGAATGCGCGGCCGCCGTTCGTGATGTTCGCCCGGAAATCGGTATCGGACTGGCGCTTCATCGCCGCGACGATTTGTCCGCCGACGATATTGACGCGGATATCGCGCCCGCGGCTTTCCGCGATGAATTCCTGGAACACGTAATCGACGCCGGACAGGCTTTCGACTTTTTCATAAAACTGCTCTTCCGTTTCAATCAAATACACTTTCATGCCGAACGACCCGTGCCCTTCCTTGATGATCATCGGCAAACCGAGAGTGGCCAGGACGCCTTCAAAATAGCCGGAATCTTGAATGGTGAAGTTCAGGTACACTTTCGGCGCGACGATCGTCTTCGGCATCGGGATGTTCCGTTCTGCCAGGCGGATGTACTGCGTCGCCTTATTGTCACACAGGTCGATGATTGCCGGGTCGTTGTAGACCGGGACGCCGCGGCTTTTCAGGAAATAGCCGAGCAGGATGTCTTTGTCGAGCAGCACCGCGAAATCAGGTAACGGCTGCTGTTCGGAAAGCGACATTTGGATTTCGTAATTTTTCTTGATTTCCACATGGATTCCATGGCGCTCTGCGGCTTCTGCCATCAATTGCGCCTGGTCTTGAAATTTATCGGAAACGAGGCTTCCGTTATAGATCACCCAACAACTCAACATGTCCATTCCACCTTCATGATATACTCATACGTAAAAAGTGTATCATGTTTAATAGAGAAAAGAGGCTGGAAAATGATTAATGGCTTAGCGGAGTATAAAGTGAAATGGAATATTGCGACGGACAATGCGATCAAACCCGGGCTGGATGCGATCCGTTCGGCACTTGGTGAACTCGGGAACCCGGAAGCCAAAGGGAGTTTTGTGCATATCGCCGGGACCAATGGCAAAGGTTCGACGGCTGCAATGCTGTCTGCGGTATTGCAGGCGCACGGCAAATCGGTCGGCACATTCTATTCGCCTGGCATCATCGACCTTCACGACCAGATCCAAATCAACGGCGAGCCCATTTCACCGAAAACGTTGGATGAGGTCATGCAGGAGCTGTCGGAAATCGAGACGCCGCTCACGGACTTCGAATTGCTGACGGCTGCCGCTTATGTGCACTTCCGCAATCAATCACCCGATTTCGCGATCATCGAAGCGGGGATGGGCGGGCGCTTTGATTCGACGAATGTCATCGTTCCGGAGATTTCGCTGATCCCATCAATCTCTAAAGAGCATACGAATTTCCTCGGCGAAGACGTCAAAGACATCGCCTTTCATAAGGCAGGCATCATCAAGAAATGGCGCCCCGTCGTCACGGGGCCGCTCACTGATGACGCGATGCAAATCGTCTGTCAGGAAGCGAAGAAGCAGCACGCTGATTTGATTGTCGCAAACACGCCTTATAGCGGACCACTTGCGCTAAAAGGAGTGCATCAAAAATGGAATGCGCAAATTGCCCAGGAAGCGGCAAAGGAACTTCTCGGTACGGGCTATGAGGACAAAACAGCGCAGGAGGCCTTGGCGACTGCCTCGATCGCCTACCGTTTCGAGACTGTTGCGGAAGGCTTGGTATTCGACGGTGCCCATAATGAAGCGAGCATCGAAGCGCTCGTCGAAACGATTCGAGCGGGATTCCCGGGAAAAAATGTGCGCATCGTCATGGGAATGCTGAAAGATAAAGCGTATGAGAATGTGCTGCGCAAGCTGGAGGCCATCAGCGGGCATTTCGTGTTTATCGACTTTGATAACCCCCGCGCCTTGCCGGCTGAAAAATTATTTTCAGCCAGCAACAGTAAAATAAAGACAATTAAAACTGTTTATGATATATTACCTGTTAACGGTTATAACGAAGTGACTATAGTCACAGGATCACTTTACCTCCTTTCGACCTTGAAAAGCCCCACATTGCCTTTTTTGGATCATTTCAGAAAAGGATCCAAACAGCTTGAATCCTCCGAGGAGTAGATGTCATGAAAGATAGCAAAAAAAGAAAGCCGTTATTATGGGCACTGTGGGCGTTGATCGTTCCAGCCGGTTTGTATATCGTTTACCGGCAGTATCCGCCTCAGGTGCTGTTTGACTGGGAATTATTGGCGTTTGTTGCGTTCGCTGTATTGACGTCTTTATTGCCGCTCAATATTAACGGCACCCCGATGTACCTCGTGCAATGGGTGACCATTGCAGTATTCTTAAAATATGGGCTATTTGTCGAAATCCTTGTTTCCCAGCTGACGATGCTCATCCTCTTGTTCCGCACGCGAAGCGCTTCACCGCGCACCGAACGCTTTCCGTTCAATTCACTCATGTTTTTCGTATTGTCGGCGTTTACCGGGCTGGTCTTTTTTGGGGTTGGCGGCGAAATCGGGTCGACACAGTTTTCGCATATCGTCATGTATGGCTTGCTTTACCAACTCGTATACCTCGTAGCGAATCATCTGTATTTGTATGTAGATGATGTATTGATGAAAACATCCAAATCGTTCATCACGCTCGACACGATCTGGGATTTCCTCATCACGCTGTTGGTCTTTCCTTATGCCATCACGCTCTATATGCTCGAAGCATCGATCGGGATCTATGCTCCGGTGCTGCTCGGTTTGCCATTCATGGTCATGACCGTCGTTTTGCGCCTTTATAATAGTTCGGAAAAAATCAATATCGACTTGAAAAAAGCGGGGAATATCGGTCACCAGCTTGCCGACCGGCTGACGCAGAATGAAGTAATCGACCAATTCGTCGAACACGTGTCTGTGATGTTCAAAACGGATTACACCTATGTCATCGATTTCCGCGACAGCCAGCTGCTCGTCCTGCGGATGTTCGAAGACGGCAAGTTTACCGAATTGGATATGCCCGCTGTCCCGTATACAAAAGGAATTGCCGGACAGGTCATTGCGGATAACGCACCGATCCTATTCGGGAAAAAAAGGCAATGGGCCGATCTTGCCACCGTGCAGATGAGGCCGGATATCGAAAGCCTCATGGCGACGCCGATTTCGAGAAACAATAAAATCGAAGGCGTTTTGCTCGTCGGGTCGAGAAGGCCGTTCGCTTTTTCCGAAAACCAATTGCAGATCATGGAAATCCTCAGCACTTATTTCGCGGTATCGCTTGAAAAAGCGGGCTATATGGAGAAAGTCATCGCCAAAAGCGAGCGCTGCGGCTTGACCAAGCTCTATAATTACCGCTACTTGGATGAAACACTTGATAGCTGCATGAAAGAAATCGACGCCGGCACGTTGGATCAATTGTCGCTCATCATGATGGACATCGACCATTTCAAATCCATCAACGATACATACGGCCATCAGAGCGGCAACGAGATCCTCATCCAGCTGGCGGATTTATTGAGGGAGTCGGTCGGTGAGGAAGGCACAGTCGCACGGTATGGCGGAGAGGAATTCGTCATCTTGCTGCCGCGTTACAGCAAAGAGCTGGCCTTGATCCTCGCGGAAAACTTGCGCAAGGAAATTGCAGGCCATGCATTCAAGCTCCAGCAAAGCATCCAAAACGAAAAACTGACCGATGAGCTCCACATCACCATGAGCATCGGCGTCGCATCGGCTCCCGAAGACGCAGAAGACGGCACCGGCATCATTCGCAACGCTGACCGCGCACTTTACACGGGCGCCAAGCAAGCAGGCAGGAACAAAGTTGCAGCCTACACTAAATAAGACTACAGAACGGCATTTGCCGTTTCTGTAGTCTTTTTCTCTTATGTAATATGGGAATGAAAGCCAAAGTTTTATTAAAAAGTATAGATTATCCTGTAAAAATACCGTGTCAAATAAGAATAAACATGCAATAATAAAGGCGTAGTATGATTTAGATAGAAAGGCTTCACTAAAAGGAAATTACTAACAATAAATCGGACAAAAATAGGGGGAATGCAGGAAATGAAGAAGCTGAAGTCGCAACAAGGATTAACGCTGGTCGAAGTGCTGGCGGCACTAGTCATCCTCGCAATCGTCTTCGTTGGCATCATGACCGTATTTCCCCAAATGACCTTGTTCAACAACAAGACCGAAGCGAAGCTTGATACGATGAACTTGGCCAGGCAGGAGATGGCGAATATCGCCAATGCGGATTGGCTCGGGGACCGTAGTGAAGAAGACCCGGTCATTTATGAAAAATTCGCCGATAAATACGAAACTACAATGGACAGTCTGAGCTATAGAAAAGTCTCTGAAGAAAACGGTTACGCACGGTTCGAAAAGCAGGATGGCTATACGTACGAAGTGGAACTTGAACTTGCCTGTACGCCTTTCTTGACCGAAACCGAGACGAGCCTTTTAAAATGCGATGACCCGACGCTTGCCCAGCTGCACAAAATACATTTAAAGATTTATCAGGACGGCCAAGTTAATAGTGAGACATACGGCTATCTTCAATACCGTGTAGAGGAACAAAACTGATGGAGAGGCTAAATGAAAAAGGGGTAAGCCTCGTTGAAGTACTAGCCGCGCTTCTCCTAGTATCCATCATTGCGACTGCAGCTTGGACGGCATTGTCCATTGGCATGAAGCACACCACTGCAGAAACGAGCAAAACGGAGATCCAGCAGGATGCCAATATCATCATCACGAAGTTGTCGGCCGCTCATCGCCAGAACGAGACCTATTCACTCAAATTTGAAGGCGGCCAATTGATGATAAAAACTCCAGGTGCAACAGGAGCGGGGGATTTTGTGCGAGTGCTCGATAAGGAATATGACTACACCGGCACTGTAATAGCCGGCAATCCGGACTTAACCGCTGAAACATTGATCGAACCGAAGAAAGAGCACGCAAACATTCATTTAAATTTAACGAAAAACGGCCGAAACTTGAGCATCCAGACGACATTGACACGCATCCGCACTGACCGGCCATAGGAGGCGCTATATGGAAAAGGTGAAAAATGAAAAAGGCTATGCGCTCGTCATTGTCCTGCTCATCATCGTGCTGTTTATGGGGTTAGCGGCCACGTTCATGGCTGGCTCATTGAATCACGCAAAACAGGAAAAAGTCGTGGATACCGGGAACCAAGCGGTCGCAGCCGCTGAAATGGGCACCATCTATTACAGTTCGGATTTCGAGCGCGAATTGAAACTATTGAAAGAGGAAATGCAGCAGGAAACCCAATTGCGACTTAACGTCCTCATTTCCTGTGTAGAAGAGCCGCTTGGCGCTTTATGTGATACCGAATCGGAAAGAACAGCATGGGAAGAGAAAATTGACGAAGAAATGAAAGAACTTTATGTACAAAAAATTCTTGAGAAAAGTGCAGAGCTGGATGAATTGAAACTGGCAGGTGAAGAAACGCCATTTGCGGGTGAGCAATTACAATACCATGTGAAATCGGCAACTGCTGTGAAATTAAATGCTTCTCAAAACAATGTCGACGATTTGCATATCATCGATAAAGATGTGAAATGGGTAAAAATCGAGTTGAATGTTGAGGGACGGGCCATCGACAACGAAAAAGAATTAACGGCGATTTTTCAAGTGGAGATTCCGGACAGCTTTCTGAATTCGACGGAAACCCGCAAAATCAACACGATCCTTATTACAGAAGATGAAGATTTAACTTATGACAAAGTATTTTCACTGACACCGCCTGCAATCTCATGTGCAGATTTAGTAACCGCGGTCAGAAACAATACAGCGGAAGCGCCTTATGAATGCAAAGCAAAAGCTAATGAAACCTTGAAAGAGTTTCTAGCTTCACTTGATGATGATATGGATCCGAAAGATTTCCGCGTTTTTACAGACGACTATGCTGACTTTGTTTGTGAGAACAATTGTAACAACACTGACTTCCGAGGAATCAATATTGTCGTGAGTGAAAATGATGCAGGGGCACCGAATAATATGAATAATTTGGTCAATGCTAATTTATTCATTTCCGGCAAGTTATCGGTTGGAAATAATATTATTAATCTAGGCAAAAATGGAGAAAAACAGACAATCGTAGTAAAAGAGCTAGATGTCGACGTTAACTTAAAAAACATGTACAACACAAACTTTTTAGTCCTAGGCTATCAAGACAAAACGAGAAAAGCGCAAATTGAGTGGAAAAACCATATTGAAGTATCGAATCATTCCAATTTTTGCATTGACCTTGACCGAATTGATGCGGATGATCTGTCGCGTTTGGAAAAAGAAATTGCGTTTTCCGATAGCGGCCATTTGATCTATTACACTGAGGTTGCAGACAAGAAATTTGTTTTAAGGGATAAAAATGGAAAAATCAATCAAGAAATGACCAGCATCTATGTAACGAGAGCCAGTGATTATTCAACATTCCTGGAAAACTGCGGAATTTCCATGAAGGAAAGCAAGATTGTCCCAATTGATGTCTCGGTTCCCGAGCCGATTGGATCCGGTTTTGGCTTGGAAGTTGAATATTAATGATGAAATGCGCAAGGCGTAGGGGGAAAAACGATGATTAAATTATTGATTTGGCTCATGATCGCAGCGGTGGTCATGGCGGGAGTGGTCTTTTCCAAGAAGATAGAGAATAAGAAAAAGACCTATATCGTGGCAACCGGCAGTCTCTTAGCAGCTGCCGTCGCACTATGGATGCAAGGGAGTTTCGCCTGGCACATGAGCCTGCTCACGATTCTCGGCTTGTCGCTCGTGACAGCGCTTCTCTTCATGAAAATAGAAGAACGCGAGCAACAGGAAAAAGCACGTTTGAAACAAGAGCGGCAAAATCGCAAAAAGCAGTCCGACGCAATGCCGGCGCAACCTAAAGCAATTAAAGAAGAGCCTGTAAAAAAACAGGAAGCCACCATAGAGAAATCCGAGAAGGTATTTGGCATGGAGTCCATCGGCCCGGTCGGAAAGGGGAATTAAGATGGACAATAAGCAATTCGGAAAAGTGTTCGGCGGCGTATTTGGAGCCGCCCTTGTCGTATTTGGCGTGGCCAATGCCGGGGCGTATGCGGTGGATGAATGGGTGTTCCCGTCGGCGGAATACGGCGATTATACGTATATCGGCACGACCGATGTCTCGAATATGGCGGTCGCGGATGCCAAGACTTTGTTTTTGAGCCAGGCTTCCGCCGTCCGGCAATCCTCGGAACTGCATGTCACGTATTTGGATGCGACGGCGAAATACCCATTGAAAGACGTTGAAATTTCACTCGATGAAACTTTGGA
The DNA here is from genome assembly GCF_041320495.1 of Planococcus sp. SSTMD024. Taxonomy (NCBI): domain Bacteria; kingdom Bacillati; phylum Bacillota; class Bacilli; order Caryophanales; family Caryophanaceae; genus Planococcus; species Planococcus sp. SSTMD024. Next base: position 302,580 of record NZ_JBGGNS010000019.1, on the reverse strand, counting down.
AAGAGCAGAGAGCGGCGCGCAAAATGATTTCGTTTTCGATTTATCGGAATCGACGACACGGTCGTTCTTAAAGAAGCAATTTGCCGATGTACCGTTTACGGAAGCGGATATCGCGACTATCCACCAGCAGCTGGAAACCGCACTGGAAGGCGGTCAGTCGGTGACGCGCGTCGACATCAGCAGCGACTCGCTCGAAATGCGCCCGGTGGAAGTGGCCCAATCGAGCTTTTCGCATAATATAAACAGCACCGGCGCGAAAGAGGCGATTGCAGCGCTCGACGGCACAGTCATCGCCCCGGATGAGCAGTTCGACTTTTTATTAAAGCTTGAAGAATTGGCTTTGCTCGATGCGACCGATGCGGAGCTGACGGAAATCGCTTCCGCTATTTACGGAGCCGTGTTGCGGACGAATTTCCTCATCGAACAGCGCAGCATCGGTGAACAAGTGCCGAAAAATGTGCCGGCCGGGGAAGAAGCGGCAATCAACCGGTCCTTGGGCGTCGATTTCGCGTTCTCCAATCCGAATGCAAGTTCATTCACCTTGAACGTCTATATCGAAAATGGGGAACTGGCCGCATCGATCCATGGGCAGCCATTCGCCAATGAATATTTCATTTCAACAGCAAGCGATAAAGAAATCGAACCGCGCCTCATCAAGCAATACAGCGCGTTCGTCTCCAGCGGCAAAAAAGTAAAGGAAACAGGCCGTGACGGCAAGCGCATCGAAGTGGTCAAAACCGTGGTTGAAGGCGGAAAAGAAGTCAGCGTCGAACCCGTGTCGAGTGATTTCTATCCGCCGGTGCACCGCGTCGAAGTGTATCCACTGAACGTACCGGAAGCGCCAGCGACCGATGCCGATGGTGAACCGATTCCGCAGTCAGGAGATGAAGGGTTTATCGACGCAAACAATAACGGCATCCACGACCCAGCAGAGGAAACTTCAGAAGACGGCGCAGCTGCTGGAGAGGAAGACGGTACAGAAGCTGGGTCTGATGACTCGACTGGCGAATCAAGCCAAGATCCAGATCAAGATGTTGGTGCTGGGGCAGATGATGATGAAGACAGCAAAAACGATCCTTCGCAAGACGAGGAACCTGTGTACGATAAAGCGGGGAAACGAATCGTTAAGTAACGGGAGAGCAAGGGGGATTTGAATGGTAATTAAACGGAGACGAATCGGCGACATTCTCGTCGAGCAAGGTTTATTGTCACAGGAAGATCTGCAAGGAACGCTCGATTCGAAACAGAATGACCAGAAACTCGGGGATGCGTTATTGGCGCGCGGGCTCATAACCGAAATGCAATTGATCGAAACGCTCGAAGTGCAGCTCGGCATCCCGCATGTCTCACTGTTCCGCTACCCGTTCGACCCGATGCTTTTCAACGTCGTGCCGAAGGAATTCGCGAAGCGCAAACTGCTCGTGCCGCTCAAGACAGAAGGCGACCGCTTGTTTATCGCGATGACCGACCCGACCGATTTCATCGCCATCGATGATTTGCGCCTGGCGACCGGCTTCCAGATCGAACCGACGATCGCGTCGAAAGAAGACATCATGAAAACGATCGCCAAGTATTATGAAGAAGAGTCATATGATGAATTGTTAGAAGAAATGCCCGATGCCAAAGAAGACAAAGAAGATGCATTGACCGACCTGGATGCGCCGATCGTGCGCCTCGTCAATCAGCTGTTGTCGAATGCGGTCGCGATGAAAGCGTCCGATGTCCATCTCGACCCGCATGAAAGCAAATTATTGGTGCGTTACCGGATTGACGGGACGCTCCGGACCGAGCGGGTATTGCCGAAGACGATGCAGCAGATGGTCACCGCCCGCATCAAAATTCTCGCCAATCTCGACATCACCGAAAACCGCATCCCGCAAGACGGCCGCATCAAGACGACCGTCGATTTTCGCGCGATCGACCTCCGCGTATCGTCGCTGCCGACCGTGTTCGGCGAGAAAATCGTCATGCGGATCCTGGACTTGAGCCAGAACTTGACCGACATCTCCAAGCTCGGTTTCAACGAGACGAATATGGAACGGTTCATGACCGAAATCGACAAGCCGAACGGCATCGTGTTGATTTCCGGCCCGACCGGCTCCGGGAAATCGTCTACCTTATATGCGGCGCTCAATAAGCTGAATTCAGAAGAAGTGAACATCATCACCGTTGAAGACCCGGTCGAGTATCAATTGGAAGGCATCAACCAGATCCAAGTGAACGCCAACGTCGGCTTGAGCTTTGCGGCAGGGCTGCGTTCGATTCTTCGCCAGGATCCCGATATCGTCATGGTCGGGGAGATCCGCGACAAGGAAACGGCCGACATTTCCATTCGGGCTTCGCTGACGGGGCATTTGGTGCTGAGCACGATCCATACGAATGACTCGATCGCCTCCATTACGCGCCTTCTCGATATGGGCATTGAACCGTTTCTCGTCACCGCTTCGCTCAATGCGGTCATCGCACAGCGGCTTATCCGGCGCGTATGCAGGGATTGCAAGGAAATACAGCCGGCAACCGTGCGCGAGAAAGAGATTTTCGCGAGAAGGGGCTTGTCGGTCGATACGATTTCACGGGGTGCCGGCTGCCCGCAATGCAATATGAGCGGCTATAAAGGGCGCATGGCGATACACGAAGTGCTCGTTGTCGATGACGCGATGAAAGACGTCATCAACCGGAGTGGCTCGGCTGCTGAAATCCGCAAGATCGCCGTCGCCAATAAAACGATTTTCCTCATTGACGATGGCCTATTAAAAGTAAAGGAGGGCATGACGACGACGGAAGAAGTGCTCCGCGTTGCCATGAGTGATTAATATGACTGAAACCGCGATTGATTTTATCGACAAAGTTTTGACTGCAGCGCGTGAACTCGATGTCTCCGATATCCATATGACGACCGGCATCCCGCCCGTCTTCCGCATGCACGGATCGCTCAAGCGCTACGGCGAGGAGCGGCTGTTGCCGGATGATACCGAAGCGATCGCCAAAGCCTTGATGCCGGAAAGTTTATGGGAGACGTTTTTGCAAAAAGGCGAGATGGACTATTCCTACTCGATTCCGGGTGTCGCCCGTTTCCGTGTCAACTCGTTCCACCAGCGCGGCTCCATTTCGCATGCGTTCCGGACGATCCCGACGGTTATCCCGTCGATTGACGATTTGAAAATGCCGGATACGTTGAAGAAATTGTCCGATACGCATCAAGGCTTGATTCTCGTCACCGGCCCGACCGGTTCCGGTAAATCGACGACTTTGGCTGCGATGATCCGCCATATGAATGAAAACATGACGAAGCACATCATCACGCTCGAAGACCCGATCGAGTACATGCACAAGCACGGCTCATCGGTCATCGACCAGCGCGAAGTCGGCTTCGACACGAAATCGTTCGCCAACGGCCTGCGCGCCGCCTTGCGTCAAGACCCGGATGTCATCCTGGTCGGTGAGATGCGCGACCTTGAGACGATCACGACCGCGATCACTGCCGCTGAAACCGGCCACTTGGTCATGGGCACGCTCCACACGTCAAGCGCCGCCTCGACCGTCGAACGAATCATCGACGTGTTTCCACCAGAGCAGCACGCGCAAATCCGCACGCAGCTCGGCGGCATTTTGAAAGCGGTCATCTCGCAGCGCCTGCTTCCGACAGCGGACGGCAAAGGGCGCGTCGCCGCGACCGAGATCATGATTCACAATACGGCGATCGCGAACTTGATCCGCACCGAGAAAGTCCACCAGATCCCGAACGTCATCTTAACGAACCGGGCGGCGGGGATGCACCTTATGCAGACATCGGTCCAGGAGCTTTTGAATAAAGGCCGCATCACGAAGCAGATCGCGGCGCCGTATTTGATCGGAGGCGAGGAGTAAGTGGCGCGCTTTAAATACGAAGGACGCGACCGGAAAAAGATCCGCGCCGGCTACGTGACGTCTGCGAACCGCAAGGAAGCGGTGCAAAAGCTGCGCGAAGAAGGGATAAGGGTCATCGATATCCGCGAAGTGCCGGTCGGCGCCTTGCAAAAAGACATTACGTTCGGCAGCCCGGTCAAGCGCGACCAGTTCATCATGTTCCTGCGGCAGTTCTCGACTTTGATGCGCGCGGGCGTGACCATCGTCGATTCGGTGAAAATCCTGTCCCAGCAAGTTGAATCCAAGCAATTGCGAAAAACGCTTGCTGAGATAGAAGAAGAGCTCAGAAAAGGGAATTCCTTGTCCGACTCGCTGGCAAAATACCCGAAGATCTTTGAACCATTGACGGTCAATTTGGTGCGCGCAGGGGAGCTGTCGGGGAATATCGACGACTCGCTCGACCGGCTCGCGACGCATTACGACAAAGCCTACCAGACGAGGCAAAAAGTCATCTCGGCGATGAGCTACCCGGTCGTTGTCGGAATCCTCGCGATCGGCGTCGTCATTTTCCTGTTGTCGACGATCGTGCCGATGTTCGTCGATATGTTCCAAGGCTTCGGAGGGGAATTGCCGCTCGTCACGCAACTTGTCATGGGCGCGAGTGAATTCACCGTCCGGTATTGGTATTTGCTTATCTTGTTTGGATTGATATTCGCCGGCACGATTTGGGTGATGAAACGCAGCGAACAGGGGCGCATGGTGCTCGATACGGTCGTCTTGAAAATCCCGATTTTCGGGAAGCTCCTGCAGAAATCTGCGCTCGCCCGGCTCACGCGGACGCTCAGTTCCTTGTTCACCAGCTCCGTGCCGATCTTGCAGGCGATGACGATGACCGAAAAAGTCGTCGGCAATGCGGTGATGTCGAAAGTGTTGCTCGCGTCGCGCGATTCATTGGAGCGCGGCGGCTCGTTAACGGCGCCGATGAAAAAGCACTGGGCGTTTCCGCCGCTCATCCCGCATATGATCTCAATCGGCGAACAAACCGGATCTCTCGATCATATGCTTGCCAAAGTAGCGGAATTTTACGAGAAAGAAGTGGAAGCGGAAACCGACCGTTTGAAAGCCTTGATCGAACCGTTGATGATCGTCGTGCTCGCGGCTCTCGTCGGGACTATCGTCTTGGCAATCATGATGCCGATGTTCGAGATGTTCAATAATGTAGACAATTTGTAGGTAATTTAGCGATATTAACAAGAAAAAATTTCTAAAAAAATATTAAAAAGATATTGTTTAATCCGTGACCATTGATATAATTAAGCTGTACTGAAAATGGTACTTACTTAACAAAATAATAAGGGGGAAAAGAAATGAAGAAATTCTTACAGAAGAAATTGAAAGACCAAAAAGGGATGACGCTGATCGAGCTATTGGCAGTAATTGTCATCATCGCGATCATTGCGGCAATTGCCATTCCGGCGATTGGTAACTTGATTGAAAACAGTCGCCATAATGCTGCTCGAGCAGATGTTCAAATGGTGCTATCAGCTGCTAATTTATACTTTACAGAAACTGGAGCTGCTGAGAATGATACTGTAACACTTGCTAACTTAGGAGAATACATTGATGATCCGGGTGATGTTGATTCTGCTACCATTACAAAATTATCATCAGGTAATACTATTTCTGCATCTGTAATAGGAGACGAAGGAACCTATACATTCCCTGCTTTGACTAACGCTGCGTTGAGCGAACTAACTACTGAGCAAATCAAAGGATACTTACCAGCACAATAAATTGAGGTAATTTTAGGAGCTGATCAAATGGCCTTACCGTTTTTCCAGAAAAAAGCGCGCGTAGCGACGATTACGATAGAAGAAGATGCAATCCGCTATGTTGAGCTGAAGTCTGCGGAGCCGGTGTCCTTGATCCAGGCGGAAGAATTGTTTCTTCCGAAAGGAATCATGGATAGCGGCAAAATCGCAGACCCAGAAGCGCTCGCTGTGGAACTCGGTAAGGCGGTCGGTCAGTGGGGTCTCTCCAAAAAGTCAGTCCGCTTCCTCGCCCCTGACGAATTTGTTATCATCCGCAAAGTCCCTTACCCCGAAGACGTCGAAGCCGACGAATTAAAAGGGCATTTCTTTATCGAAATCGGATCCACCCTCTATTTGCCGTTTGAAGACCCGGTATTCGATGTGGTGCCGTACCACCCGGATTCCGATGAACCGGAAGCGATCATCATCGCGTCGAAAGAATCGGTCATCAAAGATTACGAAGACGCATTCGACGGCGTGAAACTGAAGCCGCTCGTCGCCGACATCACGCCGCTCGCGCTGTACCGCTTGGCGTATCTCGAACACGATTTTCCAGAAGACGAACACATCATGCTCATCGATATGCAAGGCACGAAAATGACGGTGTCGATTTTCCATGAACATTTCCCGATGTTCATGCGGCCGGTCGACCTCGACGTGCTCGTCGCCGACCCGAAAGATCCGGCGCAGCTGCTTGGTGCCGTCGAAGAAGAAGCCGAAAAGCTCGGCAATTTCTACCGCTATAATATGAACGAAGGCGAACAAGGCATCACGAAAGTCATCTGCAACGGGGAGTTCGGCGATTGGCACGCATTTTGCGGGCGTCTGTCCGACCGCTTCCAATTGGACGTCGAGCCGCTCGTCAAAGACGGCATCGAAGCGGACGGCAAAATCGTGCCGCCGCGCTTTAACCGGGCGATCGGCCTGGCGTTGAAAGAGGTGTAGGCATGTTAGTCGATATTAATTTACTCCCACAAAAAGAACGCGACCGGCCAGCTGTTTTAATCGCGGCGGTCGCGATTTTATTAGTGGCACTCATCATCTGGGCCGTGTTCGCCATGATGGCAAGAGCCGAAGCGAATGAACAACAGGCATTGCAAGCACAAGCACAAGGCGTCATGGCCGAACAGGCACAGCTCCGCAATGAACTCGAAGCGCGCCAAGGCATGAACGAAGAACAGCAATTGCAGGCGACTGTCGAATGGGCGGAAAGCTATCAATTCGATACGATTCCGCTATTGGAAGAATTGGTGTCCTTGCTTCCGGCGCGCGGCTTTTTCCAGACCTTCTCGTATACCGGACTGGACCAGGCGCAGCTTGTCGTCCAGTTCGATTCCTCGCGCGAAGCGGCTTATTATTTGGCGCAGCTGAAATCATCTGAACTGCTCACGTCCGCCACGCTCGATACTGTCGCAACCGAAATTTTCGACGAAGCAGAAGAAGAGGACCTCATCGTCGACCCGAGCGAGCCGCGCTATTTGGCGACCTATACGCTGTTGTTCCAGGATGAACGCATCCCGGTAGAAGGCGGAGAAGCAGAAGGCGAAGCGGTGGGCGAGGAAGCACCAACTGACGAAACGGCCGAACAACCGGCGGATTCAACTGAAACGGAAGAAACGGATGTTGAAGTCGATGTAGAGGTCGAGACAGACGATGCAGAAGCAGGAGATGAAGCCGCATGAGCAGCATGACCAAAAGCCAAAAAGAAAAAGCGCTCATCGTACTCGCTGTCTTGTTCTTGCTTGCCCTTGGGTTTTATTCCTATTTTCTCATGTACGCACCGGCAAAAGAAGCTCGTGAACAAGCCCAGCAATCGCTTCGTTCGGAACGCGACGTCTTGATGGCGCTGCAGACGCAAGTGAAGGAATTGCCGGAAGGCGAAACCCTCAGCACGCTTGAACTGCAGAAAAAAGTATCAATCGACCCGTTGTCCGAGCTGATGGTGCTGCAAATCGAAGAAGCGGAACTCGTTTCCGGAACACGCGTCGAAGCAATCCAGCTCGCAGAAGCGGACGTCGCACTTGCGGTTCCGGTCGAAGGATTGGAGAACTTGAAAGAAGTGGAAACGACCGTCGCGTTTTCAGCGGAAAATTACGGTGAGATCACGGACTTCATTTCCGAAATCGAGGAAATGGAACGCATACTGGTTATTGAGTCGATCAATTTCGGCGCCAATCCCGAAGTGCGGGAAGTCGTCGAAGAAACCGAACGGCTGCAAGTGACATTGTCGTTTGCGGCGTATTATCGCCCCGACCTTATTGCATTGGAAGACACCGTACCGAAGATCGATGCACCGGCGCCGGCGGATAAAAAAGACCCGCTGCCGGCAAACGATGGCACGGAATACGCCGATGACGGCGAAGCAGAAACAGATCACGACGTGGAAGTTGACGTTGACGTCACGGTGGAAGAAAGTGCATCAGGGGAGGAGTGAAGGAAATCATCGCGATTTCCTTTTCTTCTTTTACCGGGCAATCCTATATTTATAGTTTCACTTCAATTGCAACCCATCTTAAATTACAGAATGAAATCCGCTATATAAAGCAAAACTGCTGAGACTCCCGCGGGAAAGCGAGACAGCCGAGACCCCGCAGGAAGCGTAGCTTCTGAGGAGGCTTGGCGCTCGCCCGCAGGAAAGCGAAGTAGTTTTGCGAAACATAAAAAGCTGAAATTTAAGTTGTACTGATAGCTACTAAATTCTACTAGTAAAAGAGGGACATGATGATTGCTGTATATTCCGTTTTTGCTTCTGTCTTCGGTTTGGTGTTCGGCTCGTTCTATAATGTCGTAGGCTTGCGCGTGCCGAAAAACGAATCGATCGCGTATCCGCCGTCTCATTGCACGGCGTGCGACCGCCGCTTGACGGCACTCGACTTGGTGCCGGTGTTCTCGTATTTATTCCTGCGCGGCAAATGCCGGAAATGCGGCTCGCGCATCCATTGGGTATATCCGTTGATGGAAGCGATCACCGCCGTGTTGTTCACCGTTATCTTCCTGAAATTCGGCTTTACGCCAGAATTGATTGTTGGCTTGCTGTTCGTGTCGATGCTTGTCATCATCACCGTGTCCGACATCGCCTATATGCTCATCCCCGACAAAGTGCTTCTGCCATTTGCGGCGGTGTTGCTCGTATTGCGTTTCGTCATCCCGCTCGACCCGTGGTGGGATTCACTTATAGGCGCGGCAGTTGGCTTTTCGGTGTTGTTGTTAATTGCGACCTTGTCAAAAGGCGGCATGGGCGGGGGCGACATCAAATTGTTTTTCGTCATCGGACTTGTACTCGGGACGGCTGGAACTTTGCTGACCTTGTTTTTCGCCTCGTTCATCGGTGCGGTCGCTGGCATCATTTTGCTGAGAGTGAGAAAGCAAGGCCGAAAAACGCCGATTCCGTTCGGCCCGTCCATCGCGTTATCCGCCGTACTCGTCTATTTATGGGGCGAACAATTCATCGGCTGGTATGTCAATTTATTCATGTAGTATATAACTTTATTATGTAAACTATATTTATTTGCAATGCTTACACGGAGTGAGAATAGAGCAAAGTTATTTCGAGAAGTGTTTTGCGGAACATCACGCTAAACTTATAAACATAAAAAAGCGACAGAACCGAAATCGGTTCTGTCGCTTTTCTGTATTATCCGTTATAGCGGATCGGTGAAGCCGGCCCAAGATCAAGGCCGAACAACATCCAAACGATGAGCATGATGCTCCAGAAGATCATGAAGAAAATCGAGTACGGGAACATGACCGAGATCAATGTACCGATGCCCATCTTCTTGTCGTATTTCTGTGCGAACGCAATGATGATCGCGAAATACGTCATGAGCGGGGTGATGATGTTCGTCGATGAATCGGCGATGCGGTACGCCATTTGCGTCAGTTCCGGCGAGTAGCCGAGCTGCATCATGATCGGCACGAAGACCGGTGCAAGCATCGCCCATTTCGCGGACGCGGAACCGATGAACAAATTGATGAAGCCGACGACAACGATAAAGCCGAGGATCAATGGAATGCCGGTGAGGCTCATCGATTCAAGCGCTTCAGCGCCGTAGACACCGAGCACCATGCCGATGTTCGACTCGGCAAAGTAAGCGACGAATTGTCCAGCGGTGAACGCCAGGACGATGAAGACGCCCATCGATGCCATCGTGTCAGACATTTGCGCAGCGACATCTTTGTCGCTCTTGATGTTCTTCGTGGCGATGCCGTATGCAAGGCCAGGCAGGAAGAACAAGATGGTGATGATCGGGACGAGCGAGCTCATGAACGGAGATTGGACGATGCCGCCGTCTTCGCCGCGCAATACGCCGCTTTCCGGAACGATGAGAAGTGCTGTCAGGAAGACGCCGACTAGAGTCGTGATCCCAGCCCATAGCAAGCCTTTTTTCTCGAGCGTTGTCAGGCCGGTCATTTCTTCGCGGAACTCGCCTTTGTATTCGCCAAGGCGCGGTTCGACGACTTTTTCCGTGACGACAGCGCCGACGATCGTGAGCAAGAACACGGAAACGATGATGAAGTAATAGTTCATCGCGATGTTCATGCCTTCAGCGTAGCCCGGGTCGATGATCGAAGCGGCTGCGATGGTCAGTTCCCCGAGCATCGCGTCCGTTGCCGACAATAGCAAGTTGGCAGAGAACCCGGCAGAGACACCGGCAAACGCTGCGGCAAGGCCGGCAAGCGGATGGCGCCCGAGGGCGATAAAGATCACCGCGCCGAGTGGGGGCAAGACGACGTATCCCGCATCCGATGCGACACTCGACATGATCCCGGCGAAAACCAGCCCGCCGGTGATGAGGAATTTCGGAATCGACAGGACGAATCCGCGCAATACCGCGGAGATGAGGCCGGTGCGTTCTGCGACCCCGATTCCGAGCATCGTGACAAGCACAACGCCGAGCGGTGCGAAGCCGATGAAGTTATCGACCATGCTCGCGAAGATGTATTGAATGCCTTCTGCGTTCAATAAGTTCTTCACTTCCACGATTTCGCCTTCTTGGCCTGGGTGCTCGACCGAGATGCCGAGGTTCGCCAGCAAAGCGGAAACCGCGAGGACGATGATGGCGAGAAGCGCAAACAAGGTCACCGGATGCGGCAGTTTATTACCGATCGTTTCGATGCGGTCGAGGGATTTTTGAAACAATCCCCGTTTTTGTTTTTTCAAAATAGACAAACTCCCTTCAAACATAAATGTGAAAAAAACTATTAAATTATTGTGTAATAGTAATTTTCAAAAAATTAAAGACTCTACCCATTATAAAACCTTAAGAAACATAAGAAAAGCAATTTAAGGAAGTGCCAATTGCGCTAATTTTGAATAATGTTTGACAAGTCTTGAGAATGCGCTCGTGACGGGGTTATGGACATGTGAGATAACATTGTCACTCCAATAAAAATATGTAGATAACGGCTTGCTAGCGTGAAAGCGCTATCTTGAAAATGAAGATTTATGGGCTGTTTTCGAATGAAATTCAGTATTTCACCATTTTGCCCCAGCTTTTTGAAAATGGTATGATGGCTTGAAAAAAGGAGGGATTTTTCCCATGAAGTTCACATCGAAACACCCGCTCATCCTGGCCTCGCAATCGCCGCGACGCCAAGAATTGCTCGGCTTGCTCGGAATTCCGTTTGGCATCGTGCCGAGCGATATCCCGGAACCCGATCCGCAAGGGTTCAAGTCAGCGGTCGATTACGTCAACGCATGCGCTGTCCAAAAAGCAGCGGATATTGCCACAAGCCATCCGGAAGCCCTCGTGATCGGCTCGGATACAGTCGTCGTGTTAAACGAGGAGGTTTTATTGAAGCCAAAAGCCAAACAGCAAGCCTCCGAGTATTTGCACAAGCTGTCGGGCGAGACACACGAAGTCATCACCGCTGTATGCGTGCGCCGAGGCGAGGAGGAAGTCAGTTTCCACGAAAGCGTCAAGGTGACATTTTACGACTTGCCGGCTTCTTGGATCGATGCCTATACCGACACGGAAGACCCTTACGACAAAGCAGGGGCGTACGGCATTCAAACAGTATCCGGCTTGTTTGTGGAAAAAATCGAAGGCGATTACAACGCCGTCGTTGGCTTGCCGGTTGCGAAACTCCTCCAGCACTTGACGCGTGCGGGATACGTGAAAGTCGAAGGAGCGCATGATTATGCCAAATGACCAGGCGATGATGATCCGCGATGTCCACATTGCCGACCGCCCCCGCGAACGCCTCATCAAGCAAGGAGCGGTGAGCTTGTCGAACCAAGAGCTCATCGCGATTTTGCTGCGCACCGGCACCCGCGAGGAATCGGTGCTGCATCTTGCCAACCGCGTGCTCAAGCAATTCGAGCATCTCCACGAACTGAAGCATGCCGCCATCGAAGAAATGACCGCGATCAACGGCATCGGCGAAGCGAAAGCCGTCCAGCTGCTCGCGGCCATCGAACTGGGGCGAAGGCTCGCTTCCAAGCAAACCGATGAACGCTTCACGATCCGCTCCCCGAAAGACGCCGCCAGCTTTTTAATGGATGACATGACTTCGCTCAAGCAGGAGCATTTCGTCTGTTTATTCCTCAACATCAAAAACCAAGTGATGCACCGGCAAACCATTTTTGTCGGCAGCCTCAACGCCTCCATCGTCCATCCCCGTGAAATTTTCCGCGAAGCCGTCAGACGCTCAGCCGCCTCAATCGTTTGCTCGCACAATCACCCTTCCGGAAACCCCGCCCCGTCCCCTGAAGACATCGATGTCACGAAGCGGCTCATGGAAGCCGGCTCGATCATCGGCATCGAACTGCTCGACCATATTATCATCGGCGACCATCAATTCACTTCATTGAAAGAAAAGGGGTTCATGTAGCACTGTATATTTTTTTCCGGATGTTCTATAATGGGTGGTATTGCGCAAAGCTGTTGCCGGTACCCCCGGTTTACATAAGAAAGGACCGATTCATGTGTTTGGATTTGCTTCAAAAGATATCGGCATCGACCTCGGGACGGCGAACACGCTCGTCTATTTAAAAGGGCGCGGCATCGTGCTCCGGGAACCATCGATTGTCATCAAAAACACCCGCACGAATGAAATCGTCGCTGTCGGAAAGCGCGCGCGCGAAATGATGGGCAGGACCCCTGCCAATATCGTCGCATTAAGGCCGATGCAGGACGGCGTCATCTCCGACTACGACACGACGCTCGCGATGATCAAGCATTGCATCAGTGAGGCGACCGGCAAAGCGCCAGGCAAATGGCGCGGCGGCAAAGTGATGATCTGCGTGCCATACGGCGTTACTTCCATTGAACAGCGCGCCGTTTTGGATGCGGCCCGTGCGGTCGGGGCGGCGGAAGCCTATACGATCGAAGAGCCCTTCGCTGCAGCGATCGGCGCAGGGCTTCCGGTATGGGAACCTGTCGGCAGCATGGTCGTCGATATAGGAGGCGGAACGGCGGAAGTCGCCATCATCTCGCTCGGCGGCATCGTATCGAGTGAATCGATCCGCGTCGGCGGGGACGAGATGGACGAGGCGATCAAGCACTACGTCCGCAAGCGCTATAATGTCGTGATCGGCGAACGCACGGCCGAAAACCTGAAAATGGGCATCGGCACTGCCGCTGTCTTGAGCGAGGAAGAAGCCCAGCTGGATATGGAAATCCGCGGGCGCGACCTCGTCACCGGCTTCCCGAAAACCTTGAGGATCACAGCAAGTGAAATGGAACAAGCGCTGAAAGAACCCGTGACGCGCATCGTGGACGGCTTAGGGGCCACGCTTGAGAAAACGCCGCCTGAACTTTCGGCCGATATCATGGACCGCGGCATCGTCTTGACGGGCGGCGGGGCATTGCTAAAAAACCTCGACAAAGTGATTTCGGATGCGGTCGGCATGCCGGTGTTCACCGCAGACGACCCGCTCGATTGTGTCGCGCTTGGGACAGGGCGCGCGCTTGAAGATTTTGACCGTTACCGCAATGCGATCGAAAGACGCTGAGTTTTACTGCTCGAAACGAGCCAATCAATAAGGAGGATGGCCTCATATGCCACAATTTTTATCGAACAAGCGGCTTATCCTGCTGTTGATCGGCGTCATCCTGCTCGTCGCCTTGATTTCCTTGACGCTCCGGGACCGCGGCCAAGTGTCGCTGCCCGAACAAATCGTCAAGGAAGCGGTAGGCGCCGGGCAATCGGTATTTTCACGGCCCGCACATTTTGTGACCGGTGTGTTTGACAATATCGACTCGCTGATCAACACATTTGAAGAAAACCGCCTGCTGAAAGCGCGCCTTGAGGAATTTGCGGGCGTGCAGGCAGAAGTGACAGATCTCCGTTCCGAAAACGAGGAACTGAAAGAACTCGTCGACAAAGAAGAAGATTTACGTGAATTCAACCCGATCCAGGCAGTCGTCATCGCACGCAACCCGGATCAATGGGAAGAGAAAATCATCCTGAACCGCGGCACCAACCACGGCGTCAAGGAAAATATGGCCGTCATGACCGCAGGCGGCTTGATCGGCAAAGTGACGATCGTCACGCCGACCACTTCGACTGTGGAACTGGTGACGACGCAAAACCCGAACTACCGCGTATCGGCGATGGTGCTCGGCGAGGACGACGTGTTTGGCTTGATCGAAGGCTACGACACGGAACGCCGTGAGTTGCTGCTCAAGCGCATCGACTTTTCGGTCGACCTGGAAGAAGGCGACCAAGTCGTCTCAAGCGGGCTCGGCGGCATTTTCCCGAAAGGCATCGTCATCGGGGAAATCACGGAAGTGACGATCGATGAATTCGGCTTGACGAAACTGGCGTATGTCAAACCGGCAGCTGACTTCTCGATGCTCAATCACGTCGTCATTGCAGACCGTCTCGCACCGGAAGTCGACGGCGAAGACAACGGGATGACACAAGAAGAGGAAGAGGAATCATGATCCGCTTCCTCGTTCCCATCGTCTGCCTCGTGCTGTTTTTCGTCGAACCGATCTTCGGGCTGTTTTCGCCCTTGTCGATCGGTGGATCGCTTTATTATGTCGTCCCGCGCTTCCTCATTTTATTCCTGATCTTTTTGACCCTTTTCTATGAACTGCGCCATGCGTTGTTTTACGGTTTGTTCTTCGGCCTCTTGTATGATGTCTTTTACATTGATATTATTGGATTATATTCTTTTCTGTATCCGGCCGTCTGCCTGATCGCCGCGTACTTATTCAAAAAGATTCCACAAAATCTGCTGTCGGCTACGCTGCTGGCACTCGGCCTTTTGCTTGCGATGGAAGTGGCGCTGTACTTGTTCTTCCAATTGATCGGCTTGACCGATGCGCCGGCCGGAACGTTTTTGGTATCCAGATTGTGGCCGACCTTAATCGCCAACGCCCTGTACCTGGGATTGCTTGGCTGGGTGTTCAGGTCGATGATGGTCACGCAAGATCAACGGCGTGGCACTAAGTTCGGGTTATATTAATGAAAGCGCAGGTGACAGGTTTTTTGAAAAATATCGTGAATATCAAAGGAACGAACAAAGGGCTTCTCATCCAGCTCAACGATATGGCCTCCTATACGGAAATCCTCGATGAGTTGAAGAAGAAAGTTTCCGACCCTGCGCTCGAAGGGGACGCGGAAGTGCAAATCCAATTGGCGAACCGCCATTACAGCAAAGCCCAATTGGACGAAATCAAGAAAGTCATCCACGACCATTCGAAGATGAAAGTGATCAGCACGAAATGCGATGTCGTCACTGTCGAAGAATGCAACCGGATGATCTCTGAGCGCCAGTCGGAAACTTACGTCGGCATCGTCCGCTCGGGGCAAGTCGTCAAGGCAAAAGGCGACCTCGTCGTGATCGGCGACGTCAACCAGAACGGCCGCATCGAAGCGGGCGGCAACGTCTATGTGCTTGGCCGCCTCAAGGGCTTTGCCCATGCAGGCGCAAGCGGCAACAAGGATGCGGTCATCGCCGCATCGTGGCTTGAAGCGACGCATCTGAAGATTGCCGATGAACTCGAGACGATGACCGATGAACTCGACAGCTTATCGGAGCAGCCCGAAATGGAATGCGCCTATTTACATACAAGCGGCAAAATCATCATCGACCGTTTGCAGGAACTGAGATTCCTGCGGCCGCAAATTTCTACGTTTAAAGGAGGAAGCTAGTGTGGGAGAAGCTATCGTAATTACATCAGGCAAGGGAGGCGTCGGTAAAACGACGACGACTGCGAACCTCGGCACTGCATTGGCTCTTCAAGGCAAGAAAGTGTGCTTGATCGATACCGACATCGGGCTTCGCAACCTGGATGTCATTTTAGGCCTCGAGAACCGCATCATCTACGATTTGATCGATGTGCTCGAAGGCCGCTGCAAAATCCACCAGGCGCTTGTCAAAGACAAGCGTTTTGAAGACAAATTATTCCTGCTTCCGGCAGCCCAGACGGCCGATAAAAACGACGTCAACCCGGAACAGATGAAAGAATTGATCGAAGGGATGAAAACGGATTACGATTTCATCATCATCGATTGCCCGGCCGGCATCGAGCAAGGCTATAAGAACGCCGTCGCCGGTGCAGACCGCGCGATCGTCGTGACGACGCCTGAGATCTCCGCCGTCCGCGATGCTGACCGCATCATCGGTTTGCTCGAGCTGGAAGAAAACCTGGATGCGCCGAAACTCATCATCAACCGCATCCGCCCGCATTTGATGGAAGCGGGAGATGCACTCGATGTCAACGAGATCACGACGCATTTGTCGATCGACCTTCTCGGCATCGTGCCGGATGACGAACGCGTCATTTCGAGCTCGAACAAAGGCGAACCGGTCGTCATGGACCCATCGAACCCTGCAGCGCTCGGCTACCGCAACATCGCCCGCCGCCTGCTCGGCGAGTCGGTTCCGCTCATGACCATGGACAAGCCAAAACCCGGCATGTTCGGCAAACTCAAATCCATTTTCTCAAGCAAATGATGTTCTATAGTAGAAACGCCACTGCATTTGCGGTGGCGTTTTTAGGTTTGGAGAATTAAATAAAGAAGAAGTGTAGCGAATGGCTTGCGCTCCGGGCGGATGCTTTCCGAGGGGTGGGAATCGAGCCTCCTCGTCGCAAAGAACACGCTCCTGCGGGGTCTCTCAAACCCACTGATCCCTCAGGAGTCACCGCCCTGCGCTCCAGCCCTTATTGTGAGCGGGATCTATACAAGCTCACTGTCGGTTTGAAGTCAGAGATGTAGTTAACAATTCATTGAAACGGAGATTCTTAATAAATGTAGAATTTTGCTAGTGCTAAACCATAAAAATGTATAGCCTTTTTTCTATGACGAAAAGTATAACAAGAAGTCTAGCAATGGTGAAAATCCAAAGCCGTGCAGCAACATTTCAAAATGACACTTATTCTCTCAGTCAGAACACCGCTAAAATTCGATCTCGCAATCCACACGTCATGACAGGGAAGCGATTCCCCCACTAGCCGGCAACTAGTTATAGAAGCAGATCTATTTAAGCAAACACAAACCAATGAAACCTCAGAGCCGACCCGCGCCCAGGGTGAGCCGAAGCAATGAGACAGATGTTCTTTCTGGCTCATTGAGAGAGGCCAACCCAAAGCCGGGAGGCGACGCTCCAACGTGACACAAATTTGAACACAAGCAATATTTCCACACACTTCATTCTGCAAACCGCATAACTAGATAGGGAAGCGATTCCCCCACTAGCCGGCAACTAGTTATAGAAGCAGATCTGTTTAAGCAAACATGAACCAATGAAATCTCTAAGCCGACCAGCGCCCAGGCTGAGCCGAAGCCGTAAGACAAGCGCTCTTCTTGGCTTATGGCAAGAGGCCAACCCAAAGCCGGGAGGCGACGCTCCGACGTGACGCAAATTTGAACACAAGCAATATTGCCACATTCTTCACTCTACAAACCGCATAACTAGATAGGGAAGCGATTCCCCCACTAGCCGGCAACTAGCTATAGAAGCAGATCTGTTTAAGCAAACATGAACCAATGAAATCTCTAAGCCGACCAGCGCCCAGGGTGAGCCGATGCCGTAAGACAAGCGTTCTTCTTGGCTTATGGCAAGAGGCCAACCCCAAGCCGGGAGGCGACGTCCCAAAATGACGTAAACTCGAACACAAATAACATCGCCTCACACTTCATTCCCAAAATCAAAAACTAGTAAAGAAGCAATATTTCATTCCTTAAACCATAATCCCAAAAGTGAAAAGCACACATCACCGACTCTTTTCAGTTCTCTATTGACGCGGGTCTCTCCCGCATGATATTATTCTAATGTTATGTTTGTAGCGCACCCGTGCTACAACCGCTCGAACCAGGTCTTAAAGCATCGCGAGATCACCTGGATAGGCGAGTCTTAGTCTAAGAGGAGGTGCAAGGATATGTACGCAATTATTGAAACTGGTGGAAAACAAATCAAAGTGGAAGCTGGCCAAGAGATCTACGTTGAGAAAGTGAATGCAGAAGCTGGCGACACAGTAACATTTGACAGAGTTCTATTTGTAGGTGGAGACGATACTAAAGTGGGTGTTCCTTTCGTAGAAGGAGCAACTGTTACAGCGAAAGTTGAAAAACAGGGCCGCGGCAAGAAAATCACTGTCTTCAAATACAAAGCGAAAAAGAACTACCACAAAAAACAAGGTCATCGTCAGCCATTCACGAAATTGACTGTTGATGCAATCAACCTGTAAGAATGATCCAGGTGACTATTCATCAAACCGGCAGCTATATTAAAGGCTTTGAAATGTCGGGGCATGCGGATTTTGCCGAACACGGCAAGGATCTCGTATGTGCCGGGGCTTCCGCTGTTTCCTTCGGGGCAGTGAACGCCATTATGGAGCTGACGGGAATTGAACCGGACATCGAACAGGCGGATAGCGGTTTTTTGAAAATCGCCTTTCCGGAGAACATGGACAAAAAGACGGATGAGCAGGTTCAACTGCTTGTACGCGCTATGATCATTTCTCTGGAAACGATTGAACATGATTATGCAGACTTTATAAAAATAACCTTCACAGCTTAGGAGGTGGGACATATGTTGAAATTAAATCTTCAGTTTTTTGCATCCAAAAAAGGTGTTGGTTCAACGAAGAACGGTCGTGATTCGGAATCAAAACGCCTTGGCGCAAAACGCGCTGACGGACAAATCGTAACTGGCGGATCTATTCTTTACCGTCAACGCGGTACGAAAATCTATCCAGGCGAGAACGTTGGACGCGGCGGAGATGACACACTTTTCGCGAAAATCGACGGAACAGTACGCTTCGAGCGCTACGGCCGCGACAAGAAAAAAGTGAGCGTCTACCCGGTTGCTCAGGAAGCTTAATAAAAAACGAAAAGGGCTGCTTTCGCAGTCCTTTTTCTTTTGAAACAAGAGATATGCCAAAACCCGCGCCGGGAAATCCGGCCGGAAACTTGGTATAATGGCTAAAAGTGTGTGTAAAGGAAGTGCATTATGGACGACAGGCTAACGGTGGCACAATCGCTTCGGCATGCGCGCCATGATTTTTTGAATGAGCTGCAGATGATCAAATTGAATCTGGATTTGGGGCGCACTGATAGGGCCCAGGCGCTCATTCGTACGTATGCCGAAGCGGCTATGCACCAAAGCCGGCTGTCGGCTCTCTCTATGCCTGAAACGGAAGAGTGGCTATTGACGGCGGGCTGGCGTTTTCCGGAGTTGCGCCTAACGATGTTCTGCGAAGCCAAGCGGGCGCCGCACAAGTTGGATGCGGTGCTCTCGAGCTGGCTCGAAACATTTGCGGAGAGCGCAAAAGAAGCATTTTCCGACGCTTGGCCATATCCGGTAGAGCTGCACATAATGGAAACGGGCGGCCGGTTTTCGCTGGAACTGTCAGGTCCTGGCGACTGGTCGTCCCTGGTTTTGGATTCACCACAATTAGCAATTGGTAAAGCGTGCGGATCGGATCGTTCGAAAGTGGAGATCCACGCACAGATGGAGGGATAATATGTTTGTCGATCACGTAAAAGTATATGTAAAAGGTGGCGACGGCGGGGATGGCATGGTAGCATTCCGCCGCGAAAAATACGTACCGAACGGCGGGCCAGCCGGAGGCGACGGAGGGAAAGGCGCGGATATCGTCTTCCAAGTCGATGAAGGCTTGCGCACGCTGATGGATTTCCGTTTCAAACGGATCTTTAAAGCCGAGCGCGGGACGCACGGCATGAGCAAAAACCAGCACGGCGCCAAAGCGCATGACACGATCATCAAAGTTCCGCCGGGCACTGTCGTCAAAGACGCAGAAACTGGCGAAACGATTGCCGATTTGGTCGAGGAAGGACAATCTGCCGTTATCGCACGAGGAGGGCGCGGAGGACGCGGAAACTCGCGTTTTGCGACGCCTCAAAACCCGGCTCCTGAACTTTCGGAAAAAGGCGAACCGGGCTTAGAGCGCAACGTCATCCTGGAATTGAAAGTATTGGCGGATGTCGGCCTGGTCGGCTTCCCAAGTGTCGGGAAATCGACGCTTCTGTCGGTCGTCACAGCAGCCAAACCGAAAATCGGCGCGTATCATTTCACGACGATCGTCCCGAATCTCGGAATGGTCCAAACAGAAGACCAGCGCAGCTTCGTCATGGCGGATCTGCCAGGATTGATTGAAGGCGCACACGAAGGAATCGGCCTTGGCCATCAATTCCTGCGCCATATCGAACGGACGCGCGTCATTGTCCACATTATCGACATGTCGGGCATGGAAGGCCGCGATCCTTATGAGGATTACGTGACCATCAACGAAGAATTGAAGCAATACAATATGCGCTTGACTGAACGCCCGCAACTCATTGTGGCGAACAAGATGGACATGCCGGATGCGGAAGAAAACTTGGAAGAGTTCCGCAAGAAATTGCCGGAAGACGCGAAAGTGTTCCCGATTTCCGCATTGTCGAGAAAAGGGTTGAACAACCTGATGTTTGCGGTAGCCGACTTGCTTGAAGTGACGCCTGAATTCCCGATGGAAGACGAGGCAGATCCGGATGCAGCGGATACGGTTCTTTACAAGCACGAAATGCAAGGCGACGGATTCGAAATCTCACGCGACCCGGATGGTGCTTTTGTCCTTTCCGGCTACGCAATCGAGCGGATGTTCAAGATGACCGACTTCTCTCGTGAAGATTCAATTCGCCGGTTTGCCCGCCAGATGCGCGGCATGGGCATTGATGATGCACTTCGCGAGCGCGGGGCAGAAAACGGCGATACGGTCCGGCTGCTCGAATTTGAGTTCGAATTCACCGACTGATGCGGAGGGTACTTGAATGAAGGATATTTCGGAACAACGCTATTACCTGGTGCGGGAAGACGTACTGACAGAAGCGATGGTCAAGACGCTGGAAGTGAAGAAATTGCTTCAGCGGGACCGCATGTCCATTTTGGATGCGGTCGCAAAGACCGGATTGTCGCGTTCGGCATTCTATAAATACCGTGACGCGGTTTTTCCGTTTCATTCCATCGTCAAAGAGCGGATCTTGACGGTTTTCCTGCAATTGGAAGACCGTTCCGGAACGCTTGCGACTCTGCTTCAGGCTGTTGCGGAAATGGGCTGCAATATTTTGACCATCCACCAGACCATTCCGATCCAAGGGCGCGCAAACGTCACCTTGTCGCTTGATGTGACGGCGATGGACGTCGACTTGGACATGTTCTTGCAGCAATTGAAAAAACTCGACTTTGTTGAGTCGGCCGATGTGGTATCGAGCGGTTCGTCATAAATGTAGGGGGAATGAGTCGATGACTAAAGAGAAAAAGAGAATTTCGTTTTTAGGCCCGGAAGCATCGTTTACGCATTTGGCCGCTTCCAAAGTATTTCCGGAAGAACAGCTGATGCCGTATACGACCATTCCCGAATGCATCGAGGCAGTCGCGGAAGGCACGGTCGATTATGCGGTCGTGCCGCTGGAGAATGCGCTCGAGGGGTCGGTGCCGTTGACGGTGGATTATCTGTTCCACGAAGCGGAGCTGTATGTGACGGCGGAAGTGCTGTCGCCGATCCAGCAGCATTTGCTCGTCCACCCGGAAAACCGCGGCGCGGAATCGTTCGAAGCGATCTACTCGCATCCGCACGCCTTGGCCCAATGCCATAAGTTTTTGTACTATACGTATAAAACGACGCCGCTCCAGCAATACAGCTCGACGGCTGCCGCCGCCAAGATGGTGTCGGAACTGCCTGAGCGCAATATTGCGGCGATCGCCAATGATTACGCTGCGGAAAAATACGGCTTGGACATCGTGCAGCGCGACATTCACGATTTCCATTTCAACCACACGCGCTTTTTCGTCTTGTCGAGAAGCAACCATAAATTGACCGACCCGGGACATGAAGCGCAGATCAAGACGACCTTGATGATCACGCCGCCAGAAGATGACCGGTCCGGTGTTTTGCACCAAGTGCTGTCGGTTTTTGCTTGGCGCCAATTGAACTTGTCGAAAATCGAATCGCGTCCTTTGAAGACAGGGCTCGGCAATTATTTCTTTATCGCCGACGTATTGGAAGATGAGAATGCGGCGATGATGCGCGGAGCGTTCGAAGAGCTCAAGGCTCTCGGCTGCGGCGTCAAGACGCTCGGTTCGTACTATACGTATAATTCATAATCATGAGCATTAAAAATCCCCCGGACGCTTAATTGGCGTCCGGGGGATTTTTGTGCTTATTCCGCTTCTTCGAGCAAGTAGCCGTGCTGCTTCATCGCTTCGACTGCTTTTGCGAGGGTTTCGGGAAGGTCCGCTGTGATGGTGTGGATATGCGTGCCTTCTGTCAGTTCGAGCAAGTAACTCGCACCGGTGTCGCGTATGCGCTGCATGAACATATCGACATCGAGCGGCGTCGAGACGTGGATCCCGGCCGTCAGTTCGCCGTAGACAGGGTGTTCGATCGAGACGTCTTTGACCGTGACGCCGCATTCGACCAATAACCGCAATTCCGCTTCCGTTTCTTGCGGCTGGTGATTGCAGGCGATGCGCCGGCTCACTTGTTGGTTGCCGCTTGGATCCAAATACAGATAGCCTTGGCTCGTCGCGATGATCGGCTCGCCTTTTGCCTTCAATAAGGTCATGTCGCCCACGACCACTTGACGCGACACTTGCGCAAGTTTTGCGAGCGCGCTGCCGGTCATCGGCCGTTTCGCCTGCTTCAGCTCATCCAATAAAACATTCCGGCGTTCTTCGCCGTATAACTTTTTCATGAAAACCCTCCGATGCTCCATATTGCTATACTTCATTTTAGCATAAAGAGAAACTACAATCAGCGGGAAGCTCTTCCATTCCCGCTGGTTGTCAGTTGATCCAAGCTTCACAATGTCCAAATGAACCGGATAGCTTTCTTCGTAGGAAAGGCCGGAATATGGTATAATCAACAGGTTGAAAATGAAAGGGCGAGTGCAATGTACGATTACATAAAAGGGCAAGTCACCCGCGTGACACCTGAATATTTGGTAGTGGAACAGCAGGGAGTCGGCTGGCAGATCTTTGCCCCGAACCCGTATTCATTCGGATCGGACGAACTGCAGATCTTTGTGCATCATCACGTAAGGGAAGACGCGCAGTTCCTGTTCGGCTTCCCGACGCTTGAGCAGCGGGAATTGTTCCGCAAGCTCATCAGCGTCTCGGGCATCGGCCCGAAAGGCGCGCTTGCGATTCTGGCATCGGGCCAGCCGCAATTCGTCATCGAGGCGATCGAGCAGGAAGACGAGAAGTATTTGGTGAAATTCCCTGGCGTCGGCAAGAAAACCGCCCGCCAGATGATCTTGGACTTGAAAGGCAAGCTGACGGATTTCTTTGGGGAATCCTATGCAGAAGCCGGCCAGCCGGACTTGTTCGGCGGCGACGAATCGGAGCTCGAAGAAGCGATGCTCGCACTGGGCGCGCTCGGCTATTCGGAACGCGAGATCACGAAAGTGAAGCCTCAATTGAAAGGGCTGGAACTCGACACCGAAGGCTTTATGAAAAAAGCGCTTCAATTATTATTGAAACAAACTTAACGAGGAGGCGAACGCCATGGAAGAACGCATTATTGACGGCGAAATTTCGGAATTTGATGAGCGCTTTGAACAATCGTTGCGTCCACAGCGTTTGTCGCAATACATCGGCCAGCAGAAAGTAAAGCACAACCTGGAGATTTTCATCGAAGCGGCGAAAATGCGCAACGAATCGCTTGACCATGTGCTGCTTTACGGGCCACCGGGTCTTGGGAAGACGACGCTTGCGACCGTCATCGCCAACGAAATGGAAGTCGGCGTGAAGATGACGTCTGGCCCGGCGATTGAACGGCCCGGCGATTTGGCGGCGATCGTTTCGTCGCTCGAGCCGGGAGATGTGTTGTTCATCGACGAGATCCACCGCTTGAACCGATCGATCGAAGAAGTGCTGTACCCGGCGATGGAGGATTTCTGCCTCGATATCGTGGTCGGCAAAGGCCCGACTGCGCGCTCGGTGCGGCTTGATTTGCCGCCGTTCACCTTGATCGGCGCGACGACGCGTGCAGGGGCATTGTCGGCGCCGTTGCGTGACCGTTTCGGCGTCTTGTCTAGGCTCGAGTATTACGACACGGAAGCTTTGACGGATATCGTCGAACGCAGCGCCGCTTTGTTCGAAGCGGACATCGATGCGCATGCCGCGAGTGAAATCGCACGCCGTTCCCGCGGGACCCCGCGTATTGCGAACCGGTTGCTAAAACGCGTGCGCGATTACGCGATGGTGCGCGGCAACGGGTCGATCACGACCGATATGGCGGAGCAAGCGCTCGAGATGCTGCAAGTCGACCCGCTCGGCCTTGACCATATCGACCACAAGCTACTCACCGGCATGATCAGCCGTTTCCGCGGCGGGCCTGTCGGCTTGGATACGATCGCTGCAAGCATCGGCGAGGAATCGACGACGATCGAAGATGTCTACGAACCGTATCTTTTGCAAATCGGTTTTATTCAACGGACGCCAAGAGGCCGCACTGTGACGCCTCTTGCATACGAACACTTTAAAATGGAGATGCCTGAATGACTAAACTAACAAATGAACAGCAATTGAATGTAAATGACTTTGACTTCGACTTGCCGGAGGAATTGATTGCGCAAACGCCCCTTTTGGACCGGACATCGAGCAGGCTTCTCGTGATGGACAAAGAAACAGGGGCGGTCGAACATAAACATTTCCGCGACATCCTCGGCCATCTGCACGCAGGCGACACGCTTGTGTTGAACGATACCCGCGTGCTGCCGGCGCGCCTTATGGGCACAAAGGAAGAAACGGGTGCGAACATCGAAGTGCTTTTATTGAAGCAGACGGAAGAAGATGTGTGGGAAACGCTCGTCAAGCCGGCCAAGAAAGTGAAAATCGGCACGGTCGTGTCGTTCGGCGGCGGGCTTTTGCGCGCGGAATGCACGGGCGTCCTGGACCACGGGGGCCGTTATTTCAAATTTATCTACGACGGCATTTTTTATGAGATTCTCGACCAGTTGGGCGAAATGCCGCTGCCGCCGTATATCCGCGAGAAGCTGGAAGACCAGGACCGTTACCAGACGGTGTTCGCGAAAGAACGGGGCAGTGCCGCAGCGCCGACTGCCGGGCTTCATTTCACCGATGAATTATTGGAGGGCATCCGCAACAAAGGCGTCAATATCGCATTCATCACCTTGCACGTCGGGCTCGGCACGTTCCGCCCGGTGTCGGTGGAATCGATCGAAGACCACGAAATGCACGCAGAATTTTACCGCATCACGAAAGAAACCGCGGATTTGATCAATGAAACGAAACAGCAAGGCGGCCGCGTCATTTCCGTCGGCACGACTTCGACGCGCACGCTCGAGTCAGTCGCAAAGAAATTCGGCGGCCAATTGCAGGAAGACAATGGCTGGACGGATATCTTCATTTACCCGGGCTACCAGTTCGAGGCGGTGGACGGACTCATCACCAACTTCCATTTGCCGAAATCGACGCTTGTCATGCTTGTCAGCGCCATGTCGAACCGGGACGCCATCTTGAATGCGTACAACGAAGCTGTCCAAGAGCGCTACCGCTTTTTCAGCTTCGGCGACGCGATGTTTATTGAACCGCAGAAAAAGGAGACCGAATCATGACCCATGCAGTAACTTATGAACACATCAAAACATGCAAACAAACAGGCGCGCGCCTTGGCATCGTCCACACGCCGCACGGCTCGTTCGAAACGCCGGCTTTCATGCCGGTCGGCACGCAAGCGACCGTCAAGACGATGAGCCCGGAAGAACTGAAAGCGATGAACGCCGGCATTATCTTAAGCAATACCTACCATCTGTGGCTGCGCCCTGGTAACGACGTCATCAAGGAAGCGGGCGGCTTGCACAAATTCATGAACTGGGACCGCCCGATCCTCACCGATTCCGGCGGCTTCCAAGTGTTCTCGCTGAGCGAGTTCCGCAACATCAAAGAAGAAGGCGTTCATTTCCGCAACCATATGAACGGCGACAAATTGTTCTTGAGCCCCGAGAAGGCGATGCAAATCCAGAACGACCTCGGCTCTGATATCATGATGGCGTTTGATGAATGCCCGCCTTACCCGGCGACGCACGAATACATGAAATCGAGTGTTGAACGCACGTCGCGCTGGGCAGAACGTTGCCTCGCAGCACACGAACGCCCACAGGACCAAGGCTTGTTCGGCATCATTCAAGGCGGCGAATACGAAGACTTGCGCAGACAAAGCGCAGAAGACCTTGTCGCGCTTGACTTCCCGGGCTATGCGATCGGCGGTTTGTCGGTCGGTGAACCGAAAGATGTCATGAACCGTGCGCTGGAATTCACGACGCCGTTTATGCCGTTTGACAAGCCGCGTTATTTGATGGGCGTCGGCTCGCCCGATTCCTTGATCGATGGCTCGATCCGCGGCATCGACATGTTCGACTGCGTGTTGCCGACACGCATTGCGCGCAACGGCACATTGATGACGAGCACTGGCCGCCTGAACTTGAAAAACGCGAAGTTCAAGCGCGATTTCACGCCGATCGATGAGAAGTGCACATGCTATACATGCACCAATTACACGCGCGCTTACGTGCATCACTTATTGCGTGCAGATGAAACCTTCGGAATTCGCCTTACGAGTTATCATAACCTGCATTTTCTGTTAAACTTAATGGAACAGGTGCGTCAAGCGATCCGCGAAGACCGCCTGGGAGATTTCCGCGAAGAATTTTTTGAAGCGTACGGATTCAATAAGCCGAATGCAAAAAATTTCTGAGTTCGAAAACGATAGAGAACACGAAAGGGGGAAATTGAACAATGGAAACATTAATTGCGTTATCACCTTTACTATTGATGTTCTTGCTCATGTGGCTCTTCATCATCCGCCCGGCGCAAAAACGCCAGAAAGCGACAGCGAACATGCAGTCCGAATTAAAACGTGGGGACCGCATCGTGACGATCGGCGGCTTGCACGGCCAAGTCGACGCAGTGGACGATACGACAATCTACATCACAGTGGCAGACGGCACGCGCATGCAGTTTGAGCGCCAGGCAATCGCCCGCATCGTTGAATAAGCAACCGAAAAAAAAACCGTCTTCCTTTCGGGAGGCGTTTTTTTCGTCCAAGGGAAAATCGGCTCTATTAGTTCCTTTAATTAAACAGAAAGTAAATTAAACAATTTTCCGAAAATTTTCATGCATTTGTTCTAAATTTTCCATCTTGAAGGTACAATGGAAACAGAACTGCAGAAAGGAGAACCGACATGATGAGCTATCCGGAAAAATACGAGCAGGTGCTGCCCGCATTGGAAAGCAAATGCAGCGAATTCACGTATTTGCAATATGAAACATTCACCCCGGAAGCCTTGTGGGATTATTGCCTGAGGAAAGTATGGAAAAAGAAGACAATCGAAGACATGCGTTTGCATGAGATGGTGTCGGATATTATGGATCTGACGGCTTCCGATTTTGTCGCTTACCATCAGGTGGAAGCCTTTAAAACCGCAAACTTTTTCACGGAAGACAGCATGGAGGACCTGCAGCAGCTTCTTCGTCCGGCGCGCCAGAAATCGCGCGGGATTTGACACCTTTTGGCACGTCACCGATAATGTAAGTGCTGTGTTGTATATTGAGGAGGAACTATACATATGAAAGCAAGATCTCGCATCATCGCCTTTTTCCTGCTGGTATTCATGCTCATTGGCTTGATTGGCACAACCAGCCTGCCGATCGCCAAAGATATCAATCTCGGGCTCGATTTGCAGGGCGGATTTGAAGTCCTTTACCAAGTGGAAGAGCTCGAAGAAGGACAGGAAATTACAGAAGAAGTCGTCTCGGATACGACGGACGCACTGAGAAGCCGCATCGATGTGCTCGGCGTCAGTGAACCGAACCTCCAAATCGAAAGCGGCAACCGGATACGCGTCCAATTGGCGGGTGTTGAAGACCAATCGTCTGCCCGTGAGCTGCTTTCGACAGAAGCGAATCTATCATTCCGCGATGCGGATGATAATGTCATGCTGTCGGGGAATGACCTGGCTCAAGGCGGCGCCACGGCTACTTTCAATCAGGAAGGCCAGCCGATCGTCACGCTTGAACTGAACGAACCGGGCAAATTCGCCGAAGTGACGGGCGAAATCGCGCAAAAGCCGGCGCCGGATAATGTCCTGGTCATCTGGCTCGATTTTGAAGAAGGCGTCGATTCCTATCAGGAAGAACGCTTGAAAGCGGACCCGAAATTCATTTCGGACCCGCGGGTTCAACAACGCATCAATTCACCGAGCGTCGAAATCTCCGGTTCCTTCACTGTGGAGGAAACGCAGAACTTGGCCGGCATTTTGAACGCCGGCGCGCTTCCGGTGAAATTGACGGAAGTGTATTCGACATCTGTCGGCGCACAATTCGGTGAACAGGCATTGGACCAGACGACTTTCGCGGCCGGAATCGGCATCGTCGCTGTCCTGATCTTCATGCTATTGTTCTACCGTTTCCCAGGTGCGATCGCAGTCGTCACGCTTTCCGCTTACGTCTACCTCATCCTCGTAATCTTTGAATGGATTGGCGGCGTGCTGACTTTGCCGGGCATCGCGGCAATCATGCTCGGTGTCGGGATGGCAGTCGATGCCAATATCATCACTTACGAGCGCATACGAGAAGAGCTGCGGACAGGCCAGTCCGTACGGGATGCGTTCCGTGCAGGCGCCAGATCATCGTTCTCCGCAATCATTGACGCCAACATCACGACGTTGCTTGCTGCCGCTGTATTGTTCTACTTCGGCACCAGTTCCGTCAAAGGCTTTGCGACGATGCTGATCATTTCCATTCTCGCGAGCTTCCTGACCGCCGTTTGGGGCTCTCGCCTCATGCTCGGCCTTTGGGTATGGAGTGGGTTCCTGGACAATAAGCCAGGCTGGTTCGGCTTATCGAAAAAGAAAATCCATGCAAAAGAAGAAGATTTGCACATCACCGATTTGACGACGCCTTACGATCGCTTTGATTTTGCCGGCAACCGCCGCAAATTCTTCGCTGCTTCGCTTGCGCTCATCTTATCCGGGATGGTTGTGCTGTCGATCTTCCAATTGAACTTGGGCATCGATTTCTCCAGCGGTACGCGCGTGGAAATCACTTCCGAATCCTCGTTGACACAAGAGGAAGTCGAAAGCTTCGTGGAAAGTGCCGGTTATCCGTCGGACGACATCGTCATGTCGGGTGAGGGGTCTTCGATCGGCGTCGTCCGGTATGTCGATGACTTCAGCCAAACGGAAATCGAGGAATTGAAATCTGCGGCTATTGACGAATACGGAATCGAGCCGAACGTGTCGACCGTTTCGCCGACCGTCGGCATTGAACTCGCGCAAAATGCTTTGATGGCGCTTGCCATCGCGGCAATCGGCATCATCATCTATGTGGCATTCCGCTTTGAATGGCGCATGGGCGTGGCGTCCATCGTGGCACTCCTGCACGATGCATTCTTCATCGTCGCGGCATTCAGCTTGCTGCGGCTGGAAGTGGATATCACATTCATCGCCGCTGTCCTAACGATTATCGGTTATTCGATCAACGACACGATCGTCACCTTTGACCGGATCCGCGAGAATATGCGCCGCGTCAAAAAAGTGGAAACGGTGGAACAATTGGAGAAGATTGTCAACACTTCACTCCGCCAAACCTTGACGCGTTCGATCAATACCGTCATGACGGTATTCCTCGTCGTGCTTGCGCTCCTGATCTTCGGTGCTGCATCGATCACGAATTTCTCGATCGCCTTGTTGATCGGCTTGATCGCAGGAACGTATTCATCGATCTTCATCGCTGCGCAAATCTGGCTTGTCTTGAAAAAAAGAGAGCTGAAAAAGAAAGGGCCGATCGATATCGAGAAGAAAGAACAAGAGTCCAAATGGGGCTCCGACGAACCGGTCGTATAAGTTTAATAGGAGAAAGGGACAGGGTATAGAGTATTGATACCTTGTCCCTTTTTTTGCCCTAAAAGCGGCAAGGTGCACGCAGCCCAAAACAGAAGGGATGGTTCACATGAAAATGCAATGGCTCTTATTGCTCGGTCTGGTTTTTGCTATCATCATCGCGATTTTTGCAGTATTCAATGTCGATAATGTACCGGTCAATTACGTGTTCGGCGAAGCCGAATGGCCGTTGATCCTGGTCATTCTCGTCTCCGCCTTGCTCGGATTCCTGCTCTCGAGCATACTCGCCATGACGCGCAACTACCAGTTGAAGCGCAAGGTGAAGACACTCCAAAAAGAAGTGGCGGTCAAGGAATCGCTCATCGCCACACAGCAGAACGAAATTGCCGAATACCAGCGAGCAGGCGTCACGCCTGATGCGATGGTCGTGACCGGGGAAGAACGACCGCACGATGATACGGACGAGTCGCTCCGGTCGCAGCCGCAACGCGAGGAGTTCGGCGTCAACGATACACAAGACCGCCGCGCGGACACACGCCGCGACGAAATGTAAAAAATGAACCTTTCGGCGCTTAGCCGAAAGGTTTTTGTCTGCCCGCCGATGTTGTATAATGTACGGGTGAGGAAGTGAAGACCAATGATAGAATCGAAAAAAAGATGGCAATTGACAACACCGGATGCACAAACGGTCCAGGAATTGCAAGAGGCGCTTTCCTTGTCTTCCGTGCTGGCGAAGATCCTCGTCACACGCGGCATCGACACAGTGGAAAAAGCGCAGGAATTTTTGGATGTGGAATTGTCCGGCATACATAACCCGTTTCTGATGAAGGATATGGACGTTGCAGTAGCGCGTATCCAACAGGCGATCGAAGCGGAAGAAAAAATACTCGTTTATGGCGATTACGATGCCGATGGGGTGACGAGCACGACGGTCATGATGACGGTGCTGCAGGATCTCGGCGCAGATGTATCGTTCAAGATCCCGAACCGCTTCGACCATGGCTATGGCCCGAATGCGGAGCTGTTCAAGGAAGCACATGCGGAAGGCGTCAACTTGATCGTCACGGTCGATAACGGCGTGTCAGGAATCGAGCCGGTTCGTTTGGCCAATGAACTCGGGATGGACGTCATCATCAGCGACCACCACGACATCGGCGATGAACTGCCCGCAGCGCTCGCCGTTATCCATCCGCGCCACCCAGAAGGCGAGTACCCGTTCGGGGAACTGGCCGGCGTCGGCGTTGCGTTCAAAATGGCGCAGGCGCTATACGGCGATATTCCGGATCATTTGACGGAGCTGGTCGCGATCGGCACGATTGCCGATTTGGTGCCGTTGCACGGGGAAAACCGCGTGCTCGTCAAGAAGGGCTTGCGCGCCTTGCAGGATTCGCCGATGCCCGCAATTGCGGCGCTCGCGGATGTAGCGGGCGTCAAGCAGCGCGACATTACGGAAGAGACGATCGGCTTTATGTTCGGCCCGCGCATCAACGCCATCGGCCGCCTGCAATCAGCGGACCCCGCCGTGCGGATGTTCATGACAGACGATCCATCGGAAGCCAGATCGCTCGCAGACGGCTTGGACGTCTTGAACAAGGAACGCCAGGCGATCGTCAAGGCGATTTCCGAGCAAGCAATCGAGCAAGTGGAAGCGCGGTACGGAGAACAGTTGCCGCATGTCATCGTCGTGGCGCAGGAAGGATGGAACCCTGGCGTTGTCGGCATCGTCGCCTCGAAATTGACCGAGAAGTTCTACCGACCGTCGCTTGTGTTGTCGCTCGACTTGGCAAACGGCAAAGCGAAAGGCTCGGCCCGCAGCATCGAAGGCTTTCATTTATACAATGAACTCGCCAAAAACCGCGACATCCTGCCGCATTTTGGCGGACACCCGATGGCAGCCGGCATGACGCTTGCCGCGGGAGACGTTGACGAATTGCGTGAGCGTTTGAACGAACAGGCGAAAACTTCGTTGACAGAAGAAGATTTGGTGCCGGTCGTGTCGATCGATATTCCTGTGACACTTGATGAAGTAAATACAGACACCATTGAAGGCATGCGCCGCCTCGCGCCGTTTGGCATGGGCTTTGCCAAGCCGAAGTTTTATTTGAACGGCGTCAAAGTGGCGGGCATCCGCAAAATCGGCGCGAGCCAAGCGCATCTGAAGATGGAGCTGGCGCAAAACAGTTTTACTTTGGATGCGGTCGGTTTCGGCATCGGCGAGCTTGGCGACGAACTGACGCCTGATGTGAAAATCGATGTCATCGGCGACTTGCAGATCAACGAATGGAACGGGCGCAAAAAACCGCAGCTATTGGTAGAGGATATCCGCACGGACGAATGGCAATTATTCGACATCCGCGGCATCCGCCAAGTGAGCCGCTGGTCGAAGCTCATCCCGAAACAAAACCAAGTATTCGTCGCTTTCCAAAAAGAGACAGAAGCGGTGTTCCATTCGCTGCTCGACGGCCCGATCGTCCCTGCGGAGTCTCTCGCTGAATCAGGTTCCGCGAAAGACCATCTCGTGCTATTGGATTTGCCGGATTCAGAAGAACAGCTATCATCGGTGCTCAAACAGCTGAGGCCGAAGCGTGTCTATGCCCATTTCTATGCGCAGGAATCCCAATATTTCGAGCGCATCCCCGACCGCGACCAGTTCAAATGGCTGTTCGGCTTCGTCAAGAAGCGCGGTTCGTTCGATTTCAAAAAGAACGGCGAAGAACTCGCCAAACATAAAGGCTGGAGCCGTGAAACATTATTTTTCATGCTTCAGGTGTTTTTTGAACTCGGTTTTGTTACACTTAACAATGGAATTACCGAGATTGCACAAGCTCCGGGAAAACGCGACCTGTCGGAAGCGCCGGCTTATAAAAAGCGCGAGCGGCAGATTGCCTTGGAACAAAAGCTCTTGTATGCATCCTATCGGGATCTAAAAGACTGGTTTGACGCCCAAGTGTCAGCCAAGGAGGAAGAATTATGGATTTAAAGCAATATATAACTATCGTCGAAGATTGGCCGAAGCCAGGAATCAAGTTCAAGGATATTACATCTTTGATGGACAGTGGCGAAGCCTATAAATACGCAACGGACCAAATCGTCGAATATGCGAAGACGGTTGATGCGGAACTTATCGTCGGGCCGGAAGCTCGCGGCTTCATCATCGGCTGCCCTGTCGCTTACGCTCTTGGAATCGGCTTCGCGCCAGTCCGCAAAGAAGGCAAATTGCCGCGTGAAGTGATTCGCGCACAATACGGACTCGAGTACGGCACGGACGTATTGACGATGCACAAAGATGCCATCAAACCGGGACAGCGAGTCTTGATTACGGACGACCTTTTGGCTACCGGCGGAACGATCAACGCGACGATCAATTTGGTCGAACAGCTTGGCGGCGTTGTTGTCGGCTGCGCAT
Source organism: Planococcus sp. SSTMD024 (assembly GCF_041320495.1). NCBI lineage: Bacteria > Bacillati > Bacillota > Bacilli > Caryophanales > Caryophanaceae > Planococcus > Planococcus sp. SSTMD024. The sequence continues at coordinate 269,193 of NZ_JBGGNS010000019.1, read as the reverse complement.
TTTTGATCGAATTGACTTATTTGGATGGCCGCAAGAACCTCGACGGCTACGATGTCACGACTTTGATGCAATATTGAGAAAATCACCTTGCCTTTTCGGGCAAGGTGATTTTTTTTCTGATGGTAGGGTATGGTAGAGAAAGAAACTAGCAAGAGAGGTGATTTCCATGATCGAATTGGACAGACGGTATGATCCTGAGCAAAACAATGAATTGATCGGGCAGCTGCTGAACGATGCGACCCCTCTAGAACAGACCACCAGGGAGACTGAAGCGCTGTTCAATGACATCAAGAAAGATCTTCCGCGCGTACGCATCAAGCGGCCCGTCCATTTTTCCGAAAAACTCTGGTCTGTGTTTGCCGATGAGTATGAAGTGGCGGATGATAACGGCTATGGCACGATTGTATTCGGGCAGGACTTGTTCCCGGAGTGGAAAGGCAAGCTCGACCGCGAATACAAAAAGCTCGATTCGACGATCAATCGGCGCGTCAACATCCGCGATTACGGCGCAATCGGCGATGGCATCACCGATTGCACCGAAGCGTTCAAAAAAGCGATCGGCAACGGGCGGGTGGAAGTAACGGTTCCGCCTGGGGTCTATATTGTCAAAGGCATCCGCGTTCCGTCATGGAGCCGCATCGTCGGGGCGGGCAAGACCGCTTCGGTCATCAAGCTGCATCCGAAAGCGCCAAAGCGTTCGCGTTTATTAACGAACTCCAATTATGTGACCGGCAACCGCAATATCTCGGTCGAAAGCTTGAGCCTAGATTGGAATGTGGAGCGGCTTGGGCAGACAGAACGCACGAGTGCCTGGGGCAATTATTCAAGCTGTGTCACATTTGCGGGCGTTACTTACGGCTGGGTGCGGGATGTCGAAGCGATCAATCCCGGACTTCATTGCGTCGATATCACGTCGCCGCTTTATAATTACGCAGGCGACGGCATGCGCGGGAGGGGCGGCAGCAAGTATATCTGGGTCGATAAAGTGAACGGCTTCGGTTTCGGGGACGACGGCTTGACGACGCATCATAGCGATTACGTCTTCGTCTCGAACTGCCATTTCTCGGACCCGAGCGGCAAAGCCCATAAGAAAGGCTATTCAAATTCCAATGGCATTGAAATCGATGACGGTTCGAGGCATATCTGGCTGTTCAATAATTCCACTTCGCGTTGCTTCGGCGGCATCGAAATCAAAGCGCATGCCAATTCCTCGGCAGCGTCGGGCGTCTTCATTTCCGGCCATTTATCGGTCAATGACAATCGCTCCTTCAATTTCCGCCACATCGGCCATCATCTCCGGGAAGATCCCGAGTCTTTATCTGCCTATAATATCAAAGCGCAGCGGCTCGTCTCGCTGGCACCTGTTGAAACGCATCTTTATAAAGATTCATCGCCGCGCTCGCTGGTCATTTCCGGCTACCGCAACGTCGCGGTCAACCGCTTCCTGTTCGAAGGCGATCCGCTCTATGATTACAAAGGACGCCCTGCTTCCGCTGTGCAGTACCGGGCTGAACACATTTTACTGTCGAACGGCGTGGTGCGCGGCTTCCGGACGGCAGGTTCGGACATTTCGATCATGGGCGGAAAGCAGAGCGCGCGCAACGTCCGCGTCAGGAACATCATGAGCGTCGACTCGTCGAACAAGACTGTCGCAGTCGGCGATGACAGCAAATGGATCATGGTTGATGGCATCCGCAAGCAAAAAGCGGACCGCCTGTAGCCCCTTGGGTATTTCCGGAAGATAGATGAAAACACGCAAAAGCTTTACTTTTTAGCGGAAAGTTATCTATAATAAAGGAATACTCTTCTGGAAATAAATAAAGCAAGGTGGGCAATTATGGCGAAAGATCAAGTGAGAACAGTTGAAGATGTATTCGAAATGGTTGCGTCCTATATGAATGCAGAGCACGTAGAAACGATAAAAAAGGCGTACCAACTTGCCTATGAAGCCCATGATGGCCAATTCCGGAAATCCGGCGAACCGTATATTGTGCATCCGGTGCAAGTGGCTGGGATCCTCGCAGAACTGCAAATGGATCCGGCCACCGTCGCAGCGGGTTTTTTGCATGATGTCGTAGAAGACACCGACGTCAGCCGCGAAGACATCGTCCGCGAATTCGATGAGGAAGTCGCATTATTGGTCGATGGCGTCACGAAACTCAGCAAGATCAAGTACATGTCAAAAGAAGAACAACAGGCGGAAAACCACCGCAAGATGTTTGTCGCGATGGCGCAGGATATCCGCGTCATCCTTATCAAGCTGGCCGACCGCCTGCATAATTTGAGAACCTTAAAATACCAATCGGTCGAAAAGCAGCGCATCAAAGCGAACGAAACGCTGGAGATTTTCGCCCCGATTGCACACCGCTTAGGGATCAATACGATCAAATGGGAGCTGGAAGACACGGCTCTCCGCTATTTGAACCCTCAGCAATATTACCGCATCGTCAATTTAATGAAGAAAAAACGCACGGAGCGGGAAGACTATTTGAATAATGTCATTGGTGAAATCCGCGTCCAGCTCGACGAGGTCGGCATTGAAGCCGATCTTTTCGGGCGCCCAAAGCATATTTACAGCATCTACAAGAAAATGGCGATGCAAAACAAGCAATTCAACGAAATCTATGATTTGCTCGCCGTGCGCATCACGGTCGACAGCATCAAGGACTGTTACGCGGTGCTCGGCATCATCCATTCCACATGGAAGCCGATGCCCGGGCGCTTCAAGGATTATATCGCCATGCCAAAACAGAATTTGTACCAATCGCTCCATACGACGGTCATCGGGCCACAGGGCGACCCTTTGGAAGTGCAGATCCGCACCGAGGAAATGCACCGCATCGCCGAATACGGAGTCGCGGCGCACTGGGCATACAAAGAAGGCAAGACCTCTGACAAGCCGCTCAGCTCGGTCGATTCCCGCTTGTCGTGGTTCCGCGAAATCCTTGATTTCCAGAACGAATCCGACAATGCGGAAGAATTCATGGAATCGCTGAAATTCGATTTGTTTTCGGACATGGTCTACGTGTTCTCCCCGAAAGGCGATGTCATCGAAATGCCGGCAGGTTCCTGCCCGATCGATTTTGCCTACCGTGTCCATAGCGAAATCGGCAATAAAACGATTGGCGCCAAAGTCAACGGCAAAATGGTGCCGCTCGATTTCGAACTGAATACAGGGGACATCGTTGAAATCCTGACGTCCAAGCAATCGGTGGGCCCGAGCCGCGACTGGCTCAATATTGCCAAATCAACACAAGCCAAAAACAAGATTAAGCAATTCTTCAAGAAACAAGTGCGCGAGGACAACGTCCATAAAGGCCGCGACCTTGTGGAAAAAGAGATCAAAGCACAGGAATTCACCCAAAAAGAAGTGCTGACAGCGGAGAATGTCAAACGCGTCATCGAGAAATACAATTTCGCCAGCGAAGATGATATGTATGCGGCCGTCGGATTCAACGGCATCACCGCCCAGCAAGTCGTCAACCGTTTGGCGGAGCGCCAGCGCAAAAAGCGCGAGCAGGAAGAAGCCATTGAAAAAATCACCGTGGAAATGAAAGCTAACCAGCCGAAAAAACAGACGGAATCCGGCGTCATCGTGCGCGGCATCGACAACATGATGATCCGTTTGTCGAAATGCTGCAACCCGGTGCCGGGCGATGCCATTCTCGGCTTTATCACGAAAGGCCGCGGCGTCTCGGTTCACCGCGCGGATTGCCCGAATATTCAGGCGGATGAATCCGACCGGTTGATCCCGGTCGAATGGGAAAATGCCGGTTCGCCTGAGAACAAATCGTATCAAATCGATATCGAAGTGCAGGCATACGACCGCACCGGCTTGATCAACGAAGTGATGCACATGGTCAGCGAGACGAAGACGACGATCACCGCCGTCAGCGGGCGTGCCGACAAAGACAAGATCGCGACGATCAATTTGTCGATCATGATACCGCACATCTCCCATCTGAACCGTGTCGTGGAACGCATCAAGCAAATTCCGGACGTTTATTCGGTTACACGCGTGACGAATTAAGGAGGAGCCATGAAAGTCGTATTGCAGCGTTCAAAAAAAGCGTCCGTCACCGTTGATGGGCAAATTACAGGGGCAATCGATTCCGGCTATGTCTTATTGGTCGGCATCACCCATAGCGATAGCGAAGCGGATGCGGTATATGCCGCAAAGAAAATTGCCGGGCTTCGCTTGTTCGAAGATGAAGACGGCAAGATGAACCGCTCGATTGAGGAAGCGGGAGGCAGCGTGCTGTCGATTTCCCAGTTCACCTTGTACGGAGACGTCAAAAAAGGGCGGCGCCCAAGCTTTGTCGAAGCGGCACGACCGGAACAAGCCGAACCGTTGTGGCTGAAATTCAACGAGGAATTGACAAGCCACGGCCTTCAGGTCGAAACCGGCGTATTCGGCGCCATGATGGACGTCCAGCTCGTCAACGACGGGCCCGTCACCATCCTGGTCGATTCGGACGGAGCTAAAAAATAATGTTTGGAAGAGGCAAGCAGATCTGCTTGCCTCTTTTTTTGATGTAAAAACGCCTGGAAATGGTTCCTTGACGCTTTTAATGTCCAATTACAAGCAGTTGTTGATAGCCAAAAAATGCCCCGCTTCTCATTTGAGAAGCGGGGCATTTGATTTCACTCGCTTAATTCAGAGTCGAAATAGCTGATGATGCCGTTGTAGAGGCCAAGTGCCGCTTGTTCGCGGAATTGGTCGCTCGAAACGATGCGTTCTTCGTTGAAATTGCTGAGGAAGCCAAGTTCGACGAGCACTGCGGCCTGGCGATTATCCCGGAGAACGAGGTAATTGCCTTTTCTCGCGCCGCGGTCATTGAGAGTCAACTTACCGGCCAATCCGCCGTTGATGTGCTCAGCCAATTTTTGCTGGTACGGATGCTGGTAATACGAAGTGAAGCCTGAGACCGAGCTGTCTTCAGTGGCATCGTAATGGATGCTGATGAAGGCGTCCGCCGCCACTTGATGGCTTTCGGAGACGCGGTGGCGGAGGTCGACATAAACATCGGATTGCCTTGTCATGACGACTTCGGCTCCTGCAGAGCGCAGGTGGTGGGACAGGATTTCCGCTGTTTTCAAGGTCAGGTCTTTTTCGTTTGTTTTGCGGACGCCGACCGTGCCGCCATCATTGCCCCCGTGACCCGGATCCAAGACAATCGTCAAGCCGTTCAAGGTGCCGGCTTTCCTGGCGGGTTGCGGTTTTTCGGCATCCGCCGGATCACTGGACGTTCCCGTGCGCACGACCCAATCGGCGATATAGGCTTGGCGGCCGTCTTCAAGCGCCACTAAATACCATTGGCCTTCTTTGCCTGCCACCGACAGCTGCATGCCGGCATCGGCCCGTGTGACCACTTCTGAAGATGTGCTCGCCTGTGCGCGCAAGTTCGTGCCGTCCGTCAAGACGGTCACTTGTTCATCCGAAGAGCTCGCTTGTTGCGCGGGCTGGTCGGATAATTCACCGTAGAAGGCATACACCCAACCAGTCTTTTCTTCGGTGAGTTCGAGCTGGACCCAATTGCCGTCCATCCCTTTGACGTTGAACACTTGGCCTTCTTTAACGGAGGACAGGATCTCCGCGTTCAAACTCGGTTCGGCACGGACATTGAGTGCATCGACCGCGATGCGGAATGAAGAAAGTTTTTCGAGCGCTTGAGCCGTCTCTGCCTGTTGTTCGGAAGCCGGTTCTTCTGGAGACGCCGCTTTTTGCTCAGTTAAGCTTATGTACTGTGTCGAGACGAAGCCTCGGACATTGCGGAATTGCACTTCCGTCCAGTCGCCGTGGCTTGCGATCACTTGTGCTTGTTCGCCGGCGTTCATTTTCGACAGCACCGCGGAAGATAGGTTTGCCTGCGCGCGGATGTTCAAGCTATCGACGGACGATACGGCGGTTTGGGCGGATGCAACTTGCGCTTGTTCTGTGCTGACGAGCCAGGAAGCGACCCAGCCTTCTGTGTTGCCGTGGCGGATCTCGATCCAATCGCCGCTGCGTGAAACTTGTTGTGCTTTGTCGCCTTGTTTCATCGAGCCAATCACTTCATAGCTCAACCCCGGACCGGTCCGTATGTTGACCGTCGAGCCGGTCGCGGAAACATCGCCGTTATCTGCATGGGCAGAATCCGAAACGGCTAATGGGATCGTGCCGGATAAGGCCAAAATAAAAACCAGCAAAGTGAGTAATAATCGTCGTTGCATAGCGGGCCTCCTAAATTAAGTTCATCTTCATCATAATATCAAAAAAATCAGGCAATGTATGCAAAAGCTTGACAAGATTTCTTAAGCTGATTAAGATTGATTTATTCTACTTATATAATTTTTGCTGAAGACGGAGAAAGTAATTGCTGGCATCGACTGAAAAGAGAGGGAAAGCCTTGGGCTGAAAGCTTTCCTGCAGGGATCTGCAACGAACAACACTCTCGAGGTTCTTACCTGAACGGCGCCCCCGCGCTTATTAGGCTAAGACGGTTCCGGCCGTTATCCGGACAGAGAGGGCGCAGAAATTTGCGCCAACTAGGGTGGAACCGCGGAAGCTAATTTTTAGCTCTCGTCCCTTGCGCAAGCAAGGGGCGGGGGCTTTTTTGTATGGAAAAGGAGAGATGGAAATGGGCAATATCCAAGCACCGCGCGGCACATACGATGTGCTGCCGCAAGAATCTGCCAAATGGCAGGAAGTCGAACGGACGATCAACGAATTATGCAATCTGTATCAGTACAAGGAAATCCGCACGCCGGTTTTCGAACACACGGAATTGTTCCAGCGGGGCGTTGGCGATACGACCGATATCGTCCAGAAGGAAATGTATACTTTCCAGGACCGGGGCGACCGTTCCTTGACATTGCGTCCGGAAGGCACCGCATCTGTCGTGCGCTCGTATGTCGAACACAAACTGTTTGGCCAGCCCGACCAGCCGGTGAAGCTGTATTATACCGGCCCGATGTTCCGCTATGAGCGGCCACAAGCGGGACGCACGCGCCAGTTCGTGCAGTTCGGCGTGGAGGCAATCGGCTCGAAAGATCCCGCAATCGATGCGGAAGTGATTGCGCTCGCCATGGACGTCTATAAATCGTGCGGGCTGAAAAGTCTGCGGCTCGTCTTGAATTCACTCGGCGATACCGAAAGCCGCTTGGCACATAAGAAAGCGCTGATTGAGCATTTTGCGCCGTCGATCGATGAATTCTGCGGCGATTGCCAAAACCGCCTGGAGAAAAACCCGCTGCGCATTCTCGATTGCAAAGTGGACGGCGAGCATCCGTTGATGGCGACGGCTCCTTCTCTTGCGGATTATTTGAACGAAGAATCCAGCGCCTATTTTGCGCAAGTCAAGGACTATTTGGACGAACTCGGCATCAGTTATGTCGTTGACCCGAACTTGGTACGGGGCCTTGATTATTACAACCACACCGCTTTTGAAATCATGAGCGAGGCAGAAGGGTTTGGGGCGATCACGACGCTTGCCGGCGGCGGCCGTTATAACGGGCTCGTTGAAGACCTTGGCGGCCCGGAATCGCCGGGCATCGGCTTTGCGATGAGCATCGAACGCTTATTGCTTGCACTGGAAATGGAAAAAGTGGAAATCGGGCAAGACCAATCGCTCGATGTGTATGTCATCGCAATGGACGCGGCATCGAAAAAGAAGGCTGTGTCGATTGTCCGTGACTTGCGCGCAAACGGCATCTCGGCGGATATGGATTTCACTGACCGCAAGATGAAAGCGCAGATGAAATCCGCCGACCGTAAAAATGCGCGATTCGTCATCGTCATCGGTGAATCGGAACTCGAGAGCGGCAAGGCGGCCGTCAAAGAAATGGCGACGCGTGAGCAGCAGGAAGTGCCATTCGGTGAATTGGCTGACAGCATCCAGAAAAAGAAATCATTGGAGGAATAATTATGTCGAGAACACATTATTGTGGAGAAGTGAACGAAACGGCAATCGGCCAGCGCGTATCATTGAAAGGGTGGGTCCGCAAACGCCGCGACCTCGGCGGATTAATCTTCGTCGACGTCCGCGACCGCTCAGGGATCGTCCAAGTGGTTTTCAACCCGGAAATTTCGGAAACAGCGGCAAAAATCGGTGAATCATTGCGCAATGAATTTGTCGTCCATATCGATGGGCTTGTCGTTGAACGTGCGGAAGGGCAAGTGAACGCAGCGATGAAAACCGGCAAAATCGAAGTGCAAGTGGATAATGTAGAAATCATCAATGCCGCGAAAAACCCGCCGTTTGCGATTGAAGACCAAACGGATGTCAGTGAAGACTTACGTTTGAAATACCGTTATTTGGACTTGCGCCGCCCGGCGATGTTCGAAACCTTGAAAATGCGCTCGGACGTCACGAAAACGATCCGCAATTTCCTCGACAGCGAAGGGTTCTTGGATGTCGAAACACCAATTTTGACGAAATCCACACCGGAAGGCGCGCGCGATTACTTGGTGCCAAGCCGCGTTCACGAGGGCGAATTCTACGCCTTGCCGCAATCACCGCAATTGTTTAAGCAAATGCTGATGGTGTCAGGAGTGGATAAATATTACCAAATCGCGCGTTGTTTCCGCGATGAAGATTTGCGCGCTGACCGCCAGCCGGAGTTCACGCAAATCGACATGGAAATGAGCTTCCAGACGATGGAAGACATCATCGAATTGAACGAGCGCTTGATGATCCAAGTGATGAAAGATGTCAAAGGCATCGACATCGATGCAGGATTCGAGCGCATGAGCTACCGGGATGCCATGGAACGTTTCGGTTCCGATAAGCCCGATGTGCGTTTCGGCATGGAATTGACGGATGTATCGGAATTGGTGAAAGATACTGCGTTTAAAGTCTTCACAGGAGCAGTCGAATCTGGCGGGCAAGTCAAATTGATCAATGCCAAAGGACAAGCCGGCAATTATTCCCGCAAAGACATCGATGCCCTCGGCGAATTCGCTGCGCGTTACGGCGCAAAAGGCTTGGCGTGGCTGAAAGTGGAAGAAGGCGGCGTCAAAGGGCCGATCGCCAAGTTCTTCGAAGGGGAGATGGCTGATAGCTTGATCGCAGCCGCTGAAGCTGAAGCGGGTGACTTGCTATTGTTCGTCGCCGACTCCAAAACGGTCGTTGCGGACTCACTCGGCGCCTTGCGCATGAAGCTCGGCAAAGACTTGGACTTGATCGACCAATCGATCTTCAAATTCCTGTGGATCACCGATTGGCCGCTGCTGGAATACGATGACAAAGACGGACGCTACTACGCGGCGCACCATCCGTTCACGATGCCGTTCGAAGAAGACCTCGCCAAACTGTCGACGGAACCGCAAAACGTCCGCGCACAAGCTTACGACTTGGTATTGAACGGCTATGAACTCGGCGGGGGATCGGCGCGGATTTACAAACGCGACATCCAGGAGCAAATGTTCGAAGTGCTCGGTTTCTCGAAAGAAGAAGCGACAGAGCAATTTGGCTTCTTGCTCGAAGCATTTGAGTACGGGACGCCTCCGCATGGCGGCATTGCATTCGGTCTTGACCGTTTGGTGATGCTGTTGGCAGGGCGCACCAACCTGCGCGACACGATCGCGTTTCCGAAGACCGCTTCTGCAAGCGATATGCTGACGGAAGCGCCGAGTGCAGTATCATCGGCCCAATTGGAAGAATTAAACCTATCGGTAACTATTCAGAATAGTGAAAAAGATTCAGAGTAAAAGGCTTGTACATCTTTTTCGGGTATGCTACTATACTTGTAGAGAGAATCCTGATGTGTTCGTTTTTAGCAATTCGATTTTGACCCAACATTTTGTCGTCGGGAGACCTACATATCACCATGGCTAACATGCCTTAACGGGAAGTTATAAGTGGTGATGCGGTCACCCACCTGCTATAAGCGGGTTCAAACGATGCGCAACACAAAGGACGGCACGATCGGGATTCTTCTTACATAAGAAATCCAAATCCCTCCGGCATTTGCCGGAGGGATTTTCTATGTGTATAATCCCTAGTATCCCTATTTAATATTGAATCTGAAAGGCAGTGTGAATATGTTACATCAATTTTCAAGAAATGAACTCGCCATTGGCAAAGAAGGAATGGAATTGGTCAATGGCTCGACGGTCGCCATACTCGGCGTCGGCGGTGTCGGTTCGTTTGCAGCCGAGGCTTGCGCTAGAAGCGGCGTCGGAAAAATCATCCTCGTCGATAAGGACGATGTCGACATCACCAATATCAACCGCCAATTGGTGGCGAATCTCTCGACGGTCGGCCAGTCCAAAGTCGAAGTGATGAAAAAGCGCATTGCGGATGTCAATGCGGACTGTGAAGTGGTGACACTCCATATGTTCTATACAGAAGACACCTATGAAGAATTCTTTAGCCACAAACCGGACTATGTCATCGATGCATCGGATACATTGATCTACAAAGTGCACCTGATCAAAGAATGCTATAGCCGCCGCATCCCGGTCATCTCGAGCATGGGCGCCGCCAACAAGACGGACCCGACGCGCTTTAAAATCGCGGACATCTCGAAGACCCATACCGACCCTTTGGCAAAAATGATCCGCAAAAAACTAAAGCAAGCGGGCATCCGTAAAGGCGTGCCGGTCATTTTCTCTGACGAGAGCCCGATCGTCGTACGTGAAGAGGTCGTCGAAACCGTCGGCAAAAAAGATGCGGCGATCCGCAAGGCGCAAATGCCGCCATCTTCCAACGCGTTCACCCCATCGACTGTCGGCTTGATCGCCGCGAGCTGGGTCGTTAACCAAATGACCAAATCAATCCATATCCAACGCGTCAATCAATAGATAAAAAAACGGACGGAGAATGTCATCATTCTCCGTCCGTTTTTTATGCATCATTTTTTTCGGAAGCCTTTCAGCTTTTCGTAAATGCCGGCGAATTTCTTTTCTTCTCCGGCGACGACCGGCTTGTAGAACTCCGCTTTTTTTAATTCTTTCGGCAAATAATCCTGGTCCGCCCAGCCGCCGAACGAGCCGATCGGCGTGTCGTGGGGATATTTATAGCCGCCATGGCCGAGCTCTGCGCTGCCCGCGTAATGCGTATCGCGCAGATGTGCCGGGATGTCGCCGACCTGGCCTTTATTGATGGCGGCAGTGGCGGCATCGATCGCACGGTAAGCGGAATTGGATTTCTCCGACAAACACATCTCAGCGACCGCTTGCGCGAGCGGGATGCGCGCTTCCGGCAAGCCGAGCCGGTCCGCAGCCTGGCACGCTGCAAGCACATGCCCGCCAACAGCCGGATTGGCGAGGCCGATGTCTTCGTAGGCCATGACGAGCAACCGCCGCGTCACGGCGGTGAGGTCGCCGTTTTCCAGCAAATGGGCGAGGTAATACATTGCCGCATTGACGTCGCTGCCGCGCACGGATTTTTGAAGCGCGGACAACAGGTTAAAGAAATGAGAACCTTTTTTGTCGCCGAACACGCCGACGCGCTTGATCATCTGCTCGATGATGCCGTCATCGACGAGGTATTCACCGTCTTCTTCGTCTGACGCGATGACGATGGATTCGAGCATCGTCAAAGCTTTCCGTGCGTCACCGTTTGTTCCTTCGGCGATGCGGGCGACTTGTTCGCCGGAAATCCGGATTTTCTCACGGCCGAGCCCGCGCTTTTCATCCGCCAATGCGCTGTTCAATAGCTCGACGATGTCTTCGTGAGTCAGCCGCTTGAGCTGCTTAATTTCGCCGCAGCGCGAACGGATCGCCGGATTGACGTCGTGGAACGGGTTTTCCGTCGTCGCGCCGATCAGCACGATCGAACCGGACTCGACATGCGGCAACAGCGCGTCTTGCTGCAATTTATTGAAGCGGTGGATTTCATCCAAAAACAGCAGCACTTTACCGGTCATGCGCGCTTCCGCGACGACCGCTTCGACGTCTTTCTTGCCGGAAGTGGTCGCATTGAGCGCGATGAATGGCAAATCGGATGTGCCGGCGATGGCGTGTGCGATTGAGGTTTTGCCGATACCGGGGTCGCCATATAACAGCATGGACGGCACGTGGCCGCTTTTGATCATTTTATATAATGCAGTTGAGGGGCCGATGACGTCTTTTTGGCCGACGACTTCGTCGATCGTCCGTGGACGCATGCGGAAAGCGAGTGGTTCATTGTGCACGAGGAAAACTCCTTCCGTCTATTCATTCCATCAGTATAGCGAATCGGGCGCCGAAAGTCATTGAAAGCCTATGTCCAGTAAGATATGCTATACTTATTTGAAGAATTGACGAATAGGTTTTAGAGGAGTAGTTCAGATGAAAATTTCAACAAAAGGCCGTTACGGCTTAACGATTATGATCGCTTTAGGAAAGCAATACGGGGCAGGCCCGGTGCCGCTGCGTAAGATTGCGGCAGACAATGACCTGTCGGAAGCGTACCTCGAACAGCTCGTGGCACCGCTGCGCAACTCCGGGCTCGTGAAAAGCGTGCGCGGCGCTTACGGCGGCTATATGCTGACGCGCCATCCGAAAGAGATTTCAGCAGGGGACGTCATCCGTGTACTTGAGGGGCCGATCCAGCCGGTCGAAGGCATCGAAGACGAAAAGCAGCCTCAACGCGAACTGTGGGGACGCATACGCGACGCTGTGAAAAATGTCTTGGATACGACGACGATCGAGGATTTGGCACAGACAGAAGAAGGCGACACCGAACATTATATGTTCTATATATAAGGAGTTAATAAATCATGAAACAGATCTATTTGGACCATGCGGCAACGTCGCCGATGCATCCGGAAGCAGCAAAAGTGTTTGCCGAAGCCTTAAGTGAGCATTACGGCAACCCATCAAGCATCCACCAGACCGGCCGCGATGCGCGGCGCATTTTGGACGAAGCACGGCGAACGCTCGCCACGAGCATTCACGCAGACGATACCGAAATCATCTTCACATCCGGCGGGACAGAGGCGGATAATTTGGCGATCTTCGGGACAGCCAGCGCCAAAGAAGGCCGCCACCTCATCACCACGCAAGCCGAGCATCATGCGGTTCTTCACGCTTGTGAGGAATTGGCGAAACAGGGCTATGACGTGACGTATTTACCGGTGGACGAAACCGGCCGCGTCAAGCCAGAAGACGTGAAACAAGCGCTCCGGGATGATACGATTCTCGTGACGGTCATGCTCGCCAATAATGAAATCGGCACAATCCAGCCAATTGCCGAAATCGGGGAGCTGCTGAAAGGGACGAATGTCACTTTCCACACCGATGCGGTGCAAGCGTATGGCTTGTTGCCGATCGATGTGGATGAGTTGAACGTCGACTTGCTGTCGGTCTCTGCCCACAAAGTCAACGGCCCGAAAGGCATCGGATTTTTATATCAGCGTAAAAACACGCCGCTCAAGCCCTTGATGTACGGCGGCGAACAGGAACGTAAACGCCGCGCGGGAACGGAAAACGTGCCGGCCATCCAAGCGTTCGCAAGTGCAGTGAAAATCGCGCAGGAAACGATGGAAGATAAACGGCAGGCGTTCAACGGGTTCAAAGATATTTTCCGTGCCGAATTCAATGGAAAGGGCATTGATTTTAAAGAGAACGGCACCGATCAATTGCCTCATATCTTTAACGTCTCCTTGAACGGCATCGACATCGAATCGTTTTTGGTCAATTTGGACCTGTCGGGCATTTCCGCATCGAGCGGGTCGGCATGCACGGCCGGTTCGATCGACCCCTCGCACGTCCTTCTTGCGATGTACGGGCAAAACGCAGCAGAACTGCGCAATTCGATCCGCTTCAGTTTCGGCATTGGCTTGACCGCCACGGACATTACACAAGCAGCCGAAAAAACGGCTCAAATCACGAAGCGCCTGGCGCAAAAATAGAAAAGGTGATTAAAAATGGAAACAAAAGCTCCACAAGATACACGCGTAGTCGTCGGCATGTCCGGAGGGGTCGACTCTTCGGTTGCCGCTTATTTATTGAAACAGCAAGGCTATGACGTCATCGGCATCTTCATGAAAAACTGGGACGACACCGACGAAAACGGCGTCTGTACAGCGACGGAAGATTACGAAGACGTCATCCGCGTCTGCAACCAGATCGGCATCCCGTATTATGCAGTCAATTTCGAAAAGCAGTACTGGGATAAAGTGTTCACGTATTTCCTCGAGGAATACAAAGCGGGACGCACGCCGAACCCGGACGTCATGTGCAATAAGGAAATCAAGTTCAAGGCATTCCTTGAACATGCCCTTAGCCTCGGGGCGGATTATCTCGCAACGGGCCATTACGCGCGCGTTGAAACGGACGACAACGGCACCGCGCATATGTTGCGCGGCGTCGACAACAATAAAGACCAGACGTATTTTTTGAACCAGCTCAACCAGGAACAATTGTCGAAAGTCATGTTCCCGCTCGGTGCGATCGAGAAAAAGGAAGTCCGCGAAATCGCGTTGGAAGCAGGTCTTGCGACAGCAACGAAAAAAGATTCGACCGGCATCTGCTTTATCGGCGAGCGCAATTTCAAGGAGTTTTTAAGCCAATATCTTCCAGCTCAACCAGGGGCGATGGAAACCTTGGACGGCGTCAAAAAAGGCTCCCATGACGGATTGATGTATTACACGATCGGCCAGCGCCAAGGCCTCGGCATCGGCGGAGCGGGCGACCCGTGGTTCGTCATCGGGAAAGACTTGGAGAAAAATGTCTTGTATGTCGGGCAGAACATTCACCACGATGCCTTGTTTTCAGATAGCTTGACTGCGGTCAACTTGAGCTTCACAACGGGCGATGCGCCAGCTCAATCGTTCCAGTGCACAGCGAAATTCCGCTACCGCCAGCAAGACGTCGGCGTCACGGTCGACATGAAAAACGGTGAAGCGGTCGTCACATTTGATGAGCCGGTCCGCGCGATCACGCCAGGGCAGGCAGTCGTTTTTTATGACGGTGACGAATGTCTCGGCGGCGGCACGATCGACCGCGTATTCAAAAACGGCGCACAGCTGGACTATGTAGGATAATGGGGGAATCGGCGATGAATTATAACGAAATCGGCATCAAAGCCTTGCAAGAAGGCCGTGCGGAAGACGCCATCCAGGCGTTCACGAACGCCATTGAAGAACAGCCGGAAGACGCGCTCGGTTACATCAACTTCGGGCATGTACTGGCGTCGATGAACGAAACCGAGCGCGCCGAACGCTTTTTCCAGAAAGCCTTGACGCTCGATGAAACGTCCGCGACCGCCTATTATGGCTTGGCGAATTTGTATTTCAATGCAGAACGCTACGAGGAAGCGCTGAAACTATACGAAAAAGCGGTCCAGAACGGCATCGAAGGGTCGGATGCCCATTACATGATCGGCAAATGCTTCGAACGCATCGACCAGCCAAAACTCGCTTTGCCTTATTTGCAGCGCGCTGTCGAGCTGGATCCGAATGACTTGCAAGCGCGGCTCAGCTACGGCATTGCACTGGCTTCGATGGAATTGTTCGACCTGGCGGAAGAGCAATTTGTTTATGCGCTTGAAATCGATGTGGATAATTCAGACGTCCATTACAACCTGGGTGTTTTGTATGCCGTATCGAGCGACCGCACGGAAGATGCCATGTACCATTTGCAGCGTGCCTACACATTGGATGATAAAAACGAAATGGCGCGCTATGCCTACGATATGATCAACGAACGCTTGAACTGAACACATGAAAGAGAGGAGGCGGCCGCATGTCCGGACAGATTGATTTATTCCAAAAAGAAAGTGAATTTGTGCTGGGGCGTCCGGTCGTCTCGATTTTTCACAATCCCCAAAACCTCTTTTCCATCATCAAAGTGAAAATCCAGCAAACCAACACCCCGTATACCGAAAAGGAAATCATCGTCTCCGGTTATTTCCCGAAGCTGTCGCTGGAAGAACAATACAAGTTCACCGGCAGCGTCAAGAATCACCCGAAATACGGCGTGCAGTTTCAGGCCGAAACCTTCAAGAAAGAAGTGCCGGAAACCGAACAAGGCGTCGTGCATTACTTATCGAGCGATTTGTTTAACGGCATCGGGCGCAAAACGGCCGAGACGATCGTCAAGAAACTCGGCAGCGATGCCATCAAGAAAATCCTGGAAGAACCGGATGCGCTTGATGATGTCCCGCGCCTGTCGGATGATAAAAAAGATACGATCCGGTCGACATTGCAGATGAATTTGGGGCTTGAACGCGTGATGATCCAGTTGAACGACTGGGGATTCGGCCCGCAAATCGGCATGAGGATCTACCAGGCGTACCGCGAGGAAACCATTGATATCCTGACGAAAAACCCGTTCCAGCTCATCGAGGAAATCGAAGGCATCGGGTTCCACCGGGCCGATGAGCTTGGGTCAAAACTCGGCATCACCGGCAGCCATCCCGACCGCATCAAAGCGGCGATCCTTCATGTGTTGAACCAGGCATCGTTGTCAGAAGGGCATGTCTTCGTCGATGCGAAGAATTTGATTCCGCTCGTCAAGCAAATGCTCGAAGCGAGCCAACGCGAAGATATCCCGGTCGAGTCGATTTCCAAGGCAGCGATTGAATTGAACGAAGAAGGCAAAGTGGCGGGGGAAGAAACCCGCCTTTATTTGCCGTCACTGTACTATTCGGAAGTCGGCATCGCGACAAAGCTCGAGACCTTGATCGCTGAACAAGAGACGCGCGACGGCTTCCCGTCATCCGAGATCCGCAAAGCGCTCGGTGAAGCGGAAGAGCGTCTTGGCGTGAACTATGCAGAGACGCAGATCGACGCCATCGAGAAAAGCTTGAACTCCAGCGTCATGATCCTTACCGGCGGCCCCGGAACCGGCAAGACGACTGTCGTCCGCGGATTGGTCGAAGTGTACGCAGAGCTGCACGGCTTGTCGCTCGACCCGAAAGACTACGCCAAGAAAAAAGAACCGTTTCCGATCATTTTGGCAGCCCCTACAGGACGCGCGGCGAAACGCTTGAGTGAGTCGACCGATTTGCCGGCGATGACCATTCACCGTTTGCTTGGCTTTAACGGGCAGGAGAAAGAAGAAGAAACCGAAAAAGACATCGAAGGCAAATTGATCATCATTGACGAAATGTCGATGGTCGACACGTGGCTTGCCCACCAATTGTTAAAAGCGGTGCCTGTCGACGCGCAGCTGATCTTTGTCGGCGACCAGGATCAATTGCCGCCGGTCGGTCCCGGCCAAGTGCTGCGGG
Source organism: Planococcus sp. SSTMD024 (assembly GCF_041320495.1). Taxonomy (NCBI): domain Bacteria; kingdom Bacillati; phylum Bacillota; class Bacilli; order Caryophanales; family Caryophanaceae; genus Planococcus; species Planococcus sp. SSTMD024. The sequence continues at coordinate 252,049 of NZ_JBGGNS010000019.1, read as the reverse complement.
ACATGTTGGCGTCTGGCCGCATCCCGACGGTCGAGCTGACGGAAATCTACCGCCAAAGCTCCGGCTCATCGATCATCGAACTCGCCCACCAGATGAAAGCCGGGAAACTGCCGGACAATATCGAAGCGAAAACGTCCGACCGATCGTTCATCCGCGCAGGCGCAGACCAGATCCCGGTGGTTGTCGAAAAAGTGGTCAAGAGCGCATTGTCGAAAGGCCACACGATCAAAGACATCCAAGTGCTCGCGCCAATGTACAAAGGGCCAGCCGGGATCGATGCGCTCAACCAGATGATCCAGCAGATGGTCAACCCGAACGATGACGGTACACGAAAAGAGCTGGTGTTCAGCGACATCACGTACCGCATCAATGACAAAGTGCTGCAGCTGGTCAACCAGCCCGAAAGCAATGTCTTCAACGGCGATATGGGCGAAGTGGTCGCCATCATGAAAGCGAAAGAGACGGTCGAAAAGCAGGACCTGCTCGTCGTGTCGTTCGATGGCATCGAAGTGACGTACCAGCGCAGCGATTTGAACCAGCTGACGCTCGCCTATTGCTGTTCGATCCATAAAGCGCAAGGCTCGGAATTCCCGACGGTCATCATGCCGGTCGTCCGCGGCTATATGAAAATGCTGCGGCGCAATTTGCTCTACACGGGCATCACGAGAAGCCGCGATTTCCTCATCCTGTGCGGCGACCCGGGCGTGTTCCGTTACGGTGTCGAACGCACCGATGATTCGAGCCGCCTGACGACATTGGCGGACCGTCTGGGCATAGCGGCTGTTCCGGATGAAGGAGCGGCATCGGAAGCGTTAGAAGCATCAACCGAAAAGGCGGAGCCGGAAGCGGAAGCTGCAGGGCCAAAAAGCCTGACGCAGCAAAACGCCCACCGCATCCATCCGATGATCGGCATGGAAGGGATCACGCCGCGCGATTTTGCCGAGCATGAGGGCGCTTGACAAGGCCCGCTTGGTTTTCTATAATTCAATCTATAACAGATACACAACACTTAGACGGAGACAGTAAAGAGATTCCGGCTGCTTAGAAAAAGGCTCCCCTTGGCTGAAAGGGCCTTCTGCCGCATCTTTTGAACGCTACTCCCGAGTGCAGCTAATCACTGCCGTCCCGCCGCGTTAAGGCGCTTGAGAGACACAGGGTTTTCCCTGTGTAACCAGGGTGGTACCGCGAATCGAGCCTTCGTCCCTTTTTATTGGGGGATGAAGGCTTTTTATTATGCTGAAGGAGGAATTTTGATGAAGAATTTGAAGGCTGAAGAAATCAGAAAGCTCTATCTCGACTTTTTTAAAGAAAAAGACCACGACGTGGAACCAAGTGCGCCGCTTGTGCCGTTTGAGGATCCGTCTTTGTTGTGGATCAACAGCGGGGTCGCGACCTTGAAGAAATATTTTGACGGCCGTGTCATCCCGGAAAACCCGCGCATCGTCAACGCGCAGAAATCGATCCGTACGAACGATATCGAAAATGTCGGAAAGACTGCGCGCCACCATACATTCTTTGAAATGCTCGGCAACTTCTCGATCGGTGAATACTTCAAAAAAGAAGCGATCCACTGGGCGTGGGAATTCCTGACGGACGATAGATGGATTGGATTCGATGCCGATAAACTGTCGGTGACAATCCACCCGGAAGACGAAGAAGCGTATGCCATCTGGCTCAACGAAGTCGGCGTGCCGGCTGAACGCATCATCCGCCTTGAAGGGAATTTCTGGGATATTGGGGAAGGCCCGAGCGGACCGAACTCAGAGATTTTCTACGATCGCGGCGAAAGCTACGGCAATGACCCGGAAGACCCGGAATTGTATCCTGGCGGCGAGAATGAACGTTATCTGGAAATCTGGAACTTGGTGTTTTCCCAGTTCAACCACAATGCGGACCATACGTATACGCCGCTGCCGAAGCAGAACATCGATACGGGAATGGGCCTAGAACGGATGGCTTCGGTCGTCCAGGACGTGCCAACCAACTACGATACGGACTTGTTCGTGCCGATCATCGAGAAGACAGCAGAAATTTCCGGCAAGCCCTACGGTGAAAGCCAGGAACAGGACATGGCATTCAAAGTCATCGCCGACCATGTGCGCACAGTCGCATTTGCGATCGGAGACGGCGCGTTGCCATCAAATGAAGGCCGTGGCTATGTGCTGCGCCGCCTATTGCGCCGCGCAGTCCGCTATTCGAAGAAACTCGGCATCGAAAAACCGTTCATGTACCAGCTCGTGCCGGTTGTCGGCGAGATTATGCAGAGCTTCTACCCGGAAGTCAAAGGCAAGGAGGATTTCATTGTCCGCGTCATGAAACTCGAAGAAGAACGTTTCCTGGAAACCTTGCATGACGGATTGGAGATTTTGTCTGCAGTTGCCCAAAAGCAAAAACAAGCCGGCCATAGCGAGATCCCAGGTGAAGATGTATTCCGTTTGTATGATACGTACGGCTTCCCGGTGGAGTTGACGGAGGAATATGCGGAAGACGAAGGAATGACCGTTGACCATGCAGGATTCGAGCGTGCGATGAACGAACAGCGCGAGCGCGCAAGAAACGCACGCCAAAGCGTCAATTCCATGCAGACGCAATCCGAAGTGCTCGGCAATATCAAAGAAGAAAGTGAATTTATCGGCTATTCGCATACAGTGGCAGACGCTGAAATTGTCGCTATCGTCAAAGACGGGGAATTGGTCGACAGCGCACAAGAAGGCGAAGAAGTGCAGCTTGTGCTGGACCGGACGCCGTTTTACGCAGAGAGCGGCGGTCAGATCGCCGACAAAGGGACCCTGTCGAATGATTTGGTGTCGGCTTCGGTGCTCGATGTGAAAAAAGCGCCGAACGGCCAGAACTTGCACAATGTCCGGGTCGATTCAGGCGAATTGACGAAAACGGCTGTCAAGGCGAAAGTCGATGCAACCGAACGCCGCCACACGGTGAAGAACCATACGGCGACCCACCTGTTGCACCAGGCATTGAAAGATGTGCTCGGCACGCATGTCAACCAGGCGGGATCGTACGTCGGCCCAGACCGGCTGCGCTTTGACTTCTCCCATTTCAGCCAAGTGACAAAAGAAGAGCTTGCAACGATCGAGCAGGCGGTCAATGAAAAGATCTGGGAAGGCATTGAAGTCGAATCCGGCTATCATAATTTGCAGGAAGCAAAAGACATGGGCGCGATGGCCTTGTTCGGCGAGAAATACGGCGATGTCGTCCGCGTCGTCGCCATCAGCGATTACTCGCTCGAATTGTGCGGCGGGATCCACGTGGCGAACACATCCGAAATCGGCGTCTTCAAAATCGTCTCGGAAAGCGGCATCGGTGCCGGCGTCCGCCGCATCGAAGCATTGACCGGCAAAGGTGCATACGTGAACATGAAGCAAAGCGAGAAGACTTTAGATGAAGCGGCTTCCTTATTGAAAGCCAATCCGCGTGATCTCGTGCAAAAAGTCGAAGCAACACAAGCCGACATCAAAGCTTTGCAGCGTGAAAATGAATCGCTGCTGCAGAAGGTCGCCAATGCCCAATCCGGCGAATTGCTGGAATCGGCAAGAAAAGTCGGCGATGTGACCGTATTGTCCGCAAAAGTACAAGCAAAAGACAATAATCACCTGCGCCAGATGGTGGATGACCTGAAAGCGAAATTCGAGCAGGCGGTTATCGTCCTTGGCGCGAGCGACGGGGACAAAGTGATGCTTGCAGCGGGCGTGTCGAAAAATATTGCCGGCAAGGATTACCATGCCGGCAATATCGTCAAAGCAGTGGCCGAACAATGCGGAGGCAAAGGCGGCGGGCGTCCGGACATGGCAATGGCCGGGGCTAAAAATCCCGAGCAATTGGAGACGGCGCTCGAATCGGTCTACACTTTAGTCAAATAGGTTTAACAAATCCGCGCTTTCAGTTATAATGGGATTCAGCAAGAGGAACGAATTGCCAACACACATTCCGAAAGTGAGGTGCTTGTCGTGAGCTCATTTGATCGCACGATGAAATTCGATTCATCCGATGAGTCGATGGAGCAGGACGTAAAGCAGGTCATGCTGCAAGTCCATTCTGCTCTAGAGGAAAAAGGCTACAACCCGATCAATCAGATCGTCGGGTATCTACTTTCAGGTGATCCAGCTTATATCCCTCGCCACCAGGACGCCCGGAACATGATCCGGAAACTGGAGCGGGATGAAATTTTGGAAGAACTGGTGAAGTTCTACATCAAAAAGAATAACGGGGAATAATTATGCGAACAATGGGATTGGATGTCGGCTCCAAAACGATCGGAGTGGCGATCAGCGATGCACTGGGCTGGACGGCACAAGGCATCGAAACCGTCAAAATCGACGAGGCGAACGGCCAGTTCGGGCTTGAGCGCCTTGGCGAATTGATCAAGGAATACAAAATAACGGAAGCGGTCGTGGGCTACCCGAAGAACATGAACAACTCAATCGGGCCACGGGCGGAAGCTTCCGAAAAGTTTGCAGCATTGCTAAAAGAAGGATATGATATACCGGTAGTGCTTTGGGATGAAAGGCTGACGACGATGGCTGCAGAGAAAATGCTGATCTCTGCCGATGTCAGCCGGAAAAACCGCAAAAAAGTGATCGACAAGATGGCCGCAGTGATGATTTTGCAAGGCTATCTTGATTCAAAAAAATGATGAGGTGACACGAATGGAACATGGTCAAGAGCATATTACAGTAGTGGACGAGCACGGCAACGAGCAATTATTCGAAGTGCTGTTCACATTTGAATCGGAAGATTTCGGAAAATCATACGTCCTGTATTTCCCGGTTGGCGCAGATGAAGACGAAGAAGGCGAGATCGAAATCCACGCATCTTCATTCACTGAAAACCTGGATTCTGAAGAGAACGTTTCCGGCGGCGAGCTTCGCCCGGTAGAAACGGAAGAGGAATGGGACATGATCGAAGAAATGCTCAATACTTTCCTTGAGCAAGAAGAAGAAAACGAAGAGCAATAACCATAAGGGGGACGGAATTGAACCTTGATTCCGTCCCTTTCATTTGAATCGCCTTCTGTTTTTGAGAGATGAATAGCTGAGGGGGAACACCCGTGGAAAAGCAGTCAAAGAAAGATGTCATGTTCGACAGGATGAAGGAAAAGAAAAAAGAAGTGAGAGTCGTGCGGCGCATTGTACTGATCGTGGCACTTGTCCTTCTTGTGGTCGTTGCGATAGCCGGCTGGCAAGCTTATAGTTATGTCACTGACGCGCTCGAACCTGTCGATCCGGATTCAACCGAAGTCATCGATGTCGAAGTGCCGATCGGTTCCAACCTGGACAGCATTGCCGCATTGCTTGAAGAGAATGGTGTCATAAAAGATGCCAGGATCTACAAGTATTACGTTAAGTTCCAAAATGAATCCGAATTTCAGGCAGGCAATTACGGCTTGACCCAATCAATGACATTGGATGAAATTACGGAAAGTCTGAAAACCGGGAAAGTTTACCACGAACCTTTGTATACGATCAACGTCCCTGAAGGCTTGACCTTGGAAGAGATTGCCGAGCGTGTGATTGCGGAAAAAACGGATTACACGGCAGAGCAGTTTATGGAACAAGTGCAAGATGAAGCCTATATCGACGAACTGATGGTCAAATACCCTGATTTATTGACAGAGGAAATCAAAGGGGAGAATGTCAGGTATGCGCTTGAAGGCTATCTGTTCCCTGCGACTTACCCGATCTACGAAGAAAATCCTTCCCTTCCCGTGTTGATTGAGCAAATGCTTGATGCCACGAAAGCGAATATCGAACCGTACCAAAGCGTCTTGCAGGAAGAGGAGAAATCGCCTCATTGGCTATTGACTTTCGCTTCGCTATTAGAAGAAGAAGCGACTGCGAAATCAGACCGCCAAACCATCGCAAGCGTGTTCTACAACCGCATGGATGAAGATATGCCGCTTCAGACAGACCCAACAGTCATTTACGCGATGGGCGAGCATAAGGACCGCTTGTTCAACTCGGATTACGAGTTTGAAGATCCTTACAGCACCTACACGAATAAAGGCTTGCCGCCAGGGCCGATCGCCGCTGCCGGCGCATCCTCGATCGAAGCGGTGCTTGACCCGAACCAAACGGAATATCTGTACTTCCTGGCTGACTCAGAAGGCAATAACTACTTCTCGACCAGCTACGAACAGCATCTTCAATACCGCGATGAACATATCGGAAATTGAAAAATATAATTTGAACTAGAGAATGAGTAAGTGTGAATAAATCGTTCCAGGCGGACGCTTTCCGCGGGCATGGCTTGAGCCTCCTCGGTCACTGCGCTTCCTGCGGGGTCTCAAGACTCATGCTATTCCCGCAGGAGTCGCCGCCTTCCACTCTTTAGTGTATTTTATTCGAGAGATATGGAGCAAAACAGCGCAGACTCCTTGGGGAATAGCGAAGTGCTGAAATCCATTCGGGCGTCTAGACCGAATTAGTTCAGCGCGAGCCCCCAGGAAAGCCAGCTGTTTTGCGGAATATCGTTTTAATAAGATTTTAATTACAAAATCATTAGTTCAATTTGTATAAGAAGGAAGGGAGCGTCCGTTTCCCTTCTTCTTTTCTGTTCAAATGAAGGATTAGAGTACGAAAGGGGCGGACATCGAGAATGGCCGATACTACGATAGAAGCATTATTCGAAACGATGCGCTCCTATGCGGCAGAGCATCATGTGCCGATCATGGAAGAGCAGGGCATCGGGGAGCTGCTGGAATTATTGGAGCGTCAAAAGCCGTTGCGCTTGCTTGAACTCGGGACGGCAATTGGCTATTCAGCGCTCCGGATGGCCGCTGCCTTGCCAGATGCAAGCATCGACACAATTGAACGGGACGAAGAACGCCACAGCAAGGCGCTTGGATTCATCCGGGAATCGGGGATGGAAGGCCGCGTGCGTGCCATCTGTGCCGATGCGCTCGAACTGGACATTGCCGAATTGACCCCGTCTTATGATGCCCTGTTCATCGACGCAGCCAAAGGGCAATATGAGCGTTTCTTCAATAAATACGAAAGCTTGCTTGCTCCAGGCGGCATCATTTATTGCGATAATATGTCGATGCACGGCATGGCGGAACAGCCGATCAAGGAAGTGCCGAGACGCAAGCGCACGATGATCCGTAACATCCGTTCGTTCCGTGAGAAAATGGGTGTACACCCCGCTTTCGACTGTGAGCTTCTGCCGGTCGGCGACGGGCTTCTCGTCTGCAGGAAAAAATGAAAATCGATACACAAGGAGTTAACGTATATGTCTAAAAACAGACCGGTCGTCATCGGCATCGCTGGCGGTTCAGGATCAGGCAAGACCAGTGTCACCAATTCCATCTATGAAGTGTTCAAAGAGCATTCCGTAGTGGTTATCGAGCAAGATTACTACTATAAAGACCAAAGTCACCTCGAGTTCGAGGAGCGTTTAGAAACCAACTACGACCATCCGCTCGCGTTCGATACGGATTTACTGATCAAGCATGTCAACGAATTGCTCGAGCGGCGTGCGATCGAAAAACCGATTTATAATTACGCCTTGCACACCCGTGCAGAGGAGAGTATTGTGATTGACCCGAAAGATGTTATCATTCTTGAAGGCATATTGGTTTTGGAAGATGAACGCCTGCGAGAATTGATGGACATCAAATTATTCGTCGACACCGACGCGGATCTCCGCATCATCCGCCGCTTGATGCGCGACATCAACGAACGCGGCCGCACGATCGACTCAGTCATCGAGCAATATTTGACGGTTGTCCGCCCGATGCATAACCAATTCATCGAGCCGACGAAGCGCTATGCGGACGTCATCATCCCGGAAGGCGGCCAGAACGAAGTCGCAATTGATTTAATGGTTACAAAAATTAAAACAATTCTTGAATAGATTGGAAAATTATAATAGAATGATACGAGACTGACGGATGTTAGCGCATCCATAGTCAGCAGTTGAAGGAGTGGGAAGAGTATGGCAAACGATAAACAATTTCCGATGACAGCTGCCGGAAAGCAGAAGTTGGAAGATGAACTGGATTATTTGAAAACGGTCAAACGCAAAGAAGTGGTGGAACGCATCAAAGTAGCAAGAAGCTTCGGGGACTTGTCCGAGAACTCCGAATACGATTCCGCCAAGGAAGACCAGGCCTTTGTCGAAGGGCGTATTTCTACATTGGAATCCATGATCCGCAATGCGGTAATTATAAATGAAGAGGAAGCTGGCAACGATGTCGTCCGCCTCGGGAAAACAGTTACGTTTATGGAAATTCCAGACGGCGAAGAAGAAGCCTATACCATCGTCGGCTCTGCAGAGGCAGACCCGTTGGAAGGCCGTATTTCCAACGACTCGCCAATAGCTAAAAGCATGCTTGGCTGCACTGTCGGTGACCGTGTGAAAGTATTGACGCCAGGCGGGGAAATGGAAGTCAAGATCGTTTCGATCAATTGATGCACCCAGCCATTCCTATGGGAGTGGCTGTTTTTTTGATGGCTGAAACAAAACTTTAGTTGAAACGTCAAATTTGTCATGGGCTAACTGTGATAAAATATGTGTAAAGGGGGGCATTGCATGGCTAACGAAGAAAAATCTTATCCCTCTCGTTTGAATAAGAATAAGAACAATAAAAATCGTTCGAATTCCATCCTGAACATCATGATCGCCCTAGTATTTACTTTGGTGGTTATCATCGGGGCGACATTGCTATTCGGGGGCGGCGGCGATTCAGCAGATCCTGAATCCACAGAAACAACGCCTGAAACGGAAAGCCAAACGAGCGGCGATGATGATACGCAAGTGACAGCAGAAGAAAATGACCTCGAGGCTGAAGAGAAAGCGGAAGAGGAAGCCAAGGCTGAAGAAGAAGCCAAGAAAGAAGCAGATGAGAAAGAAAAAGAAGAAGAAGAGGAAGAAACCAAAGGCGGAACCATCACACGTGAAGAGTCCAACGACCCGATCGTCAGTGAAACCATCGTCAACACAAGTTGGGAGCCTATTGGCACAAGCCAAAGCGGCGACCACGTCTCTTCTTACCAGAAAAATTCGGTTGATTGGAACGAAAAAATTGAAGCGGTCACGTATGCTACCGGTTTGTCCCAGAATGATATGTATGTCATGATGGTTCAAAATGGCGGCGGCCCGCAAAAATCCATCGCAACAGTCCAGTCGAAAGACCAATCCGAGAAGTACCGCGTCTATCTTGAATGGGTAGACGGTGAAGGTTGGAAACCTGAGAAAATGGATGTACTTAAAACGTTGGACGGCGCCTATTAACAGGGCGCCGTTTTTCCGGCGTAATCATGGATGTAAGGAGCGGATACAATGAGAATCGGTGTAATCGGCGCAATGGAAGAAGAAGTAGAATTGTTGCGCAATCAATTAGCGAACACATCTGTCCGTGAAATCGCCAATAGCGAATTCACGACAGGTACATACAAAGGCCAGGAACTCATTCTGTTGAAAAGCGGCATCGGCAAAGTCAATGCGGCGATGACGACCACGATCCTCATGCAGGAGTTCAATCCGGACCTCGTGTTGAACATCGGTTCTGCAGGCGGCTTTGATGAGGAGCTGGAAGTCGGCGCAGTGGTCATTTCCGATGAAGTGCGCCACCACGATGTCGACGCAACCGTATTCGGCTATGAGCTTGGGCAAGTGCCGCAAATGCCGGCTGCCTATACCGCTAACAAGGAATTAATCGAACTCGCAGTTAAGGCGGTCGATGAGATCGGTGAGCACCAGCATGCAGTTGGGCTTATCGCAACTGGTGATTCGTTCATGAGTGATCCCGAGCGTGTTGCTTTAGTGAAGCAGCAATTTCCAGAGATGAAAGCAGCGGAAATGGAAGCGGCTGCCGTCGCGCAAGTCTGTTTCCAATACGATACGGCATTTGTCGTCATCCGCGCCTTGTCGGATATCGCAGGCAAGGAATCCTCAATTTCATTTGATGAATTCCTGCCGGTTGCCGCCAAGCATTCAACTGAAATCGTCCTGCGTGTCATCGAAAAGATGCTCCAGCGCGTTTAATATTGAAACTTCATCCCAAAACAAGCAAAAAGCTGAGGGCATCAAGCCCTCAGCTTTTATACTTTCCGTAATGAAAATGTGCTGATCATCAATAGTGAAGAAATCAATAGGATGAACATATAGACAGCGGGCGACCAATGGCCGAACCCGAAATATGACAAAGTTAGCACAGTTCCGGCTGCAGTGATCGGCAAGCCGGTAAAATAGCCGTTTGATTCGGTGATATTAAAGCGCGCCAAGCGGAATGCGCCGCATGAAATATAAATAACGGTGAACACCATGCCCGCCAGACCGAAATCCTGCAAGGCCAGCTGATGGATCAGCAATGCCGGCGCCACGCCGAAGGAAATGATATCCCCCATGGAATCCAATTGTTTGCCGAGTTCGGATTCCTGGTTGTATTTTCTCGCGACCATGCCGTCAAAACGATCCAAAAATGCAGCAATGAAAATAAACAGCACACTATAACTGTAGTATTCGTTCAAAGTCGCCATCAGTGAGGCGCCACCGAACACCATATTGCCGATTGTCAATGTGTTGGCTGCCTGGCTTTTCAGCCGTTTGATGGTGTGATCCATTTTGTCGATCAATATCAATGCAAGCGCTCCTTTTTTGATATACTTTCGACAATTATACTGTGAATCGTCATAAAATGGTAGACTATTTTAACGACGGAGGTGCTAGCATGAAAAAGCGCATTTATCAAAACTTGATTGAATTAGGCAATGGCAAGGCCAGTTCCGCTGTGCTAAAACGTGTCGCCCAATCAGCTATCAGCCGAAAGGCCGTTCCTGGATTCATCAAGACTTATAAAATCGAGCTCGGCGATATCGACCGCCCGAGCGGCCAATATACGAGCTTACATGACTTCTTCACACGCAGTTTGAAAGCAGATGCGCGGCCGGTTGCCGGTGCTGAACTGGTATCTCCGGTCGACGGGCGCCTCGAGATCCACGGCGCTATCGAACACGACAGCCGGTTCAAGGTCAAAGGCATCGACTATTCACTGGCTGAACTGCTCGGCGGCGAGCAATCGGCGAAGCGCTATGCAAACGGCCAGTATGCAATTCTCTATTTATCACCTGCAGATTATCACCGCATCCATAGCCCGGCAGACGGCGAAGTCGTGAAGCAATACATGCTCGGCGAAAAATCCTATCCCGTCAATCGGCTTGGGCTGACCTACGGCAAATCACCGATCAGCGGCAACCGCCGGCTCATCACGGAGCTCGAAACGCCGCATGGCCGTATATTAGTCGTGAAAGTCGGGGCGATGTACGTCAATTCAATCGAATTGACGGAGTTCGGAAACGAATGGCAAAAAGGCCAGGAAGTGGCTTATTTCAGCTTCGGTTCGACGGTCGCATTATTCTTTGAAAGCGCACATCTTCAATTCGATGCGAAAATCCACGACGGCGACCGGGTCAAGGTGGGAGAACCCCTTGCATATATGGTATAATCAATGAACTTAAGTCCCTAGAAACAGGAGTTGTTATGTGTGTATCGATATTTTATTCCAAGGCAATACGTTAAAGAGGTTTTTGACATAACGCCAGAATCATTAAAAGAAAAAGGGGTGCTCGGCATCATTACCGACCTGGACAATACATTGGTCGAATGGGACCGCCCTGAAGCGACGCCGCGCCTCATCGAATGGCTGAAATCGATGAAAGATGCGGGAATTCAAGTGGTCATCGTTTCCAATAATAATGAGATGCGCGTGAAGTCATTCGCTGACCCGCTCGGCATCCCGTTCATTCACCAGGCGAGAAAGCCGATGGGCAAAGCATTCCGCAAAGCGCTGAAGATCATGAGCGTCAAGCGCGAACAAGTCGTTGTTATTGGCGACCAGATGCTGACCGATATTTTCGGCGGCAACCGCAATAAGCTTCATACGATCCTTGTATTGCCGGTCGCGCAATCGGACGGCTTTTTCACGCGTTTCAACCGCATGGTGGAACGCCGGATCATGAAGAGGTTGAAGGAAAAAGGACAATTGATGTGGGAGGAAGAAAATTGACAGAAATGCCATATTGCATCGGTTGCGGTGTACAGATCCAAACAGAGCGGAAAGACGATATCGGCTACGCGCCGCCGTCTTCGCTCGATAAAGAAGAAATCATTTGCCAACGTTGCTTCCGGTTGAAAAACTACAACGAGTTGCAGCCTGTTTCCTTGACGGATGACGATTTCCTGCGCATTTTGAACGGCCTTGGGGAACGCAAAGGGCTGATCGTGAAAATCGTCGATATTTTTGACTTTAACGGCAGCTGGCTGCCGGGCTTGCACCGTTTTGTCGGGAACAACCCGATTTTGTTGATTGCCAACAAAGCGGACTTACTTCCAAAATCGGTCAAAGAGAAAAAATTGATCAATTGGATGAAGCAGGAGTCGCGTAAATTGGGCTTGAACCCGATCGACATTCTGACTGTTTCCGCACATAAAGGGACGGGCGTCGCTGAAGCGATGGATGCGATTGAACAATACCGCGACGGCGGCGATGTGTATGTGGTCGGTTGCACGAATGTCGGCAAATCGACATTCATCAACCGTGTCATCAAACAGGCGACTGGCGAAGGGGATGTCATCACGACTTCTCATTTCCCGGGAACGACGCTTGATATGATCGGCATTCCGCTCGATGACGAGCGCTCGCTTTTCGATACGCCGGGCATCATCAATCACCATCAGCTGGCGCATCATCTGCATACGGAAGATCTCAAGACGATCATGCCGAAAAAAGAAATCAAGCCGCGTGTGTTCCAATTGAATCCTGAACAGACATTGTTCATCGGCGGATTGGCGCGTTTCGATTTCATCAGCGGCAAACGTTCATCGTTCACGGTGCATGCCGCAAATTCACTGAATATCCACCGGACCAAATTGGATAATGCAGATGCTTTATATGAACAGCACCTGGGTGGCATGCTTGCCCCGCCATCTGCTGAATACAAAGAAGATTTTCCGGAATTGGTGCGCCATGAATTCCGCATCAAAGAAGGCAAGACAGACATTGTCTTTTCTGGGCTCGGCTGGATTACGGTCCAGCATGATGATGTGACGGTTGCTGCCCACGCACCTAAAGGGGTAGAAGTCATCGTCCGCCCATCGCTCATATAGGAGGTTTTCACAATGAAGAAATGGTATGCGGTCATCGGAGACCCAATCTCCCATTCCTTATCGCCTTTTATGCATGATCATTGGTTTGAAAAACATGGCATCGATGCTTCCTATATCCCGGTCCATGTGGAACCGAAACAGCTGGAACAAGCAGTTCATTCGATGAAAATGCTTGGGGTCAGCGGCTTTAATATCACTTTGCCGCATAAACAGGCGGCAATCCCGCTATTGGACGAGTTGGACGAAATGGCACGTCTCATGAATGCAGTCAATACAGTCGCTGTAAAAAACGGGCGTTTGAAGGGCTTTAATACTGATGGCGACGGTTTTGTCCGTTCGCTATTGAGTTATCCAGTCGACAGAGACCAGGCGTTGCTGGTGATCGGTGCAGGCGGGGCGGCAAGAGGCATCAGTTTTGCGCTTTCGCGTGCCGGCTTCCACAATATCACCATCACCAACCGTACATTCAGAAGAGCGCAGGAACTGGCGGATGAAACCGGCAGTAAAGCAATGGTGCTGGCTGAAGCCGAAGCGAACCTGAGTGAATTCGATACGATCATCCAGACCACTTCGGTCGGCTTGACCGAAGAAGCGCTGCCGCTGTCTTTGACGCATCTCGGAAGCGGTTCGGTCGTTGCGGATATCATCTACAATCCGCTCGAAACACCATTTTTGAAAGAAGCGAAAGCGAAAGGCTGCCTGGTGCTGAACGGCGTCGGCATGTTCGTTAACCAGGGCGCCATCGCGTTCGAGAAATGGACAGGCATCCGTCCGGATACAGAAGAAATGATTCAATTGATTACGGAAAAATTAGGAGGAAATCATGTTAACAGGTAAACAAAAACGTTTTTTAAGAAGTGAAGCGCATCATTTGGACCCGATTTTCCAAGTCGGAAAAGGCGGCGTCAATGAAGCGATGCTCGTACAGATCGGGGAGGCCCTCGAAAAACGCGAACTCGTAAAAATCAGCATTCTGCAAAACAACGAAGACGGCAAGCACGAAGTGGCGAAGCATCTGGCAGAAGGAACAAAAGCGGAATTGGTGCAATTGATCGGCCATACTGTTGTTTTGTATAAAGCGTCCGTCAACAATAAACGGATTGAGCTTCCGTGAAACAACGCAAAATCGGCATTCTCGGCGGCACGTTCAACCCGCCGCATTTTGGCCATTTGATCATGGCGAATGAAGCCTACTACGCACTGGGCTTGGATGAAGTACGCTTTATGCCGAATGCCATCGCGCCTCATAAGGAATCGAGCGGAATCGATACGGCAACGCGTGTCAAGATGACGCGACTTGCTATCGAGGGCCAGCCCCATTTTCGCCTAGAAGACATTGAAGTGTCGGGCGGTGGGGTTTCGTATACGTATGAGACAATGGTCAAGCTCATCGAACGGGAACCGGAATGTGAATTTTATTTCATCATCGGCGGTGATATGGTCGAAAGCCTGCATAGCTGGCACCGCATCAGCGAACTGGCGGAATTGGTCCAGTTTGTCGGCATCGGGCGGCCGGGCTATGTCGCCGAAACGGAGTATCCGGTGATGATGATCGATTCCCCGGAGATGCATTTGTCCTCGACGATGCTGCGGGAGCGCGTCTTGGCTGGCAAGCCATTGACTTTTTTCGTTCCCGAACAAGTGGAAACTTTTATCCGGAAGGAGCGATTGTATGGACCCGAGCCTGATGCTCCAAAAAGTGAAAGAACGCCTTCCTGAAAAGCGCTTCAACCATGTGCTGGGCGTAACGAATACGGCGGTCATGCTTGCTAAGCATTACGGAGTGCCTGAAGAACAAGCGCGAATTGCGGCGATTCTCCATGACGTGGCGAAATTCGCGGATCGCGAGTGGATGCGCGGCATCATCGAAAAAGAAAGAATGGATCCGTTATTGCTCGATTATCACCATGAGCTATGGCATGCCCCGGTCGGCGCGTATGTGGCCAATTATGAATTCGGAGTCGAAGATGAAGAGATTCTCGACGCGATCCGCTACCATACGACAGGGCGTTCCGGCATGTCCGATCTTGAAAAAATCATCTACATTGCAGACATGATCGAGCCGAGCCGCAAGTTTCCGGGAGTCGACCGGTTGAGAGCCATGAAGAATGATGGCCTCGACCGCTTGATGGAAGCGTCGATCCGGCAATCGATCGAATTTCTCGCATCAAAAAATCAGCCGGTTTATCCGGATTCCTTGAAATGCCTGGAGCATTTCGAGCAACAGAAAGGGAACGTGAAGAATGACTAAAGATACATTATTGCAAGTGGCGTACCAAGCCGCAGAGGATAAAAAAGCAGAAGACATCGTTGTATTGAACATGGAAGGGATTTCGCTGTTGGCGGATTATTTCTTGATCTGCAGCGCGAACTCGGACCGCCAAGTACAGTCGATTGCCCGTGAATTGATGGATAAAGCCGGAGAAGCGGGCTATGAAGTGAAAAGTGTCGAAGGCTTCGACGCAGCGCGCTGGGTCTTGGTGGACCTTGGCGATGTCGTAGCACATGTATTCCATCGCGATGAGCGCTCGTACTATAACCTAGAGCGTCTATGGCGCGACGCCCCGCAGCTCGAAGTATGAACTACGGGCGGTTTGCGGCAGTTTACGACGACTTGATGGAAGATATTCCATACGAACAATACGTGGAATGGATTGCTGAAACGATGCGCTCCGGATCTGTACTCGATCTTGCGTGCGGCACCGGCGTGCTGTCTGAATTGATGGGTGAACTCGGTTATGACGTGACGGCGAGTGATTTGTCCGCTGACATGCTCACTGTGGCACAACAGCGTTTCAAGGACTCGGGGCTGGATATTCCGGTGCTTCAATTGTCCATGGACAATCTCGAAGGCTTGGAAGGCTTCGATGCCGTGACGATCGCGATCGATTCGTTGAATTACTTAGCGAAAGAAGAGCAGGTCAAGAAGACGTTCGAACAAGTTTATGCGGCGTTGAAGCCGGGCGGGTATTTTTTCTTCGATGTCCATTCGGTGTTTAAAGTCGATGAGATCTTTATGCATAGCCCGTTCGTTTACGATGGGGAAGACCTTGCCTATATGTGGCACACGGAAAAAGGCTCAACGCCTCACAGCGTCATCCACGATTTGACGTTTTTCGTGCGTGAAGGCTGGATGTTCGAGCGGTTTGAAGAAACGCACGAACAACGGACTTTCCCGGTTGACGTGTACAAGGGATGGCTCGCAGAAGCAGGGTTCACGGTGGAATCGGTGACTGCTGATTTCACGGCGGATGCACCAAACGACGAAAGCGAACGGATCTTTTTCCGCGCGAAAAAATAATCACCCCCACCGAACCCGCATATTCTGATATGCGGGTTTTCAAAGTATTGAAAAGTCTATAGTTCGCAGTAGATCGAAAAGGAATCGCCTTTTCTACAATGAAAAATCAATGATCTCTCTAAGTATTTGGAGAAGCGTTCGCCCGTAACCCCTTCTGCTCAATAATGCTACGCATTACTTTCGCAAAGATAATGTCTCCCGTAGGTCGACCTTATCTTTCCAGTGGTAAAGCGAGACGACCGAGACCCCGCAAGAAATGAATGAGCGAAGCTTAGCTGAGCGCATTCATTTGCGACGCATCTGCCCTGCAGATGTGAGAGCACAAGGTTTTCGAAGCGGCTGAGGAGGCTTGAGCGCGAGCCCGCGGAGTCGTGCGATAAGCTTCGGAAAATACGGCTTTTTACTTTTCTCGACAAGCAGCAACCCCGCATATTTTGATATGCGGGGTTTTTTCACGGAAAGATAGACTTCTGCCTGTCCGTTATTATATAATTCAGACAGCTTCAGCTGTTTGCTTTCTGCGGAAACGAGGGATGCCCACTGAATATGTCTCCACAACTTGCCAAATACGGCCGCATCGTTGTGCCGATCGCCGCGGTTTTGGCGCTTCTCTATTTCTTTCTCCTGCACGAACCCCCTGAGGCTACACGCCTCGACGAACTCACTTCTGAAACCATCACACAAGCGCCGCCACCTGAAACCGATCCGGCGGTCCCGACAAGCGTCATGATCGATGTGAAAGGCGCGGTCAAAAATGAGGGCTTGTATGAATTGCCTGCCGGTTCGCGTATCAATGATGCCATCGAAGCGGCCGGCGGCTTTTTGCCGGAAGCGGACAGCCGCTCGATCAATCTGGCGGTCATCGTGCTGGATGAATCGTCGGTCTATGTACCGAAACAAGGCGAAGAAAGCGTTGAGCAGGTAGCCGCAGTACCGGCAGGCAGCGCAGAGCCCGGCCTCATCAACTTGAATACGGCAAGCGAAGATGAGTTGACCGAACTTCCTGGAATCGGCCCGGCCAAAGCCGCGGCAATTGTGGCGCACCGCACTGAAAACGGGCCATTCAAAAGCACCGAGCAATTGACGGACGTGACAGGCATCGGCGAAAAGAGCTTTGAACAATTGAAAGAACTGGTCCGTATCAGATAGGGACGGACGGCTCTTGACGAAACAACTGCCTCTGCTACACTTAATTTAACGAAACAGCAGGGGGCAATCAGATGAAGCGAATAACGTGGGATCAATTTTTCATGGCTCAAAGCCATCTTTTAGCGCTAAGAAGCACTTGCACACGGCTGGCTGTCGGAGCGACGATCGTCCGGGACCGGCGCATCATGGCCGGGGGCTATAACGGCTCGATTTCCGGTGGGGACCATTGCATCGATAAAGGCTGCTATGTCGTCGATAACCATTGCGTGCGGACCATCCATGCGGAAATGAACGCACTCTTGCAATGTGCGAAATATGGTGTCAGCGTCAGCGGCGCCGATATGTATGTCAGCCATTTCCCTTGCCTCCAATGCACAAAATCCATTATCCAGGCGGGCATTTCGCGCCTTTATTACGCGGCGGATTATAAAAATCATGAATACGCGATCGAACTGCTGGAACAGGCAAATGTTGAAGTGATCCAAGTGGTGTTCGACGAACGGACGATCGATTTCCTCAGCGTCGAGAAAACGGCGCTGTATATGGAATTGATTGATAAGCTTGGCGCAAAAGGGGCGAGCGAAGAAGAGTTGTCCCATTATAAAGAACGGGTGAAGGAATTATTCGGAGAACTTATCGTTTAACGGAAGCGTTATTTCTCTATGCAGCAATTGCGACGGCAATTGCCGCACAAGCAGCACATGGCTCAGCTGATAAGCTTTTGCTCATGGTGCTGCTTTTTTGTTGGATGATATACCGGAAAGAAGCTGGCATTTGGCTGGTGATTGTTTTCGCGTTGTCATTGATTTCCTTCATTAACATGGATGCCCGTCTGGTGGAGGGCCCATTATTAACCGGAAGTTTTCAAGGGGCACTTATTTTCGGTGAAATATCGATCGACGGCGACCGCTTGTCAGGATTTGCGTCTGCCGGTTCTGGCCAAGTCATTTATGCCAGCTACCGAATCCGTTCAGTTGAAGAACAGCAGCGGTTGCGGGCGCTGGGCCCATCAGCGGCGCTACAAGTGGCGGGAAAATATGTGGAGCCGAGAAAGCCTGCCCATCATTACGCGTTTGATATGGCGAGCTATCTGACACGCCATAATGCATCGGGCATGCTTGAGATCGAAACGCTCGAGTCAGCGGCATCGGGGACAGGGCTGCGTGCGCGTTTGGCCCGGCAGCGCAGTGATTTGATTGAACATATCGAGACATCCTTCCCCGAATCATTAACAGTGGAAGCAAAAGCGCTTTTGCTCGGGGATCGCAGCGGTATGGATGTTGAACAGGCCAGGATTCAGCGGACGCTCGGCATCACCCATCTGTTTGCTATATCGGGTTTGCATGTCGGCATCGTCACTGGCATGATTTATTTTATTTTGCTGCGCTTGCGTGTCAGAAAAGAAAGTGCGACGGTGTTATTGCTGGTTGTGCTGCCGCTTTATGCGGTATTTGCTGGAGCTGCCCCGTCGGTCATGCGGGCTTGCGCCATGGTGGCATTAGTATTGGGGGCGCGGTTCTTCGGGCTGCGTGTCTCAGCCGTTCACGCCTTATCTGCGAGCTTTATCCTGTTTTTGTGGATGGACCCCGGTCTGTTGCAGGATATCGGTTTTCAATTGTCATACGGGGCGAGTTTCGGGATCATTGCTTCGATGAAATTGATGGAAGGGGCTTCTGTTATAAAAAGCGGCTTGATTGTCACGGCCGTTTCCCAGCTATGTCTATATCCTCTTTTGCTGTTCCACTTTTTTGAAATCTCCCTATCCTCCTTTTTGGTAAATGCCCTCTATGTCCCGTTGTTCACACTGCTGATTTTGCCGGCGAATTTCATTCTATTGGCTGCGACGTTTCTGCCGTCCGGCATCGATACCGTTCTTTTTGCGGCCTATGAGCCGCTGCGCAGCTGGATTGAGAGGCTGACTTCGTTTTTGGCGGGTTTGCCCCACCAAGTCTGGACGCCGGGCAGGCCGTCTCTTGGTTGGCTGTTGTTCATGGCTGCCAGCGTGTTGCTGTTTTTCATCCAGGCGGAAAAGCGCTTTCGCCTGCGTTTAATGCTCATTTTACTTGTGCCGGCATTGTTGCTGACGGTGAAGCCGTTTATCGACCCTAGGCTTCATGTCAGTTTTATCGACGTCGGCCAGGGCGACAGCGCATTGATTGAGCTGCCTTACCGCAAGGCAGTGTACTTGATCGATGCCGGGGGGGTGTTGCGTTTTGATGGGGAGACATTCCAGGAACGAAGCCGGCTGTTTGAAGTCGGGCGGCAAACGGTGGTGCCGTATTTGAAAGGGCGCGGGATCTCCAGTGTCGACCTTTTTATCTTGAGCCATCCGGATGCAGATCATGCAGAAGGGGCGGATGAAGTCTTTGAAGAACTG
Source organism: Planococcus sp. SSTMD024 (assembly GCF_041320495.1). Lineage (NCBI taxonomy): Bacteria > Bacillati > Bacillota > Bacilli > Caryophanales > Caryophanaceae > Planococcus > Planococcus sp. SSTMD024. Next base: position 232,100 of record NZ_JBGGNS010000019.1, on the reverse strand, counting down.
GCTGTGGAGTGCCTGCATATTACGCCTGGCTCTGAAGCGAATGCTTTGATGGCCGAGCTTGCACCGACTGCCCGGGAAGCCCGTGTGGAATTGCCAAAGAGCGGTGCAGGGTGGCGAGTGGGCGAAACGCAATTCACGTATTTATCGCCGGAAGATGAATTATATGAAGGCAATGACGATTCGCTCGTCTTGTTGATGGAACACCAGGGACAACGGTTCCTCTTTACGGGAGATCTGGAAAGTGACGGCGAAGCGGGAGTTGTTGAGCGCTATGGCGAACAACTAGCCGGCATGACAGTCCTGAAAGTCGGGCATCACGGCAGCAAGACGTCAAGCTCGCAGCTTTTTCTGGAAGCCCTGCGGCCGCAAGTTTCGGTCGTATCTGCAGGTGTCGACAACCGCTATGGGCATCCGAGCCCGGAAGTGACGGCGCGTTTCGGTGAATTGGGCCTGCGGCTTGTGTCGACAGCCGAGAACGGAACGATCCGCATGACGATTGAAGACGGGCGTGTCACGGTCGACACCAGCCGAAAATAAAAAAAGCCCCGGCATAGGCCGGGGCTTTTTTTGTAATCAGCGGGCTACGAATTGCACGACGCCAGCGATGATGAAAATAAGTGCGAAGAAACCAAAGGAAACGACGAAGCCCATCCCTGCATCGATGGCATCGTTGCGTTTGGACTGAACGTTCTGTTCAAATTCATTCATTGAAAATCCCTCCTAGTTGATTTTATTATAAGGGAACAAAAGCGAAAAATCCATATCGAACTCAACAATGTCCGCCGAATTCGGCCGACGTCACACAACTGTCAAAAGCGGACTTGCCCCGTGAGGCAGACCGAAGCGGAGAAATCCGGTATAGTTAAGGGCAGAGGGAGTGAAACGTATGATTACATCAATTTGGAAGTCGATACGCGCGGATAAAATCGATCCGGTTTACCTGATCGTCGGCACAGAGAGTTATTTCATCACCAAGACAATCGAATTGCTGAAAGCGCAAATGGCGGAGGCGGGGGAAACGGATGTCTCCAATTTTGATTTGGATGAAGTGCCGGTCGGCCATGTGCTGGAAGAAGCGGACACGATCCCGTTTTTCAGCGACCGCAAGCTGATCATCGCGCGCAACGCTTCGTTCCTGAAAGCGGCGGAACGCGGGAAAGAAAAAATCAACCATGACCTCAAATCCTTGGAAGCATGGCTCGAGAATCCCCCGGCGACAAGTGTGACGGTTTTTGTGGCACCGTATGAAAAATTGGATGAACGCAAAAAAATCGTCAAGTTGATGAAAAAGAACGCCGTGCTTATCGAAGCGAAAGCACTGCAGCCGCATGAACTGGAAAGCTGGATTGCGCATGAGGCGAAATCCCATGGCAAGACAGTGGAGCGCCAAAGTGCGCAAAAGCTCATCGAAATGGCGGGCACCAATTTAAACATGCTCGCTTCGGAGATCGAGAAGATGTCCTTATACCTTGGCTCGGAGCAAGAAGAGATCTCACAAGCGCTCATTGAAGACATGACTGCGCGGACCCTCGAGCAGGATGCCTTCAAGATGCTGCAAGCCTATTTGGACGGGGACGTCAAGACGGCACTCAGCGTCTATTACGACCTGTTGCGCCAAAAGGAAGAGCCCGTCGCACTCGCCGCGCTGCTCGCGTCGCAGATCCGCTTCATGGTGCATGTCTATTACCTGCAGAAAAAAGGCTATCATGCGCAGCAAATCTCCAAACAGCTCAAGGCGCATCCTTACCGCGTCAAATTATTAGTGGAAAAGCGCCGGCAGATTTCGGAAGCCCGGTTGCTTCAAGTGCTCGGGGATTTGGCGGACATCGACCTGCAATTAAAAACCGTTTCCGGCAATAGGGAACGGGTGCTGGAATTCTTCCTCATGAAACGCGCGGGGCATACGAAGCAATCTTCTTGATTGTGTAATCACCTAGCGAAATAAGCGCTGCCTGTTGAACCGGGCGGCGCTTGTTTTTTTGCACAGAAAAAAGCCGGCCCAATACAGGGCCGGCTTTTTGATGCGTTTTACGCTTTTTTCATGAGGCTTGATTTTCTACGGGCAGCAGTGTTTTTGTGGATCAAACCTTTAGAAGCTGCTTTCTCAACTTGTTTGATTGCTGCTTTAAGGGAATCCCCTTTGTTTTCTTCATTGTTGGCTACAGCTTGCTCAGCCTTTTTCACAGAAGAACGCATTGCAGATTTAACAGATGAGTTCTGAGCATTTTTCGTATCGTTCGTGCGAACACGTTTGATTGCAGATTTAATGTTTGGCATATCTTTCACCTCCTAGACAATTTGAGCGGCAGGCCGAAGCCCTTGCTCTTCAATGTCTCTATACAACAAAAGTTATTTTATCAAATCGGCTGGCCGAATGCAATAGTTACGTGCAAAGAAGTTTGCCTTGACAGTTGAAGCTTTATGCGGTCATTCATTGCCCATTACCCGCTTGACTGCTATAATTCAAAGTAGTTTATATGGGAGTGAAGAAAATGGACCAAGAACAGAGATTAGCGAGACAACAGAAGATCCGCAACTTTTCCATCATCGCACACATCGATCATGGAAAATCGACGCTGGCCGACCGCATTTTGGAAAGAACCAATGCACTGACAGCACGGGAAATGAAATCCCAATTGCTCGACTCCATGGATTTGGAGCGTGAACGGGGCATCACCATCAAATTGAACGCCGTCCAGCTCAATTATACAGCAAAAGACGGAGAAACATACATTATGCACTTGATCGATACGCCGGGCCATGTCGACTTCACATACGAAGTGTCACGCAGCCTCGCTGCATGTGAAGGCGCCGTGCTCGTCGTCGATGCAGCGCAAGGCATTGAAGCGCAGACCTTGGCCAATGTCTATTTGGCGCTCGATAACGATCTCGAGATTCTTCCGGTCATCAACAAAATCGATTTGCCTGCAGCCGACCCTGAGCGCGTGCGCCAGGAAGTCGAGGACGTCATCGGCCTCGATGCGTCTGAAGCTGTGCTGGCTTCCGCTAAAGCGGGAATCGGCATCGAAGAGATCCTCGAACAAATTGTCGAAAAAGTACCGGCACCGACAGGAGACCCGTCCGCACCGCTCAAGGCGATGATCTTCGATTCTTTGTATGATCCGTACCGCGGCGTCGTTGCCTACATCCGGATCATGGAAGGTACCGTGAAACCGGGCGATAAAATCAAAATGATGGCAAGCGGCAAGGAGTTCGATGTCGTCGAAGCTGGTGTCTTCACGCCGAAAGTGACCTTGCGCGATGAATTGACGGTCGGCGATGTCGGTTTCCTCACTGCTTCCATCAAAAACGTCGCGGATTCCCGCGTCGGGGATACGATTACGCTTGCGGACAACCCGGCACAGGAAGCACTGCCAGGTTACCGCCGCTTGAACCCGATGGTCTACTGCGGGATGTACCCGATCGATACATCGAAATACAATGATTTGCGCGATGCACTGGAAAAACTGGAACTGAACGATGCGGCATTGCAATTCGAGCCAGAATCCTCACAAGCGCTCGGCTTCGGCTACCGCTGCGGCTTCCTCGGCCTGTTGCATATGGAGATCATCCAGGAACGCATCGAACGTGAATTCAATATCGATTTGATCACCACTGCGCCAAGCGTTATCTATCACGTCCACATGACAGACGGGGAAGTGCTCAATATCGACAACCCGGCGATGATGCCGGACCCGCAAAAGATTGAATACGTCGAAGAGCCGTATGTCAAGGCGACTGTCATGGTCCCGAACGATTTCGTCGGCGCCGTCATGGAAATCTGCCAGCAGAAGCGCGGCAATTTCATGACGATGGATTACCTCGACAATTCACGCGTCAGCATCATTTACGAATTGCCGCTTGCTGAGATCGTCTATGATTTCTTCGACCAATTGAAATCGGGCACCAAAGGCTACGCCTCGTTCGATTATGAATTGATCGGCTACAAGGATTCCAAGCTGGTGAAAATGGACATTCTCCTGAATGCGGAGAAAGTCGATGCCTTGAGCTTTATCGTCCATAAGGATTTTGCTTACGAACGCGGGAAAGTCATTGTCGACAAACTGAAGACCTTGATTCCCCGCCAGCAGTTTGAAGTTCCGATCCAAGCCGCCATCGGCCAGAAGATCGTTGCCCGCCAAACCATTAGCGCTATCCGGAAGAACGTCCTTGCGAAATGCTACGGCGGCGATATTTCCCGTAAGCGAAAACTTCTTGATAAGCAGAAAGAAGGGAAAAAGCGGATGAAGCAAGTCGGCTCCGTGGAAGTTCCCCAAGAAGCATTTATGGCTGTCCTGAAGATGGATGACCAATCCAAATAAAACGAAAAAAAGGGGGCGGTTTTTCTGCCTCCTTTTCTTATTAGAAAGAAGGATTTTTCAATGGTAAAAGGCATGTATATCCATATTCCATTCTGCCACCAGATTTGTTTTTATTGCGATTTCAATAAAGTGTTCTTCAAAGACCAGCCAGTGGACGGCTATATCGAGTCGATCGGCAAGGAATTGGCACTGTGGAAACAACAAGGCGCACTGGAGGAGCCGCTTGAGACGGTTTTTCTCGGCGGCGGGACACCGACTGCCTTAACGCCTGTGCAGTTGGAGCGTTTGCTCGAATTGATCCATCGGTATGTCCCAATGGCTGAAGACGTCGAGTGGAGCTCCGAAGCGAACCCGGATGAATTGACGCGTGAAAAAATGGAAGTGCTCTATAAAGGCGGTGTCAACCGGCTGAGCATGGGCGTCCAGACCTTCGACCAGGATTTATTGAAGCGGCTCGGGCGCACGCATGCCAATGAGGATGTGCTCCGGGCTGTCGAAACCGCACGGGAAGTCGGGTTTACGAATATCAGCTTTGACTTGATGTACGGGTTGCCCGGACAGACGATGGCGCAATGGGATGAAACGCTGGAGCGCGCATTCGCATTCGGCATGCCGCATTTCTCGGCGTATTCGTTGATCATCGAGCCGAAAACGGTGTTTTATAATTTGATGGTCAAAGGCAAGCTCAATACAGTGACGGAAGACTTGGAAGGCGATATGTACGAGCGCCTCATGGATGAAATGGAAAAGCACGGCTTGCATCAATACGAAATTTCCAATTTCGCAAAGCCGGGCCATGAATCCCGCCACAACCTCCTGTATTGGGACAATAAAGAATACATCGGGATCGGGGCTGGCGCCCATGGCTACGTGAACGGCGTCCGCTATTCCAATCACGGCCCATTGAAAAAGTACATGGAGCCTCTGGAGTCTGGGGAGCGGCCTGTGCTTGACGAGACAAAAGTCAGCGTCAAGGCGCAGATGGAAGAAGAAATGTTCCTCGGCCTTCGCAAAACGGCAGGCGTCGATATTGCCCATTTCGAAGAAAAATTCGGCGCGCCGCTGGAAAAAGTGTACGGGGAGATTCTCCAAAACGAAAAAGCGAAAGGCAATTTGGCGGTCGAACAAGGCCGTGTCAAGCTGACGCATAAAGGCCGATTTGTCGGCAACGAAGTCTTTGAGCAATTTTTGCTTTCATAAGAAGCGCATCCGTTGACAAGCAAAAAAAGATTTGGTAATTTTAGTGTAGTCTTAGCACTCGAACTCATAGAGTGCTAACAGAGGTGATGATCATGTTAACAGAACGGCAGCTGCTCATTTTGAAAGTGACAGTCGATGATTATATCCAATCAGCGCAGCCGGTAGGATCGAACCAACTAGCTAAAAAGCCGGGCATCACTGCCAGTTCGGCAACCATTCGCAACGAATTGGCTGAACTAGAAGGCCAGGGCTACCTCGAAAAGACTCACACATCCTCGGGCCGGATTCCGTCGCAAAAAGGCTACCGCTATTACGTGGACCATTTGCTGACACCGAATCCTGTACCGAAACAGGACATTGTCCAGCTTCGTTCGGTTTTTGAGGAAAAAGTGACCGAAACCGAGGAAATCATCAAACGCTCGGCTGGCATCCTGTCCGAATTGACGAATTACACGTCGATTCTGCTCGGGCCGGATATCCGGAAACACATCGTCAAGAAATTGTCGATCGTGCCTTTGTCCCCGGGAATGGCGGTGGCGATCATCGTCACCGATTCGGGGCATGTGGAAAATCGGGTATTCTCCATCCCGCCGGATCTGGATCCATCCGACATCGAAAAGATGGTCAATATCATGAACGAGCGGCTCATTGGCGTCTCGCTGCACGATTTGCACAAACGCCTCGAGCAGGAAACACTCGCTCTCTTGCGCCAGCATATCGAGCGTTACGGGGAATTATTCCGTACGTTCCAGCAGGCCCTGCTGCTTCCGCACTCGGATAATGTGTATTATGGAGGCAAGCTGAACATTTTGAAGCAGCCGGATTTCCATGATATCCAAAAAATCCGTGAGCTGATGGATGTGATGGAAGAAGGGAAACACATTCCTGAAATCTTGCCGATCGGCGCTCAAGGGCTTCAAATCCGCATCGGATCCGAGAATGCATTGGCGGCCATGGAAGACTGCTCGGTCATTACGGTGTCTTATGATATCGGGGATGAGCAGGTAGGCTCCATCGCAATCGTCGGCCCGAAAAGAATGGACTACCGCCGGATCGTTTCGCTGCTTGATTATGTAAGCGGCGATTTATCGAAAGAGCTGACACGGCTGTTTCAAGGAAAGTGAACCAAAGGAGGCACATATTTTGTCGAATGAAAAAGAAACATTCAAACAACAAGACCTAGAGCAGGACACTGTACAACAAGAAACGCAAGGTGCCGCTGAAGAAACGGCAGAAACTGCTGAAGGAATTGAACCGGGCACTGTCGAGTCGGCTGAACAAGCCGAAGCTGAAGAGCCTATCGATGAGACAGCCGCACTTCAAGCACAACTTGAAGAAGAGCAGAACAAATACTTGCGTCTTTTGGCAGATTATGACAACTTCAAGCGCCGTGTAAAAAAAGACCAGGAATTGGCAAAACAATTCCGTTCCCAGTCCTTGTTGACGGATCTGTTGCCGGTCATGGATAATTTTGACCGTGCGCTCGCTGTTGAAACGAAAAGCGAAGAATCCGCTTCACTTTTGAAAGGCCTTGAAATGGTCAAAAAATCCCTGGCTGACGCTGTAGCGGCGGAAGGCTTGGAAGAGATCAAAGCGGTCGGTGAACCATTCGACCCTCATTTCCATCAGGCAGTAATGCAAGAAAGCGATGCAGACAGCGAACCGGGTACGGTGTTACAGGAGCTTCAAAAGGGGTATACCCTGAATGGCAGAGTGCTCCGCCCGGCAATGGTGAAAGTGAACGAATGATTGAAAATCAGAGAATCTAATGTTAATGGAGGAATTTTAAATGAGCAAAATTATCGGAATTGACTTAGGTACAACAAACTCAGCGGTCGCAGTCCTAGAAGGCGGAGAACCAAAGATCATCCCAAATCCGGAAGGCAACCGCACGACACCGTCCGTCGTATCGTTTAAAAACGGCGAACGCCAAGTCGGTGAAGTAGCGAAACGCCAATCCATCACGAACCCGAACACCATCCAATCCATCAAACGATTGATGGGGACACAGGAAAAAGTGACGGCTGAAGGCAAAGAATACACGCCGCAAGAAGTTTCAGCGATGATCCTTCAATACATCAAAGGCTATGCTGAAGATTACCTTGGCGAGAAAGTAACGAAAGCCGTCATTACGGTACCGGCATATTTCAACGATGCAGAACGTCAAGCGACTAAAGACGCTGGGCGCATCGCAGGCCTTGAAGTGGAACGCATCATCAACGAGCCGACAGCAGCAGCGCTTGCTTACGGCCTGGATAAAATGGAAAAAGACGAAACGGTCTTGGTCTATGACCTTGGCGGCGGTACTTTCGACGTATCGATCCTTGAACTCGGCGACGGCGTGTTCGAAGTAAAATCGACTGCCGGCGACAACCGTCTGGGCGGCGATGATTTTGATAAATTGATCATCGACTACTTGGTCCAGGAATTCAAAAAAGAAAACGGCATCGACTTGTCGAAAGACAAAATGGCGACACAGCGCTTGAAAGATGCTGCTGAAAAAGCGAAAAAAGATTTGTCAGGCGTAACAACAACTCAAATTTCATTGCCGTTCATCACAGCCGGTGAAGCAGGGCCGCTTCATATGGAAATGAGCCTATCCCGCGCGAAATTCGACGAGTTGACTTCTTCTCTAGTCGAACGTACGATGGGGCCGACTCGCCAAGCCTTGAAAGATGCAGGCGTTTCCGCATCAGAACTTGACCGCGTCATTTTGGTCGGTGGATCTACACGCATCCCGGCTGTACAAGAAGCTGTCAAAAAAGAAACAGGCAAAGACCCGCACAAAGGCGTTAACCCAGACGAAGTTGTCGCAATGGGCGCAGCTGTACAAGGCGGCGTATTGACTGGCGACGTTCAAGACGTGGTATTGCTTGACGTTACGCCACTATCCCTTGGTATCGAAACAATGGGCGGCGTGTTCACGAAATTGATCGAACGCAACACGACGATCCCGACATCTAAATCGCAGACATTCTCTACTGCAGCGGACAACCAGCCGGCAGTCGACATCCATGTCATGCAAGGCGAACGCCCGATGGCAGCCGACAACAAAACACTCGGCCGCTTCCAGTTGGCGGATATTCCACCAGCACCGCGCGGCGTGCCACAAATCGAAGTAAGCTTCGATATCGACAAGAACGGCATTGTCAGCGTAAAAGCGAAAGACCTCGGCACGCAAAAAGAACAAACGATTACCATCCAATCCAGCACAACGCTTACGGATGATGAAATCGACCGCATGGTGAAAGAAGCGGAAGAAAATGCAGAAGCGGATGCGAAGCGCAAAGAAGAAGTAGAACTTCGCAATGAAGCAGACCAAGCAGTCTTTACGACAGATAAGACGATCGAAGACCTTGGGGAAGCAGTTTCTGAAGACGAGAAGAAACAAGCGGAAGCCGCGCGCGATGAGTTGAAAACCGCGCTAGAAGGCACAGACATCGAAGATATCCGCACGAAAAAAGATAAATTGCAAGAGCTTCTTCAAGGCTTTGCCATGAAAGCTTACGAGCAAGCAGCGCAGAACCAGCAAGGCGCTGAAGGCGAAGCTCAGCAAGGTAATGACGACGGCGTTGTCGATGCTGACTTTGAAGAAGTAAACGACGATAAAGACAAGTAAGATATGCAAGGCCGAAAAAGTCAAAGCAAAGCAACTGCTTTGGCTTTTTCAATGTCTTTGCAAGCGCAATTTAAACCGTGTACAATTACAGTTGACTGCAAGAGGGAGAGTGACCTATGAATAAGCGAGACTATTATGAAGTCCTTGGCGTTTCTAAGGATGCTTCAAAAGAGGAAATCAAGAAAGCGTACCGAAAGCTTTCCAAACAATATCACCCGGACATCAACAAGGAAGCGGATGCTTCCGAGAAGTTCCAGGAAGTCAAGGAAGCCTACGAAGTATTGAGTGATGATCAAAAACGCGCCCAATACGATCAATTCGGCCACCAAGATCCGAACCAAGGCTTTGGCGGCGGATTCGGCGGTGCGGAAGGATTCGGATTTGATGATATTTTCAGCACCTTCTTCGGCGGCGGCACGCGCCGGCGCGACCCGAATGCACCTCGAAAAGGCGAGGATCTTCAATATTCCATGACCATCGATTTTCTGGATGCGATATTCGGCCGGGAGACGGAAATTGAAATCCCGAAAGATGAAACATGCGAAACATGCGACGGTTCCGGCGCGAAGCCTGGAACGAGCAAGAAGACATGCCCATATTGTGAAGGAACGGGCCAATTGAATGTCGCGCAAGACACGCCGTTTGGCCGCATGGTCAACCGCCGTGCTTGCCACCATTGCGAAGGCACCGGCCAGATCATTGAAGAAAAATGTACTACTTGCCGCGGGGCAGGCAAAGTAAGAAAAATGAAGAAAATCAAAGTGACGGTTCCAGCGGGCGTCGACGACGGGCAGCAATTGCGCGTATCAGGACAAGGCGGACCAGGAATCAACGGCGGGCCAGCCGGAGATCTTTATGTGCTGTTCCGTGTCAAACCGCACAAGCAATTCGAGCGCGACGGGGATGATATCCACCTTGAGTTGCCAATTACTTATCCGCAAGCCGCACTCGGTGATGAGATCGAAGTGCCGACGGTTTCCGGAAAAGTGAAACTGAAAATACCAGCCGGAACGCAAAACGGCGCACGCTTCCGCCTGCGCGGGAAAGGCGTACAAAACGTCCACGGATACGGCGTGGGCGATCAGCACATCACCATCAAAGTGAAAGTGCCGACCAAGTTGAGCGAAAAGCAGAAACAATTGCTGCGCGAGTTTGCTGAAATTTCCGGGGATATCCCGGAAGAACAAAGCAGTTCATTGTTCGACAAGATTAAAAGAACCATCAAAGGTGATTCATAACAGGTATTTATAGCCTTGGACAAATGGAAAACTCCCGTGCAATAGGGAGTTTTCTGTCTGTTACATAATTGTTCGAAAAAGGAGCTGGTCGTAAGTGAAATGGTCCGAGCTGTCGATTCATACGACGAATGAAGCGATTGAATCAATTTCCAACATACTGCATGAAGCAGGGGCAAGCGGAGTCGTCATCGAAGATTCCGAAGATCTGACGAAAGACCGCGAAGATGTATTCGGCGAAATCTATTCACTCGATCCTGAAGATTTCCCGACAGAAGGCGTCATTTTGAAAGCGTATTTGCCGGTCAATAGTTTTCTTGGGGAAGCGGTTGAAGGCATCAAACTGGCCATCAATAACCTTGCGGATTTCAACATCAATGTCGGCCGCAATGTCGTTACGATCAGTGAAGTGAATGAAGAAGACTGGGCGACGTCGTGGAAGAAGTATTACCACCCGGTAAAGATCTCCAAAAGATTCACCATCGTGCCGACATGGGAAACCTACCATCCGGTTTCAAGCGACGAACTGATCATCGAACTCGATCCGGGCATGGCGTTCGGGACCGGGACTCATCCGACAACCGTCATGAGTTTGCAAGCACTTGAAAAACACGTCGATAAGGGCAATACGGTCATCGATGTCGGGACTGGCTCGGGCGTGCTTGCAATCGGCGCGGCCTTGCTTGATGCGGGGTCGGTGAGGGCGCTGGACCTCGATGAAATCGCCGTGAAAGCGGCAGGGCTGAATGTTAAATTGAACAAGGTCCAGGACCGTGTCCATGTTTTCCATGGCAATTTGCTCGAAGCGATCGATGATCCGGCAGATGTGGTCGTGGCGAATATACTCGCTGAGATCATCATGTCCTTTACGGACGACGCTTATCTAGCGGTCAAGCCGGGCGGCATCTACATCACGTCCGGAATTATCGCCCAGAAGAAAAATGAAGTAAAACAAGCGCTCGAAGCTTCCGGATTTGTCATCGAAGATATTATGATGATGGAAGACTGGGTAACGATCATTTCAAAAAAACCGCTATAACGGGGTGCGACCATGCAACGATACTTCTTGGAAGATAAAGAATACGGCAATGGCCAGTTGACGATTACAGGAGACGATGCGAAGCATATCGCGAAAGTGATGAGGCAAACGGTCGGTGAGCAATTGATTGCCGTCGTTTCCGGCAAAGTCCATTTGGCCGAAATCACGGAGATTACGGCAGGCGTCCACATCAAGCTGATCCGGGAGCTCGAGGACCGCAGCGAATTGCCGAAACAAGTGACGATCGCTTGTGGCCTCCCAAAAGGCGACAAGCTCGAACTGATTACCCAAAAAGCGACGGAACTTGGGATGAGCGCGTTATTGCCCTATTCGGCTGAGCGCTCGATCGTCAAATGGGACGGCGCCAAAAGCGTAAAGAAAATCGAGCGGTTACAGAAAATCGCCAAGGAAGCGGCTGAGCAATCGCATCGCAGCCGCATCCCTGCCATACATACGCTGCACAGCTTTAAAGAACTGGCGGATGCTGCGAAAAATTACGATGCGGTCATCGTCGCTTATGAAGAAGAGGCGAAAAAGAGCGGCGGAAAGCGGTTTGCCGAAATTCTGGAATCATTGTATGATAAAGACTCAATCTTGCTTGTTTTCGGGCCGGAAGGCGGCATTTCGGAAACAGAAGCGGCCGCACTCAAAGCAGCTGGCGCACAATTCACCGCGCTTGGCCCGCGTATTCTGCGCACAGAGACGGCTCCGCTTTATGCATTGTCTGCAATATCCTATGAATTTGAATGAAAGAGGTGGCCACCGATGTCAACAGTCGCATTTCATACTCTAGGTTGCAAAGTGAACCATTATGAAACCGAAGCGATTTGGCAATTATTCAAAGAACAGGGCTATGAGCGCACAGAGTTTGAGCGTCTATCCGATGTTTACGTCATCAACACCTGCACCGTCACCAACACGGGCGATAAAAAGAGCCGCCAAGTGATACGGCGTGCCGTCCGCTCCAATCCGGATGCGGTCATTTGCGTTACAGGCTGCTACGCCCAGACTTCCCCTGCTGAAATCATGGCCATTCCCGGCGTCGATATCGTCGTCGGTACGCAAGACCGGACCAAGCTCCTGGAATACATCGAGCAATACCGCGCTGAGCGCAAGCCGATCAACGCTGTCGGCAATATCATGAAGAACCGTGTCTATGAAGAATTGGACGTGCCCGCCTTCACAGACCGTACGCGCGCTTCGTTGAAAATCCAGGAAGGCTGCAACAATTTCTGCACGTTTTGCATCATTCCTTGGGCGCGGGGATTGATGCGTTCGCGCGATCCTCAGGAAGTCATCCGCCAAGCACAGCAATTGGTCGATGCCGGCTATCAGGAAATTGTTTTGACCGGCATCCATACCGGGGGCTATGGGGAAGACCTGAAAGAGTATAATCTGGCGCAGCTGTTGCGCGATTTGGAACAAAACGTGAAAGGCTTGAAACGCCTGCGCATCTCTTCGATCGAAGCCAGCCAGCTGACAGACGAAGTGATCGCTGTCTTGAAAGAGTCCGAAATCGTCGTGCGGCATCTTCACATCCCGATACAATCAGGGTCCGACACGGTCTTGAAACGGATGCGGCGCAAGTATACGATGGCATTTTTCGCCAATCGCCTGGAACGTTTGCGTGATGCCTTGCCGGACCTGGCGATCACTTCTGACGTCATCGTCGGGTTTCCGGGAGAGACGGAAGACGAATTCATGGACACCTTCAATTTCATCCGCGAGCATAGGTTCTCGGAACTTCATGTATTCCCCTACTCGATGCGCACAGGAACACCGGCAGCACGTATGGATGGCCAGATTGATGAAGCGGTTAAAAATGAACGCGTCCACCGCCTGATCGAATTGAACGATCAGTTGGCGAAGGAATATGCGAGCCGATATGAAGGCGAGCTGTTGGAAATCATCCCTGAAGAAGAGTCAAAAGACCACCAATCAGGCGGCATGCTTGTCGGTTACACGGATAATTACTTGAAAGTCGCCATTCCCGGCGATGAATCCTTGATCGGGAAAATCGTCAAGGTGAAAATCACCAAGGCAGGATATCCGCTAAACGAAGGGCAATTTGTCCGCGTGATGGACAGTTTACCTGCCTAACAGAAAACTTACTTGAAGAATGGAGAACTGATTTATGACGAATATTGCATCTTTAATCGACCACACATTGTTAAAAGCGGAAGCTACAGCACCTCAGATCGAACAGCTTTGCAAAGAAGCGGCCGAGTATCATTTCGCTTCCGTTTGCGTCAACCCGGCTTGGGTATCGCTTGCGGCTCAACAACTTGAAAACAGCGAAGTAAAAGTCTGCACGGTTATCGGCTTCCCGCTCGGTGCCTCGACTTCCGAAACGAAAGCGTTCGAAACAAAAGACGCCATCGAAAAAGGCGCTGGTGAAATCGACATGGTCTTGAACATCGGAGCATTGAAGAGTGGCCAGGAAGATGTCGCAAAAGCGGATGTCGAAGCGGTCGTGAACGCAGCAAAAGGAAAAGCAATCGTAAAAGTCATCCTTGAAATCTGCTTGTTGACGGATGAAGAAATCAAATTGGCCAGCCGCCTGTCGAAAGAAGCGGGAGCCGATTTCGTCAAAACATCGACCGGCTTCTCCACCGGCGGCGCAACTGTTGAAGCAGTCCGTTTGATGCGCGAAACAGTCGGCCCTGGCCTCGGTGTCAAAGCTTCTGGCGGCGTCCGCAGCCTTGAAGATGTGGAGAAAATGGTGGAAGCTGGAGCGACTCGCATCGGCGCAAGTTCAGGAGTCCAGATCATGCAAGGCCTCACTTCAGACAACGATTATTAAGTATTGACGAAGGCCAAATCATGCGTTATAATTTTCTAGTATATAACACTTGTTGTTATTTGCTTCAACGTGTGTTCGGAGGGAGGGAAAAAGAGATGTCAAAAACTACAGTTCGTAAAAACGAATCAATTGAAGATGCTCTTCGCCGCTTCAAACGCACTGTTTCGAAGTCCGGAACAATGCAAGAGGTAAGAAAGCGCGAGTATTATGATAAGCCGAGCGTGAAACGTAAATTGAAATCAGAAGCTGCGCGTAAACGTAAATTTTAATTGACTTTGATCTTAAATGACTTTTAAAAATAGCAACGAACAGCTAAAACCGGAAGCACAAATGTGCTTCCGGTTTTTTTATGCCTTAAAACGGTCACTAAATGATGAAGATGTAAGCGCATTCCATCGTAACTTGGGGAAAATTGCTTTATAATGAAAAAAGAAGCCGGCTTTTGAAACCGCAGCTCGACTCATCCGTATACATAATTATCCTAATGTTTTCATGAAGGAGAGGGGGAACTTGCCGTGCGTAGAAAAAAAGCCTGGATCGGCTTTTTGTTCCTGGTTATGGCGTTCGCTTTAGCGATTCCGGCCATCTCGGCGGATAACGGAAAGGTGTATGTCATTCCGATTGAAGCGGAAGTGGAGCGGGGGTTGCAGTCGTTCCTGGAGCGGGGCATTGAGGAAGCCGAAGAAGCCGGTGCGGAAGCCATTGTCTTTGAGATCGATACACCGGGCGGTTTTGTCAATGCAGCAGATGGCATTGCGCGCCTGTTGGATGAAGCCGAGCCTGAGACACTCGCTTTCATCAACCAGGACGCCTTGTCGGCCGGCGCTTTTCTAGCCTTGCATAATGATGAAATCTATATGCATCCGAATGGCCGGATGGGAGCGGCGCAAGTCATCGACCAGTCGGGCAATGCGGCTGCCGATAAAGCAAACTCTGCTTGGCTTGCTTCGATGAGAAGTGCTGCAGAATCGTCGGGCCGTAATCCGCAATTTGCCTTGGCGATGGCGGATGCCAGCATCGACCTTCCGGAATATCGGGCAGCTGAAGGTGAATTGTTGACACTCGGCGCACAGGAAGCGCTCGATGTTGGCTATTCGGAAGGGACCGTCTCGTCTCTCGATGAACTTCTTGAAGTAAAAGGGCTTTCCGGCGCTGAGGTCATCCAAGTGGAAGAAAACTGGTCAGAGACCCTTGCGCGTTTCCTGACCAGTCCGATCGTGGTGCCGATTTTACTGTCGGTGGCAGGCCTCGGCTTACTCCTTGAGTTGTTCACGCCGGGAATCGGGATCCCGGGATTCTTCGGCTTGTTTTCACTGATGCTGTTCTTTTACGGCCATTTGGTCGCAGGGCTTGCCGGATATGAATCGATTTTGCTGTTGGTCTTCGGTCTCGGTTTGATCTTGCTGGAATTTTTCGTTCCGGGCGGCATACTGGGGATTCTCGGGATACTGGCTGTCATCGGAAGTGTTCTATTAGCAGGTGAAGACGTGCAGTCAACAGCGATCGCGATTTTGATCGCATTACTTGTAGCTTCAGCAGGGATGGTGATTTTAGTGAAATTTTTCGGGAAGAAATTAAGCATGTTCAAGCGGATTATCTTAACCGATGCAACCGATACCGAACATGGCTATGTCTCAGCCGTCAACCGGCCGGAACTCATCGGCCAGATCGCCCGCTCCACCACTGCCCTGAGGCCATCTGGCACCATCCGGCTCGGTGATGAATACATCGATGCGGTATCCGAAGGGCGGTTTATCGACAGCAACAAAGATGTTAAGATTATCAAGGTAGAAGGGTCTCGCATCGTTGTGCGTGAACTCGAAAAACAAGAGGAGGAAGAATAAATGGGACTTGAAGCAATCGGCTTAGGCGCTGCGATAATTGGTATTATCGTCGTTCTTGCCATCTTTTTCACATTCGTACCAGTCACATTATGGATCTCGGCTTTAGCTGCCGGCGTCCGCATCAGCATCTTCACATTGATCGGGATGAGATTGCGCCGGGTTATCCCATCGCGCATCGTCAACCCGTTGATCAAGGCTTCCAAAGCCGGTCTTTCCGTACAGATCAACCAATTGGAAAGCCATTACCTGGCTGGCGGTAACGTCGACCGTGTTGTCAACGCATTGATCGCAGCACACCGTGCCAATATCGATTTGCCGTTCGAACGCGCAGCGGCAATCGACCTTGCCGGCCGTGACGTACTTGAAGCGGTTCAAATGTCGGTTAACCCTAAAGTCATCGAAACGCCATTCATCGCCGGTGTTGCTATGGACGGGATCGAAGTGAAAGCGAAAGCGCGTATTACCGTGCGTGCCAATATCGACCGCCTCGTCGGTGGTGCGGGCGAAGAAACAATCGTCGCCCGTGTTGGTGAAGGGATCGTTTCAACACTCGGTTCGAGCACGAACCACAAGAAAGTCCTGGAAAACCCGGACCTTATCTCCCAAACCGTTCTTGGCAAAGGGCTGGATTCAGGTACTGCTTTTGAAATCCTGTCAATCGATATCGCAGACGTGGATATCGGCAAAAACATCGGTGCCGAGCTCCAGACAGAGCAAGCGGATGCCGATAAGAAAATCGCGCAGGCAAAAGCTGAAGAACGCCGCGCAATGGCTGTCGCTAGCGAACAGGAAATGAAAGCGAAAGTTGTCCAGATGCGCGCGAAAGTCGTCGAAGCCGAAGCTGAAGTGCCGATGGCGATGTCAGAAGCGCTCCGTTCAGGAAATATCGGCGTGATGGATTATATCAACTACAAGAATGTCCAGGCTGATACAAGCATGCGCGAATCCATTTCGAAGAGCGGAACAGAAAAACAAGAGGACGATAACTAAAAAATTCCGCCATAACTCAAGGGAGGTTTTGGAATGGAACCCCTCATTATGATGTTGATCATTGCGGCCGTAAGCGCTTTGTTCAGTAAAAACAAAAAACCTGAAGGCAAAGAGCAGACCGCGCAGCAGCCGAAGCGCCAACAAGGGCCCGGCGCGCCCGCCCGGCCAGTGCAACAACGATCGCAATCAACACAGCAACCGCAAAGAGGCGGGCAGCGAAGCTTTAAACGGATTGAAGATTATGCCAAGGAAATATATGGCGAATTTCAATCCCAGATGGAGAGCGACCCGAAACGAGCAGAGCAGGCCCGTCAAGTCAAGGAACAGGCAGAACGCGCCAAGACGCGGGCAGCGGAAGAAGTGGAAAGACGGACTCCAGCCCAGGCAAAGCAAGCTGTCGAGCCAAAAAACCGCCCCGGAAGGTTAAGCGTGTATCAAAGCGAGCCGGTGAAGCGGGCGGTTGAAAAGAAAGAAGAGCGGGAGCTGTTTCCGCTTCATGAAGAAGACGTGCGCAAAGGCATCATCATGGCGGAGATCTTGCAGCCGCCAAAATCAAAGCGCCAAAAACAAGGCCGGCATATTTAATGCCGGCCTTTTTCTTTTGTTCCAAGTTATATATATTAATATTATGTAAACAAAAGCATCTGAATTAATTTACATTTTCGTATGGAAAATGATAGAGTTGAGAAGAAGTAAAAACACGATCCAAGGAGCGTCTAAATGACAGAAAATAACCTACTCGAATTGCATGTAAAAGACCCGAATGAAGCGGTCCTGCTTCTCGGTACATCCGACAGCCATCTGTCGCTGATCGAAGAAAGTTTTGATATACACATCATCACCCGTGGCGAAGTGATTCGCCTGGAAGGGCCCGAAGATGGCCGCCAAACTGGAAAACTGCTGCTCGAACAATTATTGAAAGTCATCCGTAAAGGCATCAATATCGACCTGCGGGATATCGTTTCAGCCATTGAAATGGCGAAAAATGGGACGATTGAATATTTTGCTGAACTTTACGATGAAGAAGTGGCGCGCAGTGCGACTGGGCGCTCCATCCGCGCTAAGACAATCGGGCAGCGCCATTATATCCACGCCATCAAAAAAAGTGATATGGTGTTTGGAATCGGGCCGGCCGGTACCGGAAAAACCTATCTGGCCGTCGTACTGGCGGTACAAGCCTTGAAAAATGGCCACGTAAAAAAGATTGTCTTGACGCGCCCTGCAGTCGAAGCAGGAGAAAGCCTCGGGTTCTTGCCCGGCGACTTGAAGGAAAAAGTCGATCCGTACCTGCGCCCATTGTATGACGCTTTGCATGATGTCATGGGACAGGAACAGACCAACCGCCTGATTGAGCGCGGAACGATCGAAGTGGCACCACTCGCGTACATGCGCGGCCGGACCCTTGAAGAAGCGTTCATTATCTTGGATGAAGCCCAGAATACGACGAAAGCCCAGATGAAAATGTTTCTGACACGTCTCGGCTTTAGTTCCAAAATGATCGTCACCGGCGATAAAACGCAGATAGACTTGCCTCGTGGGGCAGAGTCCGGCTTGATCGCTGCAGAGAAGAATTTGCACGGCGTCAAAGGCATCGAGTTTCAGTATTTGGAAAAAGGCGATGTCGTCCGCCACCCACTCGTCTCAAGAATCATCGAAGCTTACGAGAACCAGCCTGGATAAGGCTGGTTTTTTTTATGTGCCCAAATGGCTTGGCAAAGCGCTCCTTTTTGTCTATAGACTGAAGAAGCTTATTAGCACAGTAAGTGCCAATGAATTGTTATTAATTTGTAAGGGGCGATGAAAAAAGCATGAGGTATTGGTATGATGAAAGAAGAATAGTGAGGTGGTCAAATGGCGGGATGGATCAGGCGCATTTATTTGCGATTCGGGGCTCCTGTAGTCTTGATCGGGATCAGTTTCATGACAGCGCTGCTCATGTTTGGATTTTTATACGATACGATGGCGACCGATACATACGAAGTGGAATTGTTCCAATTGTCCGAGGAAACGATACGGGCGGCGAAAACCGTCGAAGACCCGGTAAGGACAGAACTTGAGCGCGAGCGTGCAGCTCAGGAGGTACAGCCGAGCTACCGGTATATCGAAGAAATTGCCGATAACCAGGCGGCGGTCGTCGATTCGCTGTTCGGCTATGTCCTGGAAGCGAAACAAACTTCTGAGCCAGACGGAGAAGAAGAACCGGGCCCGCATGATGCAGACGCAGCCTTAAGCAGCCTCCGCGAATCGATCCGCTTGCTAGAACAAAATGAAAACGGGCTTCGCTTGACGGACGATATGCTCTTATCGCTGCTCGCTTTAGAAGAGGAGGTGCTAATGCGCATCGAACGGGAAGTGCGCAACCAAGTGCTGGCAGTTATGCAGGACCCCCTGCGCATGGCAGGACTTACCCAAGCGCGCAATTCGGCCGAGCAGGAGATCCGCGAAAACGATCAGGTGCCCGCTACTGCCATTACAGCCGCAGTAGCCATTACGAGAGCCAATATTATCCCGAACGAACTCATCAATGAGGAATTGACGGAACAACAAACAGAACAAGCGCGGGCGAGCATCGAGCCGACACGAATCTTGCAGGGCCAAGTGCTCATCCAGGAAGGCCAGTTGATTGACCGTGAAGTGTACCGGCAGCTTGAACTGGCCGGAATGACCGAGCAGCAATCAAACTACCGCCCGGTGCTAGCCTTGAGTTTATTGGTACTCATTGCGGCCGGCTTATTGCTGTTGGTATTGCAGAGCGCGAAAGTGGAAGGAGTCAAAAAAGCCATTCGGCTGACTATGATTTTTGCCGTCGTCGCTTTGTCCTTGGCGATCATGAAGCTGCTCGAAATCATCAGCGGTAATTTTGAAGTGGTCATCGATTTCATCTACCCGACAGCATTGGCTGGAATTTTGCTGCGATTGCTCATCGATGAGCGGACGGCCGTGTATGTGACGATTTTGCTCAGCGCCTGTGCAGGAATGATGCTGCAAAGCGGCTATGCCGGCGTTTTTCAGATGGATTCCGCTTTGTATGTGTTGTTTGGCGGTTTGACGGGGATATATTTGATACGCAATGGGCATAGAAGCATTCGCATCCTGCCGATCAGCTTGGCAGTCGGCGGTGTCCATTTGCTGTATGTGGCGTTTTACCTTTTGATGAACCAAACCCAGTACACCACGGAAGAAATTGCTTTCTATGTGGCGGCCGCACTGGCAGCGGGTCTTTTATCCGGCACGCTCGCGACCGGCTTATTGCCCTTGTTTGAAACGGCATTCGGCATTCTGTCAACGATGAAACTGCTCGAGCTGTCGAATCCGAACCACCCTTTGCTCAAGAAGATTTTGACCGAGACGCCGGGCACTTATCATCACAGCGTCATGGTAGCAAACCTTTCGGATGCGGCGTGCGAGGCGATCGGGGCGAATGGTTTGCTCGCGCGTGTGGGCTGTTATTACCACGACATCGGCAAGACCATCAATCCCCAGTATTTCATCGAAAATCAATCCCATGGCAATCTGCATGACCAGCTAACGCCGGAACAAAGCCGCGACATCATTCTCGCTCACGCTAAGGACGGTGCGGCGATATTGCGCAAGCACAGAATGCCGAAAGAATTGATCGATATTGCAGAACAGCACCACGGCACGACTTTGTTGAAATTCTTCTATTATAAAGCGAAACAGCAAAACGAAGAGCTTCCGGAGCAAGGATACCGCTACACCGGGCCGAAGCCGCAAAGCCGGGAAATCGCTATCATCATGGTCGCCGACAGCCTGGAAGCGGCAGTTCGTTCGATGGAGTCGCCAAGTACGGAGAAAATCCGCAAGATGGTCGATTCCATCACGGAAGACAAGTTGAAAGATGGACAGTTTGACGAATGTGATATAACGTTAAAAGAACTGAAACGGGTCAAAAGCGTTATGTGCGAAACCTTGAACGGGATCTTCCATTCGAGGATCGCCTATCCCGAGGATGAAAAATAATTTAATGGAGGAGGGAAAGCGATGCTGACAATCGATTTCATAGATGAAACGGAACAACTGGATGACAAGGCGCTGGCCTTTGTCAAAAAGGTGTTAGAGCATGCGGCACAGCATGAACAAACTGGAGAGGCGGAAGTGTCGGTCACTTTCACCGATGATGAATCGATCCGTGCAATCAACCGGGACTACCGGGAGAAGGACCAGCCGACAGATGTCATCTCTTTTTCAATGGAAGAACAAGGGGAAGATGAAGTGGCGATCATCGGGGAAACAGGTCCGCGCCTGCTCGGGGATATCATCATTTCGGTGGAGCGCACACAGCTCCAGGCAGAGGAATACGGGCATAGCTTCGAACGTGAGCTTGGCTTTCTCGCGGTGCACGGCTTCTTGCATCTGCTCGGCTATGACCATCTGAATGAGCAGGACGAAAAGGAAATGTTCGGTAGGCAGGAAGAAATTTTATCTTCCCTTGGCCTTACGCGTGATGCGCATGAAGCTGAGTAGGTTTCTATCCTCATTCCGTTTTGCGGCACAAGGGATTGGCACATCGATAAAACGGGAACAGAATATGAAAGTGCATGTGTTTTCGGCAGTAATTGTGACGATGGCCGGAATTTGGACCGGACTCGACCGCATGGAATGGATGTTGGTAATTGTGCTGATCGGCGGCATGCTGGCGCTTGAACTGATCAATTCCGCGCTGGAGCGGGCCGTCGACCTTGTTACGAGAGAGCGCCATCCGCTGGCGAAACAAGCGAAAGACATGGCGGCAGGAGCCGTTTTGGTATTTGCAGTGACAAGTGCTATAATCGGTTTGCTGATCTTTTTGCCTAAATGGTTTTAAACATCGTCCGGCAGCTGGATGCTGCTGTGATCATAGAAAAGTGAGTGATGAAAATGGACAAGCAACAATTGATGGAACAAGCAATCTCGGCGCGCGAAAACGCCTATGTGCCGTATTCGAAATTTCCGGTAGGGGCGGCGCTGTTATCCAAAGACGGCACAGTCTATACCGGATGCAATATTGAAAATGCGGGCTATTCACTGACCAACTGTGCAGAGCGCACCGCAGTATTCAAGGCTGTATCGGAAGGCGTCAAGCAGTTCGAGGCATTGGCAGTGGCCGCCGATACAAAAGGGCCGGTTGCGCCGTGTGGGGCGTGCCGCCAAGTGCTGGTGGAATTCTGCGCACCGGATATGCCGGTTTATTTAACGAATCTTGAAGGAGCGGTGTCGGAGACGACCATCGCAGAATTGCTTCCGGGCGCCTTCACAACGGAGGATCTAGACTATGCATCAGGGAAATAACGGATATAAATCAGGGTTCATCTCCATCATCGGCCGCCCGAATGTCGGGAAATCGACGTTCTTGAACCGCGTGGTCGGGCAGAAAATCGCCATCATGAGCGACAAGCCGCAGACGACGCGCAATAAAGTACAGGGCGTCGTGACGAACGAAAACAGCCAAATGGTCTTTATCGACACGCCGGGAATCAACGAGCCGAAGCATAAGCTTGGGGATTTCATGCTGAAAGTCGCGAAAAACACCTTCCGCGAAGTGGATGTCTTGCTTTTTGTCGTCAGCGCGGCTGATCGCATCGGCAAACAGGACCGCTATGTGCTCGACATGCTGAAAGGTATCGATGTGCCGGTCTTCCTGGTGCTCAATAAGATCGATCAAGTGCATCCGGACAATCTGCCGAAGATCGTGGAATCCTACCGCAACGAGTTCGATTTCGCGGAAGCGATTCCGATTTCCGCCTTGCAGGGCAATAATGTCGAGAACCTGCTCGCGAAAATCGAAGAACGCTTGCCGGAAGGGCCGCAATACTATCCGTCCGACCAAGTGACGGACCATCCGGAGCGTTTCATCATTTCGGAATTGATCCGCGAAAAAGCTTTGCATTTGACGCGCGAGGAAATCCCGCACTCGATCGCTGTCGTCATCGATAAAATTGCCAAGGACGAAGAAAATGAAAACATGATCCGCGTCCAGGCGACGATCATGGTCGAACGTGATTCCCAAAAAGGCATCGTCATCGGCAAAAAAGGCGCGCTTCTGAAGGAAATCGGCACACGCGCACGCAAGGATATCGAGAACTTGCTCGGCACGAAAGTATATTTGGAGCTTTGGGTCAAAGTCCAGAAAGATTGGCGCAATAAAGCGATGCATCTCCGTGATTTCGGTTTCAGAGACGACGAATACTAAGGAGCCTGGCTCATGCAGAACCAACTCGAAGGCATTGTCATCCGTACGCGTCCCTATGGGGAAACGAATAAAATCGTCACCTTGTTCACAAAAGAAGCAGGAAAGATCACGTGCATGGCGCGCGGGGCAAAAAAGCCCGCAAGCCGCCTGGCCGCCATTACGCAGCCGTTCACCCATGGCGTCTTTTCGGTGTATAAAGGCCGCGGCATGGGCACTTTGCAGGCAGGCGACCAATTGGAGTCGCTGCGCCATATCCGCGAAGACATCATGGCCACCGCTTATGCGAGCTACGTCACTGAACTTGTCGACAGGCTGACCGAACAGGACGAACCGCAGCCAGCCATCTACGATATGCTGTATCAGGCGCTCCATGCGATTGCGGACGGGTATGACCCGGAAGCGATCACCTTATTTGTCGAATGGAAGATGCTGCGGGTGGCGGGGCTCACCCCGACATTGCATGAATGTGCCAATTGCGGGGCGACGGAAGGGGAATTCGCATTCTCGTTCCAGGAACTCGGCTTTTTGTGCCACCGCTGTTTCCATCTCGACCGCTACATCATCCGCTTAAGCCCGGCGCTCGTGAAGTTGATCCGCACGTTTTATTTCGTGCCGATCGAACGGGTCGGGGCACTGACCTTGAAGAAAGAATCGAAAACCTTGCTTAAGCAGATTGTCCGGACGATTTATGAGGAACAGGCAGGCATCCGGCTGAAGTCGCGTTCGTTTCTCGAGCAGCTCGAGCGGACGCCGGAATTTTTCCCGGAACCGAAAAAAGACATCCCTGAAGGCGACTAGCCTCGGGATGTCTTTTTTCTTAGAACTGGATATGCTGTTCGATATACGCTTGCACGTCTTTAATCGGCATGCGGACTTGTTCCATGGAATCGCGGTGGCGAACGGTCACTTCCCCGTCTTCGACCGAGTCGAAGTCGTAGGTGATGCAGAACGGCGTGCCGATTTCATCCTGGCGGCGGTAGCGTTTCCCGATGGACTGGGACTCGTCGTAATCGACCATGAAATGCTTCGCAAGGTCGGCAAATACTTCCGTCGCGCCTTCAGAAAGTTTTTTCGACAAAGGCAATACCGCTGCTTTGTACGGCGCAAGGGCCGGGTGGAACTTAAGCACGGTGCGTGTATCGTCATTGTCCAAGCTTTCTTCCTGGAATGCATCCACAAGGAAAGCGAGTGTCACGCGGTCTGCGCCAAGTGAAGGCTCGATGCAATACGGCACGTAGCGTTCGTTCGTTTGCGGGTCGATGTAATTGAAGTCTTCGCCGGAATATTCCATATGGCGCTTCAAATCGAAATCGGTGCGGTCCGCAATGCCCCACAGTTCGCCCCAGCCGAATGGGAATTTGTATTCGATGTCGACAGTGGCATTCGAGTAATGGGACAATTCATCAGCGTCGTGCTCGCGCAAACGCATATTGTCCTCTTCCATGTTCAGCTCAAGCAGCCAGTTTTTGCAGAAGTCGCGCCAGTACGCATACCATTCAAGGTCTTCGCCTGGCTTGCAGAAGAATTCAAGTTCCATCTGCTCGAATTCGCGCGTGCGGAACGTGAAGTTCCCCGGCGTGATTTCGTTGCGGAAGCTTTTGCCGATCTGGGCGATCCCGAAAGGCATTTTCTTACGCATCGAGCGCTGGACATTTTTGTAGTTGACGAAGATTCCTTGTGCCGTCTCCGGGCGCAAATACACTTCGTTTGTTGATGATTCAGTGACGCCCTGGAAAGTCTTGAACATCAAATTGAACTGGCGGATTTCCGTGAAATCAGCTTTTCCGCAAGTCGGGCATGTGATTTCATGTTCGTCGATCAGTTCTTTCATGCGGTCGAACGATAAGCCGTCGACGATCAACTCGATGCCTTTTTCATCCAAAGCGTTTTCGATCAGCTTATCGGCACGATGGCGCGATTTGCAGGCTTTGCAATCGATCATCGGGTCGTTGAAGTTGCCAAGGTGGCCGGATGCTTCCCATGTCTTCGGGTTCATCAGGATAGCTGCGTCCAATCCGACGTTGTGGACGGATTCCTGGACGAATTTTTTCCACCAAGCTTTTTTGATATTGTTTTTCAACTCGACGCCGAGTGGGCCGTAATCCCACGTATTGGCGAGCCCGCCGTAAATTTCAGAGCCCGGGAAGACGAATCCCCGGTGTTTGGCTAATGATACTACTTTTTCCATTGACATCTTCATTACCTCCATAAAATAAAAAAATCGCACACGCCACGGACAAATGTCCGAGGACGAGTACGTTACCCGTGGTTCCACCTCGATTGGCTGAAAATCCAGCCCGCTCGCATTACCTATAGCTCCGGATTGCCGTTTCCCGCTTTGCAGGCTTTCACCATCCCTGCTCGCTTCATGCGCGGTACTTATCGATCCATCATTGCCATTATTTGATTCCCGATTATTGTATCATGGCAATCTTTTCTTCGCAATATGGCATGCAATAGTATATAATAATTGGTATTGAGTATAACATATTTGAATTTGAGGCGGTGAGTCCAATCGAACTCAATAAGCGGCAAGAGGAAATTTTACAGATCGTCAAAGGCAATGGCCCGATTACAGGCGAGCAGATCGCAGACCGTTTGAACTTGACGCGTGCAACGCTGCGGCCGGATCTGGCTATATTGACGATGGCAGGCTTTTTAGATGCCAGGCCGCGTGTCGGTTATTTTTATTCGGGCAAGAAACCGGGACAGGATATTACCGATACGATGAACAATATGAAAGTGAAGGATTTCCAGTCAATTCCTGTCGTAGTCAGGGAGGATGTCAGCGTATACGATGCCATCAGCCAGATGTTTCTGGATGACGTCGGGACGCTTTTTGTTGTGGATAAAAAATCCTGCCTTGCAGGTGTCCTGTCGCGCAAGGATTTGCTGCGCACAAGCCTCGGCAATCAGGACTTGAATGCCATTCCTGTACATATCATCATGACGCGCATGCCGAATGTCACTTATTGTTTGCGCAATGATTCGCTCATACAGGCTGCAAACCGGTTGATCAACCAGCAAATCGACGCATTGCCGGTCGTCGAAGAACAACCGGAAGGGTATAAGGTCGTCGGCAGGCTGACAAAGACCAATATAACGCGGGCGTTTTTATCCCTTTCGGAAAACCACGAACTGTGAGGTGCAAAATATGAGTTTATTGCGTGTATTTATCGTCTCCGATTCCGTGGGCGAAACCGGAGAGCTTGTCGCGAAAGCGGCCATCAGCCAATACTTGAATACAGAACAGAACGCCGTGTTGAAACGGTTTCCTTATATCGATTCCATTGAACACTTGCAAGAGATCATCAAACTGGCGGAAGGGCAGCAAGCGGTGATCGTCTATACGCTCGTCTCAAAAGAGCTGCGCCATTTTGTCGAACGCGAAACGGCGCGCCACGGCATCAAAGCGATCGACTTGATGGGCCCATTGCTCGATGCGTTAGAAGAGGAGCTGCATTCGGCTCCGATCGGCGAAGCCGGGCTGGTGCGCAAGCTCGATGATGATTATTTCAAGAAAGTCGAAGCGATCGAATTTGCGGTCAAATACGACGATGGGCGCGATCCGCGCGGCATCTTGCTTGCGGATATCGTCTTGGTGGGAGTATCGAGAACATCGAAAACCCCGCTATCGCAGTATTTAGCCCATAAACGGCTGAAAGTCGCCAATGTGCCGCTAGTGCCTGAAGTGGACCCGCCGGATGAGCTGTTCGACGTGGATCCGAAAAAATGCTTCGGTTTGGTCATTTCGCCAGAGAAGTTGAACAATATCCGCAAAGAGCGTTTGATTGCGCTCGGTTTGAACGATGATGCCAATTATGCAAAATTGGACCGCATCCATGAGGAAATCGTCCATTTCCGCAAAGTGGTCGACCGCATCGGCTGTGAGACACTGGACGTCACCAACCGCGCCGTTGAGGAAACTGCCAACTTGATTCTCGGCAAACTGCAAAAACAATAAGAGGATTCCGCCTGTCAGGGCGGTTTTTCTTATGCCTGTATAATTAAAAGACCGTTTTTCTACGCCTTTTTATGGATTTTTACAAAAAAACGTTTTATAATGAAGAATTGTGGCTAAAGCTTACTAACAACATGATGAGCTTTCCCATCTTTTTGTCGAAATTTGAAGGATTTTAACGGATTTCAACGAATAAAGTAAAGTAAGCAAATAAAGATGGTGATATGATGTCCAATCGAATTCCTGAAGAAGTGATCGAAGAAATCCGTTCCAAAGCGGATATTGTGGACGTCGTGGGCGAATACGTCCAATTGACGAAGAGAGGCCGCAATTGGTTTGGCCTCTGTCCCTTCCACGGGGAAAGCACACCGTCCTTTTCAGTGACAGCCGACAAGCAGATTTTCCATTGCTTCGGCTGCGGGGCGGGCGGCAACGCCATTACATTTTTGATGGATATCGAAAATATCAGCTTCCAGGAAGCGCTGGCCAAACTTGGCGAGCGTTCAGGAATTGAAGTCGATGTCCAGCCAGGCGAAGGCAAGGGGGCAACTCAGGCAAGGAATGACGACCCGCTCATTTTGATGCATGAATTTGCTGCCGATATGTACCATCATATTTTGCTGAACACCGAAGAAGGGCAAGCAGCTCTTGATTATTTGGAGAATCGGGGATTCACCCAGGAAATCATCGAAAAATACCGGATCGGCTGGGCGCTTCCTGAATGGAACTATATGGAAGTCGCCCTTCGCAGAAAAGGGTATGACGATGAACAATTGGAAGCGAGCGGGCTGGCCATCAAACGTGAGAAATCGGATGGCTGGTTTGATCGTTTCCGTGGCAGGATCATGTTTCCGATCATGAACGAAAACGGCAAAGCCATTGCGTTTTCGGGAAGGGTCCTGGAGCAGTCGAAGCAGGAAGCGAAATACATGAACAGCCCTGAATCACCGATTTTCCAAAAAAGCCAAGTTCTCTATAATGTCCATCTGGCACGCGGCGCCATCCGGAAAAACCGGAAAATTGTCCTGTTTGAAGGATTCATGGATGTCATTGCTGCCGGAAAGGCCGGCATCGACAACGCGCTCGCAACCATGGGAACATCGCTGACATCGCAGCATATCCGCCAAATGAAGCGTTTCGCGCAGGAAGTGGTTGTGTGCTTTGATGGTGATGATGCCGGATGGGAAGCGGCAAAGCGGGCGGCGGTGCCGCTCGAAGAAGCGAATTTCAAAGTCGGGATTGCAGTATTGCCGAATGGCATGGACCCCGATGATTATGTCCGCCAAAACGGCGCCGATGCTTTTCGGGACAACGTTATCGAAAAGCCGCAAACCTTTATCGCATTCGCGATGATGCATGCGCGCCGCCATAAGAATTTTCAATACGAAAACGATCTCCTTCAATATATCCAAGAGGTGCTCCAGCTGCTGGCCGGTAAATCCTCGCCTGTTGAAAGAGATTTGTATATTAAGCAGCTGTCGGCCGAAACAAAGCTTTCAGAAGAAGCCATATTGCAGCAGTACAGGCGTTTGGAAACACGGAGCATTGAACGCAGCCGGCCAAAAGCCGCTGAATCGGTCCAGGCAGCCCCTAAACGGGAACAGAAGAAAATCACGTCGCTGCACCGCGCAGAACGCTTGCTGTTCGCACATGCGCTCGCAGACCCGGCCGTGATGGACAAGCTTGCCCGTGAAGTGGAGACCATTCCGTTCATCAGTGAAGAATACCAGGCGCTTTATGTCCAGCTGCTTGGTTTTTACGAGGAATGGGAAAAAGCGGATTTCCATAAGTTCCTGGAAACCCTGACGGATCAGGAACTCCGGAAGTTAGTGATGGAGACGGCCTTGGCCGAAAGAGATCCCGAACACCCGGAAGAAGAGATCGAAGATTGCCTGAAGCATTTGAACAAGCACCGCATCGAACAGCAAATCAATTTAAAAATCCAGCAATCAAAAGAAGCGGAAAAACAGCATGATTTGAAGCGCGCTTTGCTTCTAGCACAAGAAGTGATTGCTTTACGGAAATCATTGTAGATTATTCCGGTTTTTTCTAAAGGAGGAAGTTGTATGGCTGAGAAATCTGAACGCCAAACAGAAGTCGTAACAAACAGCATCCCGTTGCCTGCTGAAGGCCCGGAAGCAAGTGTAGAAGACGCGAAAAAGCAATTGATCGAACAAGGGAAAAAAACCGGAGAATTGAACTACGAACAGATTGCCGATAAATTGGCTATTTTTGAGATGGAATCGGACCAAGTAGAAGAATTCATTGATCAATTGGAAGGGCACGGCATCGAACTCGAACGTAAGAGCGACGATGAAGAGCATTTGGACCG
This sequence comes from Planococcus sp. SSTMD024, assembly GCF_041320495.1. Taxonomy (NCBI): domain Bacteria; kingdom Bacillati; phylum Bacillota; class Bacilli; order Caryophanales; family Caryophanaceae; genus Planococcus; species Planococcus sp. SSTMD024. The sequence continues at coordinate 202,565 of NZ_JBGGNS010000019.1, read as the reverse complement.
CCTCATGAAACCGACGGAAGAGAAGTTCGACTTGAACGACTTGAGCGTACCGCCAGGCGTCAAGATCAACGATCCGGTCCGCATGTACTTGAAAGAAATCGGTCGTGTCGACCTATTGAAGGCCGAAGAAGAAGTGCGCCTTGCGAAACTTATCGAACAAGGCGATGAGGAAGCGAAAAAACGCCTCGCGGAAGCCAACTTGCGACTCGTCGTCTCAATCGCGAAACGCTATGTGGGCCGTGGCATGCTGTTCTTGGACTTGATCCAGGAAGGGAATATGGGGCTTATCAAAGCAGTCGAGAAATTCGACTACTCGAAAGGCTTTAAATTCAGCACCTATGCCACGTGGTGGATCCGCCAAGCCATTACGCGCGCCATCGCCGACCAGGCACGCACTATCCGCATCCCGGTGCATATGGTCGAAACGATCAACAAGCTGATCCGCGTACAGCGCCAGCTCTTGCAAGACCTTGGGCGCGAGCCTTCTCCAGAAGAAATCGGTGAAGAGATGGATCTCTTGCCTGAGAAAGTGCGTGAGATCCTCAAGATCGCCCAAGAACCAGTGTCGCTTGAAACGCCGATCGGTGAAGAAGACGATTCGCATTTGGGAGATTTTATCGAAGATTCCGATGCACAGTCGCCGTCTGACCACGCTGCTTACGAATTGCTGAAAGAGCAGTTGGAAGATGTGCTCGACACATTGACTGACAGAGAAGAAAATGTTTTGCGCCTGCGTTTCGGCCTTGATGATGGCCGCACGCGGACACTCGAAGAAGTCGGCAAAGTCTTCGGCGTGACGCGCGAGCGCATCCGCCAAATCGAAGCGAAAGCACTCCGCAAACTGCGCCATCCATCGCGCAGCAAACGCTTGAAAGATTTCTTGGAGTAAATTGAAAAAATCCTTCTGGGCTAAAAGCCGAGAAGGATTTTTTTATGTTTAACGAAGTCGCGGCGTCGGGCAGCCATTTGAGAAAAGCGTTCTTTCCGGCCACCCCAAGACATATTGGAATAACTTTCCGTTATGCCTTGCTTGTGTCGGAATTTTAGCTATATAATGAATATTGTAAGCGTATTCATAGCAAAGGGGATGTAAGACATGAATTTCGATTTGACACAAGAACAGCAAATGATCAAGAAAACGATGAGGGAGTTCGCCGATAAAGTGGTGGCACCGGGTGCCGTCGACCGCGACCGCACGAAAGAATTTCCGAAAGAGGCCTTCAAGCAGCTGTCCGACATGGGGATGATGGGCTTGCCGTTTGATGAAGCTTATGGCGGAGCGGGAGCGGATACGACAAGTTTTGCGATTGTGACAGAAGAATTGAGCCGCGTTTGCGCATCGACAGGCATTACGTATTCTGCCCATATTTCGCTCGGCGGCGCTCCGCTCAGCCTTTTCGGGACAGAAGAGCAGAAACAGAAGTATTTAACGCCGATCTGTTCCGGGGAATCGTTCGGCGCGTTCGGACTGACTGAGCCGAATGCCGGTTCGGATGCCGGGGGAACGGAGACGCGCGCAGTGGAAGACGGGGACGACTGGGTGATCAATGGATCAAAAGTATATATCACGAACGCAAGCCATGCGAAGCATTTAGCGATTACCGCCATCACCGGCATGAATGACGGCAAAAAAGAAATCAGCGCCATCATCGTGCCGACGGATGCCGAGGGCTTCACCATCATCGACAATTACGAGAAAATGGGCTTGAACGCTTCGAACACTACCGAATTGGTGCTCGAGAACGTCCGGGTGCCAAAAGAAAACCTGCTTGGCAAACGCGGCGAAGGCTTCAAGCAATTCCTCGTGACGCTTGATGGCGGGCGCATCGGCATTGCGGCGATGGCTGTCGGGATTGCGCAAGGCGCGTTCAATAAAGCGCTCGCTTATGCGAAAGAACGCAAGCAGTTCGGCAAACCGTTGTCGGAATTCCAAGTGACGCAATTCAAGCTAGCGGATATGGCGATGAAGATTGAACTCGCGCGCAATATGGTCTACAAGGCGGCATGGCTGAAAGACCAAGGGCGCCCATTCACGAAAGAAGCGTCCATGGCCAAGTTGTATGCGTCGGAGATGGCGATGGAAGTGGCGGATGAAGCCATCCAGATCCACGGCGGCTACGGCTATATGAAGGAATACGAAGTCGAACGCTATATGCGCGATGCCAAGCTCCTCGAGATCGGCGAAGGGACTTCCGAAGTCCAGCGCATGGTCATTTCGCGTCTGGTCGGCTGTTGATTTAATTTGCAAAACTGTGCTGCTTTAACTGCCTGTCCATTGCCGTCAACTGAATCCTTCGAATTTACCGATTTTGTCACAATACGGCAATTATTATCCGTTATGGCTTTTCGTTTACTGGATAATACAGTACAATAATGAATGATACTTATACTATCATCAAGCAGAACACAGTAGAAGGAGGGGTAACGGATGCAAAAGAATGCAATTGTACCTTATATCTTAATCATGGCTTTCGGTATTGGCCTAATTTTCTTCCTGTCATTGGAAGGAGTCGGCAACGAAGCTGAAATCGCTGAAGAACATGCAGCTGAAGAAGAAGGCGGCGGAGAAGCGGCTGAAGGCGAAGGCGGAGAAGAAGCGGCTAGCGGCGACTTCGACCCTGAATCCCATGCACAGTCAAGCTGTGTTTCTTGCCACGGTTCAAGCTATGAAGGCGGAGTTGGCCCATCATTGGTAGCCACAGAACTTTCACAAGAAGAAATCGAAGAGATTCTTATCAACGGTAAAGGCACAATGCCACCGGGTACGGTCCCTGAAGAAAACGTATCAGCAATGGCTGAGTGGGTACTTTCACTCGAATAGCATCAAAAACCCTTAGTTCTTCCGGAGCTAAGGGTTTTTTGTCAATTAGGAGGAACTTTATGAACGCGCAGCAATTATCAGTTCGATTAATGAAAGTGGCGGAATATGTGCAGGCAGGGGCAGTCGTGGCAGACATCGGCTCAGATCACGCCTATTTGCCATGCTATCTTCTCCATAATGGCACCGCCAGCCGCGCAGTAGCCGGTGAAATCGTCAAAGGCCCTTATGAATCGGCAAGAAAGCAAGTGCAAGAAGAAGGGCTCGAAGGCAAAATCACCGTTCGGCTGGCCCCGGGCCTTGAAGCGATCGAACCATCAGACGGAATCACCGCGGTGACTATCGCCGGGATGGGCGGTTCGCTGATCGCGTCGATCCTGGAAGAAGGAAAAGAGAGGCTATCGGGTGTGGAGCGCATGATCCTCCAGCCGAACGTCCATGCCAAAGCGATTCGGCAGTGGGGAGTCCAAAACGGCTGGCACATTGTCGCAGAAGATATCTTGAAGGAGAAAGACAAAATCTATGAGATCCTCGTGTTGGAGCCGGGCGTTGAAGAAGTGCAGCTGGATGAGAAGCAATTATTATTCGGCCCGGAACTATTAAAACAGCAAACCGATATTTTTAAGGAAAAATGGCAGCGTGAGGCCGCGCAATGGAAAGCGATCGCAGAACGCTTGGAAAATACCCAACAAACCGAAGACATTCGTACGAAAAAAGGGCAGCTGCTCGAAAAACTCGCATTGATGGAAGAGGTGTTCGGAAATGAAGATTCCTAACGGCCAGCAGATTATAGAAGAGTTCGAGAAATGGTCGCCGAAATACTTGGCGATGGAAGGAGATCCGATCGGGCTGCATGTTGGCACATTGAATAAAAAAATTGAACGCGTGCTGGTGACATTGGATGTCGATGATGCGGTCGCAGACGAAGCAATCGAAAAAGGCGCCGGACTGATCATTGCCCATCACCCACCGATTTTCCGGCCCTTGAAAAATCTCCAGACGGATTTTCCTCAAGGCCAATTGATGGAAAAATTGATCAAAAACGATATAGCGGTATATGCAGCCCACACCAACCTCGATGTTGCATGGGGCGGCGTCAATGACCTATTGGCGGATGCGCTCGGATTAAGCGAGACGGATGTCTTGGTGAAAACCTATGAAGCGGAGCTCGTGAAAATTGCGGTATTCGTGCCTGAAAGCCATGAAGACCAAGTGCGAAAAGCGTTTGGCGACGCGGGTGCCGGAGCGATCGGTGATTATGATTACTGCAGCTACACCTTGTCTGGAACAGGGCGCTTCCGTCCGAATGCTTCAGCCGATCCGTATATCGGGGAAGCAGGCAAAATGGAAGAGACAGCGGAATCGAAAATCGAAGTCGTTGTCAGGAAAGCCGAAAAAGACCGCGTCATCCGCGCGATGATTGCAGCACACCCTTATGAGGAGCCGGCATATGACGTGTTCACACTGGAAAATAAGGAATTGCCAATGGGGCTCGGCCGCATCGGGCGCTTGAAAGAAGAGATGAGCCTGGATGCGTTTGCGGAGCATGTGAAAAAGAGTTTGGGTGTGCCGTTTGCCCGTGTCGTCGGCACTGGCGATGAAACCGTCAAAAAAGTGGCGGTGCTTGGCGGCGACGGCAACAAATACATCCAGCAGGCAAAACGCGCGGGAGCGGATGTCTATGTGACGGGGGACTTGTATTTTCATGTCGCACAGGATGCACAGGCAATCGGCTTGCCGGTGATCGATCCCGGGCATCATGTCGAGAAAGTGATGATCCAGGGTGTCGTCGATCACATGACGGAAAAAGGCGCCAACTGGCAATGCGAATTCCTGCCGTCTGAAGTGAATACAGAACCGTTTCGTTTAAAGTGAAAACATAAAAAAAGAGGCCCCGTTCAGGGCCTCTTTTTTATCAGTATGTCAAGAAAGATAAGAAGTCGTATTTTCCGAAGCCTTATCGCACGACTCCGTGGGCTCGCGCCCAAGCCTCCTCAGCCGCTTCGCTGCTTGCGGGGTCTCGGTCGTCTCGTCGCTTACGCTGCTCCACTGGAGTCGAGCGAACGCTTCTCCAAATACTTGGATAGATCATTGATTTTTGAACTTTAAAAAACGATTCCGTTCTATCTCTTAATGGATCAATAGACTTCTTCAACACTCTTTTTTATGACTTATTCGTTCACCGGATACGGTTCGATGCGGTCCGATGGTTTTGGATGCTTGATCTTCGGCAAGATTTTATTGAGTGGTACGGAACGCTCGAGTGTGTGCGTTTCCGGATCTTCCGGATCGTACTGGTCCAAGAACTTCATCACTTCTTTAACGATCGGTGTCGGCGTGGATGCGCCGGCTGTCAAAGCGACCGTTTCGATGCCTTCTAGCCATTCCAATTTCAATTCAGACAAATCAGAGATGCGGTAAGCGGGCGTGCCGGCGATATCCTGTGACACTTGTGCCAGGCGGTTGGAGTTATTGCTCATCGGGTCGCCGATGACCAATAGCAGATCGGTATCCCCGGCTTGTTCCGCGACCGCTTCCTGGCGAACTTGAGTAGCCAGGCAAATCTCCTTATGCACTTCCGCTTGCGGGAAACGCTCTTTCAAGCGTTCCATCAAATGGACAACGTCCCATTGGCTCATCGTCGTTTGGTTGGTGATAATGATCTTGTCTTCGTTCAGCTCCAGCGCATTTACGTCCTCGAGCTTTTCAACCAAATGGACAAGGTCCGGGGCAACGCCGATTGCGCCTTCCGGTTCCGGGTGTCCGCTCTTTCCGATGTAGATGATGTGGTAGCCTTCTGCTGTTTTCTCACGGATCAAATCATGCGTCACGGTAACATCCGGGCATGTGGCATCGATTGATACGAGCCCTTTTCTTCTGGCCAGTTCGCGCACTTGAGGAGATACCCCGTGCGCTGTGAAAATGACGGTGCCAGTTTCAACCTTCTCCAGAATTTCCAGGCGGTTGGTGCCATCAAGCGTGATGATGCCATCTTGTTCGAATGCATCCGTCACATGTTTATTGTGGACAATCATGCCCAGTATATAAATCGGGCGCGGCAAAGTTTCATCCATGGCTGCATTTTTCGCGATGACCATGGCATCCACTACCCCATAACAATAGCCTCTAGGTGAGATCTTTTTTACTTTCATTATCAAACCGCACTCCTTTCAACATCATGTCTTCATTATAACGGAGACGTCCCTTCTTTACAAAAGATGCATCGCTAAGGAGCGCCATTTTATGCTATAATAGCTAGAGCTTAAGGAGGGAACTATATCCCATGACAAAATTCAACGAATACCGTCTCAAGCCATTTTTGCTTGAAGCGGTCGAAAAACTCGGTTTCACAGAACCGACAGCTATCCAAAAGGAAATGATTCCACAAATCATGAGTGGAAACAGTGCCATTGGCCAGTCCCATACAGGTACAGGCAAGACCCATAGTTTTATCATTCCCATCGTGGAACGCATAGATGTTTCGAAACAGGAAGTGCAGGCAGTGATCGCGGCACCGACACGTGAACTCGGAACGCAGATCTTCAACGAAATCCAGAAACTGATCGGCGATTCCGGGATCGAAGTGAAATCGTTCATCGGCGGAACGGATAAACAGCGTTCGATCAATAAATTGAAAACGCAGCCGCATATCGTTATCGGAACTCCAGGGCGTTTGAAAGACCTGGTCAACGAAAATGCGCTGCTCGTCCATACTGCCAAAATTTTGGTCGTCGATGAGGCGGATCTGGCATTCGACATGGGCTTTATCGAAGAAATCGACCAAGTCGCAGGGAAAATGCGCGATGACTTGGAAATGTATGTATTCTCCGCAACCATCCCGGAAAAGTTGAAACCTTTCTTGAAGAAATACATGGCCAACCCGGCGCACATCAAAATCGGTGACAAGCGCCCAGCAGCTGAAGGTTTGGACTTTTACCTAGTGCCGGTGCGCAGCAAAAAGAAAGTTGAACGCCTGCAGGAAGTGATGAAAATCATCAATCCGTATCTTGCGATCATTTTTGTCAATACGCGCACGAATGCCGATTACATCGCGGAAGAATTGTCGAAAAACGGCATCCGCGTCGGGAAGATCCACGGAGATTTGGCGCCGCGCGAGCGCGTCAAAATGATGAAGCAAGTTCGTGATCTGGAGTATCAATACATCGTAGCGACAGATCTTGCCGCGCGCGGAATCGATATCCAAGGCGTCAGCCATGTCATCAACTATGAATTGCCGGAAGACCTGGAGTTCTTCATCCACCGCGTCGGGCGGACAGCGCGTGCGGGATTGAAAGGCGTCGCCATCACTTTATTCAGCCCGGAAGACGAGGATGCCATCGTCCGTGTCGAGAAGATGGGAATTCCGTTCCAGCAAAAAGATATCGTCAAAGGCGAATTTGTCGATATGAAAGAGCGCCACGGCCGTAAAAAGCGCGTGCGCACGGAGAACGAGGCCGATACTAAGGCGAAATCGATGGTCCACAAACCGAAAAGCGTCAAACCGATGTACAAGAAGAAAATGAAATGGAAAATGGACGAAATCAAAAAAGCGGAACGACGCAAAAACCGCAAAAAGTAAGGGGTTTTTTGAATGCTATTAGGATCGCATGTCTCGATGAGCGGCAAGAAGATGCTTCTCGGCGCGAGCGAAGAAGCCGCTTCCTACGGCTCTACGACTTTCATGATCTATACGGGTGCGCCGCAAAACACGCGCCGCAAACCGATCGAAGAACTGAACATCGAAGCAGGCCGGGCGCATATGGCGGAACACGGCCTGTCGAATATTATCGTCCACGCGCCTTATATCATCAATATCGCCAACACGACCAAGCCGGCAACTTTCGAGCTCGGCGTCGAGTTCCTGCAGTCGGAGATCGAACGCACGGTAGCACTCGGGGCAGAACAAATCGTGTTGCACCCCGGTGCGCATGTCGGCGCGGGAGTGGAAGCCGGGACCCAGAAAATCATCGAAGGCCTGAACGAAGTGCTGACGCAGGATTTTCCGGTCAATATCGCGCTTGAGACGATGGCTGGAAAAGGCAGTGAAATTGGGCGCAATTTTGAGGAGCTGGCAGCGATCATCAACGGCGTGACGCATAACGAACGCTTATCGGTATGCTTCGATACATGCCACGTCCATGACGCGGGATATGATATCAAAGAAGATTTCGACGGGGTGCTGGCGGAATTCGACCGCATCATCGGCATCGACCGCCTGCAAGTGCTGCACATCAACGACAGCAAAAACGTGCGCGGGGCAGGGAAAGACCGCCACGAAAATATCGGCTTCGGCGAAATCGGTTTTGAGGCCCTCAATTCGATTGTCCACCATAAACAATTGATGCATGTGCCGAAAATACTCGAGACGCCGTATGTCGGACTGGATGCGAAAAAGAAAAAAGCGCCATATGCATATGAAATCGAGATGTTCAAAAACGGCGTATTTGCGCCTGACGACATCGAGAAGATGAAATTGCCGATTGAAACGCAATAATTACTAGAAGAGGCTGTTCCGAAAGTCATGAAACATGGCATTTCGAACAGCCTTTTTAATTTCGAAAGCAAGGGCAGGCTCGCCGGAAAAAGACCAGATAAGGTAATGCATTGCGTGCCTTTACGATTTGCAATTTGCTGTGTCGACTTGCAAAAGCTTTATTTCAAAGCCCAAACGGTTTACAGGAGCACGCAACTGCTCTATACTTTCTATAGTAAATCGTAATCATTCTTATTGGAAAAGGGGCGTCCCTATGGCAGCGCCATTGATCAACATTAAAGAAGTCAGCTATGAATATGAACAAACAAAAGCACTGGACCATATTTCGATGACAGTGGAGGAAGGCGACTTCCTGGCGATACTCGGACCGAACGGGTCGGGGAAATCGACTTTATTGAAAATCATGCTCGGCCTTATCCGCCCATCCGAAGGCCGCGTGGAATTGTTCGGCATTGATTCGAGGCAGTTCAAACACCGCGAATGGATCGGCTATGTGTCGCAGAAGTCGAATTCGTTCAACTCTGCCTTTCCGGCCACCGTGCAGGAAGTGGTGGCAGGGGGCTTGGCGAAAAAAGCCGGCCTGTTCCATAAAATGCCGAAAAACACATCCGAACAAGTTGAAGAAGCGCTCGATGCAGTCGGCATGAAAGCGTTCAAAAATCGCAGCATCAGTGAACTTTCCGGCGGCCAACAGCAACGCGTCTTTATCGCGCGCGCACTTGTCGCCAAGCCGAAAGTGCTGATACTCGACGAGCCGACTGTCGGCATCGATGTCCAAAATGTCCAGGCGTTTTACGACATGCTCGCCGCGCTCAACCGGGAACGCAATATCACGCTGGTGCTCGTGACGCATGACGTCGATACGGTGACCGACCGCATCTCGCACGTCGCGTGCTTGAACCAGACCATCCATTTCCACGGCTTCAAAGACCAATTGCATATGATGAGCGATGAGAAGCGTGAAGCGTGGTATGGCCATTCCGTCCGGAAAATTCATCATACGGAAGGAAGCCATACGCATGCTTGACGCTATCCTGTCCTATGAATTTTTGCAAAACGCATTCGCATCCGGCTTGATCATCGGCGTCATCGCGCCGCTGCTCGGCGTCTTCATCGTTGTAAGAAGGCTGTCGCTGATCGCAGATGCCTTAAGCCATGTGACGCTTGCCGGTATTGCCGGAAGCCTTTACTTAAGCCAAAGCGTCGCGGCGCTTGCGCTATTGAACCCGTTGTACCTCGGAATCGCGTCGTCGGTGATGGGTTCGATGCTCATCGAGCGGCTGCGCAGCGTCTATAAGCATTACGAAGAGCTGGCCATCCCGATCATCCTTTCTGCCGGCATCGGCTTCGGCGCCATTTTCATTTCCCTCGCGGAAGGATTTTCGAGCGATTTGTTCGGGTATCTGTTCGGCACCGTGTCAGCCGTCAGCCGCCAGGATTTGTTTATCGTCGCAGGGATCGCCGTGATCGTGCTGGCGTTTATCCGCATCTTCTTCAAGGAATTATTCGTCTTGTCTTTCGATGACGAATACGCACGGGCATCCGGTCTTCCTGCGAAATGGATCCATTTTCTGTTCATGATCGTCACCGCCCTGGTCATTGCCGGTTCGATGCGCATCGTCGGCATTCTTCTTGTGTCATCACTGATGACCATTCCGGTAGCGACAGCCATGCGCGTCGCGAAGAGCTTTAAACAAACCATTTGGCTATCGATCCTATTTGGTGAAATATCGGTGTTGACTGGCCTGGTCGCTGCCTTTTACTTCGATTTGGCGCCAGGCGGCACGATCGTCGTCACATCCATTGCCATTTTGCTGGTCATTCTGGCTTATCGAAAAATCTCGTTATCTAAGAAAAGGGGGGCAGCCGCATGAATTTAACGAAAGCGTGGGGCATCCTGAAAGAAAACGGTTTTAAGGAAACGACAAAACGCAATCAGATTTTGGAAATCTTCGAAGGGGACGAACGCTATCTGACTGCCCGTGATATTCTGGATGTCATGCAAAAAGACTATCCGAGCATGAGCTACGATACCGTTTACCGCAACTTGGCGACGTTTGTGTCGCTCGACATTTTAGAGGCGACCGAATTGTCGGGCGAAAAGCATTTCCGCATGCATTGCGAAAGTGACCATCACCACCATCATTTCATTTGCATGGACTGCGGCAAGATCAAGGAAATTCCGCTATGCCCAATGGACTTGTTGGGCGCGGCATTGCCGGCCTATGAAATCGACAACCATAAATTCGAAATCTACGGGAAATGCCCGGAATGCAAATAAACGCTAGTAATGAAAAGGGCCTGACAGCTAATGCTGCCAGGCCTTTTTTATCTACTCACAATTACAACGGACAAATAAAAAAAGAGCGCAAGACTCGCTTGCGCTCTTCGTTCACTGCTTGAGCAATTCCTGTTGGATGCCGAACTCTTTTTTCACCCATTGATCGGCTTCGAGCCAATCGTAGACGCGGACGACCTTGTTCGGCACCGGCTCACGGTTGTAAGGGGTGTCGAACAAAACGACCGGAATGTCCAGTTCCTCGGATATCTCGACCGCATTATCGTGTTTGTCCTCAAAGAACAAATCGACATTATGCGCTTTTGCGGTGCTGATCTTTTTATGCGTGCCGATCAATTCAATATGGTCGTAGGCAATTGCGTGTTGTTCGAACCAATCAAACGTGACACTTTTGACATTATCCCCGCGTGCGGAAATGTAAAACAGCTCATAATAGTCTTTCCAATTATTGAGGATCTGTTTTGCATCTTTCGAGATGGGCGAGGATGCATAGATTTTCGGTTCGTGTTTTTTGAACCAAGAGTAGAACTCTTTTTTATCGAGCTGCGGCAATGCCGCCGTCAGGTCGTATTCCCGGATGTCTTCAATGGTCAGCTCGCTGCCGAATGCTTCGTTGATGTGGGGAATCAGCGAGGTCGGGCAAGTCACGGTGCCATCGATATCAATACCAAATCGATACATATGATCACAACCTTATGCTTGTTGTTGTTCAAGTTCCTTTTGCTTTTTCTCTTCCGCTTGTTTCGCGAAATATTCTTCTGCCAATTTATCGATTTCGATCTTCAATTCCTCGACCATGGTTTCTTCAGGTACTTTACGGACTGTTTTCCCGTGCATGAACAGAAGGCCTTCGCCACGTGCGCCGGCGATGCCGATATCGGCTTCGCGTGCTTCGCCCGGTCCGTTGACGGCACAGCCGAGAACGGCAACTTTAAGCGGTGCTTTGATGTGGGAGATGTATTCTTCCACTTCATTCGCGATGGAAATCAAGTCGATCTCGATGCGTCCGCAAGTCGGGCAAGAGATGAGTGTCGCTGCATTCGATGACAAGCCAAACACTTTCAATAGCTCACGGGCTACTTTGACTTCTTCGACAGGGTCCGCACTCAAGGAAACGCGGAGCGTGTTGCCGATGCCTTTAGCGAGCAATGCGCCAAGACCGGCAGAACTTTTCACAGTACCGGAGAACAATGTGCCGGATTCCGTGATGCCGAGATGGAGCGGGTAATCGAATGCTTTCGATGCTTTTTCGTATGCTTCCACAGCGAGGCTTACGTCGGATGCTTTTAACGAGACGATGATGTCGTGGAAATCAAGGTCTTCTAAGATCTTGATATGGTGCAAGGCTGATTCCACCATGCCGTCCGCTGTCGGGTAGCCGTATTTCTCGAGAATTTTGCGCTCGAGCGATCCGGCGTTGACACCGATGCGGATCGGGATGCCTTTCGCTTTCGCTGCATTGACGACCGCTTCGACTTTTTCGCGGCGGCCGATATTGCCCGGGTTGATGCGGATTTTATCAGCGCCTTGCTCGATTGCGATCAAGGCTAGTTTGTAATCGAAATGGATATCGACAACCAGCGGGATATTGATCTGTTTCTTGATTTCACCGATGGCATAAGCTGCACGCTCATCGGGACAAGCGACGCGGACGACTTGGCATCCGGCTTCTTCGAGGCGGAGAATTTCCGCAACCGTTGCTTCTACGTCGTGTGTTTTCGTGGTTGCCATGCTTTGTATGAATAGTTCATTGCTGCCGCCAATCGTGATGTCGCCGACTTTGACGGGGCGTGTTTTTGAACGGTGAGTCATTTCGCTCATGTTAAAAATCTCTCCTTTTTGTGAGTTTCCGGTTATCCGGACGGTTACTCAGCTTACCTTTGCACGGAATCTACGCGCAGGTCTATTTCTCTTGCCTATAGCCATTTTAGCAGTGTCGTGTTTGAAAAGACAAGAAAGACGGCTGTCGCGCACAGATTCTTTACAGTGGTGCAATGTTACCGCGTTTTTTTGCGGGCGGGGCTTTCGGATAGAAACGCGCCGCACTATATAGAAGGAATAGCGTCCATAAACTCGTCAATAACGAAATCCACAGGCTGGTTCCCCAAAAGCTTGCGATATAGGCGGCGATGGTCGGCACGGTGACGGCGAGCGCCGCTGTGCGCCACATATGCCGGTATTCTCCGCGGCGCTTAAGCAACGCGAGAAAACCATAGCCGAATGCCGCGAATACGCTGATTTTGATGAAATGGTAGAGCGTTGTCGAGACGAATAGAAAAATGAATGCAAATGGGTACAGCAGCCATTCGATTTCTTCTATGAATTGCAGTAAGCCTTCCAACTCCGATGAACTTGAGCCGATGCCAAGCCGAAATTCAGCGAACGAGAGCAGCGACAGCAAGGCGATGAACAAAAAGACGAACTTCATGAGCCGGCCGATCGGCAAGATGCGGGCCGCCGCCCTTTTTTTTGGCTCCATAAAACTTGCTTTGAATAATTGGTAGAGGTTCACTTCGATCTTCCTTTCCCTATGTATTGTAATATTATCACGTTAAATAGGGAATACCGGGGGCTTATGTTACGGGTTTGTAAATTTTCAATAAAGGTATTTACATTTACTTAGCGAAGTCTTCATAATAGGTGAGGTGTCATTACGTTATATTTAGGAGTTGAATGTGAATCGTGGAATTGAATTGGCAGGAAGTACTGTTTACCTTCATTGGAGGCCTCGGTATTTTCCTATTCTCAATCAAGTATATGGGTGACGCTTTGCAGAAAGCTGCAGGCGATAAACTGCGGGACATCTTGGACCGTTTCACGACCAATCCCTTTATGGGTGTCTTGGTCGGTATTGTAGTAACCATTCTGATCCAATCGAGTTCAGGGACGACCGTAATCGTCGTCGGCCTTGTCAGTGCCGGTTTCATGACGCTGAGACAAGCAATCGGCGTCATCATGGGTGCAAATATCGGGACGACCGTGACGGCATTTATCATCGGCTTGGACGTCGGGGCTTACGCATTGCCGATCATGGCAGTAGGTGCGTTCTTGATTTTCTTCTTCAAGAAAAACCAAATCCAAAATATCGGGCAAGTCATTTTTGGGTTCGGTGGATTGTTCTTCGGGATGGAAACGATGAGCGGGGCGATGAAGCCGTTGCGCGAATTGCCGGCCTTCATCGACATGACCGTTAACTTGAGTGAATTCCCGATCCTCGGCGTTGCAGTCGGGACGATCTTCACTTTCATCGTCCAAAGTTCAAGCGGGACGATCGCCGTTCTGCAAGGGCTCTATGCAGAGAACTTGGTGACGCTTGATGCCGCATTGCCGGTTCTATTCGGTGACAACATCGGGACAACCGTGACGGCGGTGCTCGCTGCACTCGGCACATCCATTGCAGCGCGCCGTGCGGCAGCTGTTCACGTCTTGTTCAATGTCATCGGCTCCATCATCTTCTTGATCCTTCTCGTGCCGTTCACGGCGTATGTGGAATGGCTCACCGGCGTTTTGGGCCTTGAACCAAGAATGCAGATCGCATTTGCCCACGGTTCGTTCAACGTTGCGAACACATTGATCCAATTCCCGTTGATCGGCGCTTGGGCGTATCTCGTGACAAAAGTGATTCCGGGAGACGAGGTGCTTGTCGAGTTCAAACCGAAGCATCTCGACTTGAACTTCATCGAGCAATCGCCATCGATCGCGCTTGGGCAGGCGAAAGAGGAAATCCTGCGCATGGGTAAATATTCCGTGCAAGGGCTGGAAGAAACGTATGAATATCTGAAAACGAAAAGCAAAAAGAATGCCGAGATGGGTTACCAATTGGAAGATGCCATCAATAACCTGGACGGCAAGATCACCGATTACCTGGTGCTTATTTCCGCCGAGTCGATTTCCTCAGCGGATTCTACGCGCCACACGATGCTGATGGAAACGGTCCGCGATATCGAACGAATCGGCGACCATTTCGAGAACATCATCGAATTGATCGATTACCAGGAAGCCAATAAAGTAAAATTGACTGCGGAAGCGATGGAAGACTTGGACGAAATGTTCACATTGACCATTGCCACGGTGTCGAAATCACTCGATGCACTTGATACGACAAGCCATGAGCTTGCGCGTGAAGTGGCAGAACAGGAAGACCTGATCGACAAAATGGAACGCAAATTCCGCAAGAAACACATCCTTCGCCTGAACGAAGGCGCATGTTCCGCCCAGGCGGGAATCGTCTTTGTGGACATCGTCAGCAACTTGGAGCGGATCGGCGACCACTCCGTCAATATCGCGGAAGCCATACTCGGCAACCGCACTTGATCCATACTCCCTTTCATCCTTTACATTTCCTGAAATGTAAGGCACGATGAAAGGGAGTTTTTATATCGTAAAAGGAGGGCTCGTGATGCTCGAAATTGTCGGCTGGGTTTTTGTTCTTGTATTTTTTGCCATCGGTTTCATCGGACTTGTGTACCCGGTCATCCCGGCGTCGCTGTTCATTTTCGGCGGATTCATCATTTATGGCCTGTTTTTCAGCTTTGCTGATTTGCCGTGGTGGTTCTGGCTCATCGAGATTTTATTCGTCCTGTTGTTGTTCGGTGCAGACTTTTTGGCCAATGCGGTCGGCGTGAAGAAATTCGGCGGTTCAAAAGCGGGTTTGGTGGGCAGCACGGTCGGATTGATCTTCGGCCCGTTCGTCATCCCGTTTGCCGGCATCCTCATCGGCCCATTCCTCGGCGCCATCATCGCGGAGATGCTCGTCAATAAATCATCGATCAAAAATTCGATCCGTTCGGGAATCGGCTCGGTGGTCGGTTTTATCACTTCTGCACTTACGAAAGGCATCATCCAGGCTGTGATGGTCGGTTTGTTCTTCTGGGTGATTTGACGGCCGTCTCCGACTAAGGTCTGAAAAAAGCAGGTCCATATGCTTTATATTTGTGTCGGTCTGAAAATTTTGATACGCTAATAAAGTAGAACAATAGACTCAAGGAGGAATTTAATCATGGCATACGAACTACCGGAACTACCTTACGCGTACGATGCGCTAGAACCGCACATCGACAAAGAAACAATGAACATTCACCACACGAAACACCACAACACGTACGTAACGAACGTAAATGCGGCCTTGGAAGGTCATGACGATCTTTCTTCAAAATCAATCGACGAATTGATTTCTGATTTGAACGCAGTGCCGGAAGATATCCGCACAGCTGTCCGCAACAACGGCGGCGGCCACGCGAACCACTCGCTATTCTGGCAGCTTCTTTCACCGAACGGCGGAGGGCAGCCGACTGGCGCTGTAGCTGACGCGATCAACAGCAAGTTCGGAAGCTTTGACGAGTTCAAAGAAAAATTCGAAGCTGCAGGCAAAACACGCTTCGGGTCCGGCTGGGCTTGGCTAGTCGTTGCAAACGGCGAATTGGAAGTCACGTCAACGCCAAACCAGGATTCTCCACTATCTGAAGGCAAAACGCCAATTCTTGGAGTGGACGTTTGGGAACATGCATACTACTTGAAATACCAGAACCGCCGCCCGGACTATTTGGCAGCATTCTGGAACGTCGTCAACTGGGACGAAGTGTCCAAGCGCTACGAAGCTGCTAAATAATTGTTAAATATTGAAACCTCGACACACACTTTTTCGTCTGAAAAAGTGTGTGTTTTTTTATGTCCGGTGCTATACTAGCACATGGATATTTTTTTGAAAGGAGCTACGCGCTCATGAAAACCCCTCAAAAACGGCGTGTTTCGCTGGCGAAGTCCAAACTCCAGTCCAATACGACCTTCCGGATGAACATCCTGTTTTTTGCTATATTTCTGCTGTTTTCCATGCTCATCCTGCGCCTAGGGTATTTGCAGATCGTCAAAGGGGAAGATTACGCCCGTGCGATTGCCAGAACCGAGGAAGTGGCAGTGAACACAAGCGTCCCGCGCGGCCGGATTTTTGATTCAGCAGGGCGCCTTCAAGTCGATAACGAGCCTGTCAACAGCATTACCTATACGAAGATGCAGACGACCAAGAGCAGCGAAATGCTGGAAGTGGCAAAAGAACTCGCCAAATTGATCGAAAAAGACACGAAAAAAGTGACCTTGCGCGATAAGCAGGACTTTTACATACAATTGAATGCGGAAAGCGCCACCGAAAAAGTATCAGCTGAAGAACGCGCTGCAATCGAAGCGGAAGATTTGCCGCAAAAGGAAAAACAGCAGAAGCTGGATGCCTTGATTCGCGAGAAAATCACGGACGAAGAACTCGACAGCCTGACCGATCAACAATTGGAAGTGCTGGCGATTTACCGTGAAATGACGTCAGGCTATGCCTTGTCGCCGCAGATCATCAAAGGCGAAGGCGTGACGCCTGAAGAATTCGCCGTCGTCTCAGAGCGCTTGACCGACCCGAAACTGGAAGGCGTTAATACCGTCACCGACTGGAAGCGTGTAAAAATGACCGATTTGACCATTCTCGGCAGCACGACGACGCCTGACCAAGGAATTCCGGCCAACCGCCTCGATTATTATCTAAGCCGTGATTATTCCCGCAATGACCGCGTCGGCACGAGCTTTTTGGAGCAGCAATATGAAGATGCGCTGCAAGGCCAGAAATCGATCGTCAAAAACGTTACGGACGGGCGCGGGCGCGTCATCGAAACAGTGCCAGTCGATGAAGGCGAGCCCGGGAAAGATTTAATTTTGTCTATCGACAGCGAACTTCAATACGAACTGGAAAAAATCGTGGAAGATAAATTGCTTGCATTGAAAGCGGGGCCAAACTCACAGCTCGTCAAAGACGCATACTTGGTCATGATGAATCCGCGCACCGGCGATGTATTGTCGATGGTTGGCAAACGCGTCGGCGAAGATGAAAACGGCAAACGCATCGTCAATGATTATGCGTTTGGTACCTTCACGGCCGCCCATGAAATGGGTTCTACCATCAAAGGCGCCACGTTGCTCACGGGATATGAACAAGATGCGGTGGAGATCGGCGAAGTGCAAATTGATGAACCGCTGAAGTTCGCGGGTACGCCGCAGAAAAATTCGATTTTCAATACGACCCCGTTCAACCGCATCCCGATGAACGACTTGATGGCCATTGAACGGTCGTCCAACGTGTATATGTTCAAAATTGCTTTGGATATCGCCAATAAGCAATATCAATACAATCGGGGCTTGAGTGTTGCCCCGGAAAGTTTTGCCTTGATGCGCAATTCATTCGCGCAGTATGGGCTTGGTGTCGAAACGGGCATCGATTTGCCGAATGAAGGCACCGGTTATCTTGGCGGGACATATCCCGGTCCAAAATTATTGGACCTTGCCATCGGCCAATTCGATACGTATACGACGATGCAATTGGCGCAATATATTTCCACCATCGCCAATGATGGCTACCGCATGCAGCCGCATGTCGTCAAGGAAATCCGCAAAGCTTCTCCAGATGGCGAGACGCTTGGGCCAATCGAGACGGTCATCGAACCGAAAATCATGAACCGCATCAATAATACGCAAGAAGAAATCGACCGTGTCAAAGAAGGCATGCGCAATGTGTATATCGGCAGTTCCGGATCAGCACGCGCCCAGTTCAGCGATACGCCCTATACTGCGGCTGGCAAGACCGGAACCGCGGAAGCGTATTTCTATGAACGCGGCCATGAATTGCACGGCACCGTGAACGTCAACATCGCCCACGTCGGCTTCGCTCCTTACGAAAATCCGGAGATTGCGTACGCCGTCGTCATACCGTACGTGACGACCAATCCCCGTGAAGTGCCGAGAACCAATAATGAGATCGCCCGAGCTGCAGCAGACAAGTATTTCGAATTGAAATCACAGCGCTCGGGAGACGAGCCCAATGAAATCAAGCCGCCGATCAGCGGCACGCGCGTTGAATGAACAAGCTCTCCATCCATATGAACTAAACCGCCCGACCAAAGTCCTGAACTGGACATTGGCCGGGCGGTTTTTTGTGTATTTCAATAAGGCTTTCGTCATTTACAATTTCTTAACAATGGCTTTATATGTCCTCAACAATAGAACCGTATAGTTGGTCTTGTAAACAACAAACCATATTAGGGGGAAACATTACAATGAGAAACTGGAAGTTCGCTATGGCATCAACAATTCTTGGATCGGCACTAGTGCTTGGGGCATGCGGCAGCACGGAAGAAACAGCAACAGGCAGCGAAACAGCTGATTCCGCTTCTGATGAAGCAGTGGTAGAAGGTTCGGTCACTGGTGACGGGTCATCCACAGTCGCCCCAATCCTTGAAGGCATCGTTGAGGAATACGCTGCAGTTCAACCTGAAGTCCAAGTAACGGTCGGTGTTTCCGGAACGGGCGGCGGATTCGAAAAATTCGTCCAAGGTGAAACAGCTTTCTCGAATGCCTCTAGACCGATTAAAGAAGAAGAAGTTGCTGCTCTAGAAGAGGCAGGCATTGAATACTCGGAATTCCTGCTTGCTTACGACGGCCTTTCAGTAGTCGTCAACCAGGATAACGACTGGGCGGAGGATTTGACAGTTGAAGACCTGAAAAAACTATGGGTAGAAGATGGCAGCACAAAGATGTGGTCAGACATCAACCCGGAATGGCCTGAGGAAGAAGTTGTATTTTATGCACCAGGCACAGCTTCCGGAACATACGATTATTTCAATGAAGTCATCCTAGAAGACGAAGACATCGTCGAATCGGCGACATTGTCTGAAGACGACAACACACTCGTTCAAGGAATCCAAGGAGATCCTAACGCCATCGGATTCTTCGGATATGCTTACTACATCGCAAACCAAGATACGTTGAAAGTCGTAACCATTGATGGCGTCGAGCCAAACCCGGAAACAATCGAATCCGGCGAGTATTCGCCATTGTCACGCCCGCTCTTCACTTACGCCAACAACGCGAAAATCGCTGAAGATGAAGCGGCTTACGATTTCATGAAGTTCACTTTAGAGAATGCCGGGCAAATGGCTGAAGCTGTCGGATACGTTCCATTGGCAGTAGAGGATTACGAGCAAGGCTTGGCAGATCTGGAAGCATTGAAATAAATCAAGTTGCAAGTTCAGTCTTAGGGTGAGCAGCTGCTGCTCGCCTTTTGCGGTTGAAAGGGGATTCTATTATGCGGACATCGGTTCAAGAACTGATCGCAAAGTCGAAAGATAAGAAAAGCAAAAAAATCATTGAGAAACTCATCCCGATCTTGTTATTCCTCATTGCTTCTGTTTCGGTTTTAACAACCATCGGCATCGTTTTGACATTAATCATTGAAACTGTCACGTTTTTCACAAGAGTGCCTCTGTCTGATTTCATACTCGGCACAACGTGGCTGCCATTCGCCAATAGCGGAGCCCAGTTCGGCATTTGGCCATTGATTGTCGGCACGCTGAAAATTACCGGCATCGCCATTATCGTAGCTGTGCCGATCGGCATTTCGGCTGCCATTTACTTGAGCGAATACGCTTCCGACAACGTACGGCGCGTTGTCAAACCGGTTCTTGAAGTGTTGGCGGGCGTCCCGACCATCGTCTACGGCTTTTTCGCCCTGACCTTCGTGACGCCTGTATTGCAAAGCTTTTTCCCGGAAATCAAGATCTTCAATGCGATTTCACCAGGGATCGTCGTCGGCATCATGATCATCCCGATGATCGCTTCGCTATCGGAAGATGCCATGTCGTCTGTCCCGAAAAGCATTCGCGACGGGGCGCTTGCCATGGGTTCGACAAAATTTGAAGTCGCTTGGAAAATCACCGTTCCAGCCGCGTTGTCCGGCATTATTGCCTCGGTTGTGCTCGGCTTGTCCCGCGCGATCGGCGAGACGATGATCGTTTCGCTTGCGGCCGGGTCAACGCCAAAATTCGATGGCGATTTCACGGGTTCCATCCAGACAATGACCGCCTATATCGTGCAAGTTTCCAAAGGCGATGCAGGCTATGGGACGACAATCTATTATTCCATTTATGCGGTCGGGTTCACATTATTCCTCTTCACGATGGCGATGAACATCCTGGCAGGCTATATGTCAAAACGTTTCCGGGAGGAATATTAAGATGAGATACATTGAACAGGAAAAAGTCGTCCGGCGCATGAACGGCCGGATGGTCGTCAACCGGATCTTCCAGGGGCTCTTCATGTTTGCGACGGCGCTTGCGCTGCTGGCGCTGGTCATCTTGCTGTACCGCATTGTCAGTCAAGGAGCGGGACATCTGTCGCTCGACTTCCTGACCAATTTTGCTTCACGGTTCCCGGACCAGGCGGGTATCAAAGCGGCGCTTGTCGGGTCGATCTGGTTGATGGCGGTCGTTGCCCCGACATCCATTTTGCTGGGTGTGGGATCCGCGATTTATTTAGAAGAATACGCCAAAAAAGGGCGCATCACGACATTCATCCAAATGAATATTTCCAATTTGGCGGGGGTTCCGTCAGTTGTCTTCGGACTTCTGGGATTGACAATCTTTGTCCGCGCATTGGCGCTTGGCAACAGCATCCTTGCGGCGGGCTTTACGATGAGCTTGCTTATCCTGCCCGTCATTATCGTAGCGGCACAGGAAGCGATCCGTTCGGTACCTGGCGAATTGCGTGATGCATCGTACGGGATGGGGGCAACCAAATGGCAGACCATCGTGCGCATCATCTTGCCGGCCGCGATTCCCGGCATCCTGACAGGCAGCATTCTTGCCTTGTCGCGGGCCATCGGCGAAACGGCACCGTTAATTGTCGTCGGCATCCCGGTCATCATCCAGTTTTTGCCGGAAGGCGTCATGGATACGTTCACGGCGTTGCCGATGCAGATTTACGATTGGTCGAGCCGCCCGCAAGCTGAATTCCAAACGGTTGCAGCTGCCGGGATCATCGTCTTGATGGTCGTGTTGCTATTCATGAATTCAATAGCAGTCTTCATTCGGAACAAATTCGATAAATCCTATTAAATTGTCATGCGGAAGGGGAGTTCATTATGAACACAGCAACGATCAAAACGAAAATCGATACAGCACAGCCTGCTACTTCAGTAGAACAAGCTGAAAAGGAAAGTGTCTATAGCACGCGCCAATTGAATCTATGGTACGGCAATAACCACGCCTTGAAAAACATTGATTTGGAAATCGGGGAAAATGAAGTCACGGCGATCATCGGGCCGTCAGGGTGCGGGAAATCGACTTATTTGAAAACCTTGAACCGCATGGTGGAATTGGTGCCTTCGGTAAAAACCTCCGGAGAAATCCACTACCGCGGCCGCAATATCTTCGATTCCAGCTACGGAGTTGAAGAATTGCGCACACGGGTCGGCATGGTGTTCCAAAAGCCGAATCCGTTCCCGAAATCGATTTACGACAATATCGCTTACGGGCCGCGCATCCATGGAATTAAAAATAAAAAGATCCTGGACGAGATTGTCGAGAAAAGCCTTCGCGGTGCAGCGATCTGGGACGAAGTGAAAGACCGCCTGAACGAAAACGCATATGGCATCTCGGGCGGCCAACAACAGCGGATCTGCATCGCGCGGACATTGGCGATCGAACCGGACGTTATCTTGATGGACGAGCCAACTTCTGCTCTTGACCCCATTTCGACCTTGAAGATCGAAGAATTGGTGCAGGAATTGAAAGAGCAATACAGCATCATCATTGTCACGCACAACATGCAGCAAGCTGCGCGGATTTCCGATAAAACTGCCTTCTTCTTGAACGGCGAAGTCATCGAGTATGACCGCACGGACACCATCTTCTCAAACCCGGCAGATAAACGGACAGAGGATTACATTTCAGGTCGATTCGGCTGATGCACAACTTCAATCAGCAGGAATGGTTTCTGCTGGCCGTTACAAATGGAAGAATGGGAGGAACAGTAAATGGCAGTACGCGAAAAGTTTGAATATGAATTGCATTCAGCACAGGAACAATTGATTACACTTAGCACGATGGCCATCGATGCACTCGATAAATCGATGAAGGCGCTCATCGCCCATGACATCGACAAGGCGCTCCAGGTGATCGACAATGACGCCAATATCAACCGGCTCGAAGAAGAACTGAACGACCAGGTGATCCTCTTGATTGCCAAGCAATCGCCGGTCGCGACGGACCTTCGTCGCTTGATCGTCACGATCAAAGTCGCATCGGACATGGAGCGGGTCGGGGATTACGCCGTCAACATTGCAAAAGAAACGATCCGCATCGGGCAGCAGGACCTGCTTGAGCCGATCAACAAGATCCAGCGCATGCACGAACTCGCAACCTCCATGCTGCGCCAGGGCATTGATGCATTGATAGAAGAAGATGTGGAAAAAGCCAAGGAAATCGCCGACCTCGATGACGAAGTCGATGATTTATATGGCGAAGCGATCCGGCTGTTGTTCCAGCACAGCGCCCAAGAGCCCGAGAAGCTTAGCCAAGTGACGCAATTGGCGTTTGTTTGCCGCTACATGGAGCGCTCTGCGGATTATGCGACCAATATCGCGGAGCAATTATTCTACCTCGTCCGCGGCCGGCATTACGATCTGAATAAATGAGAAAAAACCACAGCGCCTGCTGTGGTTTTTTATTTAAGGAAATCAGTGGGAAGCGGCATTTTTCAGTAGACAATCACTGAAGGTATGCTATAATAATTAAGTCGTATAGATCACGCTTATTAATGAAATGGATTTTTTGAAAGAATTGGGAGGGATATCGATGCGTGTAAACATTACACTAGCTTGCACAGACTGTGGCGAAAGAAACTACAGCACTGTTAAAAATAAGCGCAACAACCCTGAGCGTCTTGAATTGAAAAAATATTGCTCACGTGAAAAGAAAATGACAACACACCGTGAAACGAAGTAAGTAATTGACTGCCAAAACCTCCCGGGGTTTTGGCTTTTTCTTTTGTCAAGTGCAGTTTACTATAGAAGATATACATAGACAGGATTTACAGTTCCGCAGAAAGGGCGTTTGCACAATGGAAAAAGCCGTATTGAGGAAATCGGTGATCAGCCAAATGAATGAACTTACAAAATCACAACATGCCCGAATGTCATCGGCGATTTTGGAGAAACTCATAGAAGACCCAGATTTTCAAGAATCCACTACCATCGGAGTGACCATCTCGCGCTGGCCGGAAGTCGATACGATCCCGCTTATTGAAACGTGTTGGCGACTGGGGAAGAAAGTCGCCGCCCCGAAATGTTTTGCTAAAGAGCGGACGATGGACTTCCGCTTGTTCGACAGGCTCGAGCAATTGGAAATGGTGTATATGGACCTCCAGGAACCGATCGAAGCCCAAACGGAAGCTGTCGGCCCTGAAAGCCTCGATTTATTGATCGTGCCAGGTGTGGTCTTTACGGAGAGCGGTTACCGCATTGGCTTCGGCGGAGGCTATTATGACCGGTATTTGAGCGGGTTTGGCGGCAACACCCGCTCGCTTGCGTTCGAACTCCAATTGGCAGGTGAATTGCCTGTCGAAAGCCACGACATTCCGGTCGATGGCATCATCACTGAAAAACGAACGATCGATTCAAAGGCGGTGAGAACATGAAAGACCTTTACGATGTCATGCAGTTGCTGAAAAGGTACGGAACGATCATTTACACAGCCGATTTCGTGTCGGATCTCGATTTGATGGAATCCGACATCCGGGATCTGTACAACCATGATTTCATCACGCCGCGTGAATACGCATCCGCCTTGATGATCTTGCGGCAGAAGCGCACAGAATATGAGAAAAAAGGAAAATCATGAAACCG
This sequence comes from Planococcus sp. SSTMD024, assembly GCF_041320495.1. Lineage (NCBI taxonomy): Bacteria > Bacillati > Bacillota > Bacilli > Caryophanales > Caryophanaceae > Planococcus > Planococcus sp. SSTMD024. The sequence goes on along the minus strand of NZ_JBGGNS010000019.1, from coordinate 178,246 downwards.
GAAGCGTTTTGATGCGTCTATTAAGGGTAATTGCTTTCGCTCGAGGGTGATTTGTTTTATACTATAAGGTATTGAATTTCCATTTTATTTGAAACTGAATTTCGCACGAACCGGACAAGCGCTCCGGTAAGACGAGGAGGATGTGCGGCAATGAAAAACAAAGAATGGCCTAAGCATTCGGTCCTGGCCATAGCGGTCATTGCGACTTGGCTGACGACATATGTTGTCTACAAAGCGGCCTTTTCTATTACAATCGACAATGCATTGCAGGAATTCATCCTGTTCTTGAACCCCTTAAGCTTATTATTGTTCGCCTATGGAGGCGCGCTCTTCTTCAAGAGCAAAAAAGCAAGAAACCGCTATATCCTGGTTATCGCCGTCGTGACGTCGATTATCCTATACGGCAACGTGGCGTTCTATCGCTTCTTTACGGATTTCATCACGCTGCCCGTATTGTTCCAGACCAATAATTTCGGCGACCTCGGCAACAGTGCTGCCGCGAGCATCTACTGGACCGACATTCTCTACTTCGCGGACATTATCGTCATTCTCTTGGCGATGCGTTTCGTGAAGGAGAAGGAGACCACAGTCAAATCAGCAGCGACACACCGCAAAGCGTATTTTGTCCTGTCGGCAGCTGTGCTGTTCTTCAATCTCGGGCTTGCGGAAGCGGAACGCCCGCAACTATTGACGAGAAGCTTTGACCGCGAAATGCTCGTCAAGAACCTGGGCATGTACAATTACCATCTGTATGATGTCTACATCCAATCGAAATCCCAAGCCCAGCGTGCGCTTGCGGACGGTTCCGAATTGACGGAAGTGACCAACTACGTCCGTTCGAACCAGGCGGAACCGTCTGAGGAAATGTTCGGCGCAGCGGAAGGGCGTAATTTGATCGTCGTGACGCTTGAATCGTTGCAGACTTTCGTCTTGAATAATGAAATGAATGGCGAGACCATCACGCCTTTCATGAACGAATTGACACAAGACGAAGATACGATCTATTTCCCGAACTTCTATCACCAGACCGGGCTCGGCAAGACATCCGACTCTGAATTCCTGCTCGAGACCGGCATGTACCCCTTGAGCGGGGGCGCCGTGTTCTTTACGCACAGCGGCAATACTTTCAATTCCATGGCGGAGAAGATGGGCAATGAAGGCTATTCGACCAATGTCCAGCACGCCAACACGAAAAGCTTCTGGAACCGCGACATGATGTACGAATCCCTAGAGATCGACAAGTTCTACGATATCCAGAGCTATACAGTGGGCGAAGGGCAAGCTGTCAACTGGGGCATGAAGGACATTCCGTTCTTCGAGCAATCCGTCGGCCATATGTCCGAAATGCAGCAGCCGTTCTATACGCGCCTGTTGTCGCTTACCAACCACCATCCGTTTACTTTGGATGAAGAAGACAAGCTGATCGAGGAATTCGATTCCAATTCCGGCACATTGAACCGCTATTTCCAGACGGTGCGTTATTTGGACGAAGCGGTCAAATCCTTGTTCGAGGATTTGAAGGAACAAGGATTGTACGAAAACTCCATCATCGTGATGTACGGCGACCATTACGGGATCTCCGATAACCACAATGAAGCGATGGCGCAGTATCTAGGCAAGGAAATTACGCCGTTTGAATCGGCGCAATTGCAGAAAGTGCCGTTTTTCGTCCATATCCCTGGATATGAAAAGGGCTATGTCGATGAAGAAGTCGGCGGCCAAGTGGATATGCGTTCAACGATTCTGCATTTGATGGGCATGGAAACCGAAAAAGACGTTCAATTCGGGGGCGACTTATTCTCTGAAGAACACGAGGAATTCGTCATCTTCCGTGACGGGCGCTTTGTGACCGACGAATATGTCTATGCCGCAAATGTCTGCTACGATATCGAAACGGGCGAACCAGTGGAAGACCAAAGCGCATGCGATCCATATGCTGAACGTGCCCTTGAGGAACTACAGTATTCCGAATCGATCATCAACGGCGATTTGCTGAGGTTCTACGAAGAGGAAAACGGCCAATTGAATACATTTGGCGAACAAGAACAACCGTAATACGAAAAAGGGCTGCCCCAACCACGATGGTTGGGGCAGCCCTTTTCTGTGGCCAATAAAAAACCGGCGCAATGGATGCGCCGGTTTCTTTTCTTAATGAAGGCCAGGTGGGTAACCGTGTGTAATGAGAGTTGCAACGGTGAAACCGCCGAAAATAACAAAGGTCCCAAAATTAAATAAGAATCCTAAAACTTCTTTGTTTTTTAGGGTTTGAACTGTACCGATTGCAGCAAGAACTGCTGTGAGGCCGAAAATAACCATCAAAATCCAACTCATCTTATGACACTCCCTTCAACTTTAACAGCCAGTGCCGTCTTCTACTCTTTATATTGTAAAGAAATTCTGCAAGTTTGTCGAGCCGTAAAAATGTCATTCTATTGAACAAGCAAAAGAATGTGTTCATGATATACTGCTAATGAGGTGAAAGACATGTTGAAAATCGATCGGCTGGAACTAGGCCCAGTGCAAACGAATTGCTACATCATATCAGGGCACGAGAAGCAATGCGTCATTTTCGATCCCGGAGAGGAAGCGGGGAGAATTCAAGAGGTCGTGAAACGCAAGCAATTAATGCCGCTTGCAATCCTTTTGACGCACGCCCATTTCGACCATATCGGTGCGGTCGACGAATTGAGGGATATATACAAAATCCCAGTCTATCTTCATTACAAAGAACGCGATTTCCTGGGACGGCCGAACTTGAACGGCTCCGGTAAATATGCGGCTTTGCCGGATTACCGTGTAGCGGATGCGGATGAATTGATCACCGATGAACAATCGCTCCAAATCGGCCCGTTCAAAATGGAGTTATTCCATACCCCCGGGCATTCGCCTGGCAGTGTAAGCTTTTATTTTCCGGAGGACCGTTTCGCAATTGTGGGGGACACGTTGTTTTCCGGAAGCATCGGGCGCACCGATTTGGCGGAAGGCTCAGAACAGGTGCTGCTAAACTCGATCCGTGAATCGCTGTTGACGCTGCCGGAAGAAACCTTCCTGTTCCCAGGGCATGGCCCGGAAACGACGCCGAAGCAAGAGCAACAGCATAATCCTTTCCTGCGCATGTAAAGGGCATTAAAAAAACGGCCGAGATGGCCGTTTTTTTGTGTTCACATTCAATTACTATTAATGACCTGCTCCTGGGATGTGGATGAACGTAGAGTAGTAAGTAAAGCCAACGAAAAAGACTGTCAGATAGGCTCCGAAAATATACATGTACATGCGTTCAGAAATATTTAAGTATCCAAGAAGAACGAAGAAGCCGGTATTGGCAACCATCAACAATGATACTTCTACCATATCGCCGACGTAAAATAAGATTGCAAAGATTCCAGTCCACCATCCCATTAATTTAAACATATTATCCATGGGTAATCCCTCCTTTGCCACAATACAATAATCTCCTATTCATTATATAGGAAGACGAGTCTATGTGTAAACAAGGACTTCGGGCTAGTTTGTGACAAAGCCGTGTAGGCTTATCCATAAAGCGTTCTCAAGCGATCGGCGCAAGCCTTGAAATCCAGGTTTTTAAGGCTTTTAAGCGTTCAAATAATTATTTTGGTATTTTCGATATTCAAAGGCAATCCTTGTGCTTATACTAATGGGGAGCGGAGAGGCAGCCTCCGCTCACAGACCCGGACAGGAGGTGAGTATGCAAGATATCATTGAACGTCGATGCTTCGATCTATTGCATTCTGCCGTAGAAGAAAAAACCACCGATATCCACATCAGGCCCGAACCCCGCGATTACAGCATCACCTACCGGACGTACAACCGATTCAAGCCGGTGGCGAAAATCCCCTTCGATTTAGGCGATCGCATGATTGCTTATTTCAAATACCTCTCCCTTTTGGACATGAGCGAAAAACGAAAACCCCAAACCGGCTCATTTCATCTCCAGATGAATGGGCAGACCCATCATTTCCGCATTTCAACCTTGCCTTCAGTCATGACGAAAGAAAGCATCGTTATCCGTGTCATCCCTGACAGCACTGCATTATTTCTCGATGAATTGGCGGCATTCCGCGATTCGGCCAGGCTGCTCGAGAAGCTTGCCGGCGAACGGCAAGGGCTGATGCTGTTGACGGGCCCGACCGGCTGCGGCAAATCGACCACTTTGTATTCACTCTTGCGCCATTGTTCCGAACGGCTCAACCGCAATGTCATTACGCTTGAAGATCCAGTTGAGCGCCAAAATCCCGCCTTTCTTCAAATTCAAGTGAACGAAAAGTCGGGGATGAATTATGCGACCGGCTTAAAAGCCATTTTAAGGCATGACCCCGACATCATCATGATCGGCGAAATCCGTGATGCAGAAACTGCTGAAATAGCCGTCAGGGCCGCCTTGACAGGGCATTTGGTGTTTTCGACGATCCATGCCAGGCATTCGGTCGGCTGCCTCCACAGGCTCCATGACCTAGGAATCCCGTATGAAGACATGCTGCAGACGCTCATCGGCATCGCAGCCCAGAAAATTGTGCCGATGTACGAGGATTTGGACCAGCTCGAGACGAAACACCGCGCATTATATGAAATCTTGTGTGATACCAGTTTGGCGGATGCCATTCGTTCAGCGAAACAGCAGCAGGAGTATGAGCTGCCGGAGCATTTATCGTTCGGCGGGCAGATCCGGGAAGGGGTGAGGATCGGTGCGCTTCATTCCGGTTTCGAGTTCTAGGCGCTTGCCGTTTCGTGAACGCGCCCAATTTCTGACCAGGCTGTCGGTGCTGATGTCAGAAGGCTATTTGTTTCCCGTCGCCATGACGCTCCTTTTGCCCATGCATACAGATCGTACAGATGAAGCACTCTCAGGAATGGACCGCATCTTGAAGGGCGGCGGCAATGCTGCCGAAGTGCTGAAATTTCTCGGGTTCCGCGAGCGCGTGTTGTTCCCGGTCGAGATTGCCGAGTTCCATGGCAAGCTCAGTGAAGCGATTCATGGCATCGCTGCGGGCTTCAAGCGGACCGAAGAAGTGCAGAAAAAGCTCCGCAATATCCTCGTCTACCCTGTCTCGCTATTGATTCTTACCGCCGCGTTGTTCTTGTTTTTCAGGACCAATTACGTGCCCAATCTGACTGCCCTGATCTCTTCTCTGCAGCACGGCGAAGAAGGGGCGGGGGTCCCGGTTTATTTGCTGCGCATTCCTGACGTAGCGATTGCTGTCTTCACGTTTGCCGCATTACTCGTACTTGGCTTCCGAGAATACCTCAAGCGGCAGCCTGCCGGGCGCCAAATGAAGCTATTGATCAAGCTCCCGGTCATCGGCCCGGTCATGCGGCTTTATTGGTCGCAGCTCGCCTCCAGGGAACTCGGCACGCTTTTGCATAGCGGCATTTCCTTGCAGGAGGCGTTGATGCTGTTGCGCAAGCAGCGGCATCACCCCATTATCAGCCGAATCGCTGAATCGTTGCACGATGAAGTCAAAACCGGCATCGCCCTGTCGGTTGCTGTTGACCGCCATGCCTTTGCGGCGAACGATATGGCGGCATTCATCCGCCACGGAGAAGCGACCGGCATGCTCGGGAAAGAATTGATGCTCTATAGCGAAGTATTGCTCGACCGAATTGAACTGCAAGCCCAGCGTTCATTGAAAATTATCCAGCCCAGTTTCTTTGTGTTGATTGCCGTGTGTATTGTCGCGGCCTATTTAGCGATTCTCTTGCCGATGTACAATCTCGTCCATACGATATAAGGAGGAATACGATGAAACGATTGAAAAACCAACGGGGCTTTACGCTCATCGAAATGCTGATTGTCATGTTGATCATAACGGTATTGATTGCCATCGCCATCCCGAATGTCTCGAAACAGACGTCGGCGGTCGATGAAAAAGGATGCAAAGCATTCGTGCAAATGGTCCAGGGGCAGGTAGAATCCTATCGAATGGATAAAAAAGCGGTGCCGGCTATGGCTGATTTGGTATCTGAAGGTTATTTGAAAACAGGAGAAACGAGCTGTCCGAATGGGGAAGTGATCAATATTTCAGTTGACGGCGTGGTGAGCTCATCGAAAGCCTCCTAAAAAGCAATGGTGGATTTACGCTGATTGAAATGCTTCTCGTGTTGATGTCGGTGGGAATAAGCGCTTCGCTTGTTGTGGGCTCTGCTGCAGCACTCGAAAATAAGCGCGAAGAAGAGCGGTTTTTCGCATTGCTGGAACAAGACATCCATTATGCGCAAAGCCAAAGTTACTTGCTTAAAACGTCTGTAGTCTTGTTTTTTTGGAACGACAAGCCGGGCTATGAAGTAATGTATGGCTTGAGCCGGCCGGGATATGCCAGGGCCATGCCGAAATCGATCAGTTTGAATGCAACCAGCAGTCTCCGTGAAGTGTATTTCACGCCGAATGGGTCGATCCGCCAGCCAGGGACGATGCGCTTTTCGACCAGCAGCGGGGAAAGGACGGTGACGGTCCATCTTGGAAAAGGGCGCGTGGTGGTTTCGAAATGACAGGGGCATCTCGGTAGCGGAAACGATGCTCAGCCTGTTTATGGTATTTCTTGTGTTCGGTTCGCTGTTGCCGCTCGTCCACGATATGCAGGTAAGGCTCGAACTGAAAAAAGAACGTCTAGCGGCTTATGAGACTTTGCACGAGGCGGCAAAAAGCATTGCCTCGACAGGCAATGCTGAAGGGCGGCGCTCAGTCAACGGCATCTTGTATTCTTGGCAAGCTGAAGGCCACTGCGTTGAGTACGTGGATTTTCAAGGGAAGCGGGAACGCTTATGCATCGAGTGAACATCCGGTCATCAAAAGGGTTTACGTTTCTCGACAGCCTGTTGGAATTGTTGGCAGTGTCGATTATGCTGCCGCTTGCCGTGATGTTTTATTTGTTCAGTTCGCATTTTCTGATGGATCTGGATTCCAGCGCCACGGAGTTCCGGCTGTTTACGTTGGAACTGCAACAGTATCTGGATGGGAGTGAACAAGTATACATTACGCGCGATGGAAAAGGCCTGCGCATTGTTCGTCAAGCCATTGTCTACGATGTCGAATTGTACGGCAGCGTTGTGCGCAAGCGAAAAGACCATCAGGGCCATGAAATCATGCTGACTGATGTGAAAAACAGTTTTTTTCAGATAGAAGGCAAACGTTTAACCATCCAGCTGGAATTCCAAAGCGGCGCAAAAGAGGAGGCCGATTATGCGCTTGCGCTTTTTGACTAGCCAATCCGGCGCAGTCTACCCTTTGTCCCTCGTATTCTTTCTATCCGCATTGATGCTGTTATCCCATATGGTGCTGCTTTACGCGATTGAATATCAGACTTATGATAGTTTGGAAAATGTTCATAGAAATGCTACTATACAACTACTGATGGAAATTGGGCAAAATAAAATCCCTGAGTAGGGTAGTACGGGTGGGTACAATGAACAGAATATATTTGATCGGTTTTATGGGCTGCGGCAAAAGTGCGGTCGGCAGGAGGCTAAGTTTTTTATTGAAAATGCCTTATTATGACATGGACAAAGAAATCGTCCGTCAGACGGGCATGACGATACCTGAGATTTTCGAGCGCTTTGGCGAAGATTATTTCAGGAATCTCGAAACGGAATTTTTGCAAAATTTGCAACAGGATCATTGCATCATCTCAACGGGTGGTGGCGTCACGATGCGCAAAGTGAACCAGCGCATCATGCGCCAGACGGGACTCGTGTTATTCCTCGATGCCCCTTTTAAAGAAATCTGGCGGCGCATCCATAAAGATCCGAACCGCCCGATTGTCAGGCGCTCGACGCGCGAGGAAATCGAAGCGCTCCACAAATCGCGATACCGTGATTATAAGCGGACGGCACATATTACCATCCGGACCGAGCACCGCACGCTGAGGCAGATTACACAATATGCTGCATTTCAAGTCAAACGCTTGAAAAACGAATGATTTTAATATTATCAATAAAAATGTTCGTTATTAGCGCTTTAAGGTAAAAAAGATTGCGCTTTCGTCGATTCAATGTTAGGATGTAGTCGAAGTTATACTATTCTGTATAACGGGATGGACCAATTCATCATTGATTTGGGCGGATGATTGTACGGGGAGAGAACGCAATAGCGTCGCCGAAGGAGCAAATGATCAGTCATGAATCTCTCAGGCAAAAAGACTCGTACAGGACGCATCTCTGGAGAATGCTGACGATGTGCAGCTACCGATGAGGAAAGCCGTTACGGTAAACTTTCAGGTGCCAGGACAGAGAATTCCCTTTCACAGTAAAGGGGATTTTCTGTCCTTTTTGTGTGCCTTGAAAACAGGAGGGGAAAAGATTGGGACAATTGAAGCGAACACCTTTGTTTGAATCGTATGCCCGCTACGGCGGAAAGACGATCGATTTCGGCGGATGGGAATTGCCGGTGCAATTTTCATCCATCAAAGACGAGCACGAAGCAGTCCGCACGAAAGCGGGATTGTTTGATGTCTCCCATATGGGCGAAATATTCGTCTCAGGCCCAGACAGCCTGACTTATTTACAGAAATTGCTGACCAATGATGTATCGAAGCTTCAAGACGGCCAGGCGCAATACACGGCCTTATGTTATGAAGATGGTGGCACCATCGACGATTTGCTTGTCTATAAACTCGGCGATGACCGCTATCTGCTGGTAGTCAATGCATCGAATATCGACAAGGATTTCGATTGGATGCAAAAACACCACGAAGGCGAAGTCGAGCTTGACAATGCCTCGGAGCGCTTTGGCTTGCTGGCGCTGCAAGGGCCGCTGGCTGAAAAAGTGTTGTCTGCGTTGACCGAAGAAGACTTATCGGCGATCCGCCCGTTCCGGTTCAAGGACAATGTAGAAGTTGCCGGTCAACAAGTGTTGGTTTCCCGTACCGGCTATACAGGAGAAGATGGATTTGAAATCTACGGCAGCCCGGATGCCGTTACGGCTCTATGGGACCGGATCCTGGAAGCGGGCGAATCACAAGGCGTTGTGCCGGCAGGGCTAGGCGCCCGCGATACGCTGCGTTTTGAAGCAGGCCTTGCGCTTTATGGGCAGGAATTGTCAAAAGAGATTACGCCGCTTGAAGCCGGCATCGGTTTTGCCGTCAAATTGAAAAAAGACTCCGACTTTATCGGAAAACAGGCTTTAGCGGAACAAAAAGAAGCTGGAGTGCCGCGCAAATCCGTCGGCATCGAAATGATCGACAAGGGCATCCCGCGCCATGGCTATGCAGTGTACAAGGGCGAGGAAAAAATCGGCGAAGTCACGACCGGGACCCAGTCGCCGACATTGAAAAAGAATGTCGGACTGGCCTTGCTGGATGCTGACCATATTGAGCTTGGCACGGAAGTGGATGTCGAAATCCGCAACAAGCGCCTGAAAGCAAAAATTGTCGCAGCGCCATTTTATAAACGCTCCAAATAATCCGAATAAAGAAGGGGACTGCACACGATGAAACATCGCTATCTACCAATGACTTCCCAAGATGAAAAAGACATGCTCGAGACGATCGGCGTCCAATCGATCGACGAATTGTTTTCGGACATTCCTGAAAAAGTACGTTTCAAAGGCGAGTACAATATCAAGCCTGCAAAATCCGAATCGGCCCTGACGAAAGAGCTGGCACAGCTCGCCGGCAAGAATGCGGATTCGGTCCGTTATGCTTCGTTCCTCGGTGCTGGTGTTTATGACCATTACAAACCGATCATTGTCGATCACGTCATCTCCCGTTCTGAATTTTACACAGCCTATACACCTTACCAGCCGGAAATCTCCCAAGGGGAATTGCAGGCAATCTTCGAATTCCAGACGATGATCGCTGAACTGACCGGCATGGACATCGCGAACTCCTCCATGTACGACGGCGGCACGGCACTCGCGGAAGCGGGCATGCTTGCAGCTGGCCAGACGCGCCGCAAGAAAATCCTAGTTTCCCGTGCCGTCCACCCGGAATCAAGAGACGTCGTCCGCACCTATGCGCTCGGCCAATCAATCGATGTCGTGGAAATCCCGTTAAAAGACGGCCGTACGGATATCGACGCCTTGAAGGAAATGGTCGATGAAAATACCGCGACCGTCATGGTCCAATACCCGAACTTTTTCGGCCAAGTGGAGAACTTGAAGGAAATCGAACCGATCGTCCACGAAGCGGGCGCTTTGTTCACGGTGTCATCCAACCCGCTGGCACTCGGCGCGCTGACGCCTCCGGGCAAATTCGGCGCTGATATCACAGTCGGCGACGCTCAGCCATTCGGCATTCCGGAAGCATTCGGCGGCCCCCATTGCGGTTATTTCGCCGTGACGCAGAAATTGATGCGCAAAGTCCCGGGACGCCTTGTCGGTGAAACGACTGACGATGAAGGCAGACGCGGATTTGTCTTGACTTTGCAAGCGCGCGAACAGCATATCCGCCGCGACAAGGCGACGTCGAATATTTGCTCGAATCAAGCCTTGAACGCCTTGGCGGCTTCTGTCGCCATGACGGCGCTCGGCAAGGAAGGCGCAAAGGAAATCGCAGTGCAGAATATCGCCAAGACGCATTACATGAAGCAGCAACTGAAGAAGTCCGGTTTCGAGATTGCATTCGACGGCGCCCATTTCAATGAAATTGCCGTCAAGCTCGGCTCATCGGTCAAGGAATTGAATGCGGCTTTATTCGAGAAAGGCATGATCGGCGGCTATGATCTTGGCTTGAGCTACGATGAGTTGCAAGGGCATATGCTCATTGCAGTCACTGAGCAGCGTTCTAAAGAAGAAATCGACGCGTTTGTACAGGAAATCGATGCATTCGTGCGAGAAACGGAGGCTTCCCATGCATAAAGACAACCAGCCACTCATTTTTGAAATGACCAAACAAGGCCGCGTCGGCTACAGCTTGCCGGAACTGGATGTACCGGAAGTGGATTTGAATGAACTGCTCGGTGAAGAGCTAGTACGCGAGGAATTTGCGGAATTGCCGGAAGTCTCGGAACTCGACATCATGCGCCATTACACAGCGCTATCAAAACGCAACCACGGCGTCGATTCGGGATTCTATCCGCTCGGCTCGTGCACGATGAAATACAATCCGAAAATCAATGAATCCGTTGCCCGCTACTCCGGATTTGCGAACATCCACCCGCTGCAGGAAGAATCGACTGTTCAAGGCGCGATGGAATTGATGTATGACCTTCAGGAACACTTGAAGGAAATCACCGGCATGGACGAAGTGACGCTTCAGCCGGCTGCAGGTGCACACGGGGAATGGACGGGCCTCATGATGATCCGCGCTTTCCACGAAGCGAACGGTGATTTCAACCGCACGAAAGTCATTGTGCCGGATTCTGCACACGGCACGAACCCCGCTTCTGCGACAGTCGCTGGTTTCGAGACAGTGACCGTGAAATCAAACGAGCACGGCCTGGTCGACCTGGACGATTTGAAGCGCGTGGTCGGTGACGACACGGCGGCACTTATGCTGACGAACCCGAACACGCTCGGCCTTTTCGAAGAAGATATCCTTGAAATGGCGTCGATCATCCATAAAGTCGGTGGCAAGCTGTATTATGACGGCGCAAACTTGAACGCTGTCATGTCGAAAGCACGCCCTGGCGACATGGGCTTTGACGTCGTCCATTTGAACTTGCATAAAACCTTCACAGGCCCTCACGGCGGTGGCGGCCCAGGATCTGGCCCAGTCGGCGTGCAAGCGGACTTGATCCCGTATTTGCCGAAGCCGATCCTTATCAAGACCGATGAAGGCTTTACATTCGATTACAACCGCCCTGACTCCATCGGGCGCGTCAAGCCGTTCTATGGCAACTTCGGCATCAATGTTCGTGCCTATACGTACATCCGCACGATGGGGCCTGACGGCTTGAAGAAAGTGACCGAATACGCCGTCTTGAACGCCAACTACATGATGAGAAGGCTCGCGCCTCATTTCGATCTGCCGTACGACCGCCACTGCAAACATGAATTCGTCTTGAGCGGCCGCCGCCAGAAGAAGCTCGGCGTCAGAACGCTCGATATGGCGAAGCGCCTGCTCGATTTCGGTTACCATCCGCCGACGATTTACTTCCCGCTTAATGTGGAAGAAGGCATGATGATCGAGCCGACCGAGACGGAATCGAAAGAAACGCTCGATGACTTTATCGATGCAATGATCCAGATTGCGCGAGAAGTGGAAGAAAATCCGGAGATCGTCCAAAATGCCCCGCATACGACGGTCATCAACCGGCTGGACGAAACGAAAGCGGCACGCAAGCCGGTGCTTCGTTACCAGAAACCGACAGACAGCGAATGACCAAAAATAAAAAAACCCGGAAGCAGATGCTTCCGGGTTTTTATTATTTGGATTTGATTTTGCCTGTCCATTTCTTGAAGCCGCCCTGCAATTGGAACAATTGGTCATACCCTTTTTTCTTCAGGAACAATGCGACGCGACCGCTTCTTGCCCCGTTCTGGTCATACAGGTAGACCGGTTTGTCGGCGCGGATTTCCTTGTAGCGCTGGCGCAATTGCGATTGCGGGATGTTGCGCGCCCCGAGGATATGGCCGGCTGCAAAATCTTTCGGTTCCCGGACATCGATGAGCTGCGCTTTGCGGTAGCCTTGGATGAATTCTTCCTGATTCAGATCGGTGACCGCTTTGCGGATGCGCAGGAAGGAGACGACCGCAAAAATGAGGATGGCGATAACGACGCCCAATGTGATATACAAAAATTCCACTGTTCTTGCCCCTTTCTATACTTACCCATTATAAGAGATAAGGTGACGGATATTCAATGGCTATGTTACAGTATTCTGGGCAAATCAGAGGCAATCCTGTGAAAGCTGCAGGCAGGAAGCGCGCTGCTGGTGGGCTTTCAATTGTCAAGTGCTTTCCCGAAGGAATTAAATCGATTTTTGCGCTGAATTATGCGAACATACGTGTCTTTCGTCTCATTTTAACGAAAGGCAAAACGCCAAACCCTTGTCATTGCTCAGTTATCTGCTGTGGCGAATTTTCCATCAGAAAAATGTTATTGCGAGTGGGTTTCAATATATAGTATCATGGGAATTGTAATAATACTATATATAGTGTTAACTCCATATAATATAAAGGAGGATTTGTCAAATGGTTTCCGCCACACAATCCGAATATACATTAAACGTCGAGTCCCTGAACAAAGACATTGAAGCTTTCCCCCAAGTCCACGCGGTAACAAAGGACATGAAAAAAACCCATAAAGGCGTATCCCGCCTGGTCATGATTGACCGCTATTCCTTCAAGGACACAAGCAAAAGCACATTAAAGCCCGGTGATTTCGTCGTGCTGACGGTCAAAGAAGACCCGAAATTCCCGGCGCGCGGCCTCGGCTACATCGTCTCGATCGACAAAGATGCCAACAAAGCGCGCGTCTGGATCGAAGAAGATTACCGCAGCGCCATCGACAAGCCTGAAGAGGTCGAACAAGGCATCGTCAACCGGCCAATCGATGTCATCGAAAAACCGCTCGAAGTATTTTATGAGCAAATTGCCAAACGCAATGCCACTGGGCTTTCAGCAGTCGAGACAACCCCTGAAAAGCAAAGCGAATGGTTCACGAAATTCTACGAGCAGCTCGTCAACTTGAATTTCGTTCCTGCGGGCCGTGTGCTGTACGGGGCAGGCGCTGACACAGATGTCACATATTTTAACTGCTACGTCATGCCATTCGTCGCCGATTCGCGTGAAGGCATCTCAGACCACCGCAAGCAAGTGATGGAAATCATGAGCCGCGGCGGCGGTGTCGGTACGAACGGGTCGACACTTCGCCCGCGCAATACGCTGGCAAGAGGCGTCAACGGCAAATCATCCGGTTCTGTTTCCTGGCTGGATGACATCGCAAAACTGACACATCTCGTCGAACAAGGCGGTTCGCGCCGCGGCGCCCAGATGATCATGCTTGCCGACTGGCATCCGGACATTGCGGAATTCATCATTTCCAAAATGCAGAACCCGCGTATTTTGCGCTATTTGATCGAAAACACAGAAGATGAAACGATCAAACGCCTGGCGAACGATAAATTGAAGTTCAAACCGCTAACCGAGCAGGAAGAAGCGATGTACCAAGGATTGCTCAATTACCGGACGATTCCGGGCATGGGCGGCTTCAACGAAAAAATCATGCGCGACGCGGAAACGAAACTGCGCGACGGCGGCACATTCTCCGTCCATAACGAAGAATTCCTTACCGGCGCCAATATTTCCGTCACCTTGACGAAAGACTTCATGGAAGCAGTCGAAAAAGACGAAGATTTCGAATTGCGTTTCCCGGCGGTCGAATCCTATTCAAAAGAAGAGATGGCCGTCTACAACGAAGAATGGCATAAGATCGGTGATGTTCGCGAATGGGAAAAAATGGGTCATAAAGTCCGGACCTACCGCGTGATCAAAGCGCGCGAACTGTGGAACTTGATCAATGTATGCGCGACATATTCCGCAGAACCGGGCATTTTCTTCATCGATAACGCCAATGAAAAAACGAACGCGACCGCATATGGCCAAAAAGTCGTGGCGACGAACCCGTGCGGTGAACAGCCGCTTGCGCCATATTCCGTATGCAACTTGGCGGCCGTCAACTTGGCACGCTTTGCGGATCCGAAAACGAAGCAAGTCGATTTTGAAGCACTCAAAGAAACGGTGCGCGTCGGCGTGCGCATGCAAGACAACGTCATCGATGCAACGCCTTATTTCCTGGAAGAAAACCGCATCCAGGCACTCGGCGAACGCCGTGTCGGCCTTGGCGTCATGGGCCTTGCTGATCTGCTCATCTATTCGGACCGTGAATACGGATCGCCAGAAGGCAACGAGCTGGTCGATGAGATTTTCAAAACGATCGCAGTCGCAGCGTACGAAGCTTCTACTGAGCTTGCTGAAGAGCGCGGCAGCTTCCCGTTCCTTGTGGGCGAAACAGATGCAGAAACCGAGAACCTGCGCCGTGCCTTTACCGAGACCGGCTTTATGCAAGGAATGCCGGAAGAAATCCGCCAAGCGGTGCTTGACAAAGGAATCCGCAACTCCCATCTATTGACGGTTGCGCCAACAGGCTCTACGGGCACGATGGTCGGGGTTTCGACGGGACTTGAACCATATTATTCGTTTACGTATTACCGCAGCGGGCGCCTCGGGAAATTCATCGAAGTAAAAGCGGATATCGTCCGTGAATACTTGAAGAGTAACCCGGATGCAGACGAAGACAATTTGCCGAAAGCATTTGTCACATCGATGGACCTCGCGCCCGAAGCGCATGCTGATGTCCAATGCATCATCCAGCGCTGGATCGATTCCTCGATCTCGAAAACGGTCAATGCGCCGAAAGGCTATACCGTCGAACAAGTTGAAGGCGTCTATGAGCGCCTCTACAAAGGCGGTGCCAAAGGCGGCACAGTCTATGTCGACGGCAGCCGTGATTCGCAGGTGCTGACATTAAAAGCAGAAGACAATACATTCGAAGAAGAACACAAGGAAGAAGATACCGGCAAACGTCCAGTGGTCTTGATCGACACGATCCAAGACTTGCGCTCGACTAATGTCACGATCGGTTCGGAAGTGGGCAATACGTGCCCAGTGTGCCGCAAAGGGACAGTGGAAGAAATGGGTGGATGCAATACGTGCACAAATTGTGCAGCCCAATTAAAATGCGGACTGTAACACAGAACTTCATATAGCCGGAGCGATATTCTCAGGCGGCAAAAGCGGAAGCCCAAAAGGCTTCCGCTTTTTGTATGCATACGCGTCTCCGTCTTCTGGCTTGCTGCGAATTGATCGTATGCTAAAATGGAAAAGGAAAGCCAAGAAAGGGGTGCAAGGGCATGAGAGTCCTGGTGTTGAACGGTCCCAATTTAAACCGTCTCGGCAAACGCGAAAAACAAGCGTACGGTAGTTTTACATTGCAGGAGCTGGAGCAGGAACTGGTGGAATTTGCAGAAAGTGAAAACTTCGAGCTGATGTGCCGGCAGTCCAATCACGAAGGCGAACTGATCGATTGGATTCACGGCGCGGATGATGATGGCATTTCCGGCATCGTCTTGAATGCCGGTGCCTATACGCATACAAGCGTCGCCTTGCGCGACGCCATCGCATCGGTCCAAGTGCCGGTCGTTGAAGTACATATTTCCAATATCCATGCACGTGAAGAGTTCCGCCACCATTCCCATATCGCGCCGGTAGCCATCGGGCAAATTGCCGGCTTTGGCAAGGACGTCTACCGGCTGGGGCTCCAGTCGCTCTTGCTTCGACAACAGAAAGGATGAAACCGATGAAATTGATGAAACTGCGTGAACAAATGCAAAAGCGGGAACTGGATTCCCTGCTGGTGACAAATCCGTACAATCTTCGTTTTATTACAGGCTTCACCGGAACGGCCGGGCTTGCGCTCATCACGCCGAACGATGCTTGGTTCATTACCGATTTCCGCTACACGGAACAGGCAGGGGAGCAAGTCAAGGAATTCAAAGTGGTCCAAGCCCAAAAAGGCTTGATTGACGAAGTGGCGCGCATCGCACAGGAAGCGGCAGTCGAGCGTCTGGCATTCGAACAGGATTACATGACCTTTGCGACTTATTCGCAGTATCAGGAAAAATTATCCGCAACGCTTGAACCGGTTAGCGGCTTGATCGAAAAGCTGCGCATGGTGAAATCACCGGAAGAACTGGCGGTGCTGAAAGCGGCAGCCAAGATCGCCGACGATGCGTTCGAACATATCTGCTCGTACATCAAGGCGGGAATGACAGAACTGGAAGTTTCGAATGAACTGGAATTTTTCATGCGTTCACAAGGCGCGACTTCTTCATCGTTCGACATCATCGTCGCATCGGGCTTGCGTTCGGCATTGCCGCATGGTGTTGCATCCGAAAAGAAAATCGAGCAAGGCGACCTTATCACGCTCGATTTCGGCGCCTTGTACAATGGTTACGTATCGGACATCACGCGTACGGTCGCGGTCGGCGAACCGTCCGACAAGTTGAAGGAAATCTATCAAGTGGTCTTGGATTCGCAAGTATTGGCGCTTGAAAAGATCAAGCCGGGCATGACCGGCATCGAAGCGGATGCCATTGCACGCGATTACATCAAGTCGAAAGGCTACGGGGAAGCATTCGGCCATTCGACAGGCCACGGCATCGGGCTTGAGGTCCATGAAGGGCCAGGGCTGTCGTTCCGTTCCGAAACCGTTTTGGAACCGGGTATGGCTGTAACGGTCGAACCGGGCATCTATTTGCCGGGAATTGGCGGAGTGCGCATCGAAGATGATATACTGATTACCGAAACGGGGAATGAGCGTTTAACGCATTCTTCCAAAGAGCTTCGCATTTTATAACAAACGGAGGAACTACAATGATTTCAGTAAACGATTTTAAAACAGGATTGACCATCGAAGTGGATAACGATATTTGGCGCGTGATGGAATTCCAACACGTCAAGCCGGGCAAAGGGGCGGCATTTGTCCGTTCGAAATTGCGCAATTTGCGCACGGGAGCGGTCAATGAAAAAACATTCCGCGCCGGCGAGAAAGTGGCAAAAGCGCAAATCGACAACCGCAAAATGCAATATTTGTACGCGAATGGCGATATGCACGCATTCATGGATACAGAAACGTACGACCAGATCGAATTGCCGGAAAAAAGCATCGAATATGAGCTGAAATTCCTGCAGGAAAACATGGATGTACAAGTCATCCAATACCACGGCGAAGTGCTTGGCGTAGAACTTCCGAATACAGTGGTCCTCGAAGTGGCTGAAACAGACCCGGGCATCAAGGGAGATACAGCCAGCGGCGGGTCAAAACCGGCAATCCTGACGACAGGTCTCTCTGTCCAAGTGCCGTTCTTTATCAATCAAGGGGATAAACTAATCATCAATACGACCGATTCTTCGTACGTATCGCGTGCCCAATAAGTAAGAAAGGCCTCTTTTAAGGGGCCTTTTTTTAAAATGTCGGCCTTGCTATTTCAAAATGATTCAAAAAAGTCTAAAATGGGGAAGTAGCTAAAAATAAATACATAACAGGGGAGTAGGTATATAATGAAAATCCAGGAAATTCGTGAAATCATCAAATTGGTGGATAATTCATCCATTAGCGAATTCAGCTATGAATTTGACGGCGTCAAGGTCAAGATGAAGAAAAATTCATCCAGCCCTTCACAACCGGCAGCGGTTCAATCAAAAGTGGTTGAAGAACCTGCACAGGCACCAGCGCCAGCAGCTCCGAAACAAGCAGAACCAGCTGAAGCTGCCCCGACCGAACAGCCGGTGCAAACAGAAGCGGCTGAGGCTGCCAACGCGTCAAACGAAGATTTGCATAAAATCCTTTCTCCGATGGTCGGCACGTTCTATCAATCGCCATCACCGGAAGAAGATGCTTACGTAGCTGTCGGAACGAAAGTTTCTGCAGACCAAGTCGTTTGCATCGTAGAAGCGATGAAGCTCTTTAACGAAATCGAAGCAGAAGTGGATGGGGAAATCGCTGAGATCCTAGTCAAAGATGGCCAACTGGTCGAATACGGACAGCCTTTGTTCCTCGTAAAAGCAAACTAAGGGGGGCTGACGATGATGAAAAAAGTATTGATTGCCAACCGCGGGGAAATCGCCGTTCGAATCATCCGCGCCTGCAAAGAAATGGACATCCAGACGGTAGCGGTTTATTCAGAAGCGGATAAAGAAGCGCTCCACGTTGAACTGGCCGATGAAGCCTATTGCATCGGGCCGAAATTGTCAAAAGACAGCTATTTGAACTTTTCCAATATCATTAGCGTCGCAAAACTGACGAATTGTGATGGCATTCACCCGGGATATGGTTTCCTCGCTGAAAACTCGAGTTTTGCGGAGTTATGCGAAGCGTGCGACATCATGTTCATCGGGCCGACAGCCGCAGCGATTTCGAAAATGGGCACAAAAGATGTCGCCCGCGAAACGATGCGCGAAGCCGGTGTTCCGGTCGTGCCAGGCTCGACCGGCATCGTCGGAAGCGAAGAGGAAGGCTTGGAAATTGCTGAGAAAATCGGTTTCCCGGTCATCATCAAAGCGACGGCAGGCGGCGGCGGCAAAGGGATCCGCGTGGCGAGAACGCGCGAAGACTTCGTCAAGGGCTTGAATATGACGCAAAAAGAAGCAGCTGCAGCATTCGGCAACCCGGGCGTCTATATCGAGAAGTTCATCGAGGATTTCCGCCACATCGAAATCCAGGTGTTGGCCGATTCGCATGGCAATGCCATCCACCTCGGCGAACGCGATTGCTCGATCCAGCGCCGCATGCAAAAACTTGTCGAAGAAGCACCATCTCCCGCGTTATCAGCCGAACTAAGAGCTGAAATGGGCGAAGCGGCGGTAAAAGCGGCGCAAGCGGTCAATTACCGCGGCGCTGGAACAGTCGAATTCATCTTTGACGTTGAGAACCAAAAGTTCTATTTCATGGAAATGAATACACGCATCCAAGTTGAACACCCGGTCACTGAAATGATCACCGGCATCGATTTGATCCAACAGCAATTGAAAGTCGCTTCCGGCGAGACGCTCGCTTACAGACAAGAGGACGTGACGTTCAAAGGCTGGTCGATCGAATGCCGCATCAATGCCGAAAACCCGCTGAAAAACTTCATGCCTTCTGCTGGCCGTGTGGATATGTACTTGCCGCCGGGCGGCATGGGCGTGCGCGTCGATTCGGCGATGTATTCTGGCTATACAATCCCGCCTTATTACGATTCAATGGTGGCCAAGCTCATCACATTCGCCGACACGCGCGAGGAAGCAGTGGCCAAGATGAAGCGTGCGCTTGATGAATTTGTCGTCGAGGGCGTCTTCACGACCATTCCATTCCATCTCCGCCTCATGGACCATGAGGTGTTCAAGTCCGGGGACTTCAATACGAAATTCCTGGAAAAATATGATGTAATGGGCTCCTGAGGAGGAATAAGCAGATGGCAGAAAAAGTAATCCCTTACGTAAAAATGAAATCACCCGGTGCCCAGGATCTTGGGAATATCGAAGTCGCATCGGAAGTGCTGGAAATAATCGCCAGCATTGCGGCCACCGATATCGAAGGCGTTGCCAGCATGCGCGGCAATTTCGCTTCAGGCGTCGTTGAACGTTTGGGCAAAAAAGTCCATGGCAAAGGCATCAAAACCGAATTGTCGGATGAAGGCTTAGCGATCGATGTCTATTGCGTCATCGATTACGGCGTCTCGATCCCGAATACCGCCAAGAAAATCCAGGAACAAGTCCGCCAGACCTTGGAGACAATGACTTCTTTGCAGACGCAGGAAGTGAATGTGCACATTACCGGTATACATTTCGACAATCCCCAAGTGGACTGATAAGCAGGCTGGCCGGATCATGCACGAGCATGTCCGGCCAGCCTGCTTTTTATGGAAGCGCTGCGCCAGTGGTGATTTGTTGGAACATTTCAAACTTGGAAGTTCCACGCGATTACCTGTATAATGGGGGGATAATCAGCTTGAAAAAGGAGACCGGAATTATGATGAAACGACACGAAGCACGGGAAAAAGCGCTTCAGACGCTATTCCAGCTCGATGGAACCGAATTGACAATCGAAGAAGCGATGGAACATGTCATGGACGGGGAAACCGACCAGTTCTATAAACTGCTGGTAGAAGGCACGAACAGCAAACAGCAGGAAATCGACGGAAAACTGAAAGGCCATTTGCAGAACTGGTCGCTTGAACGCTTGCCGAAAGTCGAACGCACCATTTTGCGCATGGCTGTTTTCGAACTTGAATATATGGACGATGCGCCGAGCCGCGTCGTCTTGAACGAAGCGATCGAATTGAGCAAGACCTTCGGTGACGATAAATCAAGCCGTTTCGTCAACGGCGTCCTTTCGAAATTCACTGACCAAACTGCGAACTAATCATTGGAGGAATCTACGTGACTGCTGAATTGATTGATGGAAAAGCCGTAAGCCTGAAAATTAAAGAGCAAGTGCAACAACGTGTAGAGAAACTGAAAACAAACGGAATCATCCCTGGCCTGTCGGTCGTTTTGGTGGGCGATGATTCCGCTTCGCAAACTTATGTCAAAAACAAGAAGAAAACCTGTGAATCGCTGGGCATGCGTTCGGATCTCCATTTATACCCTGCTTCACTGACCGAACGCGAACTGCTTGAAAAAATCGATGAATTGAATAACGACCCGGACATCCATGGCATTTTGGTGCAATTGCCGCTTCCAGCCCAAATTGATGAGTTCAAGATCATCACGGCAATCGCTCCCGAAAAGGATGTCGACGGCTTCCACCCGATTTCCGTGGGGAATATGATGATCGGCAAAGACACGTTCCTGCCGTGCACGCCGCACGGAGTGATGGCGCTTCTTGAGCATTACGGCATCGACCCCGCAGGCAAGCACGCCGTCGTCATCGGCCGCAGCAATATCGTCGGCAAGCCGGTCGGCCAGCTGCTATTGCAAAAAGATGCGACCGTGACTTATTGCCATTCGAAAACACAGGACTTGAAGGCGATGACCAAGCAGGCAGACATCGTCATCGCGGCAATCGGCCGTGCGAAGTTCATCGGGGCAGACCATATTAAAGAAGGCGCCGTCGTCATCGATGTCGGCATGAACCGTGACGAAAACGGCAAGCTCTGCGGCGATGTCGATTTCGAAGCGGTGCGTGAGCGTGCCAGCTTCATCACGCCTGTGCCGGGCGGCGTTGGGCCGATGACCATCGCGATGCTGATGGAAAATACCTTGCAGTCGGCTGAAAAAGGATTATCGAAAGACAAAGCCAGCGAAAGCGTGTAAAATGAATAGCAAATAGAGCTGTTTTTCGAAAGAAAGACAGCTTTTTACTTTCCATAGACAGGGGTTGACATTTTGGCGACCGACCCGTACTTAAGTGTTGCAGCATTAACGAAATACATAAAAAAGAAATTCGATGCCGATCCCCATTTGCGTGATGTTTACGTCAAAGGGGAGCTGTCGAACGTAAAAATCCATACAAGCGGGCATATCTACTTCACGTTGAAAGACCAGAAAGCACGCATGCCGGCTGTCATGTTCTCGGCGAAGGCGAAATCGATGAAATTCCGTCCCGAAAGCGGCATGACAGTCCTGATCCGCGGGGATATCTCCGTTTACGAAGCATCGGGACAATACCAATTATATGCCCAGTCGATGCAGCCCGATGGCATCGGCGATTATTATTTGGCGTTCGAGCAATTAAAGGAAAAGCTCGGCAAAGAAGGCTTATTCAATGCTGCGCATAAACAGCCGCTGCCTGCCTTTCCTGAAAAAGTTGCAGTCATCACGGCGCAGACCGGAGCAGCGGTACGCGATGTCATTACGACGCTCAGGCGGCGTTACCCGCTCGCGCGAATTGTGCTGTTTCCGACATTGGTGCAAGGCCAGGGAGCTGTCCAGTCGATTGTCCAGTCCATCCAACAAGCAAACCGCACGGATAGCGACGTCTTGATTGTCGGGCGCGGTGGCGGGTCGATTGAAGACTTGTGGGCATTCAATGAAGAAGCGGTGGCGCGGGCGATTTATGATTCAAGTATTCCCGTCATCTCGGCGGTCGGTCACGAAACCGATACGACGATTGCTGATTTTGTGGCCGATTTGCGCGCAGCCACCCCGACAGCCGCAGCAGAGCTCGCGGTTCCAAGCCGCATAGAGCTGCTTGAGCGTGTCATGGGGCAGCGCCAAGTGATGTTTCGGCTCATGTCGAATGATTTGGAGCAACGGCGCATTCGCCTGGCACAGCTGCAAAATTCCTATCCGATGGCCTACCCGGACCGGCTCTACCGGCCGTTCATCGAGCGCATCGAACGGGCGACGGATGCGCTGCAGCGCGAGACCTTGCTGACTGCAAGGCGCTCGGGCGACCGTCTGGCGATGCTTTCGCGGCAATTGGAAAATCGCAACCCGGCTGACCGCATCCGCCAAGCCGAACGCGATTTGGCCAGCCTCAAAGAGCGTCTCGACCAGCGTATCGCCAATGTATTCCTGCAGCGGGAGCAGCAATTGAAGTCTGCAATCCGTACCTTGGATGCGCTCAGCCCTTTGAAGATCATGGACAGAGGCTATGCAATTCCGTTCAAGGAAGGCGGAGTGGTGAAATCAGTGGATCAGTTGGAGCTTGGCGATCGGCTGAGCCTTTCATTGAAAGACGGGGAAGTCGAGACCGTCATCGAAGCGATCAACCCAAAAGATAAGGAGCGCGACTAAATGGCAGAAAATAACTTGATGTTCAATGACGCAATGGAGCAGTTGGAGGAAATCGTCAAATTGCTCGAACAAGGCGATGTACCGCTCGAAGAAGCCTTGACGCTTTACCAGAAGGGCATGGAGTTGTCGAAGCTGTGCCACGATAAATTGAAAAATGCCGAGAACCAGCTGGTGACGATGATGAAAGACGGAAAAGAAGTCCCTGCTGAAATCGAAGGGGAAGGGAATGCGCAATGAACTTAAAACAATTCAGAACCCATTATGAACCGGTCATCCAGCAGGAGATGGCGGAATTGATCAGTGGTTTGGCGATTCCCGAATCCTTGAAAGAATCAATGCATTATTCGCTTCAGGCAGGAGGCAAGCGGATTCGGCCGATGCTTGTGCTCGCGACGATGCATGAACAAGGTGCAGCCCATCCGGATGCTTTGAAAGTGGCGGCTGCGATTGAAATGATCCATACATATTCCTTGATCCACGATGATTTGCCGAGCATGGACAATGACGACTTGCGGCGCGGCATGCCGACCAACCATAAAATATTCGGGGAAGCCGTCGCCATTTTAGCGGGTGATGCTTTGTTAACGTTAAGCTTTGGGATTCTGGCGCGCCTGGAAGATGTTTCTGCGGAAGACAAAGTGCGCCTCATCGACTTATTGTCGACAGCGGCCGGCGCGGAAGGCATGGTCGGCGGCCAGGTTCTCGATATCGAAGGGGAAGAAAAGCAGCTGAGCCTGGAACAATTGGAACAAGTGCATTTGTTGAAGACCGGAGCCTTATTGACCTATAGCATCATTTCAGGGGCCATCCTTGCAGGTGCCAGCTCTGAGCAATTGGTGGCGCTTTCAACATTCGGCCGCCATCTCGGGCTGGCGTTCCAAATCCAGGATGACATTTTGGATGTAACCGGCACTTCCGAAGAGCTCGGAAAAACGGCCGGCAAGGACGAAACGAGCGATAAAAGCACGTATCCCGGCATCCTGACCTTGCCGAAAGCGAAAGAAAAGCTGGATTACCACGCACAGCAGGCGCTTGGCGCGATTGCGGAACTTCCGGGAGAGCAGCAATTACTTAGGGAATTGACAGAGTTGATTGTCCAGCGAAAAAGCTGAAAATAGGGCTCTTGTTTGTACATTTGCCCTGTCTTGCTATAATATGGGGAGACAACAATACAGGAAAATATAGAAAAAAGGTGTGTGATGGCAAATGGATCTTCATTCGATAACTGGTCCATCTTTCCTAAAAGAGCTAAATCCAGAGCAATTGGAGCTCTTAAGTGAAGATATCCGTCGATTTCTCATAGAAAATCTCTCGAAAACCGGTGGCCATATTGGCCCGAACCTCGGCGTGGTGGAATTGACGATTGCACTTCATCGTGTCTTCGATAGCCCTGATGATAAATTGATCTGGGATGTCGGGCATCAGTCCTACGTCCACAAAATTTTGACGGGGCGTGCAGACCAGTTCGACACGCTGCGCAAGTTCAAAGGCCTGTGCGGATTCCCGAAACGCAATGAAAGCGATCACGATGTCTGGGAAACCGGCCATAGCTCCACTTCCTTGTCTGCAGCAATGGGCATGGCGGCAGCGCGCGATATTAAAAAAGATAAAAATCACGTTATTCCGATCATTGGCGACGGGGCATTGACCGGCGGCATGGCATTTGAAGCGCTGAACCATATCGGGCACGCACAAACCGACATGACCGTCATCCTCAACGATAACGAAATGTCGATCGCACCGAATGTCGGGGCGCTCCATAGCGTACTCGGCCGCATGCGGACAGCCGGAAAATACAATAAAGTCAAAGACGATCTTGAATACTTGCTGAAAAAAGTGCCGGCAGTCGGCGGCAAGCTCGCTTCAACGGCAGAGCGCGTCAAAGACAGCCTGAAATATCTGGTGGTCTCCGGCATGTTCTTCGAAGAGCTCGGATTCACCTATCTTGGCCCGATCGACGGGCATGACCTGGAAGAGCTCGAAGACAACCTGGAATATGCAAAGAAAACAAAAGGCCCTGTCCTGCTTCACGTCATCACCAAAAAAGGCAAAGGTTATTTGCCTGCCGAACAGGATAAAATCGGCACATGGCACGGAATCGGGCCCTATAAAATGGAAACCGGCGATTTGGTGAAGTCTTCCTCCACAGCCCCTTCCTGGAGCGGCTTGATTGCGGAAACCGCCCGCAAGCTTGCGCGTACTGATGAGCGCATCGTCGCCATTACGCCGGCAATGCCTGTTGGGTCAAAATTGGAAGGATTTGCCTCTGAATTTCCTGAGCGCATGTTTGACGTGGGCATCGCTGAACAGCACGCGACCACGATGGCTGCGGGACTTGCAACGCAAGGGATGAAACCATTCCTGGCTATTTATTCGACATTCCTGCAGCGCGCGTATGATCAAGTCGTCCACGACATTTGCCGCCAGAACTTGAATGTCTTTATCGGAATCGACCGCTCGGGCCTTGTCGGGGCGGATGGCGAAACGCATCAAGGTGTCTTTGATATTGCCTTCTTGCGCCATTTGCCGAACATGGTGTTGATGATGCCGAAAGATGAAAATGAGGGCCAGCATATGGTCAAAACCGCCATCGATTACGACAATGGCCCGATTGCTCTGCGCTATCCGCGCGGCAATGGCCTCGGGGTGCCGATGGACGGGGAGCTGAAGGCGATTCCGATCGGCAGCTGGGAAGTGCTGGAAGAAGGGGCGGATGCCGTCATCTTGACATTCGGCACGACGATTCCGATGGCGCTTCATGCAGCGGAGCAATTGCGCGAACAAGGGATCAAAGCGGAAGTCGTCAATGCGCGTTTCATCAAGCCGATGGACGAAGAAATGCTCGCAGCGATTTTCGGACGCAATGTGCCGGTCTTGACGATCGAAGAGGCGGTCTTGCAAGGCGGCTTCGGGAGCGCAGTGCTTGAGTATGCGCATGATAACGGCCATACTGACGCTGTCATCGACCGCATGGGCATTCCGGATCTCTTCATTGAACATGGTGATGTCGCCGAGCTGATGGATGAAATCCATCTCAATAGCGACGAAGTGGTCAAAAAAGTGAAATCACGCGTCCAACAGAATGTCCAGCAACAGGAGCGGTCGAACGCTCTATGAATAAAGTGAAAAAAGAACGGGTGGATGTCTTGCTAGTGGAGCGGGGCATTTGCGAAACACGTGAAAAAGCCAAGCGCGCCATCATGGCCGGGGTGATTTTCTCAGGCAGTGAACGGCTCGAGAGACCCGGCGAAAAAATCCCTGAAGACGCGCCGCTTGAAAAAAAAGGCAATGATCTGCGTTATGTCAGCCGCGGCGGCTTGAAATTGGAAAAAGCACTCGCTGAATTCGATGTCACGGTGGAAGGCAAAATGATGCTCGATATCGGGTCATCGACTGGCGGGTTTACCGATTGCGCATTGCAAAATGGCGCACGCCATGGCTACGCGCTCGATGTCGGCTACAACCAGCTGGCCTGGAAAATTCGGCAAGATCCGCGCGTTACGGTCATGGAACGCACCAATTTCCGGCATTCGAAACCGGAAGATTTCCAGGAAGGCTTGCCGGAAGTGGCGACCATCGACGTCTCTTTCATTTCGTTGCGCATCATCTTGCCGGTGCTGAAGACCATTTTGGTCCCGGGCGGCGATTGCGTCGCACTCGTCAAACCGCAGTTCGAGGCGGGACGCGAGAAAGTCGGCAAAAAAGGCATTGTCCGCGATCCGAAAGTGCATGAGGAAGTGCTGCAAAAAGTGGCAGCTTATGCAATCGATTGCGGTTTCGAAGTAAAGGCGATGACTCATTCGCCGATTACCGGCGGTGAAGGCAATATCGAGTTTTTGTTCCATCTTGTCTCCAACGAACAGGCTGAAAAAAGTGAATTGCCGGATGCGAATTCGATTGCACAAGTGGTCGGCCGTGCACATTCCGCGTTCAAGGAAAAAAATACGCCATCATCATGAAAGGACAGGGGAATATATTTCCCTGTCCTTTTTTTGATAACTTGCCGTAGGAAATGAGTGAAGCTTGCCGTTAAGGGGTAAATAGTTCTAGCGTGGGCAGGAAGTTTCCTTGTTTTCAAAGCGGTTTAGAGGTACGATATAAAGCATATGGAATAATTATTCACTCAAGGGGGAGCACCATGAATAAAGGACAACGTCATATCAAAATCCGCGACTTGATCTCAAATCGCGAAATCGAAACGCAAGATGATTTGGTCGACTTATTGAAAGCTGCGGGCTATGAAGTGACGCAAGCGACCGTTTCTCGTGATATCAAGGAACTTCATCTAGTGAAAGTCCCTTTGCAGGATGGGCGCTATAAATACAGTTTGCCGGCGGACCAGCGCTTTAACCCGATGCAGAAACTGCACCGCGCGCTCACCGATGCCTTCGTCAGCATCGATGGGGCCAGCCATTTTTTGGTCATGAAAACCTTGCCGGGCAATGCCCATGCCATCGGTTCGTTGATCGATCATTTGGATTGGGAGGAAATTTTGGGAACGATTTGCGGGGATGATACGTGTTTGATCATTTGCCGTGATGTGGAACACCGTGAAGTGCTGAAACAGCGTTTGATTGAAATGCTTTAATTAAAGAGGTGGATGTATATGCTGCGAGAATTGGATATCCGCAATTTTGCGATTATCGATACATTATCGGTCAGTTTTACAGAAGGTATGACAGTTCTGACAGGGGAAACCGGTGCAGGGAAATCGATCATCATCGATGCCGTGCATCTACTAGCCGGGGGCCGCGGAAGCCAGGAATTCATTCGCCACGGGGCGCAAAAAGCTGAGATCGAGGGCTTGTTCCAGATCGAAAGCGAAAAGCATCCGGTCCATAAAAAACTGGAGGATTTCGGGATCCAGGCGAGTGACGGCGATGTCTTGTTGCGCCGCGAGCTGAACGGCAAAGGCAAAAACGTCTGCCGCATCAACGGGAAACTCGTGACCATTTCCATTTTGCGTGAAGTGGGGGCCGCGTTGATCGATATCCATGGCCAGCATGAGACGCAGGAATTGATGGATGAAAAGCAGCATCTTCATCTATTGGATCAATTTGCCGGGAAACTGTTGACCAAAGCCAAAGAAGGCTATAGCCATACCTTTGAGAAATACACGAAATTGAAACGTGAATTTGCCAGCTATAACGAAAACGAGCAGCAGATCGCACAACGCATCGACTTGTTGACATTCCAATTGCGCGAAATCGAAGAAGCCCAGCTTGTGCCGGGTGAAGAAGAAACTTTGCTGGAAGAACGCAAACGACTGCAGAACTTCACCAAAATCTTCGAGTCGATTTCCCAGGCCCATGAAGCGATTCAAGGGGAGTCAAAAGGGCTGGATTGGGTCGGTAATGCGATGAGTGAACTGGAACACGCCGCATCGGTCGATGAGCAGTTCCAGGAAGCGTCGGAATCGGTTGCCGGGGCATTCTATCAGCTTCAAGACACGTCAACTGAAATCAAACGCATACTGGACCAGCTGGAATTCGATCCGGAACGGCTCAACGAAATCGAACAGCGCCTTGGCCTATTGCAATCCTTGAAGCGCAAATACGGCGCCTCGGTCGAAGACATGTTATTGTATCAGGAAGAACAAGCGGATGAACTCGATAAATTGCTCAACCGTGACCAACGCCTGCGCCTCGATCAGGAGAAACTGAAGGAATTGACCGAGGATTTGCGCATCGAAGCGGAAGAACTGACGATGCTGAGAAAGCAGGCGGCAACCAAATTATCAAAAGCGATCATGGAACAGCTAAAAGAGCTCCATATGGGGAAAGCTTCATTTTCGGTGCAATTCAACTTGCTGCCAAAAGGCAAATTCGACCGTTTCGGCCAGGACAGCATCGCATTCCATATTTCGACAAATGTCGGGGAGCCCTTGAAGCCGTTGACAAAAGTAGCGTCTGGCGGCGAATTGTCGCGCATGATGCTCGCGCTGAAGACGATTTTTTCCAAGCATCAAGGCATCACATCGATCATTTTCGATGAAGTCGACACGGGAGTCAGCGGACGCGTGGCGCAGGCAATTGCCGAGAAAATCGCTGCCATCGCCCGCCATTCCCAAGTGCTGTGCATTTCCCATCTGCCACAAGTTGCGGCCATGGCAGACCAGCATCTGTTTATCGAAAAAAAAGTATCGAAAGACCGCACGACTACATCGGTGAAAGAACTGACAGGGCGCAAGCGCACTGAAGAAATGAGCCGCATGCTGTCAGGGGCGGAAATTACCGAATTGACTTTGCAGCATGCTGATGAATTGCTGACTTTGGCAAGGGACCGGAAGCTGTTGATGAAATAAGGGTCCGGAGCCTGTATTTTAGGAGAGAAAAATATGGAGAAAATAAAAATTGCCATTGCCGATGACAACCGAGAGCTTGTCGAATTGATGACAGAGTTTCTCGATTCACAGCCGAATATGGAAGTGGTGGGTGTTGCTTACGATGGCAGGGAATGCATCGGCATCTTGGAACAGACGGAAGCGGATATCCTGCTGCTCGACATCATCATGCCGTATCTTGATGGCATTGCCGTGCTCGATGTCTTGCGAGCCGATGAACGCATGAGTAAAATCCATGTCATTATGCTGTCCGCATTCGGCCAGGAATCGATCATGAGCCAAGCGGCTGACTACGGGGCTTCCTATTTCATCATGAAACCATTCGAGACCGAGCGACTGGTCGTCCAGATCAACCACATCATGAAAAATGGCGATCAAACAGCAAAGGGCGGAATGGTGACAAAAGACGAGCTCATTACCTTGAGGTTGAAAGACATCGGCGTGCCTCCGCATTTGAAAGGCTATATGTATTTGAAGGCGGCCGTGTCGATTGTCGTGGATGAACCTTCCGCACTTGGCAAAGTGACGAAAGAGCTGTACCCGAAAATCGCTTTGAAATTCGATACAACGGCGGCACGGGTCGAAAGGTCGATTCGCCATGCGATTGAGCAAGTATGGGTGCGCAGCGAATCCGTCGCGCATATCGCTAGCGTGTTTGGCTATAGTGAAACGCACCTCCAGTCAAAACCGTCCAATTCCGAATTCATCGCCATGATCGTCGACAGCCTTGGCAATAACGAATAAGAATTTGTACGAACCGTCGCCTGCAAAGAGCGACGGTTTTTTTGCGCGGCAGCACTTTAGTAATAAATGTATTAAACTACATAAGGAATTATAGAAAAATCAAAAAACGCCCATAAGAAAGCCCAACACTTGCAGCCAGACAAGGAGATGATAAAATAAATGATTAAAGCTAGGTCCTATCCAAAAAGGGGAGGAAGCTATGTCTGAAATCGAAATCTACGCACATCGCGGCGCCTCAGGGCATGCGCTTGAAAACACATGGCAGGCATTTGAATTGGCGCACCAATTGCAAGTCGGCATCGAGTTGGATATCCAAATGACACGGGACGGAATTGCAATCGTGTATCACGACGAACAGTTGAAGCGTTTGGCAGGAACGCAAGCAGATATCTATACGATGCCCTATGAATCCCTGAAGTCGCTATCGATCCGGAAACGCTTCAAACGTTTCGGTCGCCATTCGATTCCGCTGGCCTATGAAGTGATCGACTGGGCGAAAAAGAAACACATTCCCTTGAATATCGAATTGAAGTCTTCCGTCGCCAGCCATCCGGATGGCCCTGAAATTGTCTGCGCACTGCTGGAAGGGGCGGAACATATCCATCTCTCCTCTTTTGATGCAGAGCTTCTTAAGAAAATGAAAAGTTTGCTGCCGCATGTAGAAATAGCGTGGATCTTGAAACGCGCAGTGCAGTGGAACGAATTGGAGAATTGCCAGTGGCTCGACAGCTTTCATTTCCATAAAAGATTCCATAAGGCGAAATGGCTGGAGCCGATTGCCCAGCTGGATAAGCCGGTACGCCTTTATGGCATATCCGGAAATGAACGCATGCTGAAAAATCTTCATCCTTCGGTCATAGGCATCATCACAGATTATCCGGCGCGCGTAAAAGCTTTATGGGCACAAAAAACAACGGAAATACCTCGCTAAATACAAAAGCCAGCCCGGAACTATTGTTCCGGGCTGGCTTTTTTGCTGTATCCGTTGCTTGCGCTCATTTATCGCTTTTGGAACCGTTCGGAAACATTGCCTTTTTTGCGGTCGCGGTTCAACAGGAATCCCGCGAAGAAACCGATGCCAATCACGGTAAAAAGCGTCCCAAGTGTAAATTGCATCCAAAGGGCTGGATACGGTTCGAGCAATTTATTGAAAAGGGTATCCCGCATTAATTTAATGCCATAAGCGGCCATGATGCCGGGAATGAGCAAAATGATAAATGCAATCAAACGTCCCATCTATTCCACATCCTTCATGTTCCATTGTTTCCAATCCGCTTAAAGTTGTCAAGAATTGTCCCCTGCGGTAGGCTAGAAATATGTGTGCAGCCTATTGCACGAATCGCGACGGAAAGGTTTGAAGAAAATTGCAAAAAGTAATCATTATTGGCGGAGGGATTGGCGGGTCCGCGATTTTAAAACTGCTCGTTGAATCGGGATGGTTTCATGTCGAGGGAGTCGCAGATATCCACGCAGATGCGCCGGCGTTAAAAGAAGCGAAAAAATTCCGCATTGCCACCGGAACAGATTACCGTGAATTGCCGAAAACAGTCGACATCGTTTTCAACGTAACGGGAGACGATGACTTGACGCAGCGGCTGCGCCGTTATTATCCCCCGCGGACTGTCATCATTCCCGGAAGCGTCGCCAATATCTTCGTCCGCTTGATGGATGAGAAAGAGCATTACATCAATCGCCTAAGCAACGAAAGCCATAAAGGATCGATCATTTTCAATTCAATCGATGAAGGCATGGTCGGCATCGACCTCGACAATCACATTAACTTCATCAACCGCAGTGCCGCACGCATGCTATCGGTCAAGCAAGATGAGGCGATTGGCCGCCATATCCATGAATTAATTTCGATGAGCGAATTGCCGAGGGTCATCGAAACGGGCAGGACGGAATTGAACCGCGAGCTCGAACTGAAAGACGGCTCGAAAATCGTCACGAGCCGTTTTCCGATGATCGATGAAACCGGTGAATTGATCGGTGCCTTTGCGGTGTTCAAGGATATTACGGAAGTGGTTTCGCTCGCCGAGGAAATTACCGATTTGAAAGAAATCCAAACGATGCTGCAGGCAATCATCCAATCCAGCGACGATGCCATTTCAGTGGTGGACGAAAAAGGCAATGGCTTGCTTGTCAATCCGGCCTATACGCGAATCACCGGCCTCGAAATGGAGCAAGTGATCGGCCGCCCCGCATCTGCGGATATTTCAGAAGGCGAAAGCATGCACTTCAAAGCTTTGCAAACCCGGAAACCTGTGCGCGGCGTCAATTTGAAAGTCGGCCCAGCCAGACGGGAAGTCATCGTCAATGTGGCGCCGATTATCGTCGACAACCAGCTGAAAGGGAGTGTCGGGGTCATCCATGACACGACGGAAATCCGTTCGCTCATGAAAGAGCTGGACCGTGCGAGGAGCATCATCCGGACGCTGGAGTCGAAATACACATTCGATGACATCATCGGATTGTCCCCGGAAATGCAATTGTCGCTGCAGCAAGCGAAACTTGCCGCCCAGACGCTTGTGACGGTGCTGTTGCGCGGTGAATCGGGCACGGGCAAGGAATTGTTCGCGCACGCCATCCACAGCGCCAGCGAGCGCCAGTTCAATAAATTCGTCCGCGTCAACTGTGCGGCGGTGTCGAGCGAACAACTCGACGCCGAATTGTTCGGCTATGAGGAAGGCGCGACGCTTGAAAGCCGGACCGGGACGAAACGCGGCTTATTGGAAGAGGCAAACAACGGCAGCATCTTTCTCGATGAAATCGGGGAATTGTCGCCGCAAATCCAAAGCAAATTGCTACGCGTTTTGCAGGAACACGAAACGATGCGGATCGGCGGAACCAAGCCGATCCCGGTCAATGTCCGGGTCATCGCCTCGACCAACGCCAATATGGAAAAAGCGCTGCTGGACGGGACCTTCCGGGAAGATTTGTATTACCGGCTGAACCGCATGCCGATCTTGATTCCACCGCTGCGAAGCAGGAAACAAGACATTCCGCGAATTGTCGACCGCCTTTTGTTGAAGCTCAACCAGGAATACGGCCGCAACGTCGAAAGTGTGTCGGAGAAAGCTTTGCAGTTTTTGAAGATGTACGATTGGCCAGGGAATGTGCGGGAACTGGAAAATATTTTAAGCCGTTCGATGATTTTCATGCAAATGAATGACAAAACGATGACTGAAGACCATATCCCCTTGAATATGCTGAAAGCGAAAGAAGCGAAGAACGAAGTGGTCATTCCGGCATCGGCGCCTTTACAGGAACAATTGGAAACAGTCGAACGCGGAATTTTGCACCGGGCTTTGGAAGAGGCGAAAGGGAATAAATCGAAAACCGCTAAACAGCTCCAGATTTCCCTCCGCACTTTGTACTATAAATTGGAAAAATTCGGACTATTATAACGGATTGCAACTCTTTGCAAGGTTTTGCAAGAATTTGCAAAGAGAACTGCCGTATTTTGCAAATAAAACGCTTACATCCCTTATATCTCAAGCTTTCTTCTGTTTTAATAAAAAGGAATGAGGTGATAGATATGACCACTTTACAGAACATCGTCGATGAAATCGACTTGCAGGATGAGCACGCTGTCGCAGTGGCAGCAGCTGCTGACCACGCAGTAATGGAAGCCGTTTCATTAGCGCTCGATCAAAACTTGGCAAGCTTTCATCTATACGATGACGAAGCAACATTGAAGCAATTAATCCAGGATGATTTCCCCCAGTTGAAAGATCATCCGAAATTGGCAATCCATCATGCCAAGGGTCCGCAGCAAGCGGCGAAAGAAGCAGTAAAAGCTGTCTTCTTGAATGACGCCAGCGTCTTGATGAAAGGGCATATCCCGACCGCGACATTGATGAAAGCCGCACTCAACGCTGACTACGGCCTTCGTACCGGTTCGGTATTGTCCCATGTGGCAGCGTTTGAAGTCGAAGGCTATGACCGGCTAATTTTCGTCACCGATGCCGGCATGAACATCGAACCGTCACTGCAGGAAAAAGCGCAAATCATCCGCAATGCTGTCCAGGTGGCGCGGGCGAACGGCGTCGATTTGCCGATCGTAGCGGCGCTTGCGGCGGTAGAAGTCGTCAACCCGGCGATGCAGGCGACTTTGGATGCTGCAGCGCTGGCCGCCATGAACAAACGCGGGCAGATTACGGATTGCATCATAGACGGGCCTCTTGCTTTGGACAACGCCATCTCGGTGGAAGCGGCCAAACATAAACGCATCGAAGGGGATGCGGCGGGACACGCAGACATTTTGCTGGTGCCGAATATCGAAGCCGGCAACATCCTCTATAAATCACTTGTCTATTTTTCAAAAGCCAAAGTCGGCGGCATCATCGCAGGCGCTAAAGCGCCGATCGTTTTGACATCTCGCGCCGACAGTGCGGAAAGTAAATTATTTTCTCTCGCTTTAGCCTTGCGCTCGGCGACTTTATAAAGAGCAGCTTCCTTTTAAGGAAAAGCTTGCCGATTGTTTAACGCAACCAGGCTACGATTACTAACACAGCACACTATTAGGAGGAATTTACGATGGAAATTTTCAAAAAGATGGAAGAACACGATTACGAGCAATTGGTATTTTGCCAAGATAAAAACTCAGGGCTAAAAGCCATCATCTGCATCCACGACACAACGCTTGGGCCAGCTCTTGGCGGCACGCGCATGTGGAACTATGAAAGTGAAGAAGAAGCGATTGAAGACGCCATCCGCCTTGGCCGCGGCATGACGTACAAAAACGCAGCAGCCGGACTGAACCTAGGCGGCGGCAAAACAGTCATCATCGGCGATCCGTTGAAAGACAAAAACGAAGAAATGTTCCGTGCGTTCGGCCGTTTCATCCAAGGCTTGAACGGGCGTTACATCACAGCTGAAGATGTGGGGACGACTGTCGCTGACATGGACATGATCCACGAAGAAACGGATTTCGTCACAGGCATCTCGCCAGCATTCGGTTCATCCGGCAACCCGTCACCCGTGACGGCTTACGGTGCATACATCGGCATGAAAGCAGCAGCTCTTGAAGCATTCGGCGACGATTCACTAGAAGGCAAAACGGTTGCCGTCCAAGGCGTCGGAAACGTTGCGTACCCGCTATGCGAGTACTTGCATAAAGAAGGCGCGAAATTGATCGTCACTGACATTAATAAACAAGCAGTCCAGCGTGCGGTCGAAGCATTCGGCGCTACAGCAGTCGAGCCAAATGACATCTACTCGCAAGAAGCTGATATTTTTGCACCGTGTGCAATGGGTGCGATCATCAACGACGATACGATTCCTCAATTGAAAGTAAAAGTAGTTGCAGGATCTGCGAACAACCAATTGAAAGAACAGCGCCACGGCGATGAGCTTGAAGCACGCGGCATTGTATATGCACCGGATTTCGTTATCAACTCAGGCGGCGTCATCAACGTAGCGGATGAGCTTTATGGCTACAATAACGAACGTGCGATGAAACGTGTTGAAACCATTTACGACAGCATCACGCGCATTTTCGAAATCGCAAAGCGCGACGGGATTCCAAGCTATATCGCTGCTGACCGCATGGCGGAAGAACGCATCGAACGCGTACGCAAATCAAGAAGCCAGTTCCTGCGCAACGGCCACAGCCACGACATTTTAAGCAGACGCTAAAGTTGAAAGAAGAAACGGAGGAAATCGATGTGCAAAAACAGCTGAATCGAATTCTGGTCATTAATCCCGGCTCAACTTCGACAAAGATCGGCGTTTTTGACAACGATGTACAGATCCTTGAAAAGACTATCCGCCACTCCACTGAAGAGTTGGCGGATTTCCCTGCCATTATTGACCAGTTTCAATTTCGTAAACAAACCATTTTAGAAGCGCTCGATGAGGAAGGCATGAACGTCTCAAAACTTTCGGCCGTATGCGGAAGAGGCGGCTTGCTGCGCCCGATCGAAGGCGGCACCTACGCTGTCAACGAAGCGATGCTAAAAGACTTGCGTGAAGGCTATTCCGGCCAGCACGCTTCCAATCTCGGCGGCATCATCGCCCATGAAATTGCTGAAGGGCTGAACATCCCGGCATTTATCGTCGATCCGGTAGTCGTCGACGAATTGTCGCCTGTTGCGCGCATTTCGGGCTTTTCATTGATCGAACGAAAATCGATTTTTCATGCGCTGAACCAAAAGGCAGTGGCAAGGCGCTATGCCAAAGAAACAGGGCGCGCTTATAAAGATTTGCGCCTCATCGTCACGCATATGGGCGGCGGCATCACGGTCGGTGTCCACGAAGGCGGCAAAGTCATCGACGTCAACAACGGCTTGCACGGCGATGGCCCTTTCAGCCCGGAACGGGCAGGGACCGTGCCGGCAGGCGATTTGGTCGAACTATGTTTTTCTGGCCAATATTACCGCCACGAAATCATGAAAAAACTAGTCGGGCAAGGCGGATTGGTCGGTTACCTTGGCACGAATGACGCCGTGACAGTCGAAAAACGCATCCAAAAAGGCGATAAGGAAGCAGCGTTGATTTACGAGGCGATGGCTTATCAAGTCGCCAAGGAAATCGGCTCTGCAAGCACCGTGTTAAAAGGGCAAGTAGATGCGATCATCTTGACGGGCGGCCTCGCTTATGGAAAAGACTTCGTCAAATCGATTTCAGACCGGATTTCCTGGATCGCCGATGTCGTGGTCCATCCCGGCGAAAACGAACTGCAAGCGCTCGCTGAAGGCGCCAGCCGGGTGCTCGACGGAGAAGAACACGCCCGAATCTATCCAAACGGTTAACATTCCAAAGGAGGAATACCCAATGGCTCAAAATTACGATGTCGTCATTCTCGGCGGCGGTACGGGCGGCTATGTAGCGGCAATCCGCTCGGCCCAGCTCGGCCTCAAAACTGCGATTGTCGAAAAAGGCAATTTGGGCGGCACATGCCTGCACCAAGGCTGCATCCCAAGTAAAGCATTGCTCCGCAGTGCAGAAGTATACGCAACGACAAAGAACCATGCTGCCGATTTCGGCGTCAATACCGGTGAAGTATCGCTCGATTTCTCACGCGTCCAACAGCGCAAGCAAGGGATCGTCGACCAGCTTCACGCGGGCGTCCAAGGCTTGATGAAAAAAGGCAAAATCGATGTGTACGAAGGCATCGGCCGCATTCTCGGCCCGTCCATCTTCTCACCAAACCCCGGAACGATTTCTGTCGAGATGAACAACGGGGAAGAGAACGAAATGCTCATCCCGAATAACGTCATCATTGCGACAGGATCACGCCCGCGGACATTGCCGGGCCTTGATATCGATGGGGACTTCGTCATGAGTTCAGACGAAGCGCTTGCCATGAGCGAACTGCCGAAATCGATCTTAATCGTCGGTGGGGGCGTTATCGGAATCGAATGGGCTTCAATGCTCAACGATTTCGGCGTCGAGGTCACGGTGCTCGAATACGCAGACCGCATCGTCCCGACTGAAGACAAAGACATTTCCAAAGAAATGCAGAAATTATTGAAGAAAAAAGGCGTCAAATTCGCGACAAGCGCGAAAGTCTTGCCGGAAACCGTTGAGAAAGGCGATGGCCAAGTGTCGATCCAAGCCGAAATCAACGGCAGCAATGAAACCTTCACTGCTGAAAAAATGCTGGTATCGGTCGGGCGCCAAGCGAATGTGGAAAATATCGGGATTGAAAACACCGACATTCTTGTCGAAAAAGGCTTTATCCAAGTGAAGAACACGTTCCAAACGAAAGAATCCCATATTTACGCAATCGGCGACGTCATCGGCGGCATGCAGCTCGCTCACGTAGCGTCTCACGAAGGCATTACCGCGGTTGAGCACATTAAAGGGAACGCACCC
Organism: Planococcus sp. SSTMD024; assembly: GCF_041320495.1. Classification (NCBI taxonomy): domain Bacteria; kingdom Bacillati; phylum Bacillota; class Bacilli; order Caryophanales; family Caryophanaceae; genus Planococcus; species Planococcus sp. SSTMD024. The sequence continues at coordinate 140,165 of NZ_JBGGNS010000019.1, read as the reverse complement.
CATGCCATCAACTACGACCTGGTGTCACGCTGCGTCTACTCCAATCCCGAAGCAGCAAGCGTCGGCATTACAGAAGACCAAGCGAAAGAGCAAGGCTATGACGTAAAAACCGGAAAATTCTCATTCAAGGCGATCGGCAAAGCGCTGGTCTACGGAGAATCGGATGGTTTCGTGAAAATCATTGCCGATAAAGAAACGAACGACATCCTCGGTGTCCATATGATCGGGCCGCATGTGACGGACATGATCTCGGAAGCCGGGCTTGCCATGGTACTTGACGCAACGCCTTGGGAAATTGCAGATACCATTCACCCGCACCCGACTCTTTCCGAAGTCATGGGAGAAGCGGCACTAGCAGTAGACGGCAAAGCGATCCATAGTTAAAGGAGGAAATTCAATGGCTACGAAACACGAAGAAGTAGGTTTGACGAACGAAGATGTCTTGAAAATATACGAAACGATGTTGACGGCACGCCGCGTTGATGAACGCATGTGGCTCCTGAACCGTGCAGGGAAAATTCCTTTCGTCATCTCTTGCCAAGGGCAGGAAGCAGCGCAAGTTGGAGCGGCTTATGCGCTCGACAACACGAAAGACTATGTCGCACCGTATTACCGCGACCTTGGCGTAGTCCTTCATTTCGGCATGACCCCGAAAGAATTGATGCTGTCGGCATTTGCCAAAGCAGAAGACCCGAACTCCGGCGGACGCCAGATGCCTGGGCATTTCGGCCAGAAGAAAAACCGCATCCTGACAGGTTCATCTCCTGTAACGACGCAGCTACCACATGCTGTTGGCGTTGCACTTGCAGGAAAAATGAAGAAAAAAGATTTCATCACATTCAATACGCTTGGTGAAGGCTCGTCCAACCAAGGTGATTTCCACGAAGGCTTGAACTTTGCCGGTGTCCATAAATTGCCGGTCATCACGATGGTTGAAAACAACCGCTATGCGATTTCCGTACCGTTTGAACGCCAAGTGGCGAGTAAAAACGTCTCGGACCGTGCGGCAAGCTATGGCATGCCAGGCGTGACGATCGACGGAAACGACCCGATCGAAGTCTATAAGCACATAAAAGAAGCGGCAGACCGCGCGCGCAACGGCGAAGGGCCGAGCTTGATCGAGACGGTTTCAGAACGCATGACGGCCCACTCGTCCGACGATGACCACCGCCAATACCGTTCTGCGGATGAACTCGCGGCGCAAAAAGAAAAAGACCCGATTCTGTTGTTCGGTGCTTATTTGAAGGAAAACGGCATCATGGATGACGAACTTGAAAAAGAAATCAACGACCGCATCATGGCGTTGGTGAACGAAGCGACGGACTATGCAGAAAGTGCACCATACGCAAAAGCGGAAGATGCTCTGAAATATGTCTATGCAGAAGAAGGAGGAAACGAATAATGGCGGTTATGAGTTATATCGATGCCATCACGCTTGCCATGAAAGAAGAAATGGCGCGTGACGAAAACGTTTTCGTACTCGGGGAAGATGTCGGGAAGAAAGGCGGCGTCTTCAAAGCGACTCAAGGCCTTTACGATGAATTCGGCGAAGACCGCGTAGTCGACACGCCACTCGCTGAATCAGCAATTGCCGGAGTCGGAATCGGAGCGGCCATGTACGGCTTGCGCCCGATCGCTGAATTCCAGTTCGCAGATTTCATCATGCCGGCAGTCAACCAAATCATTTCGGAAGCTTCGCGCATCCGTTACCGCTCAAACAACGACTGGTCTTGCCCAATCGTTTTCCGTGCTCCATTCGGCGGCGGCGTCCACGGTGCACTTTACCACTCGCAATCCGTGGAAGCGATATTCGCCAACCAGCCAGGATTGAAAATCGTTATCCCATCGACTCCATACGACGCTAAAGGGCTATTGAAAGCCGCAATCCGCGATGAAGACCCGGTCATGTTCTTCGAGCATAAACGCGCGTACCGATTGATCAAAGGCGAAGTGCCGGAAGACGATTACACAATCGAAATCGGCAAAGCCGACGTGAAACGCGAAGGCGAAGACATCACCGTCATCACATACGGCTTGGCTGTCCATTTCGCGTTGCAAGCAGCAGAACGTCTCGCGGAAGATGGCTACTCCGTCCACATTTTGGACTTGCGCACCATCTACCCATTGGATAAAGAAGGCATCATCGAAGCAGCGAAAAAGACCGGAAAAGTCCTTTTGGTCACTGAGGACAATAAAGAAGGAAGCATCATCGGCGAAGTCGCAGCAATCATCGCTGAAAACTGCCTATTCGACCTTGACGCACCGATCAAGCGCCTCGCAGGGCCAGACATTCCGGCCATGCCATACGCACCGACCATGGAGAAATTCTTCATGATCAACCCGGACAAAGTAGAAAAAGCCATGAGAGAACTAGCCGAGTTTTAAGAAGAAAAGCGGAAATGGCCGTTTAGCTTCGACAGGCATAAGACAAACCGGCGAAGCGGCGTTCTTTGCCGCACAGCTGGGATGGCTTATGACCCGAGAAGCTGGCCATTGCAGCTGGACAGAAGAAAAGCGGAGTTGCCCATCTAGCCCCGACAAGCGCTGGAGGTAACGCCAGCACTGGCGCTCTTTGCCAGTGCAGGTGGGACCGAAGCGACCTCGAGGGGCTGGGCAACGGAGCTGGACAAAAGAAAAGCGGAAACGGCCGATAAGCTTTGGCGGGCATAAGGCAGGATGGCGAAGCGGCGCTTTTTGCCGCACAGTCAGAATGACTTATGACCCGAGAAGCTGGCCGTTGCAGCTGGACAGAAGAAAAGCAGAAACGGCCGATGAGGTTCGGCGGGCATAAGCCGAACCGGCTAATTGCGCATATCCCTTATAAATGAACATGCATCACAGATTGAAAAGGAGGAATCCCTTTGGCTATTGAAAAAATCACGATGCCCCAACTTGGCGAAAGTGTAACAGAAGGCACGATCGAAAAATGGCTCGTCCAGCCAGGCGACCATGTCAACAAGTATGACCCGCTGGCGGAAGTCAATACCGATAAAGTAACGGCAGAAGTTCCTTCATCCTTTACGGGAACGATCAAGGAATTGATCGCTTCGGAAGGCGATACATTGGAAGTCGGCGAAGTGGTCTGCACCATCGAGACTGAAGGTGGAGATTCTGCCCCAGTGGAAGAAGCGAAACCCGCTGCAGGCGAAAAAGCCAATGAAATGCCGGCTGCAGGAGCGGCACCGACGAAAAAGCTCGAAGGTGAACAAGGTTCGTCAAAACCGGCTAAGCCACAAGGCGGCAAAGCACGTTATTCACCAGCCGTTCTGCGCCTCGCGCAAGATCACGACATCGACTTGAACCAAGTCGAAGGGTCTGGAAACGAAGGCCGCATCACCCGCAAGGATTTGATGAAATTGATCGACAGCGGCAACATTCCACAAGCAGGCGGTGCGACTACAGAAGCGCCACAAGAAACTGAGGCAGCAGAACCTGTTCAACAAGAGGTGCCGCAACAAGCACCGAAAGCGCCGGCAGCGAAGGAGGAATCAATCGAATCGGCACCTGGCGATATCGAGATTCCGGTCACCGGCGTGCGCAAAGCGATTGCAGCCAATATGCTCAAGAGCAAGCACGAAGCGCCGCATGCGTGGATGATGATCGAAGTCGACGTAACGGACCTTGCGCAATTCCGCGATTCCATCAAAGGCGACTTCAAGAAAAAAGAAGGGTTCAACATTACGTATTTCGCATTCTTCGTCAAAGCGATCTCACAAGCCCTAAAAGAGTTCCCAATGATGAACTCGATGTGGGCTGGAGACAAGATCATCCAGAAGAAAGACATCAACATCTCGATCGCCGTTGCTTCCGATAATGCTTTGTTCGTTCCGGTCATCAAAAATGCCGACGAGAAATCCGTCAAAGGCATCGGCCGTGAAATCAACGAACTGGCGCAAAAAGCGCGCACAGGCAAGTTGAAGTCGGCAGATATGCAAGGCGGCACATTTACCGTCAACAACACCGGCTCGTTCGGATCTGTCCAATCGATGGGCATCATCAACCATCCACAGGCTGCCATCATCCAAGTCGAGTCGATCGTTAAGCGCCCAGTCATCATGCAAGGTGGAATGATCGCTGCACGCGATATGGTCAACTTGTGCCTATCGCTCGACCACCGTGTGCTCGACGGCCTCGTTTGCGGTCAGTTTTTGGCACGCGTCAAAGAAATCCTTGAAAAAATGAACAAAGACAATACATCGGTTTATTGATGAAAAGTTTGGAGTCTTCGGACTTCAAACTTTTTTTCCTTTCAGTAACTTGCCGTGTCAGGTAAAATGGAGACAGAAAGCTTTGAGGAGGGAATAGTTTGACGATTGAATCGATGAAGAACATTCAGTTTCCTGAGCGTACATATGAGGAATGGAAACAAGCAGCAGAAGCTGCGCTGAAAGGCAAAGATTTTGAAAAGGTGATGAAGACCCATACCATTGAGGACATTACCCTCGAACCCCTCTATACAAAAGACATGCTGGAGCGAACGGTATCCGATGTGGATGCGCAAGTAGCCGCTGTCCAAAGCGGAAAGTTCGGCCCATCCTGGATCGTGGCACAGGAAATCACGGCGCACGACGCCAAGGAATTCCTGGCTGTGACAGAAGACGATCTGTCCCGCGGCAATGAAGCGGTCGTCTATTCCGGTGCGCAGCCATTCGACTGGACAGAAGGGCAACTTGAGCAGCTTGCGGAATTGATCGTCCGCTATCCGATTTATTTCAAAGTAACCGAAGATAACGATCCCATTTTACAAGTATTCGATTTGCTGACAGCTGAACAGCAGGCAAACGTTCAAGGCGTTATTTTCACGGAAGAGCCAGTCCAGGCACCGGAAAATGTCCGCACAGGCTTGATCGATACATTGCCGACGCACAATGCCGGCGGGACGATCATCCATGAACTCGGCGTGGCACTTAGCATGATGGCCGAAGCGTTGAAACAACAAGAATTCGAATCGGTTGCGAAAAATTTCTGGGTTCGTTTTGCAGTCGATACGCATTTCTTCCAGGAAATTTCCAAAATACGCGCATTCCGCGTGTTGTGGCAGGCCTTCTGTTCCGCTTACGGAAAACAAGCGCTGCGCGTGCCGGTATTTACGGAAACTTCCGTGCGCTCGTATTCCAAATTGGACCCTTATGTCAATTTGCTGCGGGCAGGCAATGCCACTTTTTCCGCCGTGCTGGCGGGAACGGATGGCCATACCGTGCATCCGCACGATTTCCTGACAGTCCCGACCGGCTCAAGCCGGCGCATCGCACGCAATGTGCAATTGGTCATTAAAGAGGAATCGCATGTGTCGCATGTCACCGATGCTGCAGCGGGCTCTTATTACATTGAAAGTTTGACGCGTGAATACGTGGACGCGGCATGGCAGTATTTCTTGGAGATCCAGGAAGCAGGAGGCTATTCCGAAGTGAAGCGAACCGGCTGGCTAACAGACGACATCCAAGCCAAATGGCTCGACCGCGAACAGCAAGTAGCCAACCGCAAAGCGTCCTTGATTGGCACGAACATTTACGCCAACCCGCAAGAGCCGGTGAAGGACGCGAAAATTGATGCCGCCCATTTGGAATACATGACAGCCAAACGCCTGGCGACGCCATTTGAGAAATTGCGTGCGAAAAGCCGTGAAACGGGCGTCAAATCAGCTGTGATCCTGCTGGAACCATTAAAAGCCGTAAAACCGCAGGCAGATTTTGTGCAAGGGTTCTTGTCCGTTGCAGGAATTGAACCTGAAATCAGCCCGTATTTGTCCTCTGCTGACGAAGTGAACCGCTATATCCGTTCCGAAGAACTCGACTACGCCGTTCTGTGCGGAAGCCGGGAAACACTCGAAAAAACCATTCCGCAACTGGACGCGAAAGCGGCGATTGATGTTGCCGGGAAAATTGATGCTGATACATTGAAGAGCTGGGAAGCAAACGGCATCCGCGATTCCCTCTATGCCGGGAAACCGTTAATCGATAAGTTGGAAGCTGTTTTGTCACTTGGAAAGGAGGCGCTGTAAATGACGACACCTGATTTTACGAAAATTGACGTCACGAAACTCGATACGGCTAAATTGGGCGACCGGGATGAGAGCGCTTTTATGACCAATGAAGGCATTGCCGTGAAACCGTTTTATTCTTCGAAAGACTTGAACAAAGAACAGACGAGCTTTCCCGGCTTTGCGCCGAACGTCCGCGGCCCATACCCGACCATGTATGTGTCACGGCCATGGACCGTACGCCAGTATGCCGGGTTCTCGACAGCTGAAGAAAGCAACGCGTTCTACCGCCGCAATTTGGCCATGGGGCAAAAAGGCTTGTCGGTCGCATTTGACCTCGCCACGCACCGCGGCTATGATTCCGACCACCCGCGCGTTGTCGGCGATGTCGGGAAAGCGGGCGTCGCGATCGACAGCGTCGAAGATATGAAAATCTTGTTCGACGGCATCCCGCTTGACCAAATGTCGGTTTCGATGACGATGAACGGCGCAGTCGTGCCGATCATGGCATTTTTCATTGTCGCTGCAGAAGAACAAGGCGTATCACCGGAGCAATTGGCCGGTACGATCCAGAACGATATCCTGAAAGAATACATGGTGCGCAACACTTATATCTACCCTCCGGCGATGTCAATGCAAATCATCGCGGATATCTTTAAATACACATCCGATCATATGCCGAAATTCAACTCGATCTCCATTTCGGGCTACCATATCCAGGAAGCAGGAGCCACTGCGGATATTGAGCTTGCCTATACTTTGGCAGATGGGTTGGAATATGTGCGGACCGGTTTGGATGCAGGAATCGGCATCGACCAGTTCGCGCCGCGTTTGTCATTTTTCTGGGGCATTGGCATGAACTATTTCATGGAAGTCGCAAAAATGCGGGCTGGGCGCGAAATTTGGGCGAAGATGATGAAAAGCTTCGACCCACAAAACGCCAAATCCTTGGCGCTCCGCACACATTCCCAAACTTCGGGATGGAGCTTGACCGAACAGGATCCGTTCAATAACGTGACGCGCACATTGCTCGAGGCGAATGCGGCGGCGATGGGCCATACGCAATCCTTGCACACCAATGCACTCGATGAAGCGATTGCCCTGCCGACCGATTTCTCCGCACGCATCGCGCGCAACACGCAATTATTCCTTCAGGAAGAGACTTTGATGAACAATACGATCGATCCTTGGGGCGGTTCGTATTACGTCGAAAAATTGACGGAGGAATTGATGGAAAAAGCCTGGACCTTGATCGAAGAAGTCGAGGAGCTCGGCGGCATGGCGAAAGCGATCGAAACGGGCCTTCCGAAAATGCGCATCGAGGAAGCGGCTGCGAAAAAGCAAGCTCAAATCGATTCGAATGAAGAGACGATCATCGGCGTCAACCGCTACCGCCTCGACGAGGAAGACCCGATCGATATTTTGAACATCGACAACACGATGGTGCGCAAAAAGCAGATCGAGCGACTCGACCGGATGCGTGATTCGCGCGACCAGAAAAAAGTAGAGAAAGCGCTGCTGGAGCTGACGAAAGCGGCAGAAAGCGGTGAAGACAATATTCTGGCCTGTGCAATCGAAGCAGCGCGCCACCGGGCATCGCTCGGCGAGATTTCGGATGCCATTGAAAAAGCTTCCGGCAGGCATAAGGCGGTGATCCGTTCCGTGAGCGGTGTATACAGTTCAAACTTCTCCAACCAGGAAGAAATGCAGATCGTCAAACAAATGACCGAGGAATTCATTGAAAACGAAGGACGCCGCCCGCGTATCTTGATCGCCAAGATGGGCCAGGACGGACATGACCGCGGCGCGAAAGTCATATCGACTGCGTTCGCCGACCTAGGCTTTGATGTCGACATCGGGCCGTTGTTCCAGACGCCTGCAGAAACAGCCCAGCAGGCAGCGGAAAATGATGTCCACGTCATCGGCGTCAGCTCGCTCGCAGCTGGCCACATGACCCTCGTGCCGGATCTCGCGGCAGAGTTGAAAAAAGTGGGGCGTGAAGACATTTTGATCGTCGTGGGCGGTGTCATTCCGGCCCAGGATTACGAATTCCTGCGCAATAACGGCGCAAGCGCCATCTTCGGGCCAGGGACAGTCATCCCGGTTGCGGCCCAAAAAGTCATCGAAGAAATCTATTCGCGCCTCGGGTACGAGGAAGAGGCAGACTGATGGATCACGAGAAGCAGTCCAGACAGGTCATGTCGGGTGTTTCGGATAAACACGACGGGATGCAAGCTTTGCCGAGGAAGAAGTTCAAGAAGCCCAGCACGAGCCAGTTTGATCTTAACGAGCTTACTCGCGGCGTCGAAAGCGGATCTCGCTTGCATCTGGGAAAAGCGATCACCTTGCTCGAAAGCACGAACCCCGAGCACAAAAAGCGCGGCCAGGAATTATTGAATGCGCTGCTGCCAAAAACGGGCAATAGCATTCGCATCGGCATCACCGGCGTTCCGGGAGCCGGCAAGAGCACATTCATCGAAACCTTCGGGACGATGCTGACAGAGCTTGGGCACCGTGTGGCGGTGCTTGCAATCGACCCGAGCTCCTCGAGAACCGGCGGCAGCATTCTCGGCGACAAAACGCGCATGGAAGAGCTCGCACGCAATCCTCAAGCGTTCATCCGGCCATCGCCAACTGCAGGAACGCTCGGCGGCGTCCACAAAAAGACGCGCGAAACGATGCTCTTGTGCGAAGCGGCAGGCTACGATGTGATCCTGGTCGAAACAGTCGGTGTCGGGCAGAGCGAGACTTTGGTGCGCGGCATGGTCGATATGTTCCTTTTGCTCGTATTGACAGGAGCCGGCGATGAATTGCAAGGCATGAAAAAAGGCATTTTGGAATTGGCGGATGCGATGATCGTCCATAAAGCCGACCGGGATAATTTGCCGCTCGCGAAGAAAACGGTGCGGGAATACAAGCAGATGCTCCATTTTCTGCAGCCGGCGACCGAAGGCTGGACTACCCGTCCTTTGGCTGCTTCCTCTTTGGAAGGGACCGGCATGCAGGAAATCTGGGATATGGTCCAGGAATTCGAACAAACGGTCAAAGAAAGCGGCTACTGGAGCACAAGGCGCCAGGAACAGACGCGCGACTGGTTCCATTCGATGATCACCGATGAATTGCTTGGCCGTTTCTACGGGGACCCCGAGCGCAAACAGCAGGTGAAAGACATGGAACAGCGCATTCTCAAGGACCGGTTGACGGTCTCACAAGCGGTCACTGAACTGTTCAAGTAAGCTTTTTTGCAACTGTGCCGCCGTCCTGATATGATAAGAACAGCAATAATGAAGGAGTGGTACAGATGAGCATGGATTTTAATTTCCTGATGAATGATATTGTTACACAAGCCCGCCAAGAACTAACTGACGGTGGCTATACACAACTCGAAACGGCTGAAGACGTGCAGGAGGCATTCGCAAAACCCGGCACGAGCCTTGTCATGATCAACTCGGTTTGCGGCTGCGCAGGCGGCATCGCACGCCCGGCTGCTCTTCACTCGGTCCATTACGATAAACGCCCGGATCACTTGTATACGGTGTTTGCCGGACAGGATAAAGAAGCAACAGCGCAAGCGCGTGCATTGTTCGGCGATGAGCACTTGCCATCGTCGCCATCGTTCGCTTTCTTGAAAGACGGCAAATTGGTGGATGAAATCGGCCGCCACGAAATCGAAGGGCACGATCCGATGTCGGTCATTACCCACATCCAGTCCATTTTCGAAGAGCATTGCGAAGAAATGTAAGAAAAAATGCCCCCGGTTGCGGGGGCATTTTTGTATGTTGAGGGGAGACGCCTATGAAACTGAAACCATACCGCATCGGCTACCGGACCATGAAAACAGCGCTCGGCGCCGCCATCGCCATTTATTTGGCCCAGTTGATCGGCCTCGAATACTACGTTTCGGCCGGCATCTTGACGATCCTGTGCATCCAGCCGACGAAAAAGAAGTCGGTCCGTGCCGCCTTCTCCCGCTTTGTCGCCAGCATGATCGCCATTGGCTTCTCCTTCATCTTTTTTGAACTGGGCATGTATCATCCCGTCACGCTGGGCATCTTGATCTTGCTGTTCATCCCGGTGCTCGTCAGCCTCGGCTTTTCGGACGGCTTCGTCTCCAGTGCGGTCATTTTGCTTCATTTATACGACGCCAAAAACTTGACCGGCGCATTGTTCCTGAACGAAGTGATGCTGATGGTGATCGGTTTCGGCACCGCGTTGATCGTCAATATGTATATGCCGAGCATCGAGAAAAAGCTCGACCGCTACAGGGAAGAAGTCGAACGGCTCTATTCGACGATTTTCCGTGAAACGACCATATACTTGCGCCACGGGGAATCGGGGTGGACCGGCAAGGAATTGATGGAATCGGAAAAGCTGATCGATAAAGCGAAAGCACTTGCCTATCAAGACGTTGAGAATCATTTATTGCGCCACGAAAACAAGTATTATCATTATTTCGATATGCGCGAACAGCAGCTCCAAATCATCGAGCGCATCTTGCCGAAAATTACAGCTCTCCCGGTCATTGTCGGGCAGACGCAGCTCGTCGCCGACTTTCTGGAAGACTTGTCGGAACATGTGCATTCCGGCAATACCGCCGACCAATACATCACCAAACTGGATCGGCTGAAAGCGAATTTCGCCGAGATGCCCTTGCCGGATACGCACGAAAAATTCCTCGCGATGGCTGATCTGAATGCCATCATTCAGGAAATGGAAACCTATCTCGAAATCAAGCAAAGCTATAAAGGCTTTCACAACAAAAAAGGGCTAAACCCTAGCCCGGCCTAAAAATCGGCCAGAGACATTGCTCTCTGGCCGGTTTTTTGTACGAAAAAAGGGCCCTCTCGGCGCGTAGTTCATGCGCGGAAAGAAACCCTTCAGCAAATTTCATATTAAATGACGAAGCTTAAGCCCATCATCAGGCTCGACAGCAGCATCAATCCGACCATTGCGTAGACAATGACTTTACGGAAAGCTTGGTTTCTCATGGATAGCATAGCTCCTTTATTCCTGTACTTTGAGAGAATCATACCACATCTGGGCGTTAATTTAAACAACCAGCTTGGCTATTGTCTTAATATTCGATAACAACTAGAGTTTTTGCCTTTGAATGGGTACAATAAAGAGGAAGCCAAAAAAGGAAGTGAATAAGGATGAAGAAAGTTGATCATATCGGAATCGCTGTAAAAGATTTAGAGCAGGTCCTGCCTTATTACACAGAGACACTCGGGTGTCCGCTGATGAAGATTGAGGAGGTGGAAGGGCAGAAAGTGAAAGTCGCCTTTATCGATGCCGGCAACATCAAACTGGAGCTACTCGAGCCGATGAGCGAAGACAGCCCGATCCACAAATTCATCGAGAAAAAAGGCGAAGGCATCCATCATATCGCATTCGGGGTCGACGGCATCGAAGAGCGCATGGCGGAACTTCGTGAAAACGGTGTCAAACTATTGAGTGAAGAGCCGAAACCGGGAGCGGGCGGGGCGATGGTCGCCTTTTTACACCCGAAATCGTCTAACGGCGTGTTATACGAACTTTGCGAAAAGAAGTGATGGAGGAGTGGGGAAATGGACATTTATGAACGCATCAACGAATTGTATGACAGAAAAAGAGAAATCGAACTCGGGGGCGGCGAAGCCCGTATCGACAAACAGCACGAAAAAGGCAAACTGACCGCGCGTGAGCGCATCGACTTATTGCTCGATGAAGACAGTTTTGTCGAGCTGAGCCCGTTCGTGGAACACCGCACGACTGACTTCGGCATGGGCAAAGGCCCAGGCGAAGGCGTCGTCACCGGCTACGGCAAAGTGAATGGCCGCCCGATCTATTTGTTTTCACAGGATTTCACCGTTTTTGGCGGCGCGCTAGGGGAAATGCACGCGAAAAAGATCGCCAACGTCATGGACATGGCGGCGAAAAACGGCGCCCCGTTCATCGGCTTGAACGACTCCGGCGGCGCCCGCATCCAAGAAGGCGTGCTGTCGCTTGATGGCTACGGCCACATTTTCTACCGCAATTCAATTTATTCGGGAGTCATCCCGCAAATCTCCGTGATCATGGGGCCATCTGCAGGCGGGGCGGTCTATTCGCCGGCCATTACCGATTTTGTCTTCATGGTCGACAAAACGAGCCAGATGTTCATCACCGGCCCGAAAGTCATTGAAACAGTTACCGGAGAAAAAATCTCCTCTGAGGATCTTGGAGGATCACGCGTACATACCGCCATCAGCGGAAATGCCCATTTCCGTTCAGGTTCAGAGCAGGAAGTCTTGGAAATGGTGCGCCAATTGGTCAGCTACTTGCCGCAGAACAACCAGGAAATGCCGCCGCGCATTGAAGTCGACAACGAAGACGATTACCGCCCGGATCTGGCAGATATTGTCCCTTACGAAGCGATTCGGCCGTACGATGTCCGGAAAGTCGTTGAACAAGTCGTCGACAAGGATAGCTTCATGGAAGTGCAGCCAGAATTCGCACGCAATATCGTCATCGGCCTTGCCCGCATTAAAGGGGAAACGGTCGGGCTCGTGTGCAACCAGCCGAAAGTGATGGCAGGAGGACTCGATATCGATTCTTCCGACAAGGCGGCGCGTTTCATCCGTTTCTGCGACAGCTTCAATATCCCGCTCATTACATTCGAAGATGTCACTGGGTTCTTCCCGGGCATCAAGCAAGAACACGGCGGCATCATCCGCCACGGGGCGAAAATCCTTTATGCTTATTCGGAAGCGACGGTGCCGAAAATGACCGTCATCTTGCGTAAAGCCTACGGCGGAGCCTACGTCGCGCTCAACTCGAAATCGATCGGCGCGGATTTGGTATTCTCATGGCCGAATGCCGAAATCGCCGTGATGGGGCCGAACGGTGCCGCAAATATCATCTTTGCCCGCGAAATCGCCGCAAGCGATGATCCGGAAGCGACACGTGCAGCCAAAATCGAAGAGTACCGCGAGAAATTCGCAAATCCGTACGTCGCCGCTTCCCGCGGCATGGTCGATGACGTCATCGACCCGCGCGAAACACGCATCAAACTGATTCAGGCACTTGAAATGATGCGCCACAAAAAAGACGAACGGCCGAAGAAAAAACACGGCAATATGCCGCTATAAGCATTTGCGATCAATCTCTTCCTGTCAGAGGGAAGAGATTGATGCGTTTTGCATGAAGTCGGCAAGTGCTAAGGCTATAATAGAAGCTGGAATAAATGGAATAGAAGAGGAGTTTTTGGAATGAAAACCGATCGCTTATTGGAAGAATTTTTGGAGCTTGTGCAAATCGACTCCGAAACAAAAGAAGAAGCCGCCATTGCGGAAATATTGACGAACAAGCTGGAAGCTCTCGGCTTTAGCGTAGTGGAAGACGATTCGAAACAACGCACCGGACACGGGGCTGGAAATCTAGTCGCGACACTCGAAGGTTCGAGAAAAGACGCGCCGCCGATTTATTTCACCGTACATATGGATACAGTCGTACCGGGCAAAGGCATCAAGCCGGAAGTCCGCGACGGGTATGTGTATTCAGACGGCACGACCATTCTTGGCGCTGATGACAAAGCTGGCGTCGCGGCATTATTGGAACTCGCACGCCATCTGTCAGAAGAAAACGTCGAGCACGGGGATATCCAATTCCTGATTACGGCTGGCGAAGAAAGCGGATTGGTCGGCGCCAAGGAGTTTGACGCATCCCTTTTGAAAGCGAAATTCGGCTACGCAGTCGACAGCGACGGCCAAGTCGGCGGCATCGTGACAGCGGCGCCGAACCAAGCAAAACTGTGGACCACCATCTACGGCAAGACGGCTCATGCCGGCGTGGCACCGGAAAAAGGCGTCTCTGCCATCACCATCGCGTCAAAAGCGATCGCGCGCATGAAACTCGGGCGCATCGACGAAGAGACGACCGCCAACATCGGCCGTTTCGAAGGCGGCAAAGCGACCAACATCGTCTGCGACGAAGTCCACATCCTGTCTGAAGCCCGTTCGATCAGCGAAGACAAATTGGCTGACCAGACGGCGCATATGGAATCCGTGTTTGAAGAAGTTGCGAAGGAAATGGGCGGGCGTGCGGAAACAGATGTCCAGCTCATGTATCCAGGCTTCCGTTTTGATGAAATGGACCCTGTCGTAGATATCGCGAAAGCCGCAGCAGAGCGCATCGGACGGCCATCGCCTGTCCTCACGAGCGGCGGCGGAAGCGATGCCAATATCATCAACGGCCACGGCGTCCCGACGGTCAACCTATGTGTCGGCTATGAAGAAATCCACACGACGAACGAACGCATGCCGGTCCAAGAGCTCGAGAAACTGACCGAGCTCTTGGTCGAAATCGTCAAAGAAGCAGCTACACGTTAATCAAACCATAGCAACAGCCCCGACAGGCCATTACACTTGGCTTATCGGGGCTGTTTTTTAGTACTGGAGATTACGCTGCCCGGGGATGGGGCGGGTATTTAGCCGCTTCCCCCACCAGTGCTTAATCCAGGGTGCCTAGTTTCTCTGTGATCGGGCATCATATGAAAAGCGTTGCTCCTGTATCTGCTCAATCCTCACTATGTTCGGGCATCGCAAATGATTTGCAAGCAGATGCGTCGCAAATGAATGGACTCGGCTTCCCCTCGCCATCCATTCTCCCCTTTCCGCTTCATCTCTAGTTTTAACAAGTAAATAAAATGCATCTGACAATGGAATTAATTTGAATAGTTTTGTTCAGCTTTGTAAGTTCAAATTGAATGGCCACGGCAACTTCGTAACCATCAAGTCTAGCTAAGCGTCCCCACCAGCGGATGAAAACACTCAACAATGACATTTCCTCGCACGCAACCCTCAATGAAATCTAAAAGCCGAACCGCGCACACGGGCGAGCCGAAGCAATGAGACGAGCGTTCTTCTCGGCTCATTGCGGGAGGCCAGCCCAAAGCGGGAGGCGGGTGCTTAATAGATGAAACAAACAGTGCACAACAAACCACGCTCACAAGTCTAAATAAGCGATATCCACCAGTGGATGATTCCATTCAACAGAGACTCTTCATCGCATGAAACATCCAATGAAATCTTAAAGCCGAACCGCGCACACAGGCGAGCCGAAGCAATAAGACAAGTATTCTTCTTGGCTTATTGTGAGAGGCCAGCCCAAAGCGGGAGGCGGCTACTTAAAGATGAAACAAACAATGAGCAACACACCACGCTCACCAGTCCAACTAAGAATTACAACAAGCGGATATACTTGATGTAACAGTGCTCCATGCTCCAGAACAAAAAGGTGAACAGGATGCCTGTTCGCCTATTTTTTGATACACTGAAAGAAAAAGGAAAGCGAAGCGATTGTTATGGCGGGGCGAGTTATTTTCCACATTGATATGAATAGCTTTTATGCATCCGTCGAGCAGGCGCACGATCCGTCGCTGAAAGGGAAAGCCTTGGCGATTGCGGGGAATCCGAAAGAGCGCAAAGGCATTATCGTCACTTGCTCTTACGAGGCGCGGGCGCATGGCATATACACGACGATGCAAGTGCACGAGGCGAAAAAGAAGTATCCGGGACTGTTGCTGATGCCGCCGAACTTCGACCGCTACCGGGAAGCGTCGCGGCAAATGTTCGAGATCTTGCGCACCTATACCGATGCCGTCGAGCCGGTGTCGATCGATGAAGCCTATATCGACGTGACGGAACTTTCGGTTGACCGGCACCCGGTGGATATTGCAGAAGAGCTCCAGCAGCGCATACTGAAAGAACTGGACTTGCCGTGTTCCATTGGCATCGCGCCAAATAAATTCCTCGCCAAAACGGCGTCCGATATGAAAAAACCGCTCGGCATCACCATTCTCAGGAAGCGCGATATCCAGCGCATCCTATGGCCGAGGGAAGTTATTGAAATGCACGGCATCGGGGAAAGCACCGCGAAAAAGCTCAATAGCTTGAAGCTCTATACGATCGGCGATTTGGCGAAGGCGCCGGAGGGCTTGATTAAAGAAAGAATGGGGAAAAACGGGGTGCGGCTGCAAGCGCGCGCCAGAGGAGAAGACAATCGCGAAGTCGATCCGGATTCGATTTACGACCGGAAAAGCGTCGGCACCTCCACGACATTGCCATTTGATGAGACCGATTTGGAAAGTTTGAAGAAAATCTTCCGGACCTTAAGCGCCAAAGTCGCGGCAAGGCTGCATGCAAAAAACCTGGCAGGTCCGACCGTCAGCATCCAAACGCGCAGTGCGGACTGGAAAAACCGCACGCGCAGCGTCACCTTGAACAATACCGTCTGGAAAGAACAAGACATCATGCTGCAGGCGTGGCAATTGTTTGAAACGCATTGGAACGGCGAACCGCTGCGGCTTGTCGGTGTGACCGTCTCAAACGTCGTCGACAAAGGCGACATGACCGAGCAATTATCGCTGTTCAATTTCGAGGAACACGCGAAAGATGAACCGATCCTGGACTTGGTTTCCAAGCTCGAAAGCCGTTTCGGCAAAGGTTCCGTCTCGAGGGGAATGCCTTATCATCAATCGAAGCATGACGCACAAACCAGTTTAAGCAAGGATTTTCTGAGTGACCATGAGAGGAAGAAACGCTAATGCAAGTATTATTTTTAGGAACAGGGGCGGGCATGCCGTCAAAACAACGAAATACATCGGCGCTCGCCTTGAAATTACACGAGGAGCGTGGCGCTGTCTGGCTGTTTGACTGCGGGGAAGCGGTCCAGCACCAGATTCTTGAAACGACGATCAAACCGCGGAAAATCGAGAAGATCTTCATTACCCACATGCACGGCGACCATATTTTCGGCTTGCCAGGGCTATTGGGGTCACGTTCGTTCCAGGGGGGCGATGAGCCACTCGACTTATATGGGCCGAAAGAGCTGAAGGAATATGTGGAAATGACTTTGCGCTTAAGCCGGACGCATTTGACATACCCGATCCGTTTCCATGAAGTGACAGAAGGCGTCGTTTTTGAAGACGAGACGATGACAGTCGAAGCGGGCCTCCTGGCGCACGTCATCCCAACTTACGGCTACCGCATCAAGCAAAAACCGCTGTTGCCGAAGCTCGATATGGACAAAGCGCAACAGCTCGGTGTCCCGAAAGGCCCGCTGCTTGCCAAGTTAAAGGCGGGCAAAACCGTAGAGCTTGCGGACGGGCGAAAAGTGGAATCCAGAGAAGTGACCGACCCCGCAGTACCCGGCTTTACGGTCGCCATTCTCGGCGATACCCAGTACTGCTTGAAATCGGAACAATTAGCGCAAGATGCCGACCTGGTCGTCCATGAAGCGACGTTCGATGGCGAAACGGAAAAACTCGCCAAAGAATACGGCCATTCGACAATTTTGGATGCGGCGAAAGTGGCAAGCCGTGCCGGTGCCCAAAAGCTGATCGTCAACCACATGAGCGCACGGTTTATGCCGGAACATGAAAAAGAGCTATTGAAAAGCATGCGAAAGGTGCACGAGGATAGCGAAATCGCCCACGACTTTGACGAATTCGGCTGGAATAAAAAAGAACGTCAAATGGTAAAGATTCTAGAAAATTGATGTAGTAAGCGTTTTCCGGTTGTTTTCGATAGCATCGAATGGAGCAGCAAGGAAAGTCTTTTTCTTACCTTGAAGAATAGACGGAAGGGAGTGCCAAACATGGATTTCCATACGGTGATGCAAGAACTCAAAGCCTTAGGGAAAGAACGGACGAAGAAGATGTACCTGTCGAGCGGCGCGAAAGAACCGGTATTCGGTGTCGCGACCGGCGCAATGAAGCCGATGGCCAAACAAATCAAATTTGACCAGCCTTTAGCAGAGGAATTATACGCGACAGGCAATTACGACGCGATGTATTTTGCGGGCATTATCGCCGACCCAAAAGCGATGACAGAAGCCGATTTCGACCGTTGGATGGACGGGGCTTATTTCTATATGCTGTCGGATTACGTCGTGGCGGTCACTTTATCGGAATCCGATATTGCACAGCAAGTCGCCGATAAATGGATCAAAAGCGGGGATGAGCTGCGCATGTCCGCCGGCTGGAGCTGTTATTGCTGGCTGCTCGGCAACCGCAAGGACAGTGAATTCTCGGAAGACAAAATTTCCGCCACGCTGGATACGGTGAAAGCCACGATCCACCATTCCCCTGAACGGACAAAAGCATCGATGAATAATTTTCTCTACACAGTCGGCATTTCCTATAAGCCATTGAGCGACAAAGCGGCCGACACGGCAAAAGCTGTCGGCAAAGTCGAGCTCAAACGGGAAAACAGGAAACCGACGCAGCTCTATGCCTATGACAGCATCCAGCAAGGCTTGGAAAAAGGGCGTCTTGGTTTTAAGCGGAAATTCGTCAGATGTTAATACAGTGAAGGAAAAGTGCCACCATAAAAAGGATTGGCGCTTTTTTGTTGAATGGCTACTAGTTGAATTCACCCATCACTTAGAGGAGATGAGAATTTGTTCAGAGGAATCAGTTTTGAATTGCCGAATGACTATGGAAGTTTTGTAAAAGACATCCTCCAGCCAATAAACGTTCAAGACTTTAAGTGGCACATAGACAAAGTAGAAGCCTTTGCAAGTAGGAATGGAAGTCATATGAACGAGCTGTTTCCACTTAATAGAGAGCAATTGACAGGTTCAGAGCTGAAAGAAGTAATCGAAACCGACCGAGCTTATGTGATTTTTGCGGAACTTCGGGCGTTTCAGGGGCCTGTCACTTCACATCCTGAAACATACGAAGAGTTTGTTGCAAGCGATTGTCAGCTGGTCCTGCTAATAGTCGATACAATCTATACGACGATCTATTGCAAAGATCAGCAAATGCTTCGCGCGCTCTATGAAAATGCGCGCAGTTTTGGTTTTCGAGATTTGGAATATTTGAATGAAGAGAACGATTCACGTGACAGACTATCGGTTTGGTGACTAAAATCATTTAAAACAAACGCAACAACCAAATAGTAGAGCCCAATTCTAACATGGAGCTTTCAAGGAGGACCATTATGGACGCATTGGTGATTGGCGCAACAGGAGCGACAGGAAAAGACCTTGTAGAGCAATTGATGAAAGACGATTCATTTGAAAGTGTCGATGTATTTGTTCGGCGTGCCCTGGATATTCAGCATGATAAATTAACGGTGCATGTCATCGATTTTGACCGGCCGGATGAATGGCGTGATTTGGTGAAAGGGGATGTATTGTTTTCTTGTTTGGGCACGACAATCAAAGCGGCAGGAAGCAAAGAGGCACAATGGAACGTCGATTATGGTTATCAATATGAATTTGCGAAAGCCGCAAGAGAAAATGGCGTCGGCCGTTATGTATTGGTGTCTGCCGAATTCGCTTCGCCAAAAGCCCGCAGCTTTTACTCGAAGATGAAAGGGCAATTGGAGGAGGCGGTCAAAGAGCTAAGATTTCCTAAGCTAACCATCATCAAACCGCCCATCTTGATGAGAAAGGGAAGTGATCGCACATTTGAAGTATTCGGATTGAAAGCCATTCAATTCATGAATAAAGCAGGGCTATTCCGCTCTCAACAGCCACTTCCCACTGAGGTGTTGGCTGAGGCTATGATCAATTCAGCTAAACAACCAGCAGGAGATAGCGAACCATTGGTAGGTAAGGATATCCGCAAACGGGCTTCTTTCAAAAAAACCGAATGAATAGTTATTATTCATTCCGGGAATAGTGTGTTATTTCCTGAGATGAATTCGTTATTCAGGTGAGGAGGTGTGCTATTGAGAAAGGTTTCTGTTGTCGCAGCGGTACTTGTACTCGTGTTAGTTTTTGCTTATTGGTCTATTCAGCACTATTTAGAAGAACCGGATTAGCAGACGGAAAATACCATCATTCCAAGTGGCAGCACAAGCTATGACATCAAGCTCGAGATGACGGAACCAGGCATGTTCCAGGTCTCTGCCGACATCCTGATTACAAATGACTCGACGGAAAGCTGGGCAGATCTCGCGTTTCACTTTGTCCCCAACGCCATGAATGCGGAAATGACTAATGGTTATTCAGGTGAACCGGCTAATGTTGAAGTGAATTCAATCACTTCTGGTGATGATGAATTGCGCTATGAATTGGATGGCAGCGGTCTATTCATCGAGATGGAATCGAAGTTAATGCCAGGCGACCAACAAGCTGTCACGGTCGAATACACACTCACTGTTCCCGAAGATGGCATGCGTTTGGCGCAAGTGGAAAACAATTTTTACTTAGCGCATTGGTATCCGATGCTTGCTGAATACGCCGAGGGTTGGCAAGTTAATGAATACGACCCCAAAGGCGAATCTTATGAAACAGGGTTCGGGGATTATACGGTTACATACCAATTGCCAGGCGATTATCTGATCGCCTCTTCTGCACCAGATGGTCATGCGGAAGCCAGTTCATCTGGAACTTTGACCGGAAGAGCCATCAGGGATTTCTATGCGGCGTTTTTGGATCCAGCCGATTGGCAAGTCGCAGAGCGCAAGTCCGGAAATACAGAATTGCGAATGTTTGTGCCGGCGGAGTCCAACATCCTTGAAGAGACAGCTGAACTGTCAGTTGAAGCATTTGCTTATTTCGAAGAAAACATTGGCGATTATCCGTTTGCTGAACTGGATGTGATCGCGAATGACGGCTATATGGAATACCCAAATATTGTTGAAGTGCCGACGGAAGAAGGTTTGCTCGATTCGATTTTGGTACACGAAATTGCCCATCAATGGTTTTACTATGTCGTTGCCAATGATCCATACGAAAACGCTTGGCTCGATGAGAGTTTGACCAAGTTCAGTACCGGCTTGTTTCTCAGCGACTATTACGGTGATGTAGACAGCGGTTTTCAAAATGCAAAGGCTTATGAAGAGTCTTATGAAACGGAAACCTATGCTGATTTGGCGCTCGGCGAATTTAATACACCGGCCTATTATGCAACCGTGTATGGAAAAGTTCCTTTATTGCTGAAAGGCTTTTTCGAAGGACGCGGCGGAAACGAGGCGGCACTGGAGTTTTTAGCGGATTATTATGAAGAGTTTCAATTTCAGCGGGTGACGAAGCAACAATTCAGGGAGTTCTTTGAAGGATATTTCAAAGGCGACCAACAGGTGTTTTTGGATAGTTGGCTTCAATGACACATTAACGCTTTAAAAAACGGGGAACTTGGCCGAAGTCGGACGAGGTCTCCGTTTTTTCTTGTTGTTGCAGCTGTTTAATGAAGCAGGTGCAGGGTATGGGTGGGGCATAAGGAGAATCTTCGGCAACAAGGAAGGTGGTCTTGAAATGCTTGATACGATTATATTCGATGGATGGAAAAGCGTCCTGCGCATTGCGATTATGTCTTTATTGGCATATCCTTTTCTGATCCTTCTCTTGAGGACTTCGGGAAAACGCAGTTTGACCAATGTTAATATTTTTGACTTCATCATTACCGTGACCTACGGGGCGACACTCGGCAGCATCATCACCAGCGATAAAGTGTCTTTTGCAGACGGGGCGGTTGTTTTGTTCATGCTCACCTTGCTGCAGTATATTGTTTCGAAACTATCGGTAAATTCCAAGAGCTTCGCCCAATTGATCAAAGCTAGGCCCAGTTTCATCTATCATAACGGTGAGTTCGACGAAGAAAGCATGGAAAAACATCGCATCCGAAAAGACGACCTGCGCGGAAAAGTCCGCCAGCAGGGCTTGAGCTCCTTTGAACAAGTGGAAGCGATCGTGCTAGAGGGCGACGGTTCGATGTCCATCATAAAAAAAGAAGAGGGCGCGTCGAAGGATGCATTGGAAAATATCAGCTGAATACAGCTTGCTTCACAGCAACACGATAAAAGGGCTATCCGGTCGGGGATGGCCCTTTAAATGTGCGTGGATCTATCAGATACCAAATTAAGCGGTTCCTCTTTTTAAATTTCAAAATGGCCGGTGTTGATCTCCACATACGCCTTTTCTCCTGCTGTTAGCGGAATTTTTAAAAATCCAATATTTTCCTTTATGCAGAAAGGTAGAGGCTCTACAAAAATTTCTAGGTAGTATTTTTCAAATATACCAAATAATCTGTAATTTAATTGATTGCCCAAATTTCCTTCGGTATACTAAATTTTATCAAAGTCGAGGAGGAAAAAATTTGAAGAAAAAATACATTGTCCCTGTTATTTTATCATCTGCTCTCGTCGCAAGTTCGTTCACAGCCAGCAACGCATTGGCGAATGGCCCTCAAGGTAACGGGGCCCCTGATAAAACGTGGAATGAAAACGCCAATGTTCCTGTATTCGTCAAAGAGAAAATCGCCGAGAAACGGGCTTCAAGCAATGCGTCGAATGCGCTGGATTATCTAGCGGAAAACGAAAACAAGACGGGACTGAAAAACCCTAAGAAAAACTTAAAGCAAAAAGCGGTGGAAAAGGATGCGCTCGGCATGACGCATGTCCGCTTTAACCAGGCCGTCAACGGCATCCCGGTGGAAGGAGCGGAAGTGGTCGTCCACTACAATGAACAAGATGAATTGGTTTCCGTCAACGGCGGCCATTTCCCTGAAGCGGCCGCCAGCAGCAGTGATACGGCACCGACTGTGAGTGTCTTGAATGCTGTTCAAACAGCGAAAGGCGCAGTCGATGCACCGGAAGAGCTCGAATACGCGCCCGAATCGGAAGTCGTCGTCTATCCGTTTGAGGGGGAGAATCATCTGGTTTATAAAGTTAACGTCAACTTCCTCGGTGATGAGCCCGGCAACTGGTTTGTCTTTGTGGATGCGAAAACCGGTGAAGTGGTCGACAAGTACAATGCAATCATGCATGCGGAAGACATCCATCAATCCGTCGGAACCGGCGTACTTGGGGAGCAGCGCAAAATTCACACGACAAAGACTAAAGAAGCCAGAGGAGGCACGACCTTCAGTTTGTCAGATGAATCCCATGAAGGCTTGGAGGGGATCTATACTTTCGATGCCAATGACGGGGAAATCATGACGAACCACAGTGCATCGTGGAAAGATGAATATTTACACGCCGGAGTTGATGCTCATTACAACTCGGAACAGGTCTATGAATATTTTCACGATGAACACGACCGCAATTCGCTTGACGACAAGGGGATGGCCATCATTTCGTATGTCCATTACGGTGAAAACTACAATAACGCATTCTGGAATGGCCGCCACATGACTTACGGCGATGGCGATGGCTCGTTCATGGTGCCATTATCGGCAGGGTTGGACGTGGCAGCACATGAAATGACACACGGCGTGATCTCCAATTCGGCGAACCTCCAATACCGCTTTGAATCCGGCGCATTGAACGAATCCTTTGCGGACATTTTCGGCGCATTGGTTGATGAGGACGATTGGGAAGTCGGGGAAGACATCATGGGCCCTGAGGCCAAAGAAGACGGAAGAGCCTCGTTGCGCAGCTTGAGCGACCCAAGCAAATATCCAGTCAATGCGGATTACATTCCGTACGGTGACGGCGAAGGCAACTACCCTTCCCATATGGACGAATTCTATGACTTACCGATGAACTTAGACAATGGCGGCGTCCATATCAATTCATCCATCACCAACCACGCAGCTTACTTGATCGGCGAAGAAATCGGCAAAGAAAAACTGGGCCAGATTTTCTATCGCGCATTGACGGTTTACTTGACGCCAACTTCCAACTTCAGCGAAGCCCGCAAGCTCATCGTTCAATCAGCGGCTGATCTCTACGGAGAAGGCAGCGCAGAAGAGAAAGCCACGGCTCAAGGATTTGACGATGTAGGCATTTACGAATAAGCATTTTAAACCCGCGGGCCCTCTGTCTAAACAATAGGCGGCTTGCGGGTTTTGATTTTCATAGAATGTTTCAGTAGACGGGGCACAAGCTGGAGCGGTTGTTTACAAAATACATCGCCCCCTGTCCGGACAGAGATGTGTTCAGTAAACGGGAACCGTATTGAGTGAAAAAAATAAAATCGGCCAAGAACTTTTTAGCGCAACCAATGCAAAAAAACAAGCGTCTTCATATTGTCCGTCCATTACGTTTAAAAGGAGCAATTATGGAGATCATCGAAATATTGAAAGCGCTGGTGCTCGGGATAGTGGAAGGCCTGACCGAATTCGCGCCCATCTCATCAACGGGGCATATGATCATCTTTGATGATTTGTGGCTCAACACCGAAGGCTTTTTAGGCGGGCCATCAGCCAATACCTTCAAAATCGTCATTCAGCTCGGATCCATACTCGCGGTCGTCTTCATCTTTTGGAAACGCATGCTGAGCCTTGTCGGTTTGTACAAAATCGAGCAAGACACGCTCACGGCATTCAATTTGTTGCATGTTTTAATCGGCATTATTCCGGCTGGGATTTTCGGCTTGCTGTTTGAAGATTTCATTGACGAGCACCTATTCAGCATTGAAACCGTACTGATCGGTTTGGTCGTTGGCGCTTTCTTCATGATCATCGCCGATAAATTCGGTCCCAAAAAACCGTCGATCAATTCACTGGATGAAATCAGCTATTTCAAAGCATTGAGTGTCGGAACTGTTCAATGTTTCTCACTATGGCCAGGCTTTTCACGCTCAGGTTCAACTATTTCAGGAGGCGTACTTCTTGGCTTGGATCATAGAACCGCAGCTGATTTTACGTTTATCATGGCCGTGCCGATCATGCTTGGAGCTTCGATTGTCTCACTCGTGAAGAATTGGGAAGCCATTTCATTTGATCATCTCAGCTTCTATGCCGCCGGATTTGCTGCTGCCTTTATATTCGCGTTAATTTCCATCAAGTTTTTCCTGAAACTTATCGCACGCGTCAAGTTGATGCCCTTTGCCATTTACCGTATTGTGCTCGCAAGCGTCTTGGCGTTTATTGTGTTTCTTTAAAAATCGATTGCTGTCATCAAATTGAAAAATAAAACAGCGGTGCGAAACCAATATTCGCACCGCTGTTTTCAATAGGAAACAATAATAACTGGCTCGATACAAAGAACATCACATTACAACAAGCGCCTTTATTATAGTAGAAAGTCTGCTGCAAGTCCCCAAACACGTGGACAAAACCAGCTTCCAAGAAACCGATATTTACATTTGGCGAAATAATTAAAATATTCTTTCAACAACTATTGATTTATTTTGAAAGCGCTTTTATAATAACTCTAATAACATTTGTGCTTAGTTTGAACAAATGTAAAAGGCGAGGGGGGATATATTTTGTGGGGATGGTTTATCGCTATATTTGCAGGGATATGGATCCTTCAAATTTTGATGACGAAAATCCAGTTAAGGAATTACCAAGCTACATTAAAAAAAATGAGCAATCGGCCTTCCGGTTATCTGGGGGTGGGCATACAGAAACAAAAATTAGGAATAGGCGTCATCGCCATATTGGTGACAGATGAAGAGGGCTTGTTGATCGAGTGCCAACTCATGAAAGGGGTGACGGTATTTAGCCGATTTGAGGAGTTTTCTAAGTACAATGGGCTGCATATCGAGTCGTTAAAAGAAAAACTGAACGATGAACCCGATGGGCAGGCGTTTAAAATGGCAATTGAAAAAATTGAAGCGCAAATGAGCAAAAAAACGAATCTAGCAGTATAAGGAGGAATCAGGATGGATTTTCTAGTTTCGCTCGCTGAAGGCTTTATCGGCATGTTCCAAGCAGGGGCAGATACATTTACAGGGCTTGTCACAGGAATCATTCCTTTATTGATTGTTCTAATCACGGCAATCAATGCGTTGATCCGGTTGATCGGTGAAGAACGCATCAACCGTTTGGCCGCAAAGAGCACAAAGAACATTATCTTGCGCTATACGATCTTCCCCGTCTTGGCGGTCTTCTTTTTAACGAATCCGATGGCTTATACATTCGGCAAATTTTTGCCTGAAAAACAAAAACCGGCTTTTTATGACTCCGCTGTGTCATTTGTACACCCCATTACTGGATTGTTCCCGCATGCGAACCCAGCTGAACTATTCGTCTATCTCGGAATCGCAGCTGGGATTACGGAGCTGGGCTTGTCTCTCGGACCTTTAGCTATCCGTTTCTTTTTAGTCGGGATCATCGTTATCCTGCTTCGTGGAATCGTAACTGAATTCATTACGATCCGCATGATGAAATCAAAAGGCATGGAAGTTTAACAGTAAAGGTGCTTAATTGAAAAGGGGGCAGGCGAAATGTCAGACATTAAATCACCATTAAATTTTAAAGCGATTTCCGTGACTAAAGGCCGAGGAGGTTGGGGCGGCCCGCTGACCATCCGTCCAAACGAAACGCAGCGCTACATCGTATCGGTTACAGGTGGGGGCATTCACCCTGTGGCAACGGAAATTGCCCGCTTAACAGGTGCTGAAGCAGTAGATGGGTTCAAGAATTCCTATCCGAAAGAAACGATGGCTTGCGTCATCATTGACTGCGGCGGAACAGCGCGTTGCGGTGTCTATCCAAAAATGAACATCCTAACGATCAATGTAAATCCGACCTCGCCATCCGGGCCATTGATGAAATTCATCAATGAAGAGAATTTCGTCTCAGGGGTAACGGTTTCAGATATCAGTACAGAAGCGGCACCCTATGAAGACCAGGAGGAAGTAAAAAAAGCGGCGGATGAAACGGTAGCACCAGCCGTGCGCAAAACTCCACAGGAATTAAAAGAGGAAGCCAGAAGAAAAGTGGCAGCGAACAGCAGCGACGAGCCGCCGAAAAAGATGAACATCGTCGAACGGGTCGGCCGTGGTGCAGGAAAAGTGGTCGGGGTTCTTTATCAAGCGGGACGCGAAACAATCGACCAGGTCATCAAGAATATTTTGCCTTTCATGGCATTTGTCAGTATGTTAATCGGGATCATCACCTTTACAGGCATCGGGGACATCATCGCAAACTTCGTAACGCCGCTTGCCGGAAACTTTGTGGGGCTGCTCATTCTCTCAGTCGTTTGTTCTTTGCCTATCTTGTCTCCTTTGCTCGGGCCAGGCGCAGTTATTGCGCAAGTCGTCGGCGTCTTGGTTGGTGTGGAAATCGGGCGCGGCAACATTCCGCCTGAACTCGCACTTCCTGCCTTGTTCGCCATCAACCCTCAAGTAGGGGCTGATTTTGTTCCGGTCGGGTTGACTCTCGGGGAAGCAGAACCGGAAACCATCGAGGTCGGTGTGCCAGCGGTATTGATTTCACGGCTGATTACAGGGCCGCTGGCTGTTGTCATCGCGTACTTATTGAGCTTTGGTATGTATTAAAAAAGGATTGGGTGGAAAGCATATGATAAAAAAATACGAAGCGAAAATCACAGAAATCGGGGACGAAGTGGAATTGTTCGCCGAAGAAAGTATGATGGTCATTTTCAATAACACCGTTCCAGAAGAACTTCGCTCATTCGCCGTCATCCATGAAAAAGCGGACTTGCTTGAAGGTGTAGAAGTGGGCGATTTTTTGGAAATCAATGGGGAACGGTACGAAATACTTTTCGTTGGCAGCAAAGTGAATGAAACGCTTCGGGACATCGGGCATTGCACGATCGCTTTTACAGGAGATTGCAATGCAGATTTGCCGGGCACGATGTGTGTGGAAAAAACGCCTCTGCCGGAACTGGCGCTCGGAGCTGAAATCCGTATATTAAAAGTCTGACATAAAGGAGACTGGGCCATGCTTGGGATAAATAGAAAGCTAGAAGAATTGGAGAAGCAAGGAAAGATCATCAAAGTGGGGCTTGTCGGTGCAGGCCAGATGGGAAGAGGGATGGTCTCCCAGATTGAAAATATGTCAGGAATGCGCGTGGTCATCACCGCAGACATCCAGCTTGAAAATGTGGTGAATGCCTATTTAAAAGCAGGTGTCGCGGATGGCGATATCGTTAAAACGAATGAGCCTGAAAAAGCAGCTGAAGCGATTCGGTCGGGCAAGGTGGCAGCGACGACCGATGCCCATTTGGTCACTTCTTTGCCGGGAGTGGATGTAGTGGTCGATGCAACCGGAGTGCCAGACATCGGCGCGAAAA
This sequence comes from Planococcus sp. SSTMD024, assembly GCF_041320495.1. Classification (NCBI taxonomy): domain Bacteria; kingdom Bacillati; phylum Bacillota; class Bacilli; order Caryophanales; family Caryophanaceae; genus Planococcus; species Planococcus sp. SSTMD024. The sequence continues at coordinate 112,283 of NZ_JBGGNS010000019.1, read as the reverse complement.
TCGCCTGGGATGCAATTTTGAACAAAAAGCATATCGTCATGCTCAATGTAGAGGCGGATGTCACAATTGGCCCTTTGCTGATGAAAATGGCCGATGCCAGCGGCGTGGTCTATACCGGAACAGCCGGAGATGAACCCGGAGCCGTCATGGAACTGTACGATTTCGCGGATGCACTCGGTTTTGAAGTGGTGGCGCTCGGGAAAGGCAAAAACAATCCATTGAACTTGGCAGCGAACCCCGATACCGCAGCAGAAGAAGCGGCACGAAAAGGGGCCAGCGCAAAAATGCTGGCATCGTTCCAGGACGGCACGAAAACGATGGTGGAAATGACGGCTGTCGCCAATGCCACAGGATTCCTTCCGGATACACCAGGCATGCATGGATTTGTAAGTGATGTAAAAGGGCTGCCCGAAATTTTTAAATTAAAAGAAGATGGCGGCCAAGTCAGCAATAAAAAGATTGTTGAGTATATCAATGGGGTAGCGCCAGGCGTATTTGCCATCATTGCTTCTGAAAAAGAAGAGGTCAATCACGAAATGCAATACTTAAGCATGGGGGAAGGGCCGAATTACGTGCTATACCGCCCGTACCATTTGACCAGTTTGGAGACGCCGATTTCCATCGCCCGCGCGTATATTTACAATGAGGCAACGATTGCCCCGTGGAAAGGGCTGCAGGCGGAAACCGTGACGGTCGCGAAAACCGATCTACAAGAAGGCCAGTTCCTGGATAGCATCGGTGGATTTACAGTCCATGGCAGCATACTTTCAGCCGCTGAGGCGAAACAAAAGAACGCATTGCCTCTCGGCCTGGTCGATCGTCATGTCCAGTTGAAACGTCCTGTCCAAAAAGGTGAAATCATCACGTATGACGATGTGGTGCAAACCCAGGAATCGACCATTTGGAGATTGCGCCGCATTCAAGATGATACGGTTACTGCCAACCCTTAATCACCGTCCCAATCGTTTACTGATCTGTATTTGCTTTAATGGTACTAGACAAAGGCTCTCATCATTGCGGAGGCATGTTAACTACCTAAAGAAGAAGGTGTTCTAGTATGAAAGTGAAAAAGATGGAAGCAGGCCTATACTGTATCCATTGCAAAGAAGACGTCAATCATGAAATTACGTACATCAACGATGATATCAAACGCATTCGCTGCATGGAATGCAACCGTACGATTGATATGAACATGGACCTCAAAAAAGAATTTTATAAAGAATTATACGAACGGATTTCCACTAAACCGACACGTGTCACGAAAGAATACAGGGAAGATCTCAGCCACCTGCTGTTATCACTGCCGTACCGGGCCATCCGGAAACCGTATCGTGTGTTAAAAGATGTCCATTCTTCCCGTCGTGTGATCAACACGTATAAACCGAAGAAAAAATAATGCGCCGTCTGAAAGGGCCAAACTTCTGGATCATAGAGGAGTCTGGCCCTTTTCTTCTTGACGAATAGTCTGAAAAGACTTATAATTTTTACAAATGTTACGTAGTTATACAAATGTAAAAAAGGGGTGTTTTTCATGACACAATCATTTACTTTGCCAGCGCATCTCAAGGACACGGAGTTAACCAGCTTATTAAAGCAAATGTGGCAGATACGATTTTTTGAAGAGAAAGTCGATGAATTTTTCGCCAAAGGCATGATTCATGGCACCACGCATTTAGCGGTCGGGCAAGAAGCGTCAGCGGTCGGTGCGATCGCGGTGTTAGAAGAGCGGGACAAGATCACGAGTACGCACCGCGGGCATGGGCATTGCATTGCAAAAGGGGCGGAAGTCAACCGGATGATGGCAGAACTATTTGGCCGTACAACGGGTTATTGCAAAGGCAAAGGCGGCTCCATGCATATTGCCGATGTGGACAAAGGCAATTTGGGCGCCAACGGCATCGTCGGGGGCGGATTTGCGATTGCCACTGGAGCGGCATTGACTTCACAAATGAAGAATGAAGGCTATGTTGTTTTATGTTTCTTTGGCGACGGGGCATCCAATGAAGGCAGCTTTCACGAAGCGCTGAACTTGGCGTCCATTTGGAAACTGCCGGTAGTCTTTATTTGTGAGAACAACCAGTACGGCATGTCCGGCCCTGCAAAAGAAATGATGAACATTGAAGATGTGGCGAAGCGAGCCGATGCCTACGGAATACCCGGAACAGTCGTGGATGGAAATGATGTGTTCGACGTCATGAAGGGTGTTAGCGCTGCAGTGGACCGCGCGCGAAATGGAGATGGCCCGTCCATTGTCGAGGCCAAAACCTATCGCTGGAAAGGCCACTCCAAAAGCGACGCCAAAAAATACCGCACGCGGGAAGAAGAACAGGAATGGCGGGCAAAAGATCCAATCGCGCGTCTCCGGGATGCATTGATTCAGGAAGGGTTGCTGACAGAAGAAGGAGCCGCAGAAATCAAAGCCGCAGCGAAAAAGGAAATCGAGGATTCTGTCGAGTTTTCAAAACAAAGCCCGATGCCGACCATTGAGGATTTACTGGAAGACGTTTATGCATAAAGAGCAGCAAAGGAGCGGAAGACTATGAGGGAACTGACTTATTTGGAAGCCGTTAGGGAAGCGATGAGCCAGGAGATGCGGCAAAATGAAGACGTGTTTATCCTGGGAGAGGATATAGGCGTTTACGGGGGAGCTTTCGGTGTCACTCGCGGAATGATCGAGGAATTTGGCCCGGAGCGCATACGCAATACCCCGATCTCGGAAGCGGCGATCTCTGGTACAGCGGTGGGAGCCGCATTGACAGGCATGCGCCCGATCTTGGAGCTTCAATTTTCCGATTTCATGACCATCGCCATGGACAATATGGTCAACCAAGCAGCCAAAATCCGTTATATGTACGGCGGGAAAGGGAAAGTGCCGATGGTGCTGCGCACACCGGCAGGATCCGGCACCGGGGCAGCTGCCCAGCATTCCCAAAGCCTGGAAGCGTGGATGGCCCATGTTCCCGGCTTGAAAGTCGTCCAGCCATCCACGGCATACGACGCCAAAGGGCTCCTGAAAGCCGCAATCGATGAAGACAACCCGGTCATTTTTTACGAACATAAATTATGCTATAAAACAAAATCGGATGTACCCGAAGAATTATATTCCATTCCGCTCGGCCAAGCAGATATTAAACGGCAAGGCAGCGATGTAACCATTGTCGCTACGGCGATCATGGTCCATAAATCACTGGAGGCGGCTTTGGAACTCGAGAAAGAAGGAATCAGTGTCGAAGTGATCGATCCCCGTACGCTTGTGCCATTGGATACCGACACCATCATCAAGTCCGTCAAGAAGACGAGCCGCCTCGTCGTCGTGCACGAAGCGGTCAAGCGCGGCGGTTTTGGCGGAGAGATTGCCAGTGTGATCGCCGAAAGCGAAGCATTCGATTATTTGGATGCCCCGATTAAGCGATTGGGTGGAAAAGCCGTCCCAATTCCGTATAACCCGGAACTTGAAAAGTCAGCCATTCCTGGAGTTGAAGATATCATCATGGCTGTAAAAGAGACATTAAACCGCCAGTAGAAAGGAGGGAACAGGCTGATGGCCAAGGAAATATTCATGCCAAAACTAAGCAGCACGATGCAAGTGGGAACGCTTTTGCAATGGTATAAAAACGAAGGCGATGCCGTTGATGTCGGAGAGCCGTTATTTGAAATCATGACGGACAAGATCAACATCGAAGTGGAATCTTACGAAGAAGGCATCTTGCTGAAAAAATATTTTCAAGAAGACGACGAAGTGCCGATCAACCACGTGGTCGGCTATATCGGTGAAGCGGGCGAAAAAGTACCGGATTCACCACCAGGCGAATCGGGGGCGGCCAAAGAGCAAGAAGATGTAAGCGATTCGCGACAAGCTCAAGTAGAGGATTTGACGGAACAGGGAATCAGCGAAACGGCCACTGAACATATAAGCGCTGGCTCACAAGGCGAAAAAACCGCTGCTGAAAAACCTCGCGCAACGCCGGCAGCTAGAAGAGTGGCAAGAGAGGAAAACATCGCCTTGTCTGATGTGTCAGGTTCTGGGCCGAACGGGCGGATTCAACAAAACGATGTGATGGAGTTTGCTACATCTACAACCTCTGCTAAAGCGACACCGCTTGCGCAAAAAGTAGCAGCCGCTGAAGGCGTTGACTTGCAGGAAATAAAAGGCTCAGGCACTAACGGCAAAATTTACCGCGCCGATGTGGAAAATGCCAAAGGGCCAGGACCTGTCCCTGCTGCATCGGAAGACAAACGAGTGAAAATGGACGGAATCCGGAAAGTCGTGGCGCAGCGCATGGCACAAAGCAAGTCGACCGCTCCTCACGTGACTTTGACGACAGAAGTCGACATGTCTGATGCGATCAGCCTGCGAAAGCAATTGCTTGGGCCGATCGAACAGCTGACAGGGTTCCGGCTGTCCTATACGGAAATCATTTTAAAAGCCGTTGCCAGTTCTTTGAAACAACATCCGAATGTCAATGTTTCACTTGAAGGCAACGAAATCGTCTACAAAACGGATATCAATCTCGGCCTTGCCGTCGCTGTCGACAACGGCCTCATGGTTCCGGTCATGAAACAAGTAGACCAAAAAGGACTGTCCTCATTGACGGAAGAATCCAAGCGCCTGGGCAAAGCAGCACGCGACAATAAGCTTGCGCCGGAACAAATGTCAGGCGGCACGTTTACCGTCAGCAATTTAGGGATGTATGCCATCGACGCCTTTACGCCGGTCATCAACCAACCGGAATCCGCTATTCTTGGCGTGGGTCGCATCCATGAAAAACCAGTGGGCATCGACGGCGCCATCGAGCTTCGGCCCATGATGGTCTTGAGCTTGTCATTTGATCACCGGGTGATTGACGGGGCACCGGCCGCTGCTTTTTTGACTGCATTAAAAGAAACGCTCGAACAGCCGGTTAAATTATTGGTGTAAGGAGTAGATGTGAGTGAATAGTTACGAAGTGGTGGTGCTTGGCGGAGGCCCAGGCGGATATGTTGCCGCGATACGCGCTGCGAAACTCGGGAAAAAAGTCGCGTTGATTGAAGCGCGCGAACTCGGCGGCACGTGTTTGAACCGAGGCTGCATTCCATCGAAAACCTTATTGAGACTTGCAGAAGTGATCGAAACAATCGAAAAAGCCAAATCCTGGGGCATTGAAACCGGAGACATGACCTTCTCCCTTTCCAAAATGCTTGGGCGCAAAGATGCCATCATCCAACAATTGAGGAGTGGCATTGCCCATCTATTAAAACAAGGGAAAATCGATGTCTATAATGGCGTCGGAAACGTTCAAGCGGACGGGGAAATTACGGTACAGCTGGCTGAGAAAAAGGAAATCATTCGAGGAGACAAAATCATTCTCGCGACCGGTTCACGCCCGCTTGTCCCGGCAATTGAGGGCATCGAAGAGTCGGCTTATTTCACGAGTGACACCATTTTCGATATCGACAAAATTCCGGAATCGATGGTGATTGTGGGCGGCGGCATCATCGGCGTAGAACTTGCGTGCATCTTTGCCAGCTTGAATGTGCCGGTGAGCATCGTGGAAATGAACGACCGGATCGTGCCGAGTGAAGAACCGGAAGCCTCCAAAGCGCTGTCGAAGTCCTTAAAAAGGAAACAGATCACCATCCTGACAAATACCAAAGTGATGAAAATCGAACAGCACGATGGCCGCCAGCTTGTTCATGTGGAATCGGACAGTGGAAAAGCACAGACACTGGACACCGAAGCGATGTTGATGGCTGTCGGCAGGTCGCCCAATACCTCGGCCTTTAATGACTTGAACCTCGAGATGGATGGTGCTTTCGTCAAAGTAAATAGCGCCATGCAGACGAGCGATCCTTCCATTTATGCGGTTGGTGATGTAACAGGCGGCTGGCAGCTCGCCCATGTCGCGAGTGCAGAAGGAGTCGTGGCAGCTGCGAATGCAGCGGGCGAAACAGAGACGGTTGATTACCGGATGGTGCCGCGCTGCGTCTACACCAGTCCTGAGATTGCCAGTGTCGGCCTAACTGAAGCCGATGCAAAGCGGCAAGGCATCGACTACAAAGTCGTAAGAGTCGACCATGCCGGAAACGGTAGAGCGCTGGCACAGGATGAGAAAGAAGGGTTTACGAAACTGATTGCCAGCACCAAGTACGGAGAAATTTTGGGCGTGCTCATGGTCGGCCCGCACGTAACGGAAATGATCGCAGAGCCTTCTGCGTTTATTCATTTGGAAGGCACAGTGGATGAACTGGCTTCAATGGTGCATGCCCACCCGACCATTACCGAGAGCTTGTACGAAGCAGCCGCCTCTTGGATCGGCAAAGGCGTTCACCATTAACGCCGTTAAAGCGATTCCATTGGAGACAGATTGTAATCGGGCGACAATTGAGTGAATACATGTAGTATAGTTGTTCATGAGCGTGTTAACTGGTAAATGCAATCAGTGACAACAAACAAATGAAAGCGGTTTACTGACCGCTTTCAAGTTTATGTAAAAGAGAAGGTGCAATGACAATGAATTGGGACGAGCGCAGGCAAATCGTGAAAGTAGCGACATTGTATTATTTTGAAGGACTCACACAGGCGGAGATTGCGAAAAAAGTGGGTGTGTCCCGTCCGTTGATCTCCAAGTTGCTGAATAAAGCACGGGAAAATGGAATCGTCGAAATTTACATCAGAGATGAAAATGCGCACACTGTAGAACTGGAAAACCGCCTTGAAAAGAAGTATGGACTGAAAGAAGCCATCGTGGTCCCGTCAGCGGGGCGGGATGCTGAAATGGTCAAGCAATCACTAGGAAAAGCCGCTTCTTTTTATGTCTCGAAAAATATGAAAGGCGTCAAGAAACTTGGAATTTCGTGGGGACTGACATTGGCAAAGTTTGTACAGGAATATCCCTATGAGCAGCACCAGCAAGTGAAGATCATCCCCCTGGTCGGCGGCATGGGAACAAAACTGGTGGAGATCCACTCGAATCTATTGGCGTATCAATTGGCCCAAAAGATGAATACGACCTGTTCATATTTGTACGCTCCGGCGATGGTGGAAAACGAGGAATTGAAAAAGCGCTTGATCGAGTCGGAAGATATTGCCTTGGTGTTGGAAGAAGGGCGCAATGTGGATATGGCAGTAGTCGGGATCGGCAATCCGTTTGAACAATCCACGATGACCACCATGGAGTATTTAAAAGATGAAAGTCTAGTCTCTTTAAAGAAAGCAGGCGCAGTCGGGGATATCGGTTCGCGTTTTTACGACCAAAACGGAAAACAGATCGATCACCCCTTGAATGAGTTGGTCATCGGGCTTGATATCGAGGAATACAAACGCATTCCCGAAGTAATCGGCATTGTAGAAGGCGCGCATAAAGCGGAAAGCATCAAAGCCGCTTTAAGAGGCGGGTACTTTAATGTGTTGGTCATTGACGATACAACGGCATCCTTAATTTTATAAGCGAAAAGCTGTCGAAGCAGGAGAACGTGGGCTGCTTCGGCAGCTTTTTTTAATTTCAGTCACATGCAAGGGAAATAAACAGAAAAATTGGACCTATGAATGAATGAAAATTGACAATTTTAGGATATACTGAATTTAACTAGACAGTTGTAAATAGAAAGGATGGAGAACATGAACACGTTTATTTGCAATACATGCGGCGTCCAAACCGAAAGTGCTGAGTCAGCGCCAGAGCATTGTTTGATCTGTACAGAAGAACGCCAATACGTCAGTCCCAAAGGGCAAAGTTGGACGACATTGGAAGAGATGGTTCAATCCAACACTTATAAAAACAAGATTTTGTCGGAAGAGGAAGGGCTCACAAGTTTCACGACGGTACCAAGTTTTGCGATTGGGCAAACGGCGTATTTGGTTCAAGGAGAGAACTTCAATATCCTGTGGGATTGTATAAGCTATCTTGATTTTGCGACAATCGAAACGATTCAAAAGCTAGGCGGGATCGATGCCATTGCTTTGTCCCACCCCCATTACTATTCAACTCAAGTCGAGTGGGCTGAAACCTTCGATGCGGCAATCTATATTCACGAAGACGACAAGCAATGGGTGACGAGACCCAGCGATCGCATTATCTTTTGGTCAGGCGAATCGCTCGAAGTTGCAGAAGGGTTCACGCTGCACCGGATCGGTGGCCATTTCAAAGGCGCAGCCATCCTGGAGTGGAAAAACGGAAACGACGGCAAAGGCGTATTACTGACGGGCGATATCGTCCGCGTCGTGGCAGACCGCGGATGGGTCAGTTTTATGTACAGCTACCCAAACTTCATCCCGCTGCCGGCGTCCACTGTCGAAAGAATGGCGGCACAGTTAGGCGAAATGCGCTTCGACCGCATGTATGATGCCTTTCACCGAATCGTAGTTAAGAATGCAGGGGAAGCCGTGCAAAGATCAGCGAAAAGATATGTAAATGCGTTAAATGGAGTGCTGTTCAATACTTGATATCCGGACTTGTGTTATATGTAATTTAAAAAAACCGGGCATTAAAATTAACCAAATATAATAGGAGCAAAAAATGCATCAATCATTCTATCTAAGAAACCGAGTACTTATACATTTGATAAGAGCTATAAAGTACTTATTACAAAAGAAAAGCTTTTATTCTTTAAAATTGACTATAGATTCGATAAGGTATGGCTAAATTGTCATCACCGCAAAATTCACTTGATTTCTGTACAGATTTGTTTAAAAGGAGGGATACTGTGCCAAGAACAAACATGGGCAAAATCTCTTTTGCCGTGCTTTTGATTCTCGTCATTCAAATCATCTCGATCGTAAACATGTTGTTCATCAATGGCTTAGGAGCTTTAACGATTATTTTGTATTCATTTGTTACCGCACCTCTCGGACTACTATTTGGAATAGCCGGCATAGTGAAAGAAACCGGCAGAAGCCTCATCGCACCTTGGGTGACAACGATAGTTAGCGCCATTTTACTCGCACTATTTTTGATCACTTTATTTGGATTCTCTTTTGGTGATTAGATGCTCAAGGTCATTAGTGAAACTTTTCTATATCAATAGATGTGTAGATAGAAACAAGTCATTTAGACTCAATCCAGACTCTCCATGAAGATCATTGTAACTAGTAATGAAATATTTTCTAATAAATATTTACTTTCCAAATACTAGTGGTATTCTATTAATAGCTAAAATAGTAAACGAATTCCTTTAACAAATTCAATTTTAGTTGTTGGGCTTGGCATGTATCTCCAAAATATTGATGCTCCTATGTACGGCATTCCGGGTCTTCTAGAGTATGTCATCAAGAACTGAAGCATTAATCTGCAAACTCATTTCATTAGATTTTCTTTACTGATGAAATGAGTTTTTTTATTGCAGCTTACCCATACCATTATCCCGATTTTTCTTTTTCTACTATTAATTCTTGCCATTGTTTACGGTAGTGGCATTTGGTCTACCGAATATAGTTAAAAATATTTCAATAATCAGCGGCAGGGACTTCATTGTTTTATAGCTTGAGTATGCTTATCTTTATGGCAAAAGATTGGGTGAAGAAATAGACACTAGGAGGCACTAAGTTGAGAAAAGCATTCTCCATACTAGCGAGTACACTTCTATTAGCAGCTTGTAGTTCAACTCCCTCTACACTCAGTTTCAGTGAACTGGAAATGGCTCAGGAAGAACTGCAGAACGTAATTGATCCTACCGCTCAGCTCCAGCTTATCAACGAAGGAAAAGATATTGCTTATGTTGTTTATCAGTTTGCAGAAGTTGTGGCTGCCGATATTGAAGAAGATGGGGAAACGGTAAAGGTGAATTTGAATGTGGCTGAAGAGGATGATCCCCCGGAAACAACTGTCTATAAATTAACCTTAGATGAAAACCATGAAATTATTGAGATCTTTGTAAATGGCAAATCGACACCGATTGATGTGGTTTCTGGGATTTAACACAATACACATCATCATGTTATTGCAGAAGTGGGACTGGTGTGGAAGCCTTATAGGAGAAGGGGGAAAGTATAATGACGAAACCATTCGTACCTGTTATGTCGATAATGATGAGCATCTTTCTATGTAGTGGCTGTTCAAGTACTCCGGACGGATTAGAAGAAGTAGAGGGGACTGGTCTGACCTATAGCGAAAATTTCAATGCCTATGACGGGTTAAATGAGAGAGAGCATCTGGAGTTCTTTAAACCTGCAGAAGCACAATCATTGCCTCCGTCGATTTTAAGCGAACATCACCTGCTCGAAAAGGGGATCGATTCTGATTTACTGCCTTTTGAAGTAGATGAGGAAAATGCTTATTTGGTCACTTCCGAAGACCGAACCGGAAAAGTGACTCATCAAGTCCAGTTGAGCTATCTGGGGAAATTAGAAGAGGGCATTGCAGGTGAGTTTTTCATCATCTCGGCAACTGAAATGGACGAAAATCCGGTTGAGAATTACGAAGTTGCAGAAGCAACCGATTCGGTTGGAAATCGATTTGAAAAACAAGAGCTGAGCGGGGATGATTCTATTTTCCAGCAAGTGCTGACGACAAATAGTGCTTTATTGTACCGGTATTATGAATATGATGAAGCGGAAGAACAGTTGAATGTCGTCGGTACCGCCGCTAACGAATTTTATTCCTATCATGATGGATTCGTTTACCATGTTGGTTATTTAATTGATCGGCAAAGAAATACGGATCAAGTACAAGACAATATGCTCAACTTGACACGTAACATTATTCTAGGAAAAGATACATCCAAAGGAAGATGACTACGACTAGAAGAGAGGAAAAACCATGATTAAAAATAAAACGGCATTCGTTTGCTCGTTTATTATATTTGCTATTTGCATGTACTTATTTTTTCCGTTTCCAAATTCAGCGATGAAAGAGGCTCAATTTGTCTTTATGTCGTTTCCCATTCAAGAACAAGAGGGATATAACTTTCCGGGAATCATTGGTTCCATCATGTTTATTGGCGCTCTCATTTTGTTGTTCAATAGTCTGGAAAAGTATCGATTCCGGACAGTGTTCGCGGTCGTCATAGTCTATTTGCTTTTACCGAATCTATTGATCACGGCATACCAGGAAACTCTGGCAAACGGCATTTCAGCCATCTCGTATGACGGAGACGGCCGGTGCGATTTTGTCACGATGAATGATAACATGAAAGCCGAATGCAATCTGGTATTGCATAATCGCAGCGATGAGGCTGTGACAGTGGAATTGGAATTTATCGATTCGTTGTTTATGGAAGAAGAAGACATGCGGATGGAGTCGCTTATGAACTTGGCAGGGCCCTATACAATCACCTTAGCAGCCAATAGCCAAAAGCATATTCATCTAGAAGAATTACTCGACTTATCGAACGTTCCCAATCACGTAGACTCAGGGACGTCATTCAGTATCCACATTAAACTGATAGCCGGTAATGAAACACGGGTTTTGTAATGTCTAATACACCTCCTCCAATCTCTAATCTTGTACTGATAAGGATGACAAGTGCTGCATAATCTCATAGTTTACACCTTTAGGGTTATCGAGATTTGTTGCATGGTGCGCATTTTTTATATATATCACGTTAGATTGAGGAATACGCTCCGCCATTTCTTTCTGTTGCCTTTCGATCATGCTATCATGGTCGCCTTGTAAAATGAGAGTAGGGCAATGTATTTTACTCAAATCTTTTCCGCTTTCCATTCTTGAAACTGAATTCCATATCCTCACCCAATTACTTAAAGGAATCGAACTAACTGTTTCTTTAATATAGTGTTTATTGTCGGGATTAAATTTCGAGAGCGTTCTTGCTTGAATACTCGCCATTACACCCATGGGTACGAACTTGCTTGACCATCTATTAATAGGAACAAATACTTTTTCAATCCAATTATATGAATTGGTGTAGGGAGTACCAATTAAAATGAGGGATTTCACCATTTCAGGGTATTTGACCGCGGTTTGCAGCGAGATATGGCCACCCATGGATAATCCGCAAAGATGTGCTTGCTCAATTCCTAAGTGTTCCAGCAAACCTACTAAATCTTTTATAAAATCTTCGGAGTCTACTTTTCCAGTTGGCAAAGAAGACTTGCCATGGCCACGCACGTCCCAAGTAATCGTTTTATAAAATTTCGATAGCTCTTCTACTTGAGGTTTCCATTGCAGATGGTCCCATGAAGCGCCGTGTGTGAAAATAAGCACTTCACCAGCGCCCGTAACTTCGTAGTATAATGTGGCATTATTTATTTTGATAGTAGGCATTTTAACCGTCCATTCTCCATAAATTTTGATCTTCAATACATATATGTATTAAAGATTTCGAGCTGATTTCATCGTGTACCCAATGTACAAAAAGACGAACCCAGTGATACATGTAGCAGCTCCAAACAACAACCCAGCAGCAGCTGACCCCATCCCAGCGCCTGTTAAAGTGCCTAGAATGTTAAGAAGGAGAAAGAAGACGACCAAGGGAAGGACCAAAGCGGTAAGAAATCCTGCATTGATCCACTTCTCCCTGTTTTTTCCTGCGAACTTACGGACTGCAAAACTTAATAAGGCAATATAGGCAGCGAGTATGAGAATCATTTAATTCCTCCTAATCAGCAGTATTGAAAATCTACTCATATTCTTTATCCAATAATATACAAAGTATACCATTTCCATAAATTAGGTGAAATGAAAAGCGGGATATAAAACCATTCTTTTTGCTATATTCAGCCCTTTTAAAAACTCGTTTGGTAAAATATAGATATACAAGCTATTTGGTTACGAGGTGAAACGATGGATATTCTTAGAAATTCCATTTTAATTGTTCTATCGCTATTTCTGTCCCAAGTTTTGATGTATTACATCATCGACGAAATAATTGTCATGTTCGCTGTGTCCCCAGTACCCTATATACTCGGTAGATTCCTCTTGGCTTTCTTCATTTTTACGGGTTTTAAGTTATTATTCAAAGAGTTTGAAGTTGAACTGATCTATATAGACTTGGCGTTTGTCCTTTACTTAATCTTTCTACTTTCTGCTACTCTTTATAGAGGGGATGGGGGATCAAGCGATTATAACTTGATGCCTTTTGGCTTTTTAAGCTATTTTTCTGAAGTGAATCTCTCAACGTTTATCGCGGCCTTGCTGATTAATTTGATGCTCTTTGTGCCTGGAGGAGCTTATTTATACATAAAGAAAATCAAGTTTGCTTATTCGTGGCAAATTCTTCTCTATAGCAGTGTGGTGATAGAACTACTGCAGTTTTTCACCAAGCGCGGATCGTTTGATATCGATGATTTACTATTAAATACGGCCGGTGGTTGTTTAGGCTTTTTGATGGCAAAAATTGTCCACAGCCGAATCACAAAAGAAAAACAAACAATAGCTTCAACGTTGTCTCTCTGAAACATAAGTCCTGATTCAAAATAAAAAGAGGCTCAACTATCCGCGGATAGTTGAGCCTCCTTTTTTATTCCGACGATCCTCATGAAAAAGGCGAACTAAGCCCTGAATGCTTAACTTGTCTTTCCGATCGCATCTTATAAGCCTGTTCAATGAATGGGGGCTTGTTCGCATAAAGCTGAATGACATCCTTAATTTCTTCGGCCATGTAGACTTGGTTTCGATTATCGGCCAGATCCGGATAGCCGGATCCGCGCTGCAGGTAATCGGAACTGGCGACTTTGTACCACCGCTCATCCTTGATTGATTCGTCATCAATCAGTATGTCTAGGACATGGTTGCCGTCGTGGATGACCGTGGCTCCTGAAATATGCAGCCGGCCGACGAATTTCCCTCGGAATCCGGGTCCGCGCCCATCCGAAAGGCACGCTTGGGCATCCAAGGATTGCGTGAAGGCTTTTTTTAGCTGCTTGCCTTGAACTTCAAAAGAAGTCGGGTTCAGCGGGGAAGGGCATATTTCAATCAGTTTTTGACGGGAAATATTATGAAACAAACCTGCATTGGCGATGCCGCTATTGATCAAGCCGATATGACATTGCATCATGTCCCGTAAGCCGTCCGCTATCAAATTAGTCAATGGATTTTCTTCAATGACGTCGTGCCAAAGCGGTTCCGGTAAATCATATAAAGGTTTTCCTAGGGAAGCGAGGGCTTTCGCTTTATTATCTTTCAAAATGTCCATGACGACAGAATCCATCTCAGTGTCTTTTGTTAAGTACGTGGCCGAACGAACAAGCTCGACTTTGCCATTCTTAACTTCAAGCTCGACCACCCCGATATGTTCAGCGTAATTTCCTGCGCTGTTCATGATGGTACCGTTCACGAACTTCGCTTCTGCATAAAGCTGGTGGTCATGCGCCGAAATCACGACATCAATTTCCGGAATCATGCGGGCCAGTTCTTCGTCGGCGGCTGTCCCGACGTGGCTTAACAAAATGCATATATCATACATTCCGGCATGATTCTCGATTTCCTGTTTTGTCATCGCTGCATAATCCGATACACGGATACCGAGTCCATCGTTGAAGACATCCAAGTCCGGGGAGGATCCCGTCACTAAAATACGCAAGTCCTTTTTATGTAACACGACGCTTTTGACAAGGCCTTGTATATCACTCCCATCCTTCTTCAGGAGATTGTTGCTGATGAAAGGGAGCGGGCTGGCCGTGGCCATATGCTCCAAGGTGTCCATGCCATTGAACATCTCATTATTGCCAATCGTCAGTGCGTCATAGCCGGTCGACTGAAGCAATTCAAGCGCTGCCACGCCGCGCGTTCCTTGTAATTCAATGCTTTTGAAATCGGCAAAATCGCCGCCATCGAGAATGAGGGTGTTTTCATCTTTCAGTTCTTTGATCAAGGTCGCCGCACGTGCAAAGTTTTCGTAATTGCTGTGAACATCGTTGGTATGAATGATTTTCAGTTTCATGATGAACCCCCTGTTAGATATTTCCTTAAATAGTAGGACCCATAGTCTACCACTAAGGTTTCGAAAAATCTTTATCATTTTTCTGACTATTTATAGCGGCAGAATGAATCCTGACCGTTCGAGTTCTAAAAAGGATGTTGGCTATTGAAGCATAGGAGCATCCGCGAGCTCTTTTAACCCTTTAATGCAGTAACTTCATTCAGCGTGACATTAAACATTCGGCCGCACCCACAAATTGGAATAATCGACATAGCCGAAATGGCTGATTTTTATGTTCATCAAATCTGCAGAAAAAGGAACGTGGCGCTTCTCGTAATAAAGCGGAATCATGATCGAAGAGTCCAGCAAGAGCTTCTCGACCTGCAAGTTTAAAGAAGTCCATTCTTCGAAAGGAGTCTGTGCATACTGGTCAAGACACGCCAGCACTTTCTCGTTTTTCGATATCGCCCCAGCTAAAGGCGAGTAGCTGTTCTTCAAGAAATAAAAGAATGAGAAGTTTTGGTTCATTTCCAGTACTTCCCCGTGCACGAATAGGTCGCCTTGCTGATCGATTCCATGATCCGATAGCTTTTCTGCAAAAGACATCCAGTGTACTTTTACGGGAATCCCTTCTTTTTCGAGCGCTTCTTTCAGCCATACTGCAGCTTTTTCGTAGTGCTCGACAGCTTTTAACACTAAGGGCTTTGTGAAGTGTGGGCACTCCACTTCCGGTACGGTATAACACTGATCGTAACCAGCTAAACAACTCTTGGCGTTCGGCAATGCACGTGTATGATAATCACTTATCGTATGCCGGTGTTTCGCAATGACATAGTGGATGTAATCCCGCACTTCTTGCCGCCCGATATCAGTAGGGCGGAACGCATTCATGACGACAATGCCGAATCCGGTATCGCTTTCTACTTGAAAGGTGGGTTCTTCTTTCTGATGGCTAGAAGAGCGATAAGTGATTTCAAAGTCTCTCGGAACCTGTACGAAATCGACGACATCAAGCAAGGGCCTTTTCTGGAAGTACTGATCGAACGCTTTTAATGAGGTTTTCTCTGCGGAATTTTCGGCTTCGTAAAATGCGCCGGTTCCCCAAATCCTGCCGTGGCTTTCTTTGTATATGCTGGAATTCATCATGCCGAGCATGTGTAAACAATAGCTGCAGCCATTAGGGAAGAACAGGTCCACAATTAGGGGAGCGGCTGCTTTCACTTCAGTCACCGGTCCCCACAGGGAATGAAAATACTCATGCTTTTGCAATTGATTGAGACAAGTCACCACGTCATCGGCAGTTAATGTAGAGCCGTCATGGAACTTGACGCCTTTGTGCAGATAAAGCCGAAGATGATGGTCTCCGCAATCCCAAGAATGGGCAAGTTCGGGAGCGATGACGCCGTTTTCATCCACCGCAACGAGGCGGTTAAACACATTGGCCACCATATTGGCGCTTTGCGTATCAATTGCCTTCAGCGGGTGCAAGGTCAATAATTTATGGCGTCTTGGAACGATCAACTTATCAATTTCATCGGCATGTTGGAAATAGCCGAATTTAAGACGGAATTGATTCAGCAGCCTCAATTTACTGTCGCTTGACCAATCGTACAGGAGGTATTTGCTGCTTTCCTCAACGGCTTCTTGGTTGATGATAGTCATCACCTGGTCTTCATAAATCGCTTCGACATCTTTTAACCACACCAGTTTGGATAGATTCCCTCTGCCGCGTCCTGCCGTATACTCGAGCCAGCCTTGTTTAACCCATTTCTTGATATAACGGGTGGTCTGTTTTGTACTCAGGTCGAGGGCTTTCGCTATTTCTTCGTGCTTTACATCGCCTGAAGTTACGCTCTTCCATAAAGTTAATAACTGCTTATCCATCTCTTTCTCCTTTAAAAGTGGACATACTCCGATGAAATTGTCCATTTTTCCAATATTTTGTCTGGTTTAATATACAGAATATGGAGGGGGAATTCAATATGAAATGGAAAGAATATCCACGAAACATCAAAGTACGTTTAATCACTTCGTTTTTCAATCGCGCAGTATCCTCCGCAGTCATGCCGTTCATGGCCTTGTTCTTTGCAGAAGAAATAGGGAAAGTAGCGGCGGGGATGTTCTTGATCTTTACGGTCGTCATTGGGTTTGTCATTAATTTAGTCGGCGGCTATATTTCCGACCGCTTGCCAAGAAAAAAAGTTCTGATGGTAACCGCTTCGCTAAGTGCGGTGTTTTTTGGCGTAATGACAATCAGTTTAGTGCCGGAATCGAACTGGATTTGGTTGTTCGCTTTTGCCTATATCGCTTATATCATCACCAGCAGCCTGGGAAGGCCGGCGATCCATGCAATTATTATCGACTCGACCACACCGGAAAATCGCAAAGCCGTCTATGCGATCGATTATTGGTTGGTCAATTTATCACTGGCTGTTGGAGCGGCTTTAGGCGGGTTATTGTACATGAATCATCAAATTGAATTGTTTCTATTATTATCCATTACATCGGCATGCCTGCCTGTAGCGTATGCAATTTGGCTCGAAGACTTGCAAGCCAGTCGCTTGGAAAAACAGCATAAAAATGTATTTCTCGATGTGTTCCAAAATTATAAAGTGGCGTTTCAGGAAAAGCCTTTTGTAAAAGTGGTCATCGGGTCGATGTTCATTTTCGCTGCCGAGTTTTCGTTAAACAGCTATATTGGTGTTCGGTTGGCAGAGAGTTTTCAACCCATTTCGATTGAAGGATTTGAAATTGGCGGTGTTCGGATGCTGAGCATACTCAATATCCAAAACATGCTGCTGGTCGTCTGCTTTACCTTTTTGATCAATAAAATCACGGATCGTTTCAACAAGAAAAAGGTCCTTCTCTATGGACTGTTCATTTACAGTGTCGGCTATATCGTCATGACTTCGGCTAATTCCTGGTATTTGCTGCTTCTTTTCAGTGTGATCGCGACACTTGGGGAATTGATGTACTCACCCGTACGAAACGCTGAACAAGCGAATATGATGCCAGCAGACAAAAGAGGCTCTTACTCAGCATTTTCCGGTATTTCTTTCAGCGGGGCTGACTTAATTGCCCGCTCCACGATCATTCTCGGTGCTTATTTGATTCCGACGATGATGTCCGTTTACATGGGGTTGATCTTGATGCTTGGCATCTCGCTGGTTTATACAGGGCTCTTTGGCAAAAGGGCAGCCACTCAGGAGTTAACTGCAAGCAATGCAAGCTCATGAATGGCTTGTTCCGTTCAATTTTGATTCTCCAGAACCAGTGCGACATGGTAGAGTGAATAGAGAAATGAAGAGCGATGAGGGAAAGAACAACTCGGTCTCAAGAGAGGTGATGGAATGCTGAACAGTGAATCGGACCTCGTGCAGCTAGTGCAACATGATAAATGGATGATGGACATCATGCATACTGTAAAATCCTTGGACCTGCCGGATTGGTGGATCTGTGCCGGATTTGTGCGCTCAAAAGTATGGGATGTTTTACACGGCTTTGATGAAAGAAGCACACTTCCGGATATTGATGTCATCTATTACGATGACATCAATATTGGGGAAGAACGGGAGAAACAACTAGAAGACAGGCTCAATGAATTAGCCCTAAACCTGCCCTGGTCGGTCAAGAATCAAGCAAGAATGCACATCCGAAATAACGCGTCAGCTTACACATCTTCTGTCGATGCAATGGCTAAGTTTCCAGAGACCGCAACGGCTATAGGGATGAAACTGGATGACCAAGACGGCTTGGTAATAGCGGCTCCTCATGGCATCGAAGATTTGATCAATTTAGATGTTAAGCCAACTCCATATTTTTTAGAGGATAAGGACCGTTTAAAAATATACGAAGAACGGGTGAGTAAGAAGAATTGGCCATTAATTTGGCATCGGTTGAAAGTACATCAGATATCACCTTAATTTATGCATAGTGAAAAGTGAGGATATGAAGTTCGATCAAATACAAGTTAGAGGGGGAGCAAGGCATGGAGATATGGGATTTAGTAGACGCATCAAGGAAACCCTTGAACAAATTACATACGCGTGGAGAGGAACTTCAACCGGACGAATTTCATGTGGTGGTGGAGGTCTATACGATTAACGCAGATGGCCGATTGTTATTGACTCGAAGGGACACAACGAAGCCTTTCCCATTGCTCTGGGAAAGTACAGGGGGTTCGGTGCATGCTGGAGAAAGCAGCTTAGAAGGGGCAGTCCGAGAACTCGCAGAAGAAACCGGCATAGTCGTGGCTGCGTCTGACCTTCAATACTTAGGCGAGAGATCGAAGGGCAAATCATTTTTGGACAGCTATTTGTACGTCAGCGATAGAACTATCGACATCAGCGAACTAACCCTACAGCCTGGAGAAGTCTGTGATGCCAAATGGGTCCAAGTTGAAGAATTGAAGGAAATGAATCGAACTGGCCAAGTAGTTCCGCCGGTTTGGGCGAGGTATCAAGTTTATTGGGAGGAGCTAAAACAGTTTATCCAAGTGTCAAAGTAGATATATTTGAGAAAAATAGGGGATAGAGTTTGCTATGATCTTTAATAAATAGAAATTAACGGATGGAGAATTTGTGGGAATTCATCATAGGAAGACAAGTATATTTAAAATTGAAGATGCTTGGGTGGTATTTATTCTTCGGGTTTAAAAGTAAGAAGCCGACTGGAGGTACAGAAATGAGATTAAACGGAGAAGAAATGGAAATAAAACTCATGGAAACCGATTATATCGATACGCAATTAGTAGACTTAATTTACGACAATAAACAGCATGTAATCACAATGAAGTTTAAAGCGATGGGTCTGAGTGAAGAAGTACAAACTGTTTTATTTAATGATTGTTTTTCAGCAAGCTTCAATACCTGGTTGGAAGGCATGGAGGGGAATATTCCACATTCCCCAAATGATTCAGCTTTCTTTTTTCACGACATTTCAATCCAGGATATCGAAATTAATGGTGTATTGCTTTATCAATGCAAAATGATTATTCCCATGATGGATTGCCATATCAATTGCAAGTCGATTGAAATATTAGTTTAAGAAAAGTTTAGGACACTCGATCACTTAAGCAGTGTGTATAATTTTTTCGGAGTTTGAAATGTGACTCATCGAAATTCATAAAAGAGAGGAGATGCTGATGGCTCAGTATCTCCTCTCTTTGGTCATTAAATGGACCAGCACAGTAAAAGCTATATATTATCACTCACCCTTTTTATGGCTCCAAAATTAATGCGTTCATCTTCTCAAGCCGTTCATAGGCTTCCGCATAGACTTTGGCTCTTTCCTGTTCAGTTTCAATATCATCGAAGTTGATAAGGATGTTTTCAGTCTCGATAATCCATTGCTCCAAGGGTTCGAAGTCATTCAGCTCTTTGATTTGCTGGAGTCTGGAAAGTGGAGCAACGATTTGTCCATTAGCATTTCCGCTCGCTCTGTTCTCAGGAGAAGGTATTCCGGAAGCATCTTGAAGCCAGCCCATAATGACACCCGTTATTTGGCCTTCTGTTGGCTCAGCCGGGCCCTTTTCCGAATGCACACGCAATCATAGCTTTGGTGTCTTGATCAAAGGTATAGCCATTTTCGTAATCAATCCCATTTACAGATTCACTGTCCGTCAAGCGACCTTCCTCAGGTAGTTCATAACTGTCGAAATGTTCCTTGATCTCTTGATAAGGAGATTCTGATTGCGCAACTTCTTGTTCAACTGTCTCTTCCTCAGCCATGGCCTCGGAAACTGATTCCCCAGGTGCTGTTTCGCTTTCATTAACACCAACATCTGCCGAGTCTTCGGAATCACTGCATCCCGCAGTCAAGATAGCCATTGAAATTCCTAACCCGATGGCAAATTTCCTCATTGTATCTCCTCCAATTTATAGCTAATGTATAGTATAAGAACATTCTATTTTTAACCAAATACTCCATAAAAGGGGAGATATACTTGATCATCAGAAAAGCGAAGCAAAGTGAACTGAAAAAGATTATCTCCTTATCACCACAAGCTATTTACGATGGGACTTTGGGTGAAGTGATGCCTTCCGGCGAGAAAGTCAAAAGCCTGGTGAATCCTTTGTTGGACAAAGGCGGCTTTTATTTCGTTGCGGTAGAGGAAGGGGAAATCTTGGGCTGGATTTTAGTGGGTACTATAAAAGATCAATTTACAGAACAGCCGATTGGTTTCATATACGAAATCTATATTCAAAAAGAACAGCGAGGCCATGGTCATTCCAAATCCTTAATAAATGTAGCGATTGACCATTTTCAGCAAGAGGGCTATTCAGAGGTTCGCTTAAGCGCAAAAGCCGAAAATCCGGCTGTTAAGTTATATGAAAACATAGGATTTACAACAAGGACTGTCAGTATGAGCTTGAATCTCAAATAATGTCAATAGTACATTGTCTAGTCATTAAAGCTAAAAAGGAGGATTTCAATGTCATCTGATCCACTGATTATTTGGGTTGTGCTTTCGGTTATTTGGGTTGTGTTGGCCTTATATGGAATAGACCGCATGCAAAAATCCAAGGGGAAGCGTGAGTCTGATATGGAAAAAAGAGTTCGCCAACTAGAAGAAGAAAATAAAAGGCTAAAAGAAAACGAGAAGGATGAATTATAAAACTCATCCCAAAAGAAGTTAAAAAATCTCATTTGCTTGAAAGGAGGTCCACCATGAAAATTGAAAACCACTTAAAAGATATGCCGACATTTGAAACGGAACGTCTGCAACTAAGAAAAGTGACACGACACGATTTGGATGATGTATTTGAATTCTCGTCCGATTTCGAAGTAGCGCAACGCATGACCTGGGAGAAGAATGATTCAAAAGAAGAAACTTTGTCCAACTTCCTGCAGCCGACTGTGGACGGATATAAAGATGGCCAAAGCGGTGTATGGGCGATTGTCTATAAAGAAAGCGAGAAAGTTATCGGAATCCGTTCGCTGGTTGCGTGGTCGAATGAACATCAAAAAGCAGAAATAGGCTACGTGCTAAATCGCAAATTTTGGGGAGCGGGGGTCGCCACAGAAGCGTTACAGGAGATACTGAATTACGGTTTTGGCGTGCTTCAGTTGAACCGGATCGAAGGCGGGTGCGATTTAGACAATATCGGGTCTGAAAAAGTCATGCTAAAAGCCGGCATGACCTTTGAAGGCGTTTTGAGAGAGAGTGAACGCATTAAAGGAGAATTTAGGGACACCAAAATCTTTTCCATTTTAAAAAGTGAATTCGATTCTGCGAGTGCACATAGTTAGAACTGAAGACTCCGTTTCTTTAATCGGCTCAAAGTGCCACAAAAATCAATACAGCAAGGCGTGATGTGATGAAAGATTTTACAATAAGATTTGTCAGTGTGTTGCTTGCGATTCCAATCATGCTGCTGATTAATCTGACCATTGAATATTTAAGCGGAGGGCTTGCTCCTTATACGGGAGAGGGAGTGGACTATAGCGGTCCGATTTGGTTAAGTTTGCTTGTAGTGGGCTTGTATTCTTTACCGGTCTACATCGTTCTGGGCATTCCAGTTTCGTATCTAGTGGATTTTCTTTCTATTAATACGCGGGGATACAGCTATTGGGATAAGTTGATTATGTATATATTGGTCTGTATCATCCTAATATATTTATTTGTCCCTAATGAAAACATATTCACTTTAGGGCCGGTGATGCTGGTTATTGTGCCAGTCATGAGTTATTTCCATGTTCTTTACTTTATGAAAAACAGATAAATTATTTCTAATGAGAGGAGATGGAAATGGTGAATTCTGGAACAATCTCGGTCGCAGCATTTTTGATTTCTTTGGCTGTCTATGTGGCCTGGTTCTTTAATGAAAATCTATTCTCTAATTCAGCTATGATTGCAGCTGTTGCTCTGCCGCTTATCGGAATCGTGGCAGCACTCTTTGCCAACAACAGAGCGCTCAGAGTATTGGGCTTAGTTGGAAATTCTTTAGTTCTTCTTTTAGCTGTCATTATTCCATTTATCTCCACATTATTTTAGAGTACACCTTAAATTAACAAGGTTTTAGTTCATATGAAAAGACCGCTTTATCAGCAGTCTCTTTATCGAATTTTGCGAATGCTACATTCCGTACTCTTTTCGCACCATAAACAGAACGTGGAATCCAATTAACGCAGTGACTAGGCTTGTGTTTACTAACTTAATTAAGTTTAAAAGCAAACTAAAAAATATATAAATGAAGCGTAAAAGAAGCAGATGTTAATTTGCTTCTTTTTTTTGCTCTATAAAGCAAATAGCAAGATGAGTAGTTTAATAATTGTGATTTTAGTAATGTATTTAAAAATATAAAATGGTAAAATAAGTATGTGAAAGAGTTCGGATCTTATGAAAAAGATAATCCACAAATCTCAAAATGGAATACGGATAGGTATGTGTTCGTTTGGAACTAAGAACTAAAAATTATTATTTATATGGCCTGAAGAGTTTCGCTGGCAGCAAAAACTCCAAGAACATTACAAGTATTGCAACCAAAATGAGCGGGGGGTTCAAAGATGAAAGCATGGGAAACGCTCTCTACAGAATATTTGTATAAAAATCCATTCGGAAATTCGAGGAAAGAGCAATGTAGGCTTCCAAACGGAATTATTATTGATAACTTTTACGTAAATGAGTATTCCGATTGGGTGAATGCCATAGTTCTTACAGAGAGAAAGCAACTCGTACTTGTAGAGCAATACAGGCATGGGACAAGAGGTTTTTATCTAGAAATTCCTGCTGGAAAGCTTGAAGAAAACGAATCCCGTGAGGACGGAATTCTAAGAGAA
This sequence comes from Planococcus sp. SSTMD024, assembly GCF_041320495.1. Taxonomy (NCBI): domain Bacteria; kingdom Bacillati; phylum Bacillota; class Bacilli; order Caryophanales; family Caryophanaceae; genus Planococcus; species Planococcus sp. SSTMD024. The sequence goes on along the minus strand of NZ_JBGGNS010000019.1, from coordinate 88,709 downwards.
ATTCGGGAGGAGACGGGATTCACTTCAAACGAAAAACCGATATTGCTAGGAGAATATATGGTGAATCCAGCCGTTCAAAACAATAAAATTTCTACATACCTAATCACCGATGCATTCAAAATGAGCGATCAGCAATTAGATGATACAGAAGGGATCGATGTTAAACTAATCGATTTCGAAGAGTTTGACGATTTGATACTGAATCGGGCTATCGAAACGCAGTTGTTTACAGCCAGCGCCTACTATATGGCAAAGTCTTTTTTAAATAAATAAAAAGGTAAGTGGAAATGGAAAGGGGACTACTCGAATGAACAAGCCTAAAAAGAAGAATACGAATAAAAGCGATTTTTTTGATGTGGTGGTATATGCGGTTCCTGAACTGCTACTTCTCCCCTTTAGAATCCTGTTTATGGCAGTGAGAGGAGCGGGCAAGTTCATTCGGGGCTATTTTGATTTTGTCTAAAAGGCTGTCTTAAATTTCGGTAAGCATTGGAAACATTATGTATTCGGTAGAGTCAGGGAGTGGTGGGATGTGCCGGTTGTGGAAGTCTTTACATAAGTGGGTTTTCGAAAAATATGACCGCTTTTCCAATGAACTGGGCTATACAAATTGGAAGCTTGCTTCCGAAAACACATTTGGCATTTTTCAAATGGATGGTGATGCATTTTATCATGCCACGCAGCTTCAAAGCGGCGAATGGACGGTTTGGAATGATGGCTGGGGAGACCCGCCCTATGCTTTCCAAGTATTTTCGACTTGGGCTGAAGCAATCACTCATCTCCGCATATTATTTGAGGAAAGCCAATTGCCTGAAAGCCATTGGCGGCCTGAGGGATTTGATGTCGGAGAAGACGTTTTTTTGAAAGAGCCAGATCGGGAAAAGATGCTTTAAAAATATAAACAAAGAAATGGGGGATGTAAGTTGATGTTGCTTGAAGTATTTATAGTTTTACTTATTATTTCATATTCGCTATTTATACATGAACTGGGCCATGCGGTTGCTACAGTCATGGCGAGCAAAAAATCCACAGCCGAAGTGTTTCTAGGTTCATGCAGCAAAGCGAACAAGCTAAAGTTGTCTTTTGGGAGAATTACCTGTTATTTGACCGTCGCCATATCGGGATTCTGCGAGTATGTCATCCCGAAAAATTCACCACCGTTTACATATAGGCAAAAAATCTTCTTCTACCTCGGTGGGCCCATCGCGTCATTTTTCGGTTTTGTGTCATTATTCAGTGCTTCTCATTTTGTTTCCGGAGTGGCGGGAAACATCATCATCAATAGTGCAGGAGCCAACTTTTTTCTCTTTATCATGTCGTTGATTCCCATTACCTATCCGCGCTTTTTAGGCGGTCTGCCGAGTGATGGTTTGCAGATTGTAAACTTAGTCAAAGCGAACAGAAAAGAACGGAAGCTTATCACCTAATGAGTTTGACGTTGCTTAATTGCCAATACAAATTCTATGTGACGATCCAGCGAGTGTATCTAAAATATATCTCCTTAATCACCTCTTAAACGATTTTTCTAATTAAGCTTGAAAAATGTTCGCAAAGGTGATTGCGATTTTCCGAACGTTCGCAAAGTGTTTAGACACATTTCCGAACGTTATTTTTGATTATTTTTTTTCTGTTTTGAAGCGTTCGTAAAGGTGTACTTTTACGAACGCTTCTTAAGAAGAAAATAAAGTGTTCATTTTTTACCATTACATGGTCCGATAAATACAATATCAATATTTAAATGGAAACAGAAAAATCAGATTAAAGACGAATTTAAACCACTCAAAAGTTATAGATGACATATAATTATTTAAAAACATAAAGAGGCAGATTATAACATTAAGGAAATGAAGTGAGATAATTGAATAGTTTAAAAGAAAAGATCAATCTGGACTTGTGCGAAGAAATCTATGTAAAAAAGATAAAAAGAGTAATTCATGTAACGAGTAGATTACGATGGTCTGTAAGTGGCTGGCTTGTATATATGGTGAAGCTAGAAAGGAGAGGATTCTTATTATTGATATTTTAGGGCCCATAATTTTTACACTAATTTTCGGGTACGTTGCCTTATTTTGTTTCGTTGTTACCTTTAAAAGATATAACGAAGACGATGTAGATCATTTAGAAATTCTTTCTTTAGATATGGAAATTTTTGCTTTGCTCTCTTTTGTCTTTAGTATTCTATTAAAAGTTTGCCGAAATTTATTGCCAAAGTATTTATATATGTATGTATTTAAGCTTCTAACATTTATGATCGGTCTGTTAATGTTATTTATTATTTATCTTGCTTGGGCACCTTTATAATAATTCTAATGTTTTAGATGCAATTAGTATTTACGCAATAAGGAATAAAAATAGAATTTCACGTTTTATTGGAACGGAAGAAGTACAAAGATGAGCTTCATACTTTATTAATTTGAGGAGTATATAAATAAAGAAAACTAATAAAGTAATTGAAGAGTTGATAAAGAATTGTTGGTAATGGTCAGTATGAGTAGAAATAAGGGGGGGGATAGTGATGAACTCAGAAGCTGGAAGTGCGATAATTATAATTCTTATAGGATTATTTCCTACTTATATAGCTCTCTTTCAATTCAAAAAAGATGTAGTACTTAATACAGACAAGTATCCAGTTTTTAGAGAATTTCTTCCCTTGCCAGCCAGTGTGAACTTTTGGGTATTTAAATTATTTATGCTTATTGGCGGAATACTCATATCCTTACTAGGGTTTTATTTATTCATAAGGAGCCAAGGCAAAAAGAACTTCTTTTTTGCCTTAAAGGATATAAAACTGGTTCTATAAGCAACAAAGCGACCTTAATGAATCGAAAAAGCTCTGACAGCATAAATGTTTAAGTTTAGGGCAAGAACTAGGAGTTGAATGTAACTTATGTGCAGATAAGTTACATTCAAAAAATGATAGATAAAGGTGGGGAAGAGATGAAATATGAGGAAAATATGTATGGCCGAAAAAAAACAAGAAAATTTAATCTAATTGCTATTCTTATAAGTATTATTTTAGTCGTGTGCATTCCTTTTGTTTTCGATATGAAAACAATAACTTCCGGTGTGGAATATAGAGGTTTTCCGGTTGATTGGTTAGCATTATATCCTAATAACGGTTTCAATTTTAAAGGGCTTGGTTTTTTGGTTAACGTAATAGTATTTTATTGGTTGATTAAACTACTTATGAGCAAATTAAAGAAAAAACGTGAAATATCTTAAAGTGCCATTGCAAATTTTTACGCAGGACAGTTTATATCATTTGTGACGTAGATCTGAATGTAACTTATTGTGAATTAAGTTACATTCAAAAGCCGATAGACTAGGAAGGAGAGTTTCATGAATTATGCTGAACTGCTTCAATACCCAGGTTATCTTTATTTGAATTCATTGTTGGAACCTGAAGACAACGCCTTAATCGTCGATATTGACCGTTGTAAAACACCTGAAACTCCAATTAGTGAAAATGATAATTTTTCGTCTCACGAAGCCTTCGATGTGGATGAAACCCTTCCCATTCTTCGACTTGAGTTTGACTTTTACATTGCTTATTCGGTTCTAAACGAGAGTTTCACTGCTTTGGACAAGTACGAGGATTATGAAGGGCGGGGTTTTTCACTTTATTCAAAATCCCGATACCTAGACTTTATTGAGATCGGCACCACAGCTGATGAAGAACATCCTGGGCCATACAACCACTACGGGATAAATGCTTTGAATCATACAATCGATGTGGTGTCGACAGAACCTCCAAGGGTTTCATTTATACAAAGAGATGTTCAACAAAAGTGATTTGTCTAAATTTATATTAGGAGTTTGAATGTAACTTATTAGCAATTAAGTTACACTCACATTCAGCGTTAAGGAGATTTATATGATTTTAGGTTACTGCTTTTTTGTATTTTCGATACTTATAAATTAGTGAAATCAATATGCCTATAGTTACAATTATCGGCAAATAAAGTTTAATGAATGAACCACCTTCATACATGTAAGCAGCAAAATATAAAAATCCTAATGCCAATACACCTGTCCAAAGTGACCGAATAAATTTCTCCCTATCCGACAGATTCCAGTAAAAAAATTTCATGTTCATCGCCTCCTTTAAACTTTTTAAGACTGATATTATTAGTATACTGTCTGATTTCCAATTAAGTTTCATTTTTTCAAAAAAGAGGAATTTTGACGAACCATATATAGAATTTTGAATGTAACTTAATCCTAATTAAGTTACATTCAATCTCCCGGTTTCATGCGCTTGTTTAGAAAATTCATCGAAACTGATTTTGAACGAAAATAAGATACATTCAAAATGCAATGACAGTAAGTTTGAAAACTCGCTTTTTAAAAGGATTGTGGTTTACCTATCAATCGTTATTGAAAGAAAAAAGATAATAAATCTGGGTTTGAATTATTGAAGCTGTTATTAACCAGCTTAGCATTTGCAGCGAAATGATCACTGTATATAAGACAATTTCAGCAACAGCATCTAATTGGAGGTGGAAGGATGCTTATGAATACTGTAATCATCCAAATAATATGAGATTATCTGAACGAAAAAGTGAGATTTTTCTTTTAGTGCTCTCAATTCTTGCTTTTATATACGCCATAGTGAGTATCTTTCATCAAATGAAGTCAGGTTTTGAAATAAGATGGACTTCATGGATTGTGTTATTTTACAGCTTAATAATTATGTTTTTTTTGGTAAAGGATTGGAACAAAAAAGAAGAATAATGGAGAAAGACCTATCCGGTTTTTGTAACCTCTTATTAAAAAAAGATAAAGTTTACATATGATCCCTTATCGGAAGCAAAATAGAAAGGGAGGAAACAAGCTGATTAAAGCTTGTTTTCTCTCTTTTTATGTGGAGACCATCCTTTTACAAACGGATCTCTTAAGTATCTATGATACTGTTTCTTATATTTATAGCTGTATGAAAAAAGGATGAATATGGTATATTGTTGTAATGCTTAAAAACAGAAACGTTTGGGGGGAATGGAATTGTCACAACAAGAATTGGCAGTGAAAAAAATATGTGCGAGCTTAAAAAAGGATGATTTGGTAAAAGCTATTTTCTTAAAAGGCTCGATGGGAAGAGATGAGCACGATGAGTATTCTGATATTGATCTTTATTGCTTAATTGAAAAGGAAGATGAAGAGCTTTTTTTGAAGAAAAGATTAGAGCATATCAAAGCTTATCGGGAAATTATTTTTCACGATGATATCTATATCATCGCTCCTCAAGTAATAGTGGTATTTGATAACTTGCTGCACCTTGATTTGATTACTGTTACGGAACAAAACTTCACTGAAAAAGATTACTTTAAAGTCTTGCATGACCCTAACAACTTATTAGAGCAATTTAATGAATCACAGAGTCTGGAAGTCAGTGAAAGCGAATTCAGCGATAGTGCTACGGATATCGCCTGGTTCTTATTCCAGTATAAAAAAGCGATCGAACGGGGGAACGACATTTGGGCCGTTAGAATGTTAACTAATGTGATGGAACATTTGGCCAGAGTGCTTCTGTATAAGTATTGTCCAGAGAGAGCGCAATTAGGGTTAAAGACGCTTCATCAATCATTGCCGGAACAGATCTTTAATGAAGTAGAAGCTATTTATGAACAAATAACTCCGAGGAATCATGCAATCGCCTCTTCAAAAATCCGTCAATTACTAGCAAAAGAGTATGAATGGATCCTTTCGCAGGTAAGTGATCGTTCTATTATAGAAACACTATTAGAAGAAATGATCAAAGTCCAGTCTCTCAGCAAGAAGTAAGGATAAATAAACTCGATAAATAATTTGTACTCAGATGCTAAAAACAGTGCATTAAAATTTCGGGTAATTTGGTGATTGAGGGATTAACTTAAATAAGAAATTAACTTACTGGAGGGTTATACATGTTTATCGTGAACGTAGAAGGGGCAGTTCGGAAAAATGATAAGTGGCTAATTATTGAGAGAAGCAAAGAAGAGGAACATGCCGGTGGTATGCTTTCTCTCGTTGGTGGCAAAGTCGATCAAGAAGGAAACTCTTCGAACATACTGGAAAGAACAGTAAAGCGCGAAATCCTGGAAGAGGTTGGAGTGAGGGTAAAGGAAAAGCTAAATTATCTACATAGTACGTCCTTTGTGACTGGCAAGGGGATGAATGTAATAAACATCGTCTTTCTTTGCGAACATGCCTCCGGAGAAGCATATCCTATAGCTTCTAATGAGGTAGAAAGAGTATTGTGGTTAACTACTTCAGAAATACTATTCCATCCTCATGCACCTAGTTATTTAAAAGAAAGTATAAAGCATGCTGATTCATTCGTAAACGCTTCTACTTTCTTCTAACCTTTTGCTATTTTCGACACTAATAGATTAATAAATAGTTATAGGAGTATTTTTACTAATTTAGAGTGATTTGAAAAAAAGTTAGACGTGATAAAAGACGGTTTCTAATCTAGATATCTCAAAAATAAGAAAGCATAGGGGATGTAACGATGAATGCATTATTAGCCGAAGCAATTAAGCTAAGAGAAATCGGAAAAGAAAAAGAGTCGAATAAATCGATGATGGAATTAGTAGAAAGTTACCCGGAGCAACCACTAATAAATTACCAATGTGCCTGGAGTTTCGATTTATTAGGTGAAGAAGAAAAAGCCGTTCCCTTTTATGAAAAAGCGATTAGTCTTGGATTAGAAGGAAAAGAATTAGAAGGGGCGCTATTAGGTTTAGGGAGTACATATAGAACATTAGGGAGATACCATGAATCAAAAGAGACCTTTCTAAAAGGAGTAGAACTATGCCCGACTAACAATGCAATGAAAACATTCCTTGCTATGACTCTTTATAATCTAAAGGAGCATCAAGAAGCGATGGAAATTCTTTTGCAATGTTTAGTGAAGACTACAGGTGATGAAGACATTCAATCGTATAAAAGAGCTATAGAATTTTATTCAGATAAGTTAGATGAAACTTGGACGTAAAGGAAATTAGTTTTGACTTTATAACCAATTTTTAGAAGGGGTGTTTGATATGAAAGTGACTTATCCTAAACCACTAAAAAGAGGAGATACAATCGGTGTAACAGCTCCTTCTAGTGGTGCAGAAGAATCTCTGCATATTCTATTGTCTAAAGCGAAAGAAAATGTAGAAGCACAGGGTTACAAAGTAGTGATGGGCGAAACGGCTTGGACGCAACAAAAAGGAAGAAGTGCACCAAAAGAAAAACGAGCAGAAGAATTAATGTCTTTTTTGTTAGATGAACATATCCGAGCCATTATTCCGCCCTGGGGAGGCAGTTTCGCCATGGAGATCCTTCCGTTAATGGACTGGGAGAAGCTAAAAGCCGTTCCGCCGAAGTGGATACTGGGCTACTCCGATATCAGTACTTTCCTTTTTGCCTATTCAACGATAACCGGCAACGCTTCTGCTCATGGGACGAACTTTGCAGAATTATCGGCACCTCAATGGGATTCATTAACCTCCAGATGGACAGATGTGTTAAGTTGCCCGGAGAATGGAGAAGTCACTCAATACTCGTCTGATCACTATCAGTCCAACTGGGAGAAGGTGTATAGAAATCCAGCAACCGGCTTTTATTTTGATTCGGAGACAGAATGGAAAAGTTTGAGTGGAGATTCGCAAGTAGAATTTTCAGGAAGGTTCCTTGGAGGCTGCATTAGCACGCTGCGCACAATTATCGGTACTCCTTTCGATCAGGTAAACGACTATGTTTCAAAGTATGCCGCTGAAGAAGGGGTTATATGGTATTTAGAAAGCGTGGGCTTGGATGCGATTAATATCTACCGGAGTTTATGGCAAATGAAACAAGCCGGTTGGTTCAAGCATGTAAATGGAATTTTAATCGGAAGACCTTCTCGTTACTCGGCCAATCAAGATTTTCAACTAATTGATGCGTTGAATGACATATTTGCGGATCAACATATCTCTGTCCTCTATGATGTGGATATTGGCCATGCACCTCCGCAAAACATTATAGTGAATGGAGCTTTTGGAAAAGTAACATATACTAACTTCAAAGGAACTATCAATATGAGCTATATTTAGTTAGTCGTTAAAAATACTGACTTACATATATGGTTTTAATGGAGAAATTAAGCTCAAGTTTGAGTTTTTTCTATGAATTGGGCTTTAGCAATGTTTTGAAAGAAGTGTAACGTTTTATGGATGAGTTATAGGAAAATCAGTATTTAAAATATGCTATAGAAAATATTGGAAAGGAGGCTGGAGTATGATTGAAAGCTTGGCTAAAAAAATCCCATGTATCAAAAACTATCGAAAAATTTCTCAAATTAATAAAGGGTTTTCAACAGATCAAAAATTCTTAGTTTACATGTCAAACGGCAATGATAAGCTCTTTCTTCGACTATTTGCCTTGGAACAACTTGAATCAAAGAAAATTGAGTACTCAATTTTGAAAAGAATGCAAGACCGTAAAGTCAATTGCTGCAAGCCAATAGCTATTGGTGAAATAGAAGAAAAGGGATATATGGTTACTTCCTATATTGAAGGTAACGACGCAGGAGATGAAGTCTCAAGCTATACCGATCAAGAGCAGTACAACCTTGGTTGTGAGGCAGGAAAAGAACTAAAAAAAATGCATCACTATAAAGCTCCAGATTATATTCCCTCTTGGTATTCCAGAAAGTTTGAAAAGCATGAGAAGTATGTAGAGGCTTACTTATCTTCAGGTATTAAAATTAAAAATGATGAGAAAATAATTCGATTTATTAATGATAATAGCTATCTTATGAAGGAGCGTCCAAATCTTTTTCAGCACGATGATTTTCATCTCGGAAATCTTATTGTGAAAGATAGAGTTTTTGCTGGAGTTATAGACTTTGATAGATATGATTGGGGAGATCCTATTCACGAATTTCTAAAAATAGGTATTTTCAGTCGGAATATAAGCATTCCTTTCTCAATAGGACAAATAAGAGGGTATTTTGACAATATAGATCCTGACGAAGATTTTTGGAACCTATATGCTCTTTATATGGCTATGTGTGTTTTTTCAACGGTTGTTTGGACCTTAAACTCATTTCCAAAAGACCTGAATAATATGCTTGAGAGAATAGATACTTTTCTGGACGATCATGACTCCTTCGATAGAATGAAACCAAAATGGTATATAGATAAAAATGAAGGAGAGCGATTTTAGCGACAATTAAATTTTGAAAAGCAAATTATGTTTCTAGATTTACATTTTAGTTTATATAGTCCCACTTTTATCAAAAGCGAAGAAGCCGAAGTATACGCTTCTTCTTTTTTTTTTTGAAAAGTAGCCTTTTGCGCTTATCTTAAAAAGAATAGATGACTTTGTACGTTCCGAATCATAATAAAAGAACTAACTACTGTTCAATCGAAAGTTGTATAGAGTGGAATAAACAAGTCGGGTAAAGTGAAAGGAGAAGAAAGGGAGGAATTTATTTTGATTAAAGGTCTTTATGAAGCCCACTTGCCAGTCAGTAACTTAAAACGCTCAGTTGAATTCTACAAAGGCTTAGGGTTAGAGTTCGATCATCAAGTTGAAGACAAATTAGCTTTTCTCTGGATTGAAAAAGAAAAAAGTTGGTTAGGTCTTTGGAATACTGAAAAAGTAGAAGTAGAATACCATCCATCCATAAGACATATTGCTTTTGAAGTATCAATCGAAGGATTGAAAAAGTCTGTAGAATGGTTAAAGAATAGGGGATATGAACCAAGAAAGGCTTTTGGCTTTGAACCGACGGAACCTTTTGTCATGCCGAACAGTGATTTTGCACATGCCAAAATCCATTTCGATGATCCAGACGGCAATAGTTTAGAATTCATTTGTAAACTAGAAAATCCCCAAAAAATCGAAGAGAGAATGTATTTAAGTGAATGGGAACAGCTACAGGATAAACAATAGAAATCGGCTACAGTCTTAAAAGGAATGGTTGACATATTGCCGGATTATCGGAAGTACTAGAATTAAACTTAAATCGAATTAAGACAGAAGAGGAAATGATTTTAAGCACTCTCTCTTCTTTTAGTGTATTAAGCAGTCTTTAGTAAGAACAACATAGTCTACGTTGATATTTGTAGAGCAACTACATGTCTCCTGCTCTAGTATTTTAATTAGGGACAGCTTCTTTTGTTAATCTGATTGATACTGTTCATCCGTTTCTCTATTATTCGAATATGGTACAATATGGATATACGTCTGTCTTGATGGGAGTTTTACGATGAAAGAGAAATTATGGAAAGTGGCTGTTGGTCCTTTCATAATCACGTTTATATTCCTGTTTTGGTTAGGGGATCGGACAATAATGACCACTGATGTGAACGGAATGAGTTCAGCAGCTGTATTGAGTGGTCCGGACTACTTTTTAAAAACAGTTAGTTATTCTTTGATCATCACCGCGTTTATTTTGTTAGCATTTCATCTAAGTAACTTGATTCAAAAGAAAATCCGGGAGCAACAATCTTAAGTTCCTTTAGTGAAGACATGAATTTTGATCACATTTCATCAGTTAACTAACGGCGAAGCGCCTTCTTAATTAAAACTATGAATTCACATACTATCCGTTGCCATAAGTATAAGAAGCTAAAGAACGTGTCGATACTGCCAATCATTAGCCAATAATTTCTGCCCACAGCAGCAATAGTACTTAGCGAAGAGGGGAAGTGGTTGCGATGGGTTCTGGAATGATGGATAGCTTAATTGTCTACGGCCCAATTATTGTTATAGTCTTTGCTTGCGTCGGAATAGTTTGGAGTGTTTTGAAGAAAAGAAGATATTTAATCGGATCTATATTTCTCCTTATAGGGGCAGGAATTTACTATTGGGGTATGTACGTAGGAAAGTGGGAAGGGATAGCTATATCTTTATTCTTGGGTGGGGGAATCGTTCTTGTTGGTTTCCTAACTCTGCTTTTTACTCTTATTTATTCCAAGTTAATGGTTGCCAAAGTTGTAAAATAGAAGGGAGAGAAGAAGCCGATCTGGCGCATCTTCTCTCCCTTTGCTATTGTTTCCTAAAAAGTACATTTGCGACCCTCCTATTGCGGAAACGCATTCGTGTATTCCAGCCATTGAAGCGATCTCTTTACTATAAACTTCTTGTTTTTTCCTTTTATCATAAAAAAAGCCGTATTATTTTTAATTACCCTATAATTATGATAACGTTATTTTCAAATGCGTTTCATATGTTTCATTATGATATAAAAGTCTTAACCATTTTGACATTAGATTTCAAGGAACTGGAATTTAATGTATATTCTATTGAATATTCTAGAAATGGGGAGGAAAAACAATGACGAAAATTTCGTGGTCAAGATTAACATCACTCACAATGCTAAGCTTTGTATTGGGTTTGGCAGCTTGTGGCAATGAAGATACTTCAAACGAAGAGTCAATGGGTGACTCAGATGCTGCAACAGAAGAAAGCACCGATGAGGGCGCTGCAACAGAAGAAAGTGCAGACGAGGGTGCTAATGAAAGTGCAGAAACTGAACCAAAAGTTACTGAGTTTGAACCAGCATTTCCAGAACAAACACGAGCACCTGCAGTAGAGACTGAAACAGAACTTGATGAGGAAGTTGTGGTTGAAGGCCTTGGCGTGTCTTGGGGTATGGAAGAGTTTGATACCAACCGCATACTTGTGACGCAAAGAGATTCTGCAGAACTTCTTATTGTCAACCTTGAAGACGGCACTGTTTCAGACCCAATCGAAGGTACACCAGAAGTAAATAGCGAAGGTCAAGGCGGGTTGCTTGATGTAACCGTTGCCCCTGATTTTGAAGAATCAAGATCAGTATTCATGACGTTTTCTCAAGACTTTGAAGACGGGACTGTCACTGCTGTTGGTAAAGGTGTTTTGTCAGAAGATGAAACCTCACTTGAAGATTTTGAAGTAATCTTCCAAGCGACTCCAGCTTATGATGGCGACTTGCACTATGGCGGCCGCATTATCTTTGATGAGGCTGGCAACCTATTCTTAACAACTGGTGAGCGTTCGGATGATCCAATTCGCGAGCGTGCACAAGACTTGGATGCTTACTTAGGTAAAGTCATTCACATTACACAAGACGGAGAACCCGTGGATTCGAATCCATTTGTCGAAGATGAAGACGCACTGGATGGTATCTACAGCTATGGTCACCGCAATATTCAAGGTATTGACTACAACCCTGAAACAGGAGATTTATGGATTGTGGAATTCGGTCCACAAGCTGGGGATGAACTGAATATCATTGAACCGGCAAATAACTATGGATGGCCAATTGTTTCTTATGGCATCGAGTACACAGGTGAATTAATCAATGATGGTATTTCAGAACACGAGGCGCAAGGCTTTGTTGAACCGAGATATTACTGGGATCCAACAAGTGCACCGAGTGGTATGGCATTCTATGACAACGACGAGATTCCTGAATGGGAGAACAACTTGTTCATCGGTGGTTTAGCACCGAACTATATTGTACGTGTCGTTATTGAAGACGACATCGTTGTTGGAGAAGAACGCCTATTGACGGATGAAGCGCAGCGTTTCCGCGATATTCTTGTAACTGAGGATGGCGCGCTTATCGCAAGCACTGATGGCGGTCTGATTTATAAGATTACCGCAGCAGAATAATTTATTATTCTCTTAAAGCACCCAATCTTATGTTAAAACTTACGGCGGTTGATAATAGTAGAAGAGCAGGCATCCATGGATTTACATGGATGCCTGTTTTTTTTGCCTGCGCCGATTGGTTATATTAAGGCGATTCGATTGGGGCGATAAGGCCAGGTAATTTACATGAAAGACATTCGCGAAGGAAACTGACTGGCCTATTTCAAGGCTGAACAAGCTTTTGGAGCACCGCCCAAATACATATTAAAAGACCGGAAAAAAACTAGCTGTCTCGTTGACTGGCTTTTGAAAAGGACAACTTTTCTCTACTATAAAATCAGACATATGGACGAAAGCTTTACTCCCAAATTTGCCGTATCATTTTAAGTAATATGGAAACTAAAATCATTGCAGAGGGCATCCAGTTTTATGGCCGCTGCTCCCAAGGGCTTATCGCCCCAATCACATGATAGCTTTTGTTGTCTTGCACGGCGTTTACGACACCAGTTGAGATTTCGTCATGGGTCAACCAGCGGGACACGACCTTTTCGATTTCGAACCCGAGCTGCACTTGATGATAGCTTATAGGGCGGGGGATGTCATGGTTTTCTTGGAAGTGAGTTGGCCTTGAACTGCTTCCATTGACATGGACTAGTTTACAAGGAATGGAAGCGGGGAGGAGCTCGATTAACCAAGGGATTACATCACTTCCAGATGCATGGATCCAGGCAACAATCAACTGAATCGGCCCCTGTTGCTGAATTTTAATAAGTTAAGCAGTAAATGCTTTCGTATTTGTGTAGTCGACGAAGACAGGCGTTAATTGATCGGGATTTTGATTGAGTAGCTGTTGCATGTTTTGCTCGTTGCGCCCAATTACAGAAACTTTGCAGCCTTTTCTCGATAACCATAGCGCGGCTTTGGCGAGCATTACGGTGCCGCCAATCACAAGTGCATGTTGCAAGTGACTCACTCCTTATTCGAATTAGGTAACTCTCAAGACAGAAAGGGTGAAATGGATGGCCATCATCATGGAAGCTTCCGAGTGTTTGTTGTTATCGACTGACCTGAAAAAGTCAGAAAGCCTGTGGCGCGACGATCCGTGTTTCAAGTTCATGTTTTCGTTCAAAGGCTCGATGCATTACCAAAGCAGCCGCAACGATTTAACTATAGCGGACCAAGAGTTTATCGTGTTCAATCCGCATGATGGGCACCGTCAGCTTGCAGTAGACGACCACAAGTTTTTGGTTGAACTGGATGGCTCGTTTCTTAAGGAAGCAGCAATGGCGATTACCGGGAACGGCAGGGAACTGCATTTTGCGCAAACTCCTCAGAAAAATCCCCTCATCGAACAATGGGTTCATTTCGTACAGCAGTTCGTGATGCTGGAAATGGAGAGCGGAAATGGTTCTTCTGAAATTTTCTTGGAGCACAGCTTTGCCCAATTGGGTTTATTGCTCACGAAGACCGCGATCGGGACACATACAGCCGATATGGCTACTGATCCATTTCGAACGGTCCAGCCTGCGCTTGTTCAAGTGATGGCAGCGTTAAAAAATGATTATCAGCATGCGTGGACATTGGATGAAATGGCGGCAATTTTGGGCATCAGCAAGTTTCAATTGGCGCATCTATTCAAAGAGAAAATCGGCGTTTCCCCGTATTCCTGGCTGCAGCTGTACCGTCTCGTAAGGGCCCAGGAACTATTGATACAAACAAACCGATCCGTCACGGATATCGCCTATACTAGTGGATTTTCCTCTATCGGATCGTTTAATCAATTATTCAAGCGCCTTTACGGCTTTTCGCCGCGCATGTTCCGCCAATGCAGTTCGAACGAAGTAAAATAAGGCCGTTATCACCATCAGGCTGCCGCACACTATAAACAGCCTTTGGATGCCGATAGCTGAAGCAAGGGCCCCAAAGATCGCCAGCGACAAGACATTGGAGCCGTACAAGAGCACCGCGTTAAAGCTGAAAGCACGGCCGAGCATGTTCCCGGGCACAAGGGTTTGAATCAAATATACCCTGGCTAAGCTGGATAGCGGCAATCCGGCCGCTGCAATGAATACCCCCGCAAAATAAAACGGCAGGTAATTCGAAAACCCAAGTACCACAAGGCCGAGTCCCCAAACGATCGAGCCCCATAAATATAGCGAGAAGTTCAAGCTTTTCCAGAAAAACGGGATGGCGATATTGGTCAAAATCACGCCGAATCCATACCAGCCCAACAACAGGCTGTAAACTTCCTGGCCGCTCCCTGGAAATCGATCAATGAGCAGCAGCAATAAGCCGACTTGCCAAACCCAGGTATTGAGAAAGACCATCCAAAACGTCGCGATGAACAGATGTTTGACCGTCCCTTCTCGTTTTGCCCACCAGTGGAAAACCGAAATCGAACGAAAGAGCCCATCTCTTTGTGCGCTATTTACATCCTCTTCGCCCATTGGCTCCACCCAGTGAATTTTCAAGATAAGAATTGCGCTCGCGAGATAAGTCAGGGCGTCCATCGTGTAAAAATGGATGGCATGCCCGGCATTCAACAAGGCAATCGCAAAAAGCGGCGTGACAACTTGAACGCCTCTTGTAACCGTATCGAGCAGGCTATTGACCGTCGTTTGTTGGTCGACAGGCGTGATGAGCGGCAAGACGGCCCGGTAGGCGGGATTATAAAAACAGCCCAGGCTTTGAACCGTAAAAGCGGCCGCCAGCAAATGCCAAAACGCCAGCATGTCCAATTGGTACAAAACGACCAATGACAGGATGAGTGGAATTCGCAGAAGGTCGATCGCTACGAGCATCCGTTTTTTCTCCACACGGTCCGCAAACGCTCCGCCAATCAAGCCGAAAAGCAAGTACGGCATTGCTTGTGAAATCGCGATGATCGTCGTCAACGCAGCGGACCCTGTCAGGTCATAAGAAAAAAATAGAAAGGCCAGGCCAGCCAACACATTGCCGAGCTGAGATAGGCCAGCTCCAGCCAAGTAACATAAAATGTTTTTGTTTTTCAGTACACGTCGATACATAACAACCACCTCCCGTTCAGGTTACGCTGAATTGCGATAAGGCTCTATACGAATCTTGCTGCTTCTTTCCACAAGAAATCGATAGTTTTAATAAGAAAGAGCGCTGCGAAACTGCAGCGCTCTTTCTTATTGTTGGCTATTGGCAATGGGATTGTAGTTGCGAATTTCAAAAGCTATAGTTTAATAGGGATTACCAAGTTTTACAAAAAAGTAAAATAATGAAACGTTTTGAAGTGCTGGAATCTCTAATAGACAAAGGGAGGATGAGGCAGATGCAGCATGACGAAGAAATAATTTCTGCGGCGATTCAAGGAGACCGAATCGCCCTTCAGCAATTATTGAAATCCGAAAAAGAAAAATTATATAGAATGGCTTATACATATGTGAAAAATGAAGACGATGCTCTCGAAATATTTCAACAAACCGTACTTCAAGCCATCGAATCGGTGCATCAAGTAAAAGAACCGCATTATTTTTCCACTTGGCTGGTACGCATTTGCATAAACAAAGCGCTGGCGTTTTTAAAGAACAATAAAAAGTTGGTCTACATGGATGAAGTGGAGGATCGGAATTTAGAAGATAGTGCAACCGCCGATGTGGCCGAACGATTGGATGTGTCGAGTGCCTTGGATTCGCTGCCTGAAAAATTTAAGACAGCGTTGATGTTGAGGTATTATCAAGATTTTACAGTAAAGCAGATCGCCACCGTGATGGAATGTCCTGAAGGTACAGTGAAGACAACCCTTCACCGCGGATTGGCGATGTTGAAAAAAGACTTGAAAGGGGTGTATGCAGATGAACGACAAAGAGATTTTAATTAAAAATGCTATGCAAGATATAAAAGTGCCGGAAGACCACTTGGAGTCCATCATTGATGATGCCTTTTATGAAACTTCAAAGCCTAAAAAGAACAAACGGAAAAAATGGCTCATACCAACCATCGCTGCAGCGGTGCTATTTATCGGTTTGTTTACGGCAACTCTTTCTGCGTCTCCAGTTCTTGCAAATTATATGGCACAAGTGCCCGTCATTGGAAATGTCTTTTCCATTTTCGCTGAAGAAGAAGAGGGGCTCATCCAATACGAACGCTTCAGTGATGACGTGAAACTAACCCAATCCAGCAATGGCGTGACCATTTCCATAGACAAAGCTGTATATGACGGAACAAATGTCACCTTCACTTACACGGTAACTTCAACTAGAGAATTAGATGACTCTGCCCACCTAACAGGTTTTCCGCAATTGCTCGAAGGAGAAGGTCCTGCAGGCTCAATGGATTGGAAATTGGCGGAAGGTTCATTGATTGGCATCAATACCATTCCGCATCTTGATGAAGAAGCGGCTCAAGTCAACGTGATTTGGGAACCCGGGAGCCTATATACGGATGCGGGAGAGATAGAAGGCGATTGGAAATTCGAGTTCGCGGTCGATCAGTTGAAAACAGATCCGATTATGCTGGACGAAATCAATTCAGAGGGCGGCGTCTCTGTTCACTTTACTGAAGTGACGTTTACGGACGTTGCCGTGAACGTCGCCTATCAGCAATTGGTAGATCCGGCTTTACTGGAAGTATGGGAAGCTGTGGAAGTCGAGCTGATGGCTGCGGATGATTTGGGGAATGTCTACCTAGTCCCTTATAATGGTGGAACAACCTATGGAGGTGCCCGGACTCGGGAAGATTTTTCTTGGACCGCCACAATGAGAGGGCTGGACCCTCTGGCCACCTCATTGACCTTTTACCCCTTTGGCCACGTCAGCAGAATGGTGGAAGGCAAAGAGCCGGAATCGATTCGAATTGAATTTGATGCACTGGAAATCAATATGCTGGAAGGGACCTATCGAATTATTGAAGATCCCGAATTTCCGGTTTATGAAGAAGAAGAAAGAGAAGAGAAGCGAAAATAAACAAGCCCGGCGCAGTTCATAACTGCGCCGGGCTTGTTTTGGCGTCTACCATTCGAACAAAAACTTCAATGAAATCGTAATCGCAGAGTAAATGGCGACGGAAATAAGAAACGTCGGAAAATGCGTGTCCTTTTCGCTCGGCAGTTCGTGCTTGAACACCGTGAAGATCATTGCGCCGGAAACGAGTGAGAAGACAATCGATTTGAAAAGCGGCGTCAGTTCTGTCGTCAATGCGATGATCCACCCGGCGACAATGCCCATGCCCAGTATATAACGGCCGTATTTGGTGTATTCCACAGGAAACTTCCGCCACATATCATGGGCGACCGCCACAAAATGCGGCCCGATCGCGACGCAGTAGAACAAGGCTTGAACGGCCGATACTTCAAATGACAGCACGGAATAGGAGACGAGCGCATTATAGAATGCATAGAATAAGATGACAGACCAGAAAGTGGAAGTGTGGGAAATATAATTCTGCTGGATGACAATTTGGATGCCGACGAACAAGACGACACCGAGGAGGCCGACGAAATAGATTTCCGACTCCATCGTCAGCTGCCGGTATGGCTCTTGGATCGCCGCTTGCTGCTTATGCAAAGTCGGGAGCAGGTAGATGAAAATATACGAAACAGCGAGCCCGCCTGAAAACGAAAACCATTTCACTTGCTTCAATTTATCTCGAGGCACCAGGACGCTCGCAAAGAAATGGATCAAGATAAATACAATGCCGATCAAAAACGGTATCAACAGCATGACCTGAGCCTCCTGTCAGATGAAATGGTCTGGTGAAACGGAGAAGTTTTGTTAAATCCAAGATGCCATAAATAACGTGCGATGATTTTCTTTATTGTACTGCTTCGACTCTAAATAATGAATAACCTTTTAATATTCAGAAGTCTGACGTAGTTGAAACTATATTTGATAAGACGATAGGGATTTCCAGGGAAGAAAGAGAATCTAGTCCAATGGCTTAAATCCAGGAGGCTGAAGATGAAACACAATATGCATTATGAACTTACAAGCATGGCGGATACGCCTGAAACATTTTCTTACGCAGAAGACTATTCGTTTTGGATGCCGATGATCGAGCATTTCTTTGCGTATGCAGATTCATTTGAAATCCATTGTTGGAAAGGAGAAACGGCAAAATTTGAAGATATTATAAATGAGTTGCCGAATGCAGAACGTGATGATGATGGCCAGTTGCTTATTGCAAGTGGGCAATTAAATGAAAAAGCGAAAGAATTCATTCTTACGCGTTCTCTTGATGCAAGAGGCAGGCTGAAATGGTTCTCTGTATTTCTAGAAAGACAAGGCGAGCCAGTGTTTTCTTCTGAACATTATGGAGTTGAATTGATCGGTTACGAGTTAAACGCAGAACAAATAGCGTTTCTAGACAAAGTACTTCCTGTTGATGTTCGTAGGTTTGAGTGGTGAATTTGATGACGCCTGGATTAATAGTTTTTGTAATATGTATCGAATCCGTGTTATCAATAAAATTTTTATATACATATAATGGACACGGATATATACTAAAATTTAGTAGATAAGGGGGTATTTAGATTGAGTCGGAGAGGAACTGGAACAACTTTCATCTTTATTGCTGCAATGTTGTTTTCTGCAAAATACATAAGTGCTGCTATATTTGGAAGCGCCGCTACATCGTGGGATACAGAGTTCTTCGATATACTTTTGTCTTACACAGGCACTTCTTTGCATACCTTGAGTATTGTTTCACTAATAAGTGGCATAGTGTATATCGGATGGGCTGAATTTGATGAAATAAAATCAGGGAAATCAAATTAGCATGGAAAGTATAATGTATACAGCTGTTGACGAATAGAGCTCAATTTAAGAAAATACCTACATTTTTTGATGGCATATCTATAGTTTACTTCTACTTTCAGTATTGAAATCGGCTTAGAGATTTCAATGATGTCGTTTGTCTTGGTTTTATAGGTGGGTTGATAAAAATACTTAAGGAGAATCAACTATGGTTATTCGTTTATTAAAATCATTTGCTCTATCGATCGTCTTTTTCTGTACAGCACTTATCTCCTTAATCGTTGCTTTTAACGGAGACTCTTTTGCTATTGCAATATCAAGACCTTATGGAGCTGCGTCCTGGGGAACATCGGGCAATTTGATTGATGCCTATACATATATTCCTATGTTCCTTGGCGTTTATTTTCTTTTGCTTTCTTCGATTACTTTTACTGTACCGTATATAAAATTGCACAAGAAACCAATGTAATTAGTGTTAAATCGTTCAATTACGCTCTGAATTTCCGTGAAAACTTATTATAGTAAGTATGAGATATTAAGTGTATTAAATTGGGGGCAACCATGAAACTAATCACTGAACGGATATACTTGAGGCCAGTAGTGGCAGAAGATGCACCGCTTTTCTTGAATCATACCAAAGACGAAGAAATCCGCTACATGACCGGAACAAAAGCCAGGTTTTCGCTTGAGCAAATCCAAAAACATATTGAACAGATACAGAAGGATGAAGCGCGCTACGATTTCACGATTTGCTTGAACGCAATGGATCAATTGATCGGTGAGCTGTCAGTGTTGGATATTGATCTAGACAACCAGAGTGCGGGGTTCAGGATCACCATGAATGCGATGCAATTGACAGGCAAAGGATATGGAACAGAAGCGATGGCGCTCGTGCTGAAATTTGTATTTGATGAGTTGAAACTCAACCGCCTGCAATTGGAAGTGTTCAGCCATAATGAGCGGGGCATACGCGCTTATGAAAAGAACGGCTTCAAAAGAGAAGGGGTCTTGCGGGAAGCGCTCCATTACAACGGGGCGTTTTCAGACGAAATCATCATGGCAATTATTCGAAGCGATTATCAAAAGGCAAAAGCATGAAAGGCTGCAGAAGCCTTTCTTTTTTTGTTCCGAACCGCTGTGAAACTTTCTGGTTGCATTTTTCCTGTAACGGGTTTATATTGTGTGAGGCATCAATTAATGAGGGGTCAATTAATATCTCTCCAAACCATTAGGATAGAAAAAGGAGCAATCAAGATGAACACATTACAAAACAAAAAAACCAATGATTTCAATGAAATCGTCAATGGGCGCCGTTCCATCAAGCAATACGACCCAACCGTGAAAATCAGCCGTGAGGAAATGACCGAAATTCTGGAACAGGCATCCAAAGCACCTTCTTCCATCAATATGCAGCCTTGGCGTTTTGTTGTTATCGACAGCGCAGAAGGAAAAGAAAAGCTTGCGCCGCTGGCATCTTTCAACTTGGAAAAAGTAATGAGTG
Organism: Planococcus sp. SSTMD024; assembly: GCF_041320495.1. Lineage (NCBI taxonomy): Bacteria > Bacillati > Bacillota > Bacilli > Caryophanales > Caryophanaceae > Planococcus > Planococcus sp. SSTMD024. The sequence goes on along the minus strand of NZ_JBGGNS010000019.1, from coordinate 67,895 downwards.
CGTCAGCTGTCATCGCCGTATTCGGCGACCTCAAAAACATCGAGTACGCAGAAGAGATTTACGGAAAAGCCGTAGAACTCGGTTATATGCCAGAAGAAGTGAAAGAATTCCAAGTCGGCTACTTCAAACCTTTGTATGAAGGCATGTCCAATGAGCAGATGAAAGACATCGTGCTATTGGACTCAGGGCTTGTATCCATGCAATTGATGCTCGTTGCCCGTGCATTCGGCTACGACACCAACCCGATCGGCGGCTACGACAAGGAAAAAATCGCTGAAACGTTCGGCCTGGACAAAGAGCGTTATGTGCCAGTCATGCTTCTCACGATTGGCAAAGCCGCGAGCGAAGGCTTCCAGTCGTACCGCTTGCCGGTCGAGACGACCACGACCTGGAGCTAAGCCAGCCGACCTTGAGTATTCGGGATGTATGTATTATATTTGACTGGTCAATGAATAGTGGGCACAGCTATCAATTGACTTCATCGATCATTTAGGAGGTCTTTCAATGCCGTGTTCATTTTCAAAGCAGGAACAAGTGCTGCACCAGTTTAAGGGCCTGACCAATCAAATCAGCCCGAAGTTCGAGCGCTGCACGGGTATCAGTGCGTCGCGCTATGAATTATTGTCCCAACTGTATAAAGTGGACGAAATCAACCAGTCGACGCTTCAAAAGTTAGTCAATATCGACGGCGCCGCGATTACGCGCCATTTAAAGCAGCTGGAAGCGAGCGGCATGGTTACGAAGCGCAGAAATCCAGAGGATAACCGCGTAATCTTTGTCAGCCTGACCGAGGAAGGCCGCGAGCGCATTGTCGAATACCGGAATGAAAATACGGGCTTCGTCAAACAATTGCTCCACGATTTCACGTCTGAGGAAGTGGATGCGCTTAGCGACATGCTCCAGCGCATGCAAGACAATATCATTGAATATTAATAAATATAAATAAAAGGATGGCGAAATGAAATGTTGATTATCCACGCGCATTTGCAAGTGAAACCGGACCAAGAGCAAGCCTTTTTAAACGAAAGCAAAATTCTGATTGAAGCATCGCGTAAAGAACCAGGCAATATTCAATACGATTTGGTGAAATCGGTCGAGCAGGAAGGCCATTTCATGATGGTTGAAGTATGGAAAGATGCACAGGCGATCGAAGCCCATAACTCGAGTGAGCATTTCACGGCATTCTCCAAAAAAGCGGCCGGGTTCATGAGCGCGCCGATGGAACTCAAAGTCTATAGCGGTGAAGCTGTCCAACTGTAAGGAAATCTTGTTTATACAAACGAGATTTCAGACAATGCTTGAACTAATCTGTCAACTGTGACAAGATAGACATTGAAAGACAAATGCTAATTTCATAAAACACATGTGGGGGAATCGGTGTTGCCGATTGAGAGAATATCCGTGAGATATTGACCCTTGGAACCTGAACTGGCTAATACCAGCGGAGGGAACATATTCAAATCGGTCTATTCTGCGATGATATGCGCCCAAGGTTTCCATAACCTTGGGCGCTTTTTGGTATCCCCAATTGGATATGTCCCCTGATTCAGCTCCTGTAATCATTTTTTATGAGTTAATTCAGAGGGGGAAACAAGATGAAAAAATGGACGATTGCCATCGCACCGGTATTGCTGATGGCGGCATGCACAGAAGAAGCGGAAAATCCGGGGAGCGATGTGGCGAATGAGCAACAGGAATTACAAGAAGTGACGATGGTCTTGGATTGGACGCCGAACACCAACCACACCGGCTTGTATGTGGCACAGAAAAAGGGCTATTTTGAAGAGCAAGGGCTCGATGTCGAAATCATCTTGCCGGGAGAAGCAGGTGCCAATCAATTGGTCGCCTCCAACCAGGCGGAATTCGGCATCGGGGCACAGGAAAGCTTGACGGAAGCGAGAGTGCAGGGCATCCCGATCGTCTCGATCGCGGCGATTATCCAGCACAACACCTCCGGATTCGCATCACCGAAAGCCAAAGCCATCGAGTCGCCTGGCGATTACGAAGGGAAAACCTACGGCGGCTGGGGAGCTCCGGTCGAAAAAGCGGTGCTTGGGTCCATCATGGAGCAAGACGGGGCCGATGTGGAAAATGTCGACATCGTCAATATCGGCAATAGCGATTTCTTCACGGCCGTCGAGCGCGACATCGATTTTGCGTGGATTTACTATGGCTGGACAGGCATTGAAGCCGAGCTGCGCGGCGATGAATTGAACATGCAGTATTTGACGGACTACTCGGACCAACTGGACTATTACACCCCGATCCTGATGACCAATGAAAACATGATCGCAGAAGATCCGGAAACGGTTCGGGCATTCACCAAAGCGGTATCGCAAGGCTACGAATTCGCCATCAATGAGCCGGAACAAGCAGCGGACATCCTGATCGAGTCGGTACCGGATTTGGACCCGGAACTGGTGAAAGCGAGCCAGGAATGGCTATCGCCGAAATATCAGGACGATGCCGTGAAATTCGGCGAACAACAAGAGCAAGTGTGGGCGGATTACGCTGACTGGATGTTCGACAATGGCTTGCTGGATGAAGAACTGGACGTCGAGCAGGCATATACCAATGAATTTTTACCGGAGGAGGAAAACTAATGGCCAATGCATTACTAAGTATTCAAATCATCCCGAAAACGAAAAACGGAGAAGACGTCATTCCATATGTGGACAAAGCAATCGCCGTCATCGAGAAGTCAGGTGTCCCATACCAAGTCAATCCACTGGAGACGACGATGGAAGGGGATCTGGAGCAGTTGTTTTCAATCGTCGAAGAAATGAACGAGGCGATGATCGAAGGCGGCAGTTCGAACGTTATCTCCCAAATCAAAGTGCTGTATCAGCCGAGCGGCGCGTCGATGGATAAATTGACGGAGAAATACCGGCCGTGATGTTTGTGCGAAAAGGATGGAGACCGGTTCTGGTCCTCATCCTTTTATTGATTATCTGGCAAATGCTGGTGCCGCTGTTTGAAGTGCCGGACTGGCTATTGCCGACCCCTTATCAAATCGGGCTGGAAGCGGTAAATAGTTGGCCAAACTACAGCGGGCATCTGATTGCGACGATCCGTTTATCGGTTCTCGGCTTTTTCATCGGATCGGCGATCGGGCTCGGCGTCGCGATGCTCCTTCATCTCGTGCCGAAACTGCGGGAGACTTTTTACCCTTTGCTGATATTATCGCAAAACATTCCGATCATCGTGTTGGCGCCGCTGTTGGTCATTTGGTTCGGCTTTGGCTGGCTGCCAAAACTCATTATCATCATTCTCGTATGCTTTTTCCCGATCACCATCGCGGCGCTCGATGGATTCAGGCAAACGAGCGGCGAATTGCTGCACTATATGAAAATGGCAGGAGCCAATAGGCGCCAGATTTTTTGGAAGCTTGAATGGCCGCATGCGATGCCGTCGATTTTCTCAGGCTTGAAAATCGCGGCGACCTATAGCGTCATGGGCGCCGTCATATCGGAGTGGCTTGGTGCGCAGGAAGGCATCGGCGTCTATATGACGCTCGCCTCGTCGTCGTTCCGGACGACGCAAGTATTTGTCGCGATCCTGTTGATCATGTGTTTAAGTATGCTGTTTTTTGCGGCGATCGTGTTACTCGAAAAGCGGGTCATCCGCTGGAAAACGAGTGGGGGAGGGAATCCGAATGGCTGAATTGGCGATTGAGCACTTATCGAAAAGCTTTGACGGGACCGACGTGCTAAAGGAGCTTTCATTGAAGATAGCAGAAGATGAATTTGTCGCCGTGCTCGGCCCTTCCGGCAGCGGCAAAAGCACGTTGTTTCATTTGATCGGCGGGCTTTACGAACCGGATGCGGGAGCGATCCTGTTGGGAGGCGAGAACATCAACGGCCAAAAAGGCTCTGTCAGCTATATGCCGCAAAGCCCGTCATTGCTCCCGTGGCGCACCGTGCTGGACAATGTTTTGTTGGGAGCTGAACTGGCAGGACACAAAGATCAGCAAGCGGGAGTGCAAATGATGGAGAAAGCAGGGCTCGCAGGATACGAGCAATCCTATCCGCACCAATTGTCGGGCGGCATGAAACAACGCGCCGCCTTTATCCGCAGCCTGTTGAGCCCGCAGCCGCTCATCTTGCTGGACGAACCGTTTTCAGCTCTCGACGAATTCACCCGTTCGGAAATGCAGAAATGGCTGCTTGACATTTGGCAGCACAATAAACGCGCGATTCTCTTCGTCACCCATAATATAGAAGAAGCGCTGTTTCTCGCAGACCGCATCCTCGTGTTGTCGGAAAAACCTGCGCATGTTGTTGCTGAGTTTACAGTGGGTTTCGAGAGGCCGAGAGCACAAGACATCACGTTGACAGAAGAATTTTTAGACTACAAGAGACGGATTTATAAAGTATTGCAGGAAGGTGTAACAAAATAGTAGCGATGCAGGCTGTCGAGAAACCTCGATGGCCTTTTATGGTCCCTCTTCCGCTTCAACGATTATTGTTATTTCGCCAGTATTCCTCTGTACTTAATCAGGGAAGAGCAAGTCCTTCTGTTCATCCAGGTTTCCCGTCAGCCATTTTCTCAACAGGCGATTGAATTTCGTAGCTTGCTGAACGGGCCAATCATGTCGAGCATTTGTGATTAACATGCCGACAGCATTCGGCATAACAACAGGAGCCATGTTAACCGAAGCGATTACCGCGCGCGACTCGTGCTCTCCAGCTGCAAACAGGACGGGCTTGCGAAAAGAACTGTACGATGCGTCGAGGCGGAACCGAATGATTTCCTTAAATATGGCTTCATATGTCTCGCGCGTTAGCAGTTGATAATTGGAGATGAATTCAGGGATCTTTTCAGGAGGCAGGCGGTAATGTTCACGGGCCTGCTTTTCGAGATGCGATGTATTGTGAATGTTCCGCTGCACAGCGCGTGATTGCAGTTTCAATAAAAATCCGTAACGCAACGGCTGGACAGTAATGCCGCTAATGAAGAGGGTGAGTACTTTATCAGGGAAATGCTTAGCCAATTCCAAGGCGACATGCCCTCCTAAAGAAAGTCCCACTACATGGACAGCTCGACTCTTAATAACTTGATGGGCAATTTGTTCGGCACTATCCGCTAAACTGACCCAAGGTATAGTGGCACTTTTCCATGTCCAGGCAAATCGACCATAATTAATTGGCGATCGGAAAATGCGTGTTCTTGTTGCCACCACATCCAACTGCTTGCGCCAAGCCCGTGGATGAAGAGTATGGGCTCCGCTTCAGTAAACGTGGACTCTGAGTAAGCGATCATATTGGACACCCCTCTGTTTCATTGTTTAAAACCAACCGGCCAAATGGTTCATATCCCAAAACTAAGGCAGACTTCTAGGGTAGCTTTGAAGTGACCAAATAGCGCAGCAGGGTTATAAAACGTAAAAGACGACATATTGCTTTTATCATTCCCCACTTTCGAAGTTTTTATCGTTTTACAGAAACACTGAAAAACTTTCGAATACCCGAACGAAATTGGAACCAGGCGCTTGGATTGTAGTTTGCCTACAAACTTGAAAATAAAGCTAGTCAAAACTACGGAAAGTGAATTCCAGTGGATGAGAAAAATGATAAAATATCATCACAATACTTCTCGGGAGGGGCAGCGATGGACACCTGGTTTGGTGCAAGATCCGATTATCCGTTCGAGCTTTTTTCCATAAGCCATCTAGTGGTATTGGCAATCGCTTTGACAGGGTTCCTTTGCCTGGTCCTTTTGAGGGATAATTTAGCCGCTAAAGACGCCTTGTTCCAGCAATTGCGCTGGCTGTTGTTTCTTGTCCTGTTCATCTCTGAAATGTCCTATCAATATTGGGCCATCAGCCACGATTATTGGAGCTTCAATCGCTATATGCCGCTTCATTTATGCGGCGTCGCTTCTGTCACTGCCATGGTCGGGTTAGTGACTTTGCAGCAATTTTGGATCCGTGTGTCGTTTTTCATCGGCATCGTCCCGGCCGCACTGGCACTGGTGACACCGGATATGCCTTATGATTACCAACATTACCGGTTTTGGAAATTCTTTGTCCATCATACAGCCATCGCGTGGGCATGCCTGTTTTTGGCTTTGGCTATGCCAAGCGCACTTACATGGCGTTCGGTGTTATCGGTCTACGGCCTCCTGCTAGCCTATGCCGCACTCATCGGCTTTTGGGTCAATCCACAGACTGGCTCGAATTATCTTTACTTGTCGCAGCGGCCGGCTACCGTCTCGCCTTTGGATTTTTTCGGGGATGGGGTTTTGTATTATGTCAATTTATGCCTAACTGCTTTTTTCTTATTTGCGGCTCAATACGGCATATTCCGCTGGCTCTTTATGAAAACTGGGCCTGAAGAAAACTGAATGCTACTAGGAACGAGCTGCCAGGAACAGAACTGATTCCGTCTCAGGCAGCTATTTCGTTTTTCAATAGAGGACTATTTGCATATTTAGAGAATAAGAGGGGACACAGCGAAAGGGGTGGCGGGAATGGATTGGGTAGTTGTACTGAGCTGGACATTGAACTCTTTATTGTTGTTGAATATCGTGCTAGCGCTTGTCATCATCTTCAATGAACGGCGGGACGCAGGGGCTACTTGGGCATGGCTATTGATTTTGTTTTTCTTGCCGATTCTCGGATTTATTGTCTATTTGTTTTTTGGCAGGCATTTGACAACCAACAACTTCTACAACTTATCCGAAGACGAACAATCCTATTACGCGCGCCAAGTTGATTCTCAAGTCCAGCGCATAAAGGCAGGGGAAGAGGAGTACGATGAAAAGCTGCTGAACAAATATGAGCAGTTGCTGACCATGAATTTGCAATCTTCCAAGTCGCTCGTCAGCTTTTACAACGACACGCGGATCTTCTCTGAAGGAAACGAGAAATTCGATACCATGATCGAAGATATCGGCAACGCGCAAGAGGAGGTCAATGTCCAATACTACATCATTCAGCGGGACGCACTCGGACAGCGGCTGTTCGATGCCTTGCTCGAGCGCGCCAAGGCGGGGGTCAAAGTCCGGCTCCTCTACGATGCGGTTGGGTCAAAAAGCTTAAAGCATTCGGATTTCAAGGAATTGATCGAGCACGGGGGCGAAGTGGAAATCTTTTTCCCATCCAAATTGGGCATCATCAATTTTCGCATCAATAACCGAAACCACCGGAAAGTGTGCATCATCGACGGCAAAGTCGGCTATATCGGCGGGTTCAACGTCGGCACGGAATATTTAGGCGAAGTGGAGAAATTCGGCTATTGGCGCGATGTTCATTTGCGCATAGAAGGGGATGTCGTCCATCACATCCAGGACCGTTTTGTCTTGGATTGGAACTACGCCAATCAGTACAAGAACCGAGACGACATCTTTTGTTTTCCGCCTCACCAAATCAAGCATTATTCGCCGATGCAAATCGTCACGAGCGGCCCAAATTCCGAGACTGAGCATTTGAAAAACATGATGATTAAAATGATCTCATCGGCAAAGCGTGAAATCTACATCCAGACGCCGTATTTCATTCCAGATAAAAGTTTTATGGACGCTTGTAAAATGGCCTTGCTGAGCGGTGTCAAAATGCATATCATGATTCCAGGCAAGCCCGACCACCCTTTTGTCATGTGGGGCTCCTGGTCGTTTCTCGGCGAACTGCTCGATTACGGAGCGGACGTCTACCTATACGATCGCGGCTTTTTGCACGCCAAGACGATGACCGTGGATGGCGAAATTTCTACTGTCGGGACCACCAACTTGGACGCCCGCAGCTTCCGCTTGAATTTCGAAATCAATACGCTCGTGTTCAACCGCCGGATTGCGCTGGAACTCGAGTCTTTGTTCGAATCGGATACAGCCGATTGCCGCAAATTGACGAAAGAGCTCTACGCACAGCGCGACTGGACCATCAAGCTGCGCGAAGGTTTTGCCCGCCTGCTGAGCCCAATCTTATAAGTTGAGATAGCTAGATGATAAATAGTATACGAAAAAGCTGGAACCATTTTAGCTTCCAGCTTTTTTTTATTTGTCCAAAATCCCCAACGCCTATAAGCGTTTCTGTGACATGGCTTCGCGCATATGGCGAAGCGCCGTCTTGCCTTCGTCACCGCGGGCGATCATGACGTTCGTGTAGAGCGCATCGATCAAGCTGAGCTGCGCGATGCGGGAAGCGAGGGCTTCCGAGCGGAAATCCGTTTCTTCCGACAAGGTGTACAAGACAATATCCGCCTCTTTGGATAAAGGAGATTTGGCGAAATTGGTCACGCAGACAATCGTCACTTCTTTTTCCTTCAAGACGTGAAGCACTTCGAGGACATCTCGTGTGCTGCCGGAGTGGGAGATGACAATGGCGACATCGCCTTTCGTGAGTTGCGACGCGGACATGAGCTGCAAATGGGCGTCCATGTTCATCGCAACATGAAGGCCGAGACGGACGAACTTATGATAGCCGTCCATGGCGATCATCGCAGACCCGCCATTCCCGAAAAACTCAATTTTGCGCGCGGACAGCACCGCGGCGACTGCTTGTTTCAAGGCCTCTTCGTCGATGATCTGCAAGGTATCTTCAAGTGTCTTGATGTTGGAGTGGAATACTTTTTCTGCCACCGTTTTGACTTCGTCGCCCTCTTCGATTTGTTCATGGATATCTTTTAGTGGTGCAACGACTTCCGCAGCCAAGGCGATTTTGAACGCCTGGAAGCCTTTAAAGCCGAGGCGCTGGCAGAAGCGGAAGACAGTCGATTCCGCAAGCCCGAGCTCGTCGGCAATTTGGTTGATCGTCAAATGGATGATATGGCGGGGGTCATTCAAGATGTAATCGGCGATTTTCTTTTCCTTTTCACTGAAATTGCGGTAACTGCCACGGATGGCTGCCAATGCGAATTGTTGTTGTTTCATTCTGCCACGCCTCTTTCTATTGCTTGGAGTTTTTTCGTATTTCTATCATAACATGCTTGTATGTGGAAAAATATTTGATATACTAAATCCATTAAGGAAAAATATTCTTTTATTTTATAGGAGGTTATATAATGGAAATCGGAATTATCGGTTTGGGCAAAATGGGGAAGAACTTGGCACTCAATTTAACGGATCATGGCCATACAGTGGTAGGGCATGATGCAAACGCTTTGGAAGTAAGCGATTTCAAAGTGGCTGGATCGCTCGAAGAATTGGTGCAGAACCTCCAGGCGCCACGCACGGTGTGGTTGATGGTGCCGGCTGGAGAAATTACGGAATCGGTCATCGCCCAATTGGTGCCGCTTTTGGATAAAGGCGACGCCATTATCGACGGGGGCAACTCAAACTACAAGGAATCGGTGCGCCGCGCTGAGGAATTGAAAGCGAACGGAATTTATTTCTTCGACTGCGGCACAAGCGGCGGAACAGAAGGCGCGCGCCACGGCATTTGCGCGATGATCGGCGGGGACGAAGAAAAGTTCAACGATATCGAACCGCTCTTCCGCGACATCTCAGTCGAAGGCGGCTACCTCTATGCAGGGAAATCGGGCAGCGGTCATTTCATGAAAATGATCCACAACGGCATCGAGTACGGCATGATGCAATCGATTGCGGAAGGATTTGACATCCTCCACAAGAGCGATTTCGACTACGACTACGAAAAAGTAGCCGGCGTCTGGAACAATGGCTCGATCATCAGCTCTTATTTGATGGGCCTGACGCAAAACGCGTTCTCGAAAGATGAAAAGCTCGATGGCATCAAAGGGGTTATGAACTCTTCAGGAGAAGGGAAATGGACAGTGGAAACGGCGCTCGATCTAAATGTTCCGGCACCGGTTATCACGATGTCGCTCATGATGCGCTATCGTTCACTTGAAGACGATACGTTTACAGGAAAAGTCGTTGCAGCACTTCGCAACGAATTTGGCGGGCACGCAGTCGTCAAAAAATAAATCATTGTTTATCTGATAGGGGGAAATCAAATGGCAGGTTCAACATTGATCATGATCGCGCTTGCGAGCATTTTCGTATTGCTGTTTTTGGTCATGCGCACGAAACTGCACGCGTTCGTCGCGTTATTATTGGTAAGTTTACTGCTCGGCATCGCGGCAGGTATGCCGCTTGGGGATGTTATTCAATCGATTCAAAACGGCATGGGCGGAACGCTCGGCTTTGTCGCAGTGGTTGTTGGCCTTGGCGCCATGTTCGGAAAAATGCTGGAAGTTTCCGGCGGCGCTGAGCGCTTAGCGGCAACGATGATCGGAAAATTTGGCGAAGATAAAGCTCCTTGGGCACTCGGCGTGACAGGCTTCATTGTCGCGATTCCCGTCTTTTTCGATGTCGGGTTCATCATTTTGGTGCCGATCGTCTACAGCTTGGCGAAAAAGACCGGCAAATCGCTTTTGCATTACGGGATTCCGCTATTGGCGGGCCTTGCTGTAACACATAGCTTCATCCCGCCGACTCCGGGGCCGATTGCGGTCGCGGAACTGGTCGGGGCAGAACTTGGCTGGGTCATCCTGTTCGGGGTGCTCGCAGGGATCCCTTCTATGATTTTGGCGGGACCTGTTTTTGGACGTTACATAGGGAAGCGCATTCATTTGACGATTCCGGATTACATGGATATCAAAGAACAGGAATACGATAAAGAATTGCCAAGCTTCGGCATGATCATTTCCTTGATTTTGATTCCGCTTGTGTTGATTCTGTTCAACACCTTGTCAGCCGTTATTTTGGAGGAAGGAAATCAAATCCGTGAGATTTTGACGTTCCTTGGCCATCCATTCGTCGCGTTGACACTCGCTACCATGCTGACGTTTTACTTCCTCGGCACGCGCCGCGGCTATTCGCGCCAGGAAGTACAGGACATCGCAACGAAAGCTCTTGAACCAGCAGGTATTATCATCCTCGTTACAGGGGCTGGCGGCGTGTTCAAACAAGTGCTCATCGACTCGGGTGTCGGTGATGTACTTGGTGAAATGATGGGCGACTCGGCGCTTCCGCCGATTGTCCTGGCATTCCTGATCGCTTCAGCGGTCCGTGTGGCACAAGGCTCCGCTACCGTTTCCATGGTAACGGCTGCAGGATTGATCGCACCGCTTCTGGAAATTACCGGAACGACTGGCCCGGCACTTGGCTTGATCGTTATCTCCATCGCTGCAGGTGCCACGGTCTTGTCTCACGTAAACGATTCCGGCTTCTGGCTTGTTAACCGCTATTTCGGAATGAGCGTCAAAGACACCTTGAAATCCTGGACCATGATGGAAACCATCATCGGCCTCACCGGTTTCGTGGTAGTATTGATTTTGAGTTTCTTTATCACATGAGTACAGAAAAAGAAAAAGGGATGCTCCTTTTTCTTTTTCTGTTATAAGGAAGGAAGAAGAACATGCCTGAACAATCCTATTATTTAGGGGTCGATATAGGGACCACTTCCACAAAAGCTGTCCTGTTCAATAAAGCGGGGCAAATCAAAGACAGCCATACAGTGTTCTATCCTTTGCATACGCCGAACCAATTGACTGCCGAACAGGACCCGGAAGAAATTTTTCGCGCCGTCCTGACAGCTGTCCGGGAAACCTTGAGAAAAAGCGATATCAGCAAAGAGTCATTAAAGCTTTTGTCGTTCAGCTCGGCGATGCACAGCCTCATTGCGGTGGATGCTGAAGGGGCGCTGTTGACCAATAGCATCACTTGGGCCGATACGAGAAGCTCGAAGCACGCAAAGCACATCAAAGAAAACTTGAACGGCCATGACATTTACTTGCGGACCGGCACGCCGATCCACGCAATGTCACCGCTGTCGAAACTTTTGTGGCTGCAGGATGAAAAACCGGAAATCTGCCAGCAGACCGCAAAGTTCATCAGCATCAAGAGCTATATTTTCCAGAAATTCTTCGGGGAATACGTCGAAGACCATTCAATTGCTTCCGCTACCGGCTTGTTCAATTTGGAACAGCTCGACTGGGACCAAGGCGCACTGGATGTGTCTTGTGTCACAGCAGAGAAATTGCCGCGCCTCGTGCCGACGACCGAGCGGTTTACAGGAGTCGCGCCGGAATTCGCTGCGTTCATGGGCATCCGGGAAGACGTTCCGTTTGTCATCGGGGCAAGCGACGGCGTATTGGCCAATCTCGGCGTCAATGCCATCGATCCCGGCGTCATCGCCGTGACCATCGGGACGAGCGGCGCCATCCGCACGGTGTCGCCGGTGCCGAAAACCGATCCGAAAGAGCGGACCTTCTGTTATGTATTGACCGAAGACCACTGGGTGATTGGCGGGCCGGTCAACAACGGCGGCATCATTTTGCGCTGGTTGCGCGATGAATTCGCGTCTTCTGAAGTGGAAACGGCGAAGCGCCTCGGGATCGATACATACGATGTGTTGACGAAGATCGCGGCAACCGTCAAACCGGGAGCGGACGGGCTGTTGTTCCACCCTTATTTGACGGGGGAACGGGCACCGCTATGGGACGCCAACGCGAGAGGGTCGTTTTTCGGCCTGAGCATCCATCACCAGAAGCAGCATATGATCCGCGCTGTACTCGAAGGCATCGTTTTCAATCTCTATACCGTGCTGCTCGCCGTTGAGGAGTTGACGGGGGAGCCGGCGCGCATTCAAGCGTCCGGTGGTTTTGCCCGCTCCGAGTTATGGCGCCAGCTGTTGGCCGACGTTTTCGACAAGCCGGTTATCATCCCGGAGAGCTTTGAAAGTTCCTGTCTCGGCGCAGTCGTTCTCGGCATGTATGCCACCGGCGAGATCGAGGATTTCAGCATCGTTTCCGAGATGATCGGCAGCACCCATACGCATCATCCGGAAACGGAAGCGAGCAATATTTACCGCGAACTGCTTCCGATTTACATCCGTTTGTCGCGTTTGCTGACAGAGGAATACGAAAGCATTTCCGATTTCCAGCGCAAGCATATGAAATAACGACAAAACCCGAAGCTTAATGGCTTCGGGTTTTTCTAGTTCGTCGATTAATCTTTAACATGAAGCCGTTTGTATTTTGTAGAAAAGTTCTGAAAACGAACCGGGTTTGAAGAACCTTTTGATATACTAATATTTACAAGTACAAGTGGTTGCTGGAATGGTTAGGTTATTGGCATCCACAGTGGGAGGTGCTATGAAACTCATTTTATTATTCGGCCCACCAGCTGTCGGCAAGATGACAATAGGCCAGGAATTGGAAAAGATAACGCATCTCAAATTACTTCATAACCACATGACGATTGACTTGCTGCACCCGTTCTTTGGATTTGGTGAAGACACGTGGAGAATCTCCACGATCATTCGGGAAGAAATATTTAAAGCGGCCGTTAAAACCGAGTTGGAAGGCGTTGTTTTCACTTTTGTTTGGTCATTTGAATCAAAAAAGGACTGGGAATTCGTAAGTCATGTCCGCGCTATTTTCGAAGAAGGCGGTGGAGACGTCTATTTCGTAGAACTTGAAGCCGATCCGAGCGAACGCTTGATACGAAACCAAACGCCGCATCGCCTCGAACATAAAGCAACGAAGCGGAATGTCGAGGAATCCGAAGCGCATTTAATCGAAACTCAAAAAAAGCACCGGCTCAACTCTCTGCCAAATGAAATCCGAGAAGCGAATTACATACGAATCGATAATACAGAATTAGAACCAGAAGCTGTCGCCAAAATGATCAAAGACCGCTTTGGTTTTTAGAAGGAGATTGTGCTAGCTGGACTGTTGCACGCCTCATAGGAATTGCCAGAAAAAAATAGAAATAAATTTAGAAGCGAGGTGGGAAATCGATGCTTGATCAGGTCTTGGAACAATTCAAGCTGCAAGTGGTTTCCGTCAACGAAGTCGAAGATTCTTTCAGTTCGGCGGTCTACAAATGCACTTTACCGAATGGCGAAACGGTCTTCGTGAAAATCCCGTACAGCCGTATGAAATACGAGCGTGAGCTGGCCGCCTATGAAACTTTAACAGGACATGTCCCGATTCCACAGTTGCTTGATTGTTGGGCAGGTGACGATAGCTGTCCAGGGGCTTTACTGCTGTCCGAACTGAAAGGGAAGCCTTTGTCCGCAACGGCTTCTCCGGAAATCGCGTATCAAATCGGCGCAATGCAAGCGTCTATGCATCAAATTAAACCTTCTAACAAGACAGCACTCGGCGCCCTACAAAATGAATTTCCCAATTGGCATGAATTCATCGAAAGGCAGTTTTATAGCTTCGCGGAGGATGCAAAAGAAGTATTGGATGAAGATTTGTATATGGCCAGCTTGCGCAATTTCGAGCAAATGAAAGGCAATCTTCCAGAACCAGACGGTCCGAGTTTTGTCCATATGGATTTCCGCCCAGCCAATATCATTGTGGAGGAAGGCCAGGTTTCCGGCATGATCGATTTTGAAAGTGTGCGCTTTGGGTCGACAGAAATTGATTTCACTAAAATTCACCGTGATTTTTTAAAGTCGGATCCTGTCTTGCTGAATTCTTATCAGAAGGGCTATAACAGCATCCGGCCGATGATCGATTTGCGGGCTGTCTTGCCCTTTTATCGCTTCATTGATGCCTTTAACAGCATCGGTTGGAGCCAAAGACGGGGCCTGAAGAAGAATGTTGCGTTCTATGAAGCCAATTTGAGGATATTGAAAGAGACGCTGCAGCAGTGAACTTGTGTTGCAGAATATCTTGTCTCAACATACAAAAAATTCGCCTTCCGATAATGCAATCAAAAAGAAATAGAGGTGCCGCATGGACGATCAAACTTTTGTAGATTGGGATGGACAGACTGTGAGCCTGACCTGGCAGCCTTATAAACCACTTAAAGCAAGCGACATCGTGACCAGCGTTCACGGCTACTGCTTTCTGGAAGAAAAACTTGTGCTCGTTCGAGTAAAAGGTCGAGGATTTAATGTGCCCGGCGGCCATGTGGAAAAAGGAGAAAAGCCTGGACAGGCATTGCGCCGCGAAGTGTACGAAGAGGCGTATGTAGACGGGGAGCTAACTTATATCGGTGCAATCAAAGTGGACCATTCAGCAAACGAGAGGTTCACGGAAAATGGAAAATACCCGAAAGTGGGATATCAACTATTCTACCGAATGGACATTATAAAGTGCTTTCCATTTTTGCGTCAATACGAGACCACCGCCCGCATTTGGGTAGAGCCGGAAGAAGTTCCGTATGTGATGAACGATCATGAATTGGCGTTGTTGGTATTAAAAGAAGCGGTGGCGAGTAAGCGGAAGGTGGGTTCAAATAGTGAATAAGGAACAGCAGTTACATAAAGAATTTATTCGTCTTTGTAAAAGCTTCAATAAAGAATTATGCATCATTCCCGTTCTATATGGCTCTCTAGGCCTCGGAAAAGCCACTAAGATGGATTTCTCTCCTAAAGATATTGATATTCTGGTTCCCTTTGTTTATCTCTATGAACAGTGGATCGTGTTGAAAAAGCTAATGGAACGGCTCGGTTATTCGCTGATTGATTATCGGGAGCATGAATTTAGCGATGGCTATAACCAGGTGGGGTTTTCATACATTGAGGATTTAGAGACTTTTGCAGAGGTCGACTATAGAGGTTTAGAAAAAGTACTCGAAGACGGAGCTGAATATTACGTGTTGAGTTTGGATGACTATTTAAACGTGTACACAAAATCATCTGCAGACGGCTATAGAAGATCCAAGAATCACGGAAAAGACTTAAAAAAAATGGAAGTCATAAGAAAAATAAAAGGGGAAAATCAATGATCAAAGGCCTTTACGAAGCGCATTTACCAGTCCGAAATTTAAAACGCTCCATTGAATTCTATACTAGTTTGGAATTGGAACTCGCTTATGAGACTCCAAAGCTGGCTTTCTTTTGGATCGTCAAAGGCCAAAGTTGGGTGGGCTTATGGGAAACGGAGAAAGTGGAAACGCCTTATCATCCTTCGCTTCGCCACATCGCTTTTCATGTAGATTTAGAAGCAATCCGCAACGCGAAGGATTGGTTGGCCGAAAGAGGAATCGAAGGACGAACGGCTTTCGGTTTTACACCAGAAGAACAACCGCTCGTCTTGCCGAACCGTCCTTATGCCCACGCAGCAGTCTATTTTCATGACCCGGATGGCAATTCACTTGAGTTCATCGCACCGTTAGATCTGAAGGTTGAGGAAGAATTCGAAATGATGTCTTTGGCAGAATGGGACCGTAGCCAATCATAAAGCACCTCTAGCAGAACAAGCGGAAAGCTTGGAAGGGCATCCATTATACGGCAGCATGAAATCCATAAATAAGCATGCAGCACTTTCTGGGGCAATAAAACATAAAGAGGAGTGAATTTAATGAACTTCAAGCCGATCAATTTCAATGAAAAACTTTCGAAATTCGACGATCTATGGTCGCCGAAAGTCATTGCGGAAATGAATGATTATCAATTCAAAACCGTGAAAGTGCAAGGGGATTTCGTCTGGCATAAGCATGAAGACACCGATGAAGTGTTCATTGTATTAGAAGGAGAACTGGTCATTGAATTTCGGGACGGGAAAGTGGAGTTGAAAGAAGGCGAACTGTTTGTCGTTCCAAAGAATACAGAGCACAAGCCATTTGCCAAAACGCAAGCGAGCATCTTGCTGATTGAACCTAAAGGCGTCGTAAATACAGGCGATGCAAAAAGCGATCAGACAGCAGAAAATGATGTGTGGATCTAAATGAGTTTTTATGAAATTTACGCTTTCGCCGTGTAAAATGCGGTAAAATAACAGCATACTTAGTTTTAGGACGTGATTTTCTTGCCGGATTGGACTTATCATACGATGTTTGAACCGACGCTTTCCCGCTTGCCGGCAAAAACCGGGAGAGAATTTATCCATAAGGGCATGCATCGAATTGCTTCAATCCCTGGCGGAAGCAAACTGATCGAATACTTGGGGCACACGACACCCGCCAAACAGCTGGAAACGGAGATTTTCGGTTTGAAGATCGCCAATCCCGTCGGCTTGAGCGGCAAAATCGATCCCTTGCTTTCCGGAACCGAGGCATTCGGCCATTTGGGAATGGGCTTTATCGAAATCGGCCCGGTGTCATGGGAGCCTGTAGAAGCGGGTTCGCCTGCATTCGCGGATTCCAAAGATCATTTGGTTTTTCCATACAATTTGGAATCACCCGGCCTCAAGCGAACGATCGACAAGCTGGAGAAGCTAAGGCCGTTTGGCAAACCGCTTTTCATCCGCATAGCAAGAAGCGGATCTTTCGAGCAGACGCGTTCGTTGTTGGACAAGCTGTCCGCCTACGGAGAAGCTTTTATCGTCGAAGAGCCGCTAAGTACGAAACGTTGGCAGTCTTTCAAAGAAGCAGTTGGAGGCAAGCCGCTGTTATGTGCCAGTCCAGCGGATGAAATTGATTCGGCCGTTACGAATCTGGCCGCTAACGAAACATGCATAGACGGAATCGTCATCGATGAACAGGGAATAGACACAGGCGAAGGCATGGAATACCCGCTCGATCAGGCAGGGGAATTGGCCGAAAAAGTGGCTGCTATCCGACAGCATAGCGAAGTGCCAATCATCGTCTCAGGAGGAATCGCTGAACCGAAAGATGCCCTGGCCTTGTACGGGGCTGGAGTCGATTTGGTGATGCTTTCTAGCGGTTATGTCGGGACGGGCCCCGGTTTGCCGAAGCGGATCAATGAAGGTTTGCTGGATCAACGAACAGCTTCGCTACCGGTATTCGATGGATGGATTTGGCATTGGCTATTCGGGCTGTTTATGTTCCTCGGCGGGGCAGCGGCTATGCTTGTCAGCATGACGATCGTGTTGATGCCTTATGACGAGGCGTTTTTAAACTTATCGCGAGAAGAACTCATGGCGATCAATCCAAATATTTATCATTTCATGCAGCATGACCGGATGACCGTTGCCGGTACGATGGTATCGGGCGGCATTCTTTACATGCAATTGGCGCGTCACGGCGTCCGGTATGGTCTGCAATGGGCAAAACGCGCCATACACATCGCAGGGGTATTGGGGTTTCTTGGCATTTTATTGTTCATCGGATTCGGCTATTTCGACTGGCTCCACGGCATCCTTTGGCTTGTGTTGCTGCCGTTTTTCTACAAAGGCTACCAGGCATCCAAGAACCATGGCGAACATTCGTCTTCGCGCAACCGCACGAACCACCAAGCCTGGAAACGAAGTTTGTGGGGACAGCTGGCGTTTGTCTCACTCGGATTTGCACTCGCAGCAGCCGGGCTTGTCATCTCGACGATTGGCGTGAACGGCGTTTTCGTCCAAACCGACATCGCCTATATCTGCATGAGCCCTGAACAAATCGCTGCCATCAACGAACGGCTCATTCCTGTAATCGCGCATGACCGGGCGGGGCTTGGCAGTGCTTTGATCAGTGTTGGGCTGCTTGTGTTGATGCTCGCGTTATGGGGATTCCAAGAAGGGCAGCGGTGGGTCTGGTACACGTTTCTGTTCGGCGGGCTGCCGGCGTTCGGCGCAGCCATCATCATTCATTACGTAATCGGCTATACGAGCTTTGTCCATATCCTCCCGGCGTACGTGGCTTTATTGCTATTCGCAAGCGGGTTGATAATGTCCCGCAAGTTCTTTTTTACAGTTTGTCGCGAAAGGTAAAAAATCGTATTTTCCTAAGCTTATCGCTCGCTTTCCGTGGGCTCGCGTCCAAGCCTCCTCAGTCGCTTCGCGCCTTGCGGGGTCTCGGCCGTCTCGCTGATCCACTGGAGTCGAGCGAACGCTTCTCCAAATACTTAGGAAGATCATTGATTTTTGAATGTAGAAAAAAAGATTCCATTCTAATTCGTGATGGATTAATAAACTTCTTCAATACTCTGGAAAAAAGACAGCCAAGTGGCTGTCTTTTTAAAAATTTTTAAGCAACGAAGGGGTCAAAGAAGCCAACAGATTCGCAATCGAAGACCTGCATCGCTTCAGTCGCCGTCTCCCCGCAACTCTTCACGTTCCTCTTTCGCTTTATCGCGTGTTTCCTCTCTATGATCATTGCCGCCGCTGCGAAGTTCTTTGCGCAAATCAGTCGCAGTGCCTCTAGCAAATTGCCTCATATCTATGGCCGTTGCGCTGATCAGCTTGCGAACTTCCGCTCCGTCGATTTCGGCAGCTTCTTCTAATTCATAACTCAATTCCTTGAATCGGGTTTCTTCGTCATACGTCGCATTGATGAATTCAGTCTCCTGGTCGTACAGTTCATTGATGCGTTCAGTTTCGGATTTGTACACTTTATTTAGATTCTCGGATTCCCATTGGTACCATTCGTTAATGATTCTCGTTGTTTCCTTCTCAAAAAATGCCTTCAGCTCTTGGTCATTGCGCACTGTAGAATAAGTGCCGTCTCCAGCATCAGCCACATCTTTCAATTGCTTCTGCCCCTCATTTTCCACGTCAAACCCGATGATGTTGACAATCGCTTTCGAGCCCGATTGGTTCAGTTGTTCCGCCTGTTTCACCGGGTTGCCATTACACGTCTCCATGCCATCACTTACCACATAGATCAGGTTTTCAGACTCGCCGCTTGCTTGGCCATCAAAATGATTCTGTGCGGACGCCAAAGCAGAGGCGAGGGGAGTCCAGCCAGCGGGTGAGAACGAATCGAGCGCAGCGGTGAACTGTTGTTCATCGAATTCGCCTAATTCGTATACTTCTTCGATCGCTTCGCAGGACTGTTCTTTATCCGCGGCTTTATTTGTTCCTTTATGGCCATATACCGTGAGGGAAACGTTTGCCGAGTCAGGCAATCCGCTAACGAAGGAGCTGACTGCCTCTTTTGCGGATTGAATCTTGGGGATGCCGCCGACATCGGCTGCCATGCTGCCGCTGGAGTCGAAAAGAACAGCGATATTAACTTGTTGTTCGGTGGCTTCTTGTCCATTCGCTTCGCCAGGCTGTGCGCTTGCCGATTCAAAAGAAGTGTCGACGCTGGATATAAACTCCTCAAATTCCCGGTAATCTTCGCCGGCCAGTGCAAGCATTTCCAAATATACAGCTTCTGCCGATTGGCTTTCAGTCAGATCTGCCATGTGTTCCATCACGGCGTCTTTCTCGTATTGTTCACCGCTATACGGCGCATTTGCCAAATCCAGCTGCAATCGCTCTTCGACCGTTGAAAATTGAAGCGAAACCGTATCGACTGTATTGTCTTCTGCGGCCGGGTCTTCCGTGGCAGAAGGGGAGTCAGCGGCCGTTTCTTCTCCTTGCGGTGCATTGTCATCTGCTGCAGAGCAGCCGGCCAACCAGAGAAGCGTTGCGGGAAGAATGAATAATTTGTTCGTTTGTTTGATCATGTGGACTGAAGCACCTCCAAGTCAATGTAAAAACCCATCAATGCCGCCAATAAAGTGAGCGGCAAACTTGCACAATTTAAATGGTAATATATTCATATTATCTTTTTAATAATATATTTTGTCAAATTAAGTATTGATAGCCAAACCCCATTAAGCCGTGAAATAGTACAAAACCCCCTTCCCGTAATCGAGACGGGAAGGGGGTGAGGTATTTGCAAAACAATTAATACGTTTTAATTTCTTCTTTTCGGACGGTAGATTCAGGATTGTAGGCTTGATCCTGGGTTTTCTTCTTATCCAAGTATTTCATCAAGCCGGCTGCGTTATTGCTGTATTGGTTGACTTGGAAACGGTTTGCAGGGTCGTCTTCGACTTTTTTTGAAATACCCGATGTGATACTGCGGACCACCGAATTCATGTCGATGACTGAATTGATCGTTCCTTTTGCCCCGTCGACCAAGACGGCCACTTTCTCGGATTTCTGCTGGATGTCTTCTTTCAATTCATTCGTCGTGTGCTGCAAATGAGTCGTTTCAAGCATCAGCTTGTCCATGCGGCCTTTCAAGTTATCTGCCGAACCTTTCATTTCTTTCATCGGTTCCTTGATGCCGGATAGCAGCATGACGACACCGACGACAGCGACGATCAGGCCGAGAACGATAATTCCAAGTGCTATGTAAAGCCAGATAATCGGATCCATGTAAACTTCCTCCTTTTGGTTTGTGTATTAAGCCATACCCGTTTTAGGCGGTCGTTAACACAAAACTCAAGAGAGCAGTCAATCTTCCTGTCAACTTCACTGACAGGATTTGATTAATGATGCTGCATGTCCCGCTTTATTTCACTTGCCGGGACTCAGCGGATAGGATGAACGCAATATAACCGACGTCTTGGCTGAAGTTCCAATCCATGAAAATTTCATCTATCTCCCGTTGCAAGGAATGATTCAATGGGGCGGCCTTCAAAAGTTTCTGTTCCAAAGGGCGTTTTGTCAATTTCAGGATTTCGACAAACCCTTCGTCAATCAATGCTTTTTCGATGCCTACCAAAATGCCGCTGCGCTTCAGCAGCAAAGTACGATTGCTCATCCACAGGGTTTCGATTTTATCAGGGATGCGTGCAGCTTCTTCGTTGACCCGCTCCACTTGTTTATGAAAAATGTCACGTTCTGCATCTTCTGGCCATTCCAGCGGATCTTTGGTGGATTCTTCACTCATTACGCCAATGAACATCCCGCTTTTTAGCGGCAAGTTCCAGTCAGCGTATAACTCGGTGAATTCCAGTTGGGTAATGGCCCGGAGCTCATTTAAAATTTCAGGTTTCAAGGCATTGAACATGAAATTCCTTGTTTCCAATACCCGTTGGCCTTCATCTTGATCAAGTAGAATTTTTTCCATGGGGCTGACAAACCCACGGAAATGTATCGTAATATAAGGCCTTTTCATTGTGACGTAAACAGAAGCGGGGCCTTTGCCAAAATGTTGGCGCAGCAGATTTGATATATACCCCGAAACTTCTGATTGAATAGGTCTTGCATCATGCATAATTACTGTCTCCTTTCCGGCGTAAAGCTGCCGGCTAGTTCTTTACTTTCTCAGTGCTTTTCTGGTTATCAAAAAGGCATTGAAAAGCGCTTTTCGAGTACCCCGGTAGGGCTTGCTTCTATATCAGACTGCAATAGCGGGCTTCTCATTGGGGTGTAGGAAGCCTCTGATTCGCATTTAAAACTTCTAAACGCCATTTACAGGCTGCTCGAAACATAAAAAAAGACGCCAAAAAGAATGATTCATTCTCTTTGGCGTTATTCCCAGCTCTATTGTCAGGTATATACTCTGCGCAATTCCAATATAGCAGCCTGTGCTGCATTTTTTGATTTCCATTTAACTGTCTGTTATGAAGCCCGCTGGATGGTAGCGGGAGATGATTCACCTACGTGTATAAAGAATTATAGCGAGAATGGGAAAAAATTTCAAGATGCTATTTAGGAATGGACTCAAGCCCTCAACGCTTCATATGGAAACTACGCTGTACGGGTAGAAAGATAATCGAGGTTTATTGGTAGATATCCTGGTAACGCTTCATGAATTTCTTGTCGATTAACTGCTTGAGTTTCCAGGGGAATTTGCCATGCATGCCCCAGTGCCCATAAGTCAAGAAAGCTTCCCCGCCACCTGTGGAGAGAATCGCGACATAGCGTTTTTGCGGAATGAAGGCGGACAATTGCTCTCCATCAAGAAAATGCAGGAGATTGTCCCACAGCACGGGGCCTTGGCGAACCGCATAGACGCCGTTTTTCGCAAGGCCTGGATAGCGGTCGATCGAGACGCAATCGCCGGCACCGAAAATTTCGGGGAAACGGGTCGATTGAAGCGCCGCACTGACGGTCAAAAATCCGGCACGGTCGACCGGCATGCCTGAGCGCTTGAATAGCCTTGCGCTTTTCGGTCCGGTCAGCCACAGCACGTCTGTTTGGGGGTGGGAAACGCCGTCGCTTGCGGTGACGGAAGTTTCGTCGATATCTTCTATTGTTACATCCGTGAAAAAGGTCAGCGCTTTTTTTCGGGCGATCGCCTCGATTTTTTTGGAAACGGCCGCCCCGTGAGCCGACAACAGCGCACCTGAACTGAACAACAAAGCATCGGTAGAAAAGTAACTCCGCATGCGCCAGGCATGTGTAGAAAAGGCCAATTCCACGCCCGATGCGCCGCCTCCGACAATGACCGGCTGGGCGGATTTTCGAAACTTCAGCAATTGTTCCGGGAAATGGTAATTGGGCTTGATTGGCGATATGTATTTTTCCAGCGCTTCGGGGCTGTCCGTGTATGACCCGATGTCGAAAGACACTGCATCATAAGGATAGGTCTCGCCATGCTGTCCCGTCAGTGTGCAGGATTTTGGGTCGATGGAACAAATGGCGTCTTGATAAAAAGCAACGCCGATTTTTTGGGCAAGTTGATCCAAGTCGATGCGGATCTCATCCAAGCCGTAAACCCCTTCAGTGAATCCTGAAAACATCCCTGAATAATATTGATGGACCGCAGGCGAGATGAGCACCAATTGCACATCTTCCCGGGGCTTTTTTGCGAATTGGGCGAGGCAATGCAAATGGGCGTGGCCGCCGCCGACCAAGACGACAATTTTCATGTTCAACACTCCTTAAGACAAAATCCGTTTGGCTTCGGCCATGCGCTGAAAAATGGTGAAAATCTGCACGGCGATAAACAATAAGGTGATCGCCGTCAAATAAGGCGAAAAGACGATCATCAAACTAAACAGGATAAACCCTTCTGTCCGTTCCGCAAGCCCCGCTTGATAATAGAATGATTTCATCCCTTGTTTTTCGGACAATGCCCCGACGGTCAAGAAAACGGTCATGGCGACGATGATCGATGCGCTTAGTAGCAGCAAGGCCCACATCGAGTCCGGAAAGCGGAAAGCAAGGCCGAGGATGACGCTGATTTCCACCAGCCGGTCAAAACTGATGTCGAGCAGCGTGCCCCACGGAGAAGGCTTCGTTTTTCTTGCCATCGTCCCGTCGACCACATCCAAGAATCCGGATAGCCAAAGCGCGATAAGCGCCAGAGCCGGCTGGTCCAGGTAGATGAAGACACCGGACGACAGGCCGATGGCAAATGCCGTCTTGGTCACCCCATCAGCCGTCCAGCCTTTTTTCAATAGAAAGTCAGCAGTTTTATCAACGGCCGGTTGTACATGTTTTCTGGCGTATGTATCAAGCATGGATGTCACCTTTTCGTGTTGAGGATGCTATCAGTATATAACATCCCGGACGGCTGGACCCATCAAAGCGCTTGGGTTTCGGGCAGCCCATTAAAAAATAGTCGATAATTCCGAGGGGGATTAAAGGTAAATGCACGGGCCTTTTTGATAAGATGTATGTACTTCAGGAAAGAAAGGATTTGGTAGAAATGGCCAAAAAATATGATATTGCAATTATCGGGGCAGGCGCAGCAGGCTTAACGGCCGCTTTTACAGCCGCTGGATTTTCGAAGAAGACCGTACTGATCGACAAGAACCTGCCAGGCGGGGAATGTACATGGTCCGGCTGCATTCCGAGCAAATCGCTCATCAATATCGCAAAAGAAGTCCATCACGCCAAAAAGTATTCACCTGAGCTGAAAATCGATACATCGGAAGTATTGAAAGATATCCAAAAAGTCATTCAAAAAGTTTACGCCGGTGAATCGCCGGAAGTGCTAGAGAAATCCGGCATCGACTTTGTCAATGCCTACGCCACGTTCACGGGGCCGAACACATTGGAGGTGGAAGGGGAAACGATTGAAGCGAAAAAGATCATTCTCTCCACGGGCTCCACGCCACTGGTACCGCCGATTGATGGCTTGGATGAAGTGGATTACCTGACCAATGAAACGATTTTCAAACTGGAATCCTTCCCGAAAACGATGACCATTTTAGGCGCTGGCCCGATCGGTGTCGAGATGAGCCAAGCGCTCAACCGTCTCGGTGTCGAGGTGACGCTGGTTGAAAAATCGGATCGCATCTTGTCTAACGATGACGAAGAACTCGCGTTGATGATCCAGCAGCGGCTCATCGAGGAAGGCGTCACGATCCACGTCGGCGCGACAGCCGTGAAAGCTGCGCAACAAGACGGCCAAATTGAACTGACGGTCGAAAAAGACGGCACACAAACGGCGATTTCAAATGAAGGGCTTCTCGTTGCGCTTGGACGCCAAGCGAACGTCTCCGGCTATAACCTCGAAATTGCCGGTGTCGAGTACGATAAGAAACGCATTCAAGTGGACGAACATATGGAAACAACTGCCAAAGGGATCTATGCCATCGGCGATGTCGTCGGTCCTTATCAACTCTCGCATATGGCGAATGCACAAGGCATTACGGCGACGCAGAATGCCATTTTGCCGATCAACCGCAAAATGAAATACGATCACGTCACGTGGTGTACATACACAGATCCGGAACTTGGCCATTCTGGTTTGACGGAAGCGCAGGCACGTGAACAATACGGCGATTCGATCCGCGTCTACGAACACGATTATGCGGATATCGACCGTGCCAATACGAAGCAAGATTCGATCGGCAAAGTGAAGATCGTTCTCGATAAAAAAGGCTATATTCTTGGGGCGAGCATTCTGGGCGACCGGGCTGGCGAAATCATCAGCCAAATTCAGACACTGAAAACACTCGGCATCAATATGGGGAAATTGTCCAGTGTCATTCATCCGTATCCAACTTACAGCGAAGTGCTGGTGAAAATCGGCAAGAAAGTCTATGTCGATAATTTGCTGAATCAACCAATCGTGAAAACCTTCAACAAAGCAAAAGCGGGCGAGTTGCCGGTCGAGAAAATCGGCTTGTACGGGGCTGCAGCAGCGGCAGGGCTCGGCATCGCCAATATGGCGATCCAAAACAACACCAAGCCAAAACTTGGCGTTAAAAATGGCCGGCTCAAGGAAATGCCTTCGACGCCAAATGCCGTTTCGTCGCAAACAAATGACCGGGATAAATTCGTTCCAGCATGGCCCTACAACGGCCGTAAAGAACAGGCGAAAAAGAACTTGATGGGCATGCTGAAAGGTTACGATGGCGTCCGGATTGTGCAAGTGAATGATAATTATGTTTATGCAATTGCCACAAGCAAACTGATGAAATTCAAGGACGATATCGAATTCTTCTTTAACGATGCAGCACAGCAAATCGAGTTCCGATCTGCCTCGCGCGTCGGTTATTCAGACCAAGGGGTTAACCGCAAGCGCTACGATGAAATGAAAAGACGCTACACAAGCATTTCGACCCACACGCGCAATTCATGAAGGACATGCGTGTCATCAAATGGGTGCTGGCGGCTGTGGCGCTCGGCTTGGTTATTTGGCTCAGCCGTTCCGTCTTCGACGTAGAAGCGGAAGATCTCCGCAACTGGATTTTGTCGTTTGGGTTGTGGGCGCCCGTCATCTATATCATCGTGTACACCATCCGGCCACTCATATTCTTCCCGGCATCGGTGCTGTCGATTGCCGGCGGTTTGGCTTTCGGTGCCTGGATGGGGACCCTTTATACCGTCATGGGCGCAACTATGGGGGCGATGCTGTCCTTTATGGTCGCCAAGTCGGTAGGAAAAAGCATTGTTTCCAAAAAATGGACTGGAAATGCCGCGAAATTTCAGACGCAAATGGAGCAGAACGGCTTTTTGTATGTGCTGCTATTCCGGTTGATTCCGGTCATCAACTTCGACTTGATCAGCTATATGGCGGCGATTGCCAAAGTGCGTTTCGTGTCGTTTGCCTTGGCGACCTTGATTGGCATCATTCCGGGAACTTTCGCCTATAATTTTCTCGGCAGCAGTTTTGTCAGCGGAAACCCGAAAATCATTGCCGCAGCGATCGCTGTATTCATTATTCTGACGGTCATCCCGATTGCGATCCGCAACCGCTGGAAGCGAAAAAACGGGGGCAAACCGACTTGATTGATTGCGATAAGCGAAGCTCCCGGTTGATGCTTGATTGAAGATACAGAGAAGCAGCATAAAAGGAAATAGGAAGTGGGACAAATGAAGATATATCCTATAACGGTATTTGGCATCCTGGCCCTCGCCTTGTCAGCCTGTTCATCCGGAGATGCAGGAAGTGCATCGGAGGCAGACAGCTTATTGACGGATGACTGGAACGTTATTCAAGAAGCGGCGCAAGGCCAGGAAGTCAACATGTACATGTGGGGCGGAAACGACAACATCAATACTTATTTAGATGACTGGGTCGCGCCTCGAATGAAAGAACAGCACGGCATCGAGTTGACCCGTGTGCCGATGAACGACGCACAAGACATCATCAACCAATTGCTCGACGAAAAAACGGCCGGTAAAACCGATGGCAGCATGGACATCGTCTGGATCAACGGCGAAAACTTCAAAGCCGCAAAAGACAATGGCTTGCTATGGGGGAATTTCACTGGACAGCTGCCGAATTTCAATGATTACATCGATGCGGATGCACCGGAAGTTTCCGAGGATTTCGGGGAGCCGGTAGAAGGCTTGGAAGCACCGTGGGGCAAGGCGCAATTCGTGTTCGTGCATGACGAAGATCAACACGAATCCCCGCCAAAATCAATGGCCGAGCTCGCCGAGTGGGTTCAGGAACATCCGAGTCAGTTCACATACCCCGCACCGCCAGATTTCACGGGAAGTGCTTTTGTCCGCCAAGTACTGTATGAAACGACCGGCGGGCACGAGCAGTATCAGCAGCCCGCTGCAGAGATTGAAGATTTGGAACAACGCCTCGAGCCGATGTGGCAATACTTGAACGGCATCGAGCCGTATTTATGGCGCGAGGGCGAGACTTACCCGGAAAGCCTGGCGAAACAAGACCAATTGTTTGCGAGCGGTGAAATCGGCATGACCATGAGCTACGACCCGGCACTCGCTGCAAGCGAAGTTTTGAAAGGGCGGTTCCCGGAATCGACCCGCACCTATCTATTAGACGGAGGAACACTCGCGAATACGCATTTCCTGTCGATTCCGTTCAACGCCTCGGATAAAGCTGGAGCGCTTGTCGCCATCAATGAGCTGATGTCGCCAGCCGCCCAGACCGCTAAATTATCGCCTGAGAACTGGGGCGATTTAACGGCGCTCGATTTGGAGAAGTTGTCGCCCGGGGAGCAACAGGCGATGAATGAAGTGGATCTCGGGGAAGCGACACTTTCAATAGAAGAATTGGAGCAAAATCGCTTGCCGGAATTGTCATCCGATTATATCGACATCATTGAAAAAGGTTGGACGGAACATGTGGCGAAAGAGTAAGCCGTATCTTTTGCTGCTGCCGGCTGCCGGTACAATCGTCCTCCTGTTTTTCGGGGGGATTTTTGATGGCTTACTGAAAAGCTTCGGCTATTTCCCGGCAACCGGGGAGACGGGCTTGAACTTGGCGGCCTACGACAGGCTCCTGCATTCGGGCGCTTTTTGGGAATCGCTGGCGCTCACGCTGCGGGTCGCGGCACTGTCTTCGCTCCTGTCTGCTGTCATCGGGGCGCTCGTTGCCGTGGCTTTGTTTTTGCTCAATGAATCCGTAAAAACCGCGTCGCCAAAAGCTTGGCATCGCGTGTTTCAATTGCCACTGACCATACCGCATCTGGTCGCCGGTTATATCATCGTGTTGCTGTTCATGCAAAGCGGATTTGTGGCGAGACTATTTGCGGCTATAGGCTGGATTGAGGACATCACGGATTTTCCGGTGCTCGTCAATGACCCGTTCGGGTGGGGGATCATCCTTGCCTATGCTTGGAAAGAAGCGCCTTTTGTGGCGCTTATGCTGTATCCGGTGCTGTCGCGGATCCACGGCTCCTGGCGTGAAGTGTCACGTGTTTTCGGTGCGGGCAATTGGCAATTTATCCGGGAAGTGGTGCTGCCTGTCATGATGCCGGCGTGGGCGATTGCCTCGTTCATTGTCTTTGTGTTTACGTTTTCCGCTTTTGAAGTGCCGTATCTGCTCGGTGTTACCTATCCAAGCGTCTTGCCGGTTTATTCATATCAGCTTTACACAAGCGGCACGCTTGCAGACCGTCCCGAGGCGCTTGCCGTCAATATGGTCCTTGCGGCGATTACGATTTTGCTGGGGCTTGTGGCGTATTACTTCAGTAAGCGCTGGAATGTTCTGAAGGGGTGGAGCTAATGAACAAATATCCGAAGCTCCTGTCCTTATTTTTATTTACCGGGTTATTCATTTTTGTCATCGTTCCGTTTGTGCCCTTGATTTTATCGAGCCTGTCATTCGGCTGGCGCTGGCCGGATATTGTGCCGCAAGCCTGGAGCCTCCGTGCATGGGAGTATGTCGTGAATGACGGGCGTACATGGCAAGCGGTCGGCATCAGCTTATGGATTGCGCTGATCGTCACGGCTGCAAATATCTTCTTGGCGGTCCCGGCGGCCAACGCCTTGGTGCGTTATCCGGTCCGCGGCAGATGGGTTTTTGAAGCGGTCATTTTTGCGCCGATCATCATTCCGCCTTTTATCTCGGTCATGGGAATCCACTTGACCTTTTTGCGATTCGGATTGACGGAAACCGTTTTGGGAGTGGTGTTGGCGCATATCGCGCCGACCTTGCCATATATGTTCCGGGCGGTGATGGTCAGCTATCAAACCTTGTCAACTGATTGGGAAGACCAGGCGCGCATGTTGGGGGCAGGGGCGATGCCGCGATTCTTTCATGTTGTGTTGCCGCATCTTTTACCCGGCATATTGGCAGGCGCAAGTTTAAGCGTCTTGATCTCCTTGAGCCAATACTTGATCACCTTCATCATCGGTGCGGGCCAAGTCGTCACTTTGCCGATCTTGCTGTTTCCGTTTATCAGCGGGGGAGATCCAAGCATAGCGTCGGCTTATTCATTGCTGTATGCAGCGATCGCTATTTTGGCGTTGGTCGTGATGGATGCAGCGTTAAAACGCTATTACCAAATGAATAAAGCCTCACAGGATAAAGCGAAAGGAGTGAAACCGTGAGCGATTTGCGCATCATCGATATGGAAAAACGATACCAAACCGTGCAGCAAAAAGGCAAAGCATCGTTCGTGCTTCGCCCGGTCCGGCTGGACATTCGTAAAGGGGAGTTCTTTTCGCTGCTTGGGCCTTCCGGCTGCGGCAAGACGACTTTGCTGAAACTGGTCGCGGGCTTATTGGAAGCAGATGGCGGAGAGGTTTGGCTGGGGGATGAAAACTTGACGAATGTGCCGCCTGAATCGAGACGATTCGCGATGGTGTTCCAACAATCGTTGCTGTTTCCGCATAAAACTGTTGAGGACAACGTCGCGTTTGGCTTAAAAATGCAGAAAGTGGGCAAAAAGCAGCGCTTGAAAGCGGCGCGCGAGATGCTCGAACGCGTCGGGCTCGACGGATTTGGCAGCCGCTCTCCCGACGAACTGAGCGGCGGGCAGCAGCAGCGCGTGGCGCTCGCCAGGGCTTTGGTGGCCCATCCGCATGTCTTGTTGATGGATGAACCATTCAGCGCGCTCGATCCGGGACTTCGGGAAGGGATGCGCGATTTGCTGAGCCGCATCCAAAAAGAATTTCGCGTCACTGTCTTGTTTGTGACGCACGACCGCGATGAAGCTTTCGCCTTATCCGACCGGATCGCGGTCATGGGCGATGGCAAATTGCAACAGGTCGGCAGTGCGCGGCAATTATACGAACGCCCTGAAACGACAGCGGTCGCCGCTTTCCTTGGCTTGCGAAATATCTTGAGCGGAACGCTGGAAAATGGCCGTTTCGTCTCCGCTGGCGGCATAATTGAAGCGAGAGTAAATGGCCAGCTGGCAGACGGGGATTACTTTATGGTCATCAGGCCAGAGGCGATCAAAGCAGCGGAATGTGAGCCATTGGGCCATGTCCGGGTTAGAGGCATCGTCCAGGAAATGAACTACGGGCGCGGAATGTACATCCTGAAAGTGAAAGCAGGGAACCAGCTATTGGAATGTGTGTTCACCACCTCCCAAGCTGAAAAAACGGCAGTCGGGGAACCGATCGATTTGCTGGTGGATATGAAGGAAGCTTGGCTCCTTAAAGAATAGCCTCATTCAAGCACAAACCCCCATGCCGTATTGAATGGCATAGGGGTTTGTGCTTCTTTCAATTCAACAAGCGCATCTCATTCGCAATGGCATTATCCGCGAATGTTTTGTGTGAAATTGGGTTATTTTTACTGATTATTTTTACAGTTATCAATAGAACAAGTGTTCGATTTGTGGTAAAATGAAGATACAGCTGCATGAGGGCGGTTTGGCCATTCCCTATAGAAAGGGGGTGGTAGCATGACCATGGCAGAAGCATTCTCGCTTGTGTTCACGAGTGTCGGGTTGACGATCAGTGCATTGACGCTCGTCATATCCTTGATTCTGGTCATTCCAAAAAAAAAATAACCGTCCCATTGGCGTGGGCTGACGGTTATTTCGTAAACCTATAGTGTCCAGCCGACCGCCCTCGAAAGGCGGCATGCAGCTGGCCGGATGCACACAGCATCCGGTTTTTTTCGTTACTTTCAGTATACTAAATTACAGCTATTTTGCAACTGTCTCATATCCAACCCCGCTCATAAGGCACAGGAGCTTCGATATCGGCTTCGAGCTCCCGGGCAGCGGTGTAGGCCCAATACGGATTGCGCAGCAATTCGCGTGCCAGGAAGATGAAATCCGCGCGGCCGTTCTGGAGAATTTCTTCTGCATGGCGCGGTTCCGTGATCAAGCCGACAGCGCCGGTTGCGATTGGCGTTTCTTTTTTGATCGTCTCCGCAAAATTCACTTGATAGCCGGGGAATACCGGAATTTGTGCCGGTACGACGGCTCCCGAACTGACATCGATCAAATCGACGTTCTGCTGTTTCATCCATTTGGTCATCTCGACGTATTGTTCAGGCGTCATGCCGCCGTCTCTGTAATCTTCTGCCGAAATGCGCACGAACAATGGCCCGTCCCATACGGCATTCACTGCGTCCAATACACGGCGCAGCAGGCGGTAGCGGTTCTCGCTCGTGCCGCCATACTCATCGGTGCGTTGGTTGGTCAGCGGAGACAAGAACTGGTTGATCAAATAACCGTGCGCTGCATGGATTTCGATAATGTCGAAGCCGGCTTTTTTGGCGCGTACGGCGCCGTCCTTGAACGCTTGGACGGTCTCATCGATTTCTTCAATTGTCATTGCTTTCGGTGTTTTGTATTTATCGTTGAAGGCAATCGCACTTGGGGCCTGGATGTCGCCGTCCACAGTCGCTTTTCTGCCGGCATGCGCCAATTGGATACCGGTTTTCGCGCCGTTCGCTTTTATCAAGCGGACGATTTCCGCCTGTCCGTCGATATGGGCATCATCCCAGATGCCGAGGTCGCGGGACGAAATGCGCCCGATCGGTTGGACGGCGGTCGCTTCGGTGATGATCAATCCGACGCCGCCGACCGCGCGCGTCGGATAATGGACACGGTGCCAATCGGTGACATGCCCGTCTTCCTTGTCGCTTTGGTACATGCACATCGGGGCCATGACGATGCGGTTTTTGAAATGGACGCCCTTGATCTCGAATTCTTCGAAAAGTTTTGCCACGTGAAATTCCTCCTTCAGTCTCTATACAAGAGATTAGTATACCGGAAATCCCCCAGGCGTTCGATTCGAAAGCCTTGCATGTTGTGTTTCTTTAGCGGTGAAAATAGCCCGATAAACAGGAACAACCCGCAAAAGCTGTCGCTTCTGTGGGTTGTTCCTGTTTATTATTCGAATTCTTTCCCGAGTTCCCGGGAGCGGTTGGCGGCGGATGTGACACAATCGCCGACGATGCGCTTGAAGTCATTATCATAGAGGGCTTGAAGTCCGGCTGCGGTCGTGCCGTTCGGGCTCGTGACACGCTTGCGCAACTCGCCAAAATCTTCTTGTTGGAGCATTTCCGCTGCGCCGTCGAAGGTTTGGCGCACGAGCTTCTTCGCATCGGCAGAAGACAGGCCGTTGTCGATTCCTGCCTGTACCATGGACTCTGCGAAATAGTAGAGATACGCCGGGCCGCTTCCTGCAATGCCGGTCACCGCGTGCAATTGGTCTTCTTCCACGACCGTTACGCCGCCGATCGACGACAATAGCTTTCTCAGCAAATGCTGCTGTTCTTTGGTGACGAATTTGCTCCAGGCGACGCCTGTTGCCGACTTGCCGATTTGCGCAGAGGTATTTGGCATTGCACGGGCAACGGCGAAATCGCCAACATGTTTTTGGATGGTCTCAATCGAAACGCCTGCCGCGACGGAGACGATGACGGTATCACCTGTCAATTTTTCGCGGATGCCTTTCAATGCCACTTCGACATCTTTCGGTTTCATCGCGAGCAGGATGAAATCCGCGTCTCTCAGTTCGGTCTTGTCGTCGCAGACGATGTTGACGCCGTATTCATCGTGCAAAAATTCCAAGCGGTCCTGGTCTGACCGGTTCATGACGGAGATCTCTTCCGGTTTCATGATTCGCTTGTTGATCCAGCCGTGGATCATGGATTCGGCCATCGATCCGGCCCCTACACATACAATTTTCATACATTCCACTTCCTTTTCTCAAAATAAAAAGCGCAATCATCCCTGTTATTCCAAGGACGAAAACGCTTGTTTCCGCGGTACCACCTAAGTTTGCACAATCGCACAACTCGATATCCTTATCGCGGACAGACGGCCGTGTTTACACGGCAGCTCAGAAGCAGGTTCAGGAGGGGAGCGGGGGTGCGGCGTTTCAGCGTTGGCGGCACTCTCTTGTACCCATCACCTTCCGTACTAATCTTCATCTACGCTTACATATGTTATTAAATTATAAGTAACCAAATTTTATTTGTCAAATTGGCCAGCCGGCGTGACGGCGCCTGCCATTCAAGGTATGATAAGTGAATAGACATTCATTTTAAGGGAGTGGGAATGATGGAACCGATCAAAATCACCATCCCGACGCCATTTGCGGTCGGAGATGTCAATTCTTATCTATTGAAAGGCGACGCGTTGACCTTGATCGATGCCGGGCCGAAAACACCGGAAGCCTGGGAAGCGCTCAAGGCCGGCCTGAAAGCGGCGAATGTCGCCCCTGAAGACATCGAGCAGGTGGTCTTGACCCATCACCACCCGGACCACGCGGGATGGGTCGACGGCTTCGAGGGCGCGAAACTGTACGGCCATCCGTATAACGACTTGTGGCTGCGCCGGGACGAAGCTTTTTTCGATTATCATGACGCGTTCTATCAGGAGCGCTTGAAAGAAGAAGGGGTGCCGGGCGATTTGATGTTCTGGATGAAAAAGATGAAGCGGCCGCTCAATTTGATGGGCAACCGACCGCTCGACATGGCGATCAATGAAGGGGATACGATTCCGGGCCATGCGGACTGGCATGTCATGGAAACCTTGGGACATGCCCAAAGCCATCTGTCGTTTTGGAATCCGGAAGACCGCACGATGATCGGCGGCGACCACGTCATCGCGAAAGTGTCATCGAACCCGCTCATCGAACCGCCGTACAACCCCGAAGAAGGGCGACCGAAATCCTTGCTGCAGTACAATGCCTCACTCAGCCGGCTACTAAAAATGCCGATCGACGTCATCTACAGCGGCCACGGGGAAGATGTGCGCAACGTCCACGAACTCGTCTCCACACGACTCGAAAAGCAGCACTTACGGGCAATGAAAGTGCTGGACATGCTCGACCGGGCACACGAGCAGTCGGTTTATGAATTGACGCAGCAGCTGTTTCCGCATGCCTACGAAAAAGAACTCGGCCTGACACTGTCCGAGACGATCGGCCAAATCGATTACTTGCTCGAAGACGGCTTGATCGAAGAGCGGTTGGACGACCGGGGCATTTTCGTCTACCGTCAGGCTTGAGGCAGAGAGTTGCATGCAAAAGCTTCAGCAGGTAAACTGAAAATTAAGAGTTGCAACAAGAATCTAAGCGTAAAGGATTGGGATAAATTGAAAAAAGCTAGTTTATTTCTCGCAGGCTTCCTGCTATTGGCAGGTTGCTCCGATGATGCCGCGCCGACAGAACCTGCGGAGCCGGCAGGAACCGAAGAAGAACCGGAAATTGCAGTCGAACAGGAAGGCCTGACAGAAGAAGGCTTCATTACACAGATCGGAAGCGGGCGCATCCTCATCAATAATATTTATTTCTCTGTACCGGAAGATGTCGAAGTCCAGTTTGCAGAAGGCGGCGAAACGACGGAAGCTGTCATCAGCGATTTGCGCACCGGCATGAAAGTCACGACGGATTATACTGGCCCGCTTGAAGAATCGTTCCCGATGCAAGGCGAAGCTGAAAAGATTACGATCTTGCAGGACGGAGAGTCCAAGCGCCAATCCGAAGCTTTGCAGGCGTTCATCAATGAAGAGCAATTGTCCCAATTGATTTTGATGGGCCAACCGATCGTGCGCGGCGATGAAATCGGGTTTTTATTCAATAATATGGAAACCGGCGATTTGACGGAAGTGCGCATCGACATGAATACATTGGAATATACAATGGGCAATGAAGAAGAGGAAGAACAAACGGAAGATACCGAGGAGTAAGCCGAACGGCAGATCCCGGCAGCAGAAAACCCGGATGGCAGTGAGCCTTCCGGGTTTTTGCATGTACAGAAGATGTTCTTTCTTATAGAAGAAACACGATTTTTTGCATATTTCCTAAAAAACATGAAAATTTATGCGCATCTTCCCTTGCGTTATAAAAAATGCCATGTTATTATGTGTATATTCATCGCATATAACGCATAAAAATACAGGAGGTCATATTATATGAACAAAAAAATCGTACTCGCATACTCAGGTGGACTGGATACATCGGTGGCCATTCCATGGCTCAAATCACAAGGCTATGACGTCGTCGCTGTTTGTCTCGACATCGGAGAAGGAAAAGACTTGGACTTCATCAAACAAAAAGCGCTGCAAGTCGGAGCGGTCGAAAGTTATATGATTGATGCCAGAGACGAATTTGCCGAAGACTATGCACTCATTTCGCTTCAAGCCCATACATTATATGAAGGCAAATACCCGCTCGTTTCGGCATTGTCGCGTCCGTTGATTTCCAAAAAACTCGTGGAAATCGCAGTGGAAAGCGGCGCAACGGCTGTTGCCCACGGTTGCACAGGAAAAGGCAACGACCAAGTTCGTTTTGAAGTTTCCATCAAATCGTTGAACCCGGACCTTGAAGTCGTCGCACCAGTTCGCCAGTGGGGGTGGTCGCGTGACGAGGAGATCGCTTACGCGAAACAGCATGACGTGCCGGTACCGGTCAACTTGGATTCGCCATTCTCCATCGACATGAACCTGTGGGGCCGTGCCAACGAATGCGGCATCCTTGAAGACCCTTGGGCAACACCGCCAGCCGATGCATATGATATCACCAATGCACTAGAAGACACGCCGGATACGCCGGATATCGTGGAAATCGAATTCGTCAAAGGCGTTCCGACAAAATTGAACGGCATCGACTATAAATTGACGGATTTGATCTTTGAATTGAACCATATCGCAGGCAAACACGGCGTCGGCAGAATCGACCATGTGGAAAACAGGCTGGTCGGCATCAAATCCCGTGAAATCTATGAAGCACCGGCAGCGATGACCTTGATCGCCGCGCATAAAGAACTGGAAGACATCACCTTGGTAAAAGAAATGGCTCATTTCAAGCCGGTCATCGAGAAGAAAATGACGGAATTGATCTATGAAGGGCTATGGTTCTCTCCGTTGCGTGTGGCACTTGAAGCATTCCTTAAAGAGACACAGGAGTTCGTCAACGGCACCGTGCGTGTGAAATTGTTCAAAGGCCATGCCATCACGGAAGGGCGTAAGTCACCGAACTCCTTGTACAGCGAAGAACTGGCGACGTATTCGACAGACGATACGTTCAACCATGAGTCCGCGGTCGGATTCATCGAGCTATGGGGCTTACCGACAGTCGTCAACTCTAAAATCAACAAGAAGGAAGTTGCGGTCACGGCACAAGTCAAAGAGGAGGTACAGCTATGACCAAACTGTGGGGCGGTCGTTTCCAAAAGACAGCTGAACAGTGGGTCGACGAGTTCGGGGCTTCCATTTCCTTTGACCAGAAATTAGTGCTCGAGGACCTCCAAGGCAGCATGGCGCATGTCACCATGCTGTCTTCCTGCAAGATCCTTCCTCAGCAAGACGCTGATCTTATCCTGTCAGGGCTTCAGGCGCTGCAGCAAAAAGCGGAGAACGGAGAACTCGAGTACAGCGTATCGAACGAGGACATCCACTTGAATTTAGAAAAGCTCCTGATCGATGAGATCGGCCCGGTCGGCGGCAAACTCCATACCGGCAGAAGCCGCAATGACCAGGTAGCGACGGACATGCATCTGTATTTGAAAAACCGTGTGATGGAAATCGTCGAATTGATTGAAGCTTTCCAGTCGGCGATCGTCGAGCAGGCGGAAATCCATGTCGAGACGGTCGTGCCGGGGTACACGCATCTTCAGCGCGCACAACCGATCTCATTCGGCCATCATTTGATGACCTATTTCTGGATGCTGCAGCGCGACAAAGAACGCATGCAGGAATCCTTGAAGCGCATCGATGTGTCGCCTTTAGGAGCAGGAGCGATGTCCGGAACGAGTTTCCCGATCGACCGCGAACTGTCCGCTGAACTGCTCGGCTTCTCAGGCGTCTACCAAAACAGCCTGGACGCCGTCAGCGACCGCGATTTTATCCTGGAGTTCCTCAGCAACTCATCAATGCTCATGATGCACTTGTCGCGATTTGCAGAAGAGATCATCCTGTGGTCGAGCGAAGAGTTCCGTTTCATTGAACTCGATGACACCTTCTCGACCGGCTCGAGCATCATGCCGCAAAAGAAAAACCCGGACATGGCGGAGCTTGTCCGCGGCAAGACGGGGCGTGTCTACGGCAATCTGTTCGGCTTGCTGACGACCTTGAAAGGCCTGCCGCTTGCCTACAATAAAGATATGCAGGAGGACAAGGAAGGCATGTTCGACAC
This sequence comes from Planococcus sp. SSTMD024, assembly GCF_041320495.1. NCBI lineage: Bacteria > Bacillati > Bacillota > Bacilli > Caryophanales > Caryophanaceae > Planococcus > Planococcus sp. SSTMD024. The sequence continues at coordinate 30,210 of NZ_JBGGNS010000019.1, read as the reverse complement.
AGTCCACACTTTGATGGGGTCTTTGCCGATTTTTGAAGGCATGATCCGGACGATGAAGGTCAACACCGCCTCCATGGAAAAAGCGGTAAACTCCGACTTTTCGAATGCGACGGAATTGGCGGATTACTTGGCGGCGAAAGGCCTGCCGTTCCGCGAAGCGCATGATGTGACCGGCAAGCTGGTCTTCACATGCATCCAGCGCGGCTATTATTTGAAAGATTTGCCGCTTGAGGACCTCCAGGCAGCGAGCCCGCTCATTGAAGACGATATTTACGAAACCTTGCTTCCGCAGACGGCGGTCAAACGCCGCAATTCGCTCGGCGGCACAGGCTTTGATCAAGTACATCATCAATTGGGACTAGCCAAGAAACTCATCGGGTGATCATTAGTCCATTTATATGCGCGCTTGCTATGTTCGGTACAACAGGCAGGCTGTTGCGCCCGGCTCTCTTCCCCCTAAAGAGAGCCGGTTTTTTTATGGTGCTTTGGCAATCGGCGCAAACAAAAATTATAGGCGAAAACGTGAAGGTTGCCGAAATGTCCATAAAGAGTTCACAGGCAATTTGGCGGTTTTTGCGCACCATCTCTGATAAGATAGAGTTCGTGAGAGAGAGGAGCGTGTTCGAATGGCAACCGATATTAATTTACTTTTGGCTTTCGGTGCCGGGTTTTTGAGTTTCATCTCGCCATGTACATTGCCTTTGTATCCTGCCTTTTTATCTTATATTACGGGCATGACCATGGATGAGATTAAAAATGACCGGAAAGTGATGCAGCGCCGTGGAATGTTCCATACTTTATTTTTCCTTTTGGGCTTTTCCACCATTTTCATCGCACTTGGCTTCAGCACATCGTTCTTTTATGAATGGTTCGTGCGCTATGATGAATTGATCCGCCAGGTGGGCGCGTTGTTCATCATCATTTTCGGATTGATGATCGTTGGGGTCTTTACGCCAAAATTCTTGATGCAAGACCGCAAATTCTCGTTTAAAAACCGGCCATCCGGATTTTTGGGGACGTTTGTCATCGGGCTTGCGTTTGCGGCTGGCTGGACGCCGTGCACAGGGCCGATCACAGCGGCCATTTATGCGCTCGCTGCGACCAATCCCGGATCAGGCATTTGGTATATGCTCGCCTATGTGCTCGGCTTTGCGATTCCATTTTTCGTTTTGTCGTTTTTCGTTACCCGTCTTGGCTGGCTGCGCAAGCATCACAGCACGATCATGAAAGTCGGCGGATTCATCATGATCGCGGTCGGGGTCTTGCTGTTCTTTGACGGCATGACGTATATTATCCGCATTTTGAGCCCGATCTTCGGGGATTTCCAAGGATTCTAAAAAGTAGGTGACGAGATGGAAACCATTTCTTCAATGGATCAATTCCAACAGAAAATAGCAAGCCGCGAATCATTTCTGCTGTTCGTCAAAACCGATCATTGCTCGGTATGCGAAGGGCTGAAGCCGCAAGTCGAGGGATTGGAGCCGGATGCATCCATTCCATTCTATCTGGTGAATGCGGCGCGGGTTCCCGAAATTGCCGGCCAGTTGATGCTCTTTACGGCGCCTGTGGTCATCTTGTTTAAAGAAGGGAAAGAGCACCTGCGGTTCGCCCGTTTCGTGCGCATGGATGAGCTGGAGAGCCGCCTCGGCGAATTGGAGGCGCAATTGGATGGATGAATTATTCAACAGTATCCCGCCAGGCGCCTTTCTTGCCGTGACGACCATCGGCGCCCTCGTCATGGGGACGCTCGCGATCATCGTCCGGTCGAAATCGGCGAAAAAGCCGGCTTCGGTCAAAAAGATCATCTTGCCGCCTTTGTTCATGTCGACCGGTGCCTTGATGTTCATTTTTCCGTTTTTCCGGGTGCCGCCCCTGCAAATTGCTGAAGCGTTGCTCGTCGGGGCGTTGTTTTCGATCATCTTGATCCGCACATCGAAATTCGAAGTGCGTGACGGCGACATCTATTTAAAACGCTCAAAAGCGTTCGTCTTCATTTTGCTTGGGTTATTGTTCGTGCGTTTGCTGGCGAAAGTTATCCTGAGTTCTTCGATTGACGTCGGGGAGCTCGGCGGCATGTTCTGGCTGCTCGCTTTTGGCATGATTGTGCCGTGGCGTCTCGCGATGCTGCGCAAATACCAATTGATTGCAGGGCAAAAAAACGCTGTTCCCGAATAGGGAGCAGCGTTTTTCTTGTTGAGAAAGGCAAGAAGCCGTATTTTCCAAAGCTTTTCGCTCGCTTTCCGTGGGCTCGCGCCCAAGCCTCCTCAGCCTCTTTGAAACCCTTGTGCTCAACTCTCACTGCGTTCGAGCATCGCACAGAAAACCCGCTTGCTCAACTTTCGCTTCGCTCAAGCATCGCAGAAAAAGCTTTGCTCCCACATCTGCGTGGCAGATGCGTCGCAAATGAATGATCTCAGCTAAGCTTCGCTCATTCATTTCTTGCGGGGTCTCGGTCGTCTCGTCGCTTACGCTGCTCCACTGGAAAGATAAGGTCGACCTACGGGAGACCTTATCTTTGCGAAAGTAATGCGCAGCATTATTGAGCAGAAGGAGTTACGAGCGAGCGCTTTTTTTAAATACTTAAACAGAACACTGAGTTTTAAATAGCGAAAAAGTGATTTCCTTTGTATTCATAGCAAATCACAGAGTTTATTAATATTTTGAAAAAAAACGCTGTTCCCGGATAGGGAGCAGCGTTTTTGGTAGTCATTGTTCAAAATATTGCTCATAAGGCGCGAGGTCGATTTCGAGTTCCGCCATTTTTTTGCGCAAAAATTTGTGGTCGCGTTTTGGCGTCGCTTGGATATAGCCACGGATGATGTGTTGCATTTCCATTTTCTTGGCTTTTTCCTCAAGCAGAATCTCGCCGATGCGCCCTGCGATTTTTTGTTTCGCTACCGGGCGGAACAGGTCCGGCACCGGCTGCACGAGTTCGTTCAATAGCTCTTTTTCTTCGGCTCCCCATAGGTGGATCGTTTTTTCTACGTAGTACTCTTCCCAGTTCAGATCCGATAAGCCGTCTTCTTTTGGCATCGATTTCAGGAACTTCCGGAACATAAAATAGCCGCCGATCGCGAACAGCCCGACCAACACAACGACCCAGAATAATATGAACCATAAAAACCAGCCTTCTAATTCCACTTCGTCTCACCTCAATCATTCTCTATACCATTATAGAAGCCTGTGAAAAAAAATTCACCTGAAATGTATCCTTTTTTCGTGTTTATGTCTATATAGCGAATGAAAGGGGGTGAGCAATATGGCATTCAGCGATTTTAAGAACGCAAGCATGCGCTTGACGTTTGACAACGGGCTTGACGAGCAAGGGCGTTTAAAGCGCAAAGTGAAAGCGTACCAGAACGTGGCAGAAGCGGCTTCTGCCGATGGAATTTTCCAGGTGGCGCAAGTGTTGGAGACATTCGGCACGAAACCGCTAATGGAATTGGAGAAAATCTCCGGTTCAAACATCTACCAATAATGAGGGGGAGTGGGACACATGGCGAAAACATTGGAATTGATTTTTGAAACAGCCGCAAACAAAGCAGTCACCATGACGGTTGATGAGCCGCGCGAAGATTTGACGGCGCAGGAAATCATCACCGGCATGCAGACAATCGTCGACCAGAATATTTTTGTAGTCGGCGGATTGCCGTTTGCACTGGCCAAAGGCGCACGCGTCGTCGAACGCAACATCGTCGAATACGAAATTTAATGAACAGGGCCTTCCCGCAAATGCGGGAAGGCTTTTTTTAAAAAGAAAGGAGGCGCTTCGATGCAGGAGTGGATGCAATGGATACAGGAACTCGGATTTCCGATATTCGTTTCGTTTTACCTGATGCACCGTGTAGAAGGCAAGCTTGTGGCGATCCACGACGCGCTCATTACGATGAAGACGCCGTAATTCACAAAGTTGTGATTTCTGGAGCGGGAACCCGGATTGTTTTTAAGCCCTTGTTCGGCTATGATATAGGCAGTTACGAGAGTGGGGGCAATCATATGAAGTGGAAATGGGCGGTGCTGCTGACGGCACTGATGCTGTTTCTCGCAGCATGCGGCGCAGGGGCGGTCGAAGATTTCAATTATACCGACCACCGCGGCGAACAAGTAAGCAAGCAGCAATTGGAAGGGACGCCTTGGCTGGCAACATTTGTCTTCACGAATTGTAAGACGGTATGCCCGCCAATGACTTTCAATATGGCTGATTTGCAGAAGGAAATGGAAGCAAAGGGCTTGAGCGACTATAAAATTATCGCATTCAGCGTCGACCCGCAAGAAGACACGCCGGAGAAAATGCGGGAATACTTGTCGCATTACCCGATTCCCGATGAGAGCAAATGGCATTTGCTGACGGGCTATTCGCAGGATGAAATTGCGGAATTTGCGACGGAGAATTTCAAATCCCTGGTCAAGAACGACCCGAACAGCGACCAGGTCATCCACGGCACCTCTTTCTACCTGGTTGATCAGCAAGGCGAAGTCGTCGGCAATTACGACGGCTTTGAACAGGTACCGACAGCGGAAATCGTTGAAGACATGCAGGAATTGGCACAGTAAAATAAAGAAAAAGCTGCCGAATCCAAACGGCAGCTAGGGGAACCGGTCATTGGCCGGTTTTTTCTTTTGACAAAAGATCGCGGATTTCGATCAACAGCTCTTCTTTCTTGTCGAGCACTTCCGGTTCTTCTTCCGCGGGTACATCTTTTTGGCGCTTTAGGCGCGTAAATAAACGAATCACCATAAAAATAGAGAACGCAATGATGAAAAAATCGATGACGGATTGTGCGAATGCGCCATAGCGGAGTTCGGCCCCATTAAATGTATAAGTCAAATCCTCCACGCTGAATCCGCCGAGTAATATTCCCACCCCAGGCATGATGATGTCTTCGACAAGCGATGTGACGATTTTTCCGAATGCCGCGCCAATAACTACCGCAATCGCCAAATCCAGCACATTGCCTTTTAGAGCAAATTTCTTAAAGTCTTCCCACATAGGCTGTTCCTCCTTCCACTTCCCATTATACATATTCTGTTCGAACCATTATTCTCCTGCTTCAGCTGTGCCGTATGCTCGTGGCAAACAGGCAAAGGCAGGGCGGCTGTGGTAAACTGAGGCAAATGAAACTATAGGTGTGAACATATGAAACAGAAAAAACGAAAAAAATCCTCGCTTGTTATGAGATTCCTCATGTTATTGGCCTTTGTTCCAGCAGTGATCGTGGCGTTCACGCTTGTTGCGGTGATCGCGTATTCCTATTACGGCGACACCGTCAAGGAAACGGTGAAAAAAGGGCAGGACCGCGTATTTGAAGTACCGTTTCCGGAAGAAAATATCGCACTTTACCAGGAAGCGGCCGATCGCTACGAGATCCCGTGGACCTTACTTGCAGCCCATCACCGCATCGAAACGAAATTTTCGACGATGGATCCGTTGTTGTCGCCGGTTGGGGCAGAAGGGCATATGCAGTTCATGCCTTGCACATTTGTCGGCTGGAGCCACCCGACCTGTTCGGGGCAAGGGCAAGGAGAAATTCCGCAAGCGGATAAGACCAACCCAGAAGTCATTGCGAAATACGGCGGCTACGGCGTGGATGCCAATGGCGACGGCTTAGCTGACCCTTACGACCTGGAAGATGCACTCCACAGCGCCGCTAATTATCTGGCGCAAAACGGTGCGGCAGAAGGGGACTTGGAGCGCGCGATTTACCGCTACAACCACAGCGATGAATACGTGGAAGACATCCTTCATTACTATGGCCACTTTGAAGAACAATATAATAATTCATAAAAAAAAAGAGTGGACCGAAGTCCACTCTTTTTTTATTATGCGCGTTTGCGTCCTTTGTTCATTGATCCAAGGATCAAGCTGAGGACGAAGACGAAGATCAATGCGCCGATCAATGCCGGGATGATCGCTACGTCCCAAATAACTGGCCCCATGTCGCCTAGGAGCAAGCCGCCAAGCCATGCACCGATGATACCTGCAATGATGTTACCAATGATGCCGCCCGGAATGTCTTTCCCGAGGATTAGGCCGGCTAGCCAACCGATAATACCGCCCATGATTAGATATAAAATGAATCCCATGTTTTTTCCAGCTCCTTCAAAATGTTTTATTGTATAAGTGCTACACTCTCTGTATAACCACATTCAGGACTTTTAAAACATGGAACAGTAAAATTATCGTATTTGGGCGCCTAGGATGGTTTCAAAGTGCCGCAGGGCGTAGCGGTGTCCCGTATCATCGAAACTTGCGACAGCCTGTTCGTGGATCACAATCTGAAAACCTTTGTTATAGGCGTCAATCGCCGTGTGCAACACGCAGATATCCGTGCAGACGCCGATGATATGAAGTTCTTCAATATTGCGCTCCCGCAGCATCAATTCAAGACGCGTCCCGGCGAATGCACTGTAGCGGGTTTTGTCCATCCAGACGATGTCCTCTTGATGACGTTCGTATACCTCCTGGAGACGGCCGTATAATTTGTGGCCATCCGTCCCTTTGATGTTATGGGGCGGAAAGAGCTTGGTTTCGGGGTGATAGGGATCATTTTCCTCGTGCAAGTCAACAGGCAGGACCACAAAATCGCCGTTTTCGAGAAATTGCTCTGTGATGAAGCATAGTGCCTCCTCGATTTCCTGTCCAGGTGCCCCGCATGTCAACGCGCCGTCTTGCGCGACAAAATCCACCGTATAGTCCACTACCAGCAATGCTTTTTTCATTTCGATCGCCTCCTGTTTTTTCTAGTATACCCGTTTCCTTATGCGCTGTTAACAGTTGGAAAAGAAGTAGGGCAAGCGCAATTAAATGTATTGCTAATATTCTGAAAAGTAATTATAATAGACAAAACAGAAAAGGGGTGTGAGCCATGGAATATGAAAACTTGGAAAAACTCAACAAGCAGGGACTATGGTTTACGGTCATCCACACATTGATCATTTTCAGCTTTGCGTTCGATTTCGGGTTTCTGGCCTGAAAAGAATGGAAAGGAAAAAGTATCCCTTAAAAATTAATCATGAAGCGAAAAAACACACCCGTTCCGGTTGGAGCGGGTGTGTTTTTAGCTGGGCGGATGGGCTTGGCGCTTCATGCGCACGAGCGAATCCTTGAGCATGCGGGAAGCGGATTCGAGCGAGACGCCAAGGATTTCCTGGATCTCCTCCAGATTCTTGTGTTCGACCGCATACAAATGATGGACATAGGCAAAGCGGATATCACCCGAACGCATCGGGGCGCCGACAAATTCAGCAAGGGCTTCCGTATAATCCGATAGGGAGCCCATCTGAAAATGGGTGAATTGGTCTTTCACTTTCGACGATAGCAGAAAAGACGTGCCGCGCGTTTTGGCCCGTTCGATCCCTTGTTCCATCACGGCTTCTTCGTGTTTGTCAAAGTGCAGTGTGCAATGATAACCGTCTTTTTTTTCGACGTCCAAATGGAGGCCATCTGCGTCATTCAGGAAATTATCAATGTCGATCGTGACCATATCGCGAAGGCGCAAGCCTCTTAAATAAAAGACGAAGAGCAGCTTGGCATTGAGCGGCAGTTTATCGGACGTTAACACGTCCGGTTTCTTTTCCAGAAGATGCCCGTAATCGACTTCGATGTCGTGGGGCTTTAAATCAAGCTTATGATTCAATTTGAATTTCGGCATGAAATCATTCGGAATCTTGCCGATCTGCCACATATAATCGAACCAGCGGCGGATGTAGATCAATTTACGATTCAAGGTGCTGTCTTTGATGCCGGCTTCTTTTTGTTCCAACAGGAATTGCTGAATATCAGAAGGGCGGATTTCATGGGGTTCCACCGATTTTTTATAGGTTTTCCGCAAAAACGCAAAAAGTGCACGGATCAATTGGACTTCATGGACCACCGTGTTCGGGCTGATGCCATTATCCAATCTGTATTTTTCATAACCGTATGGCATGGACATTCACCTCTTTAACTAGGTTTTATTCATTATACCAGTTTTTAGGCGGAATAGAACGTATTTTCCCTTGTTCGGGTTGGGAATGAATGAAAAAGAGGTTTTATTCATTCATAAGTAATAAACTACTTAAGGGTGTTACATAAAAATCAAAAACAGCCAACAAGCAACTTAAAATGGCGGTGAAAAAACGAGTGATAATCGACAAAGCGGGTATAAAGAAAGATAATGGGAATTAGAAATGAGGTGCAGCAATTGCAAAACGAAGAAAATGCGAGAATCCGCCATACCATCTTGAAGAAAGTCGAACCATTCGATGACCACATCCTGAATGAAAAACCATCGGATGGCGAATGGTCTGCCATGCAGATCTTGGATCATCTCCTTAAAATGGAAGAGGCGATTACAGCAGGCGTTGCCAAAACAGCGAAGAAAAACGAACGAAAAAAAGCCTTGAAGAAACCGATCCAATTATCGGTCAGCCGCAAAGTGAAAGTTGACGCGCCAAATCACACGGTGCCTGAAGAAAAATTTTTCGCCTTAGAGGAAATGAAAGAGAAGTTGAATGATTCAAGAAATCGCCTGTATGAAGTCTACACACAAACAGACAAAGAGACGCTCCAGAACAACTCCATGCCGCATCCGGTGTTCGGCGATGTGCCGCTTGTCCAATGGTTCCCATTTATCGGCTATCATGAGAAACGCCATTTGGCCCAGCTGGAAGAGACCTTAAGAAAAATCGATGAGAAAAGGAAATAGTCATTAGAAAAACTTATCGGAATGTATAATTTTAATGTAATTTACTTATGCACATTGTTTCGGTATGATGGAAGAGGAGAAAAGACGCGTTAACACGCCTTTTCAGAAGATTTAAAGGAGGAACACGATTATGGCAAAGAGCAGTTTGCACAACAGCCGCACGTCGTTCGAGCTCAACGGCAAGACGTATAATTATTATCGTCTCGCTGCACTCGAAGAAGCGGGGATCGCGAAAGTATCTCGCCTTCCGTACTCTGTAAAAGTACTATTGGAATCCGTATTGCGTCAGCACGACGGATATGTCATCAAAGACGAACATGTAGAAGAACTGGCAAAATGGGGCAAAGACGCGAACAAAGAAGCGGAAGTTCCATTCAAACCTTCCCGTGTCATCCTTCAAGACTTCACCGGCGTACCGGTAGTTGTCGACTTGGCGGCGCTTCGTTCAGCAATGGCTGAAATGGGCGGCGACCCGGATAAGATCAACCCGGAAATCCCGGTTGATTTGGTCATTGACCACTCGGTGCAAGTTGACCGTTACGGCAGCGAAGATGCACTGCGCGCGAACATGGAATTTGAGTTCGAACGCAATGCCGAGCGTTACCAATTCCTAAACTGGGCTCAAAAAGCTTACGACAACTACCGTGCGGTTCCACCAGCTACGGGTATTGTCCACCAAGTAAACCTTGAGTACTTGGCGAATGTTGTTCACGCTCTTCCAAACGAAGACGGCACATTCGAAGCCTTCCCGGATACGCTTGTCGGTACGGATTCCCACACGACAATGATCAACGGGATCGGCGTTCTTGGATGGGGCGTTGGCGGAATCGAAGCGGAAGCAGGCATGCTTGGACAGCCTTCATACTTCCCGATTCCTGAAGTTATCGGCGTAAAAATGACCGGCGAACTGCCAAACGGCGCAACTGCGACGGATTTGGCACTTAAAGTCACTGAAACTTTGCGTAAAAAAGGCGTAGTCGGCAAATTCGTCGAGTTCTTCGGCCCTGGCGTTACCACATTGCCGCTTGCAGACCGTGCGACCATTGCCAACATGGCACCTGAGTACGGCGCAACTTGCGGATTCTTCCCAGTGGATGAAGAAGCATTGACTTACATGCGCCTTACAGCCCGTACGGAAGAGCAAATCGCTGTCACTAAAGAATACCTGAAAGCGAACGATATGTTCTTCACAGTCGACAACGAAGATCCAATCTACACGGACCTTGTCGAAATCGACTTGACGACGATCGAACCGAACTTGTCCGGCCCGAAACGCCCGCAAGATTTGATTCCATTGTCTCAAATGAAAAAAGAATTCAACACAGCAATCACCGCTGCAGAAGGCCCGCACGGCTTCGCGTTGGACCAAAACGAAATCAACAAAACGGCGACCGTTAAATTCAACGACGGCAAAACTGCTGAAATGAACACGGGCGCTTTGGCGATTGCTGCAATCACATCTTGCACAAACACGTCCAACCCATACGTTATGCTTGGCGCTGGCCTCGTTGCGAAAAAAGCGGTTGAAAAAGGCTTGACTCCGCCGCCATACGTGAAAACGTCACTAGCGCCAGGTTCGAAAGTCGTGACAGGCTACTTGAGCGATTCTGGCCTTCTTGACTACATGAACCAAATCGGATTCAACTTGGTCGGTTACGGCTGTACAACATGTATCGGTAACTCCGGCCCGCTCCTTCCTGAAATCGAAGAAGCGATCGTGGAAAACGACTTGCTCGTTTCATCTGTATTGTCCGGTAACCGGAACTTTGAAGGACGCATCCATCCGCTCGTAAAAGCTAACTACTTGGCATCCCCGATGCTTGTTGTGGCTTATGCACTTGCCGGCACAGTGGACATCGACTTTGAAGTGGACCCGATCGGGCAAGACCAAGACGGCAATGATGTCTTCTTCAAAGACATCTGGCCTTCAACTGAAGAAGTGAAAGACGTCGTGCACAACACGGTAACGCCTGAATTGTTCCGTAAAGAATACGAGCATGTCTTCACTGAAAACGCAGAGTGGAACGCAATCGAAACAAACGATGATTCCTTGTATGCTTTCGACGACAACTCTACCTATATCCAAAACCCGCCGTTCTTCACGGGCATGTCGAAAGAACCGGCACCGATCCAGCCGCTATCCGGCCTTCGTGTCATGGCGAAATTCGCCGACTCGATCACGACGGACCACATTTCACCGGCAGGCGCAATCGGCAAAGATACTCCAGCTGGCTTGTACTTGCGTGAAAACGGCGTTGAGCCGCGCAACTTTAACTCTTACGGCTCCCGTCGCGGTAACCACGAAGTCATGATGCGCGGAACATTCGCGAACATCCGCATCCGTAACCAAGTCGCACCAGGAACGACTGGCGGCTTCACGACATTCTGGCCGACCGGCGAAGTTATGCCGATCTATGATGCATGCATGAAGTATCAACAGCAAGGCACTGGCCTTGTGGTTCTAGCCGGTAAAGACTACGGCATGGGCTCTTCCCGTGACTGGGCTGCTAAAGGAACATTCCTGCTTGGCGTCAAGACAGTCATCGCGGAAAGCTATGAGCGTATCCACCGTTCGAACCTTGTGATGATGGGCGTCTTGCCGCTTCAATTCGTCAACGGCGAAAGCGCTGATTCCCTTGGTCTGACAGGCCACGAAACCATCAGCGTCAACTTGTCCGACGATGTGAAACCGCGCGACGTACTGACGGTCACAGCCACTGCCGAAGATGGCAAAGTAACGGAATTCAAGGTCCTCGCACGCTTCGATTCTGAAGTGGAAGTCGACTACTTCCGTCACGGCGGCATTCTGCAAATGGTGCTCCGCAACAAATTGCTAGAAGCATAAAATAAAAAAGGCTGCCTCCGGGCGGCCTTTTTATTTTGGGCAGAATCGCAGCGGCAAGGAATTTCGCCCGCTATGACCCACACAGCTTCAGGACCTTGTGCTTTTTGATCTCAAGGTATGTCCTGTATACTAGAGGAGAGGTGAAGGAAAATGTACATAAGCGAAAAAGAAATTGAAATCCGCTATGCGGAAACGGATCAGATGGGCGTCGTCTATCACGCCAATTACTTGATCTGGCTCGAGCTCGGGCGCACGCAATTGATCGAGGATCTCGGGTTTACGTATGCCGGGATGGAATCGCAAGGGTTCTTGTCTCCGGTGACGGATATCTCGATTCAATACAAAGCCGCGCTGCGCTATGGGCAAAAAGCACGCGTCAAGACTTGGGTCGCGTCTCACGGCCGCTTGCGGACTACGTACGGCTACGAAGTGCTCCACGAAGACGGCACACTCGCCGCCAAGGCGACATCTGAACATGTCGTCGTTAAAAAAGACAATTTCCGTCCGGTCCCGCTCGCCAAAGTGGCGCCTGAGTGGGATGCTAAATACAAAGAAGTGGTGAGGGGGGCAGAAGATGGCGTTCGGAATCCGACGACCTGAATTGGAACGCTGGAAACAGGATGTGCAAGACGGCCACATCTCGTTTCTCACCCATTACTGGGTGGACCACCGATTTCCCGGCTGCACCACGGTGACAAAAGTCGGCTGTTGTGACATCGACAAACTGGCCGATTGGGGCAGCCGCTACGGCTTGCGGCGTGAATGGCTGGATCTTCGGAATGACTACCCGCATTTCGATTTATTCGGCGACAGGCAAGCGGAAATTCTTCGAGCGGAAGGCCGCTTGGATCAGTTGAATAGATTAGTCAATTCCAGCGAGAAAGTGAATGAATAAAAAAAGAAGCATGACGCTACATGGCGTCATGCTTCTTTTTGTCCGTATGAATAACTCAATTCACCCAACGTATCATCGACACTGACGTGCAGGTCGTGTTCATCGAAATACCAATGGTCGGCTTCTTCTATAAAGTACAGCACGCCATCTTCTTCGAGGCGGACCACTGCTTCGTACGGGCTGTCTTTTGTGACGCCTAGCGAGAAGCCAGGCTGCAGCCCGTCTCCTCCGTAGCGGACGAAAAACCGCACCGCTTCCCCGGCCTCGACTTCCATTTCGTTATGGAACCAATCTTTCGCATCATTGCTCAAATGGATTTCCATGCAAACACGTCCTTTCGGGTTCTACCACTTGATCTTCGGTTCGGTGCCTGCGCGGATTCGCGCGATGTTCGCGCGGTGCCGATAAATGATGAACGTGGCGAGTGTCAAAATCACGGCAAAAAACAAGTAATCGCCGGTATTGATCGTGTAGATAATCGTGTAGATGACCGAGACGACAGCCAAGATGATTGACGACAAGGATACCATCTTGGTGATCTTCAATGCAATCAACAAGACCGCGACAGCCAGTAAAAACAAGGGCCATTGATAACCAAGCAGGATGCCGCCGGATGTGGCAACGGCTTTTCCGCCTTTAAAGCGCGCAAACACCGGAAACATATGGCCGATGACGGCGATAACACCCAGGATAAGCGGGTGGACGTCGGTGACCATGACGAGCGGCAAGAGCGTCGCCGCCGTGCCTTTTAAAATATCCAGCAGGGTAACGATGAAGCCGGCTTTCGGGCCGAGCACGCGGAATGTGTTGGTCGCCCCTAAATTGCCGCTGCCTTTCGTCCGGATGTCGGTGTTGTAGAAAAGTTTTCCGATCCATAATGCTGAAGGGATGGATCCGAGTAAATAAGCGATAATTACCGGAAGCAAAATGTCCATGATTGACTCCTTTGACGTACACTGTTTTCTTTTCTACAGTTTACCATGACCGCAGAGACAGAAACAATAGATGGCGGATTATTCAACAAACGACCCACTTTCATGTATGATAGACTAAAAGGACAGGTGATTTTGTTGAAGAATCCAGACCGCAAAGAAATCAAAGAAGTGCTCGACAGTGCCAAGACCATCGCCGTGGTCGGCTTAAGCCCGAATCCGATGAGAACCTCTTACATGGTGTCCAAAGCGATGCAAGATGCCGGCTACCGCATCATTCCGGTCAACCCGCTGGCGGACGAAGTGCTCGGGGAGAAAAGCTACGCGGCGCTTACGGACATTCCGGAGCCGGTCGACATCGTCAATGTCTTCCGCCGCAGCGAATTTTTGCCGGGCATTGCGGAAGAGTTTCTCAAGATCGAAGCCCCGGTGTTCTGGACGCAGTTGAACGTCGTCGATGAAGAGGTCTTCAATCGCCTCGACGCAGCCGGCTACACGGTCATCATGGACCGCTGCATTAAAGTCGAACATTCCATCCTGAAATAGCAGTTTTCACGAAGGGCGCCTAGCGCTCTTTTTCTATGAACATTGACAGGAACGCCTGGAATGGCATACGATTAAAAGAAGAGAGTATACGAACAAATGTTTGTTGGAGGGAAATAAATGGCTAAAACGAACAGCAATGCATACAACGAAGAAGCGATCCAAGTTCTAGAAGGACTGGATGCGGTACGCAAACGCCCCGGGATGTACATCGGTTCGACCGATGCCCGCGGGCTTCACCACTTGGTCTATGAAATCGTCGACAATTCCGTCGATGAAGCGCTTGCCGGCTTCGGCGACCGCATCACGGTGACCATTCACGAAGACAACAGCATCAGCGTGCGCGACTATGGCCGCGGCATGCCAACGGGAATGCACAGAAGCGGCAAGCCGACACCAGAAGTCATTTTGACGGTGCTCCATGCCGGCGGGAAATTCGGCCAAGGCGGCTACAAGACGAGCGGCGGGCTTCACGGCGTCGGCGCTTCCGTCGTCAATGCCTTGTCGAGTTTTTTGGAAGTGACGATCCACCGCGACGGGCGCAAATACCGCCAGCGTTTTGAAAACGGCGGCAAACCCGTGACGACCTTGGAAGAGATCGGCAAGACGAAGGAATCGGGCACCTTAATTCATTTTTTGCCCGATGAAAGCATTTTCAGCGTCTCCAAATACAATTACGACACATTGAGCGAACGCTTGCGCGAATCGGCGTTCCTCATGAAAGGCATGAACATCGAGTTGATCGATGAACGCAGCCAAACCGGTGAGAGTTTCTTTTATGAAACCGGCATCAAAGCCTTCGTCGAATACTTGAACGAGGAAAAAGACGTGCTCCATAAAGTGGCGTACATGGAAGGGCAAAGCGATAGCCTCGAAGTCGAATTCGCGTTCCAGTTCAACGACGGCTATTCCGAAACGATTTTGTCGTTCGTCAACAACGTCAGAACGCGCGACGGCGGCACGCACGAAACCGGTGCCAAAGCGGCCATGACCCGTGTCTTCAACGATTACGCACGCAAAATCAATTTGTTGAAAGACAAAGACAAAAACCTCGAAGGCTCCGACATCCGCGAAGGCTTGGCGGCGATCGTCTCCGTGCGCATCCCGGAAGCTTTGCTGCAATTTGAAGGGCAGACGAAGAGCAAACTCGGCACAAGCGAAGCCCGCAGTGCCGTCGATGCGGTCATCTCCCAGCAATTGATGTACTTCCTCGAGGAGAACGCAGAACACAGTGCGTCACTCGTCCGCAAAGCCATACGCGCGTCTCAGGCGCGTCTCGCCGCACGAAAAGCGCGCGAAGACGCCCGAAACGGCAAAAAACGCAAGAAATCCGATGCTTTATTGTCGGGCAAATTGACGCCGGCGCAGTCGCGCAACGCCAAAAAGAACGAATTGTACCTGGTCGAGGGCGACTCGGCGGGCGGTTCGGCCAAACAAGGCCGCGACCGGACGTTCCAGGCGATCTTGCCGCTGCGCGGGAAAGTCGTCAACACCGAAAAAGCGAAATTGGAAGAAATCATGAAAAACGAAGAAATCGCCACCATCATCCACGCGATCGGCGGCGGCGTGTCGTCCGACTTCTCGGTAGACGACATCGCCTACAACAAAGTCATCATCATGACCGATGCGGATACCGACGGCGCGCATATCCAAGTGCTGCTGTTGACGTTCTTCTACCGCTACATGAAGCCGCTCATTGAAGCGGGCAAAGTGTTCATCGCCTTGCCGCCGCTCTACAAAGTGTCCAAAGGCGCAGGCAAAAAAGAAGTTGTCGATTACGCGTGGACCGAAGCGGATCTCGACGAGTCGATCAAGAAAATCGGCAAAGGCTATATGCTCCAGCGCTACAAAGGCCTTGGGGAAATGAACGCCGACCAATTGTGGGAGACGACAATGAACCCCGAATCACGCACCTTGATCCGCGTGACGATTGAAGACGGCGCGCGCGCCGAACGCCGCATCACAACGCTTATGGGCGATAAAGTCGAACCGCGCCGCAAATGGATCGAACACAACGTCGACTTCGGCTTGGAAGACGACAGCAACATCTTAGAAAATGATTTGATTCACGCTGAGGAGGAACTCGTATGACACAAACCGAACGTTTCCAAGATCTGCCCTTAGAAGAAGTCATCGGCGATCGGTTTGGCCGCTACAGCAAATACATCATCCAGGACCGCGCGCTGCCGGATGCCCGCGACGGGCTGAAACCCGTACAGCGCCGCATCCTGTATGCGATGCACCACGAAGGCAACACCAACGACAAAGCGTTCCGGAAATCCGCCAAAACGGTCGGGAACGTCATCGGCAATTACCACCCGCACGGCGATAGCTCCGTTTACGAAGCGATGGTGCGGCTCAGCCAGGACTGGAAAATCCGCCACATGCTGGTGGAGATGCACGGCAACAACGGCTCGATGGACGGGGATTCCCCGGCCGCGATGCGTTATACGGAAGCCCGGCTTTCCGCGATTTCCGGCGAATTGTTGCGCGACATCGAAAAACGCACCGTCGAATTCATCCCGAATTTCGACGACGTGGACGTCGAACCGACCGTCCTGCCGGCGCGTTTCCCGAATTTGCTCGTCAACGGCTCGACCGGGATCTCGGCGGGCTATGCCACCGACATTCCGCCACATGCGCTGCATGAAGCACTCGATGCGGTCCTCATGCGCATCGACAAGCCGGATGCGTCGATCGATGAATTGATGACCGTCATCAAAGGCCCGGACTTTCCGACCGGCGGCATCATCCAAGGCGTCGACGGCATCAAAAAAGCCTATGAAACGGGGCGCGGAAAAATCGTCGTCCGTTCCAAAGCGGCGGTTGAACCGTTAAAAGGCGGCAAAGAACAGATCGTCATTACGGAAGTCCCGTTCGAGGTGAACAAAGCGAGCCTCATCAAGAAAATCGATGACCACCGCTTTGACCGCAAACTCGACGGCATTTCCGAAGTGCGCGATGAATCCGACCGCACGGGCCTTCGCATCGTCATCGAATTGAAAAAAGAAGTGCAGGCGGCCGGCATCTTGAACTATTTGTACAAAAACACCGATCTGCAGATCAGCTACAACTTCAACATGGTGGCGATCCATCACCGCCGCCCGACGATGATGACCTTGCCGACGATGCTCGATGCCTATATCGAACACCAAAAAGAAGTCGTGACGAAACGTTCGGAATTCGACTTGCAAAAAGCGAGCGACCGCATGCACATCGTCGAAGGCTTGATCAAAGCCTTGTCGATTCTCGATAAAGTGATCAAGACCATCCGTGCGTCCAAAGACAAACGCGACGCGAAAAACAACTTAATCGCGAAATTCGAGTTTTCAGAAGCGCAGGCAGAAGCGATTGTGTCCTTGCAGCTGTACCGATTGACGAATACCGACATCACCGAACTCAAAAAAGAAGAGGAAAGCTTGCGCAAATTGATTGCCGAGCTGACGGGCATCTTGACGAGCGCGACGAAATTGAAAAACGTCATCAAAAAGGAACTCCAGGCGATCCGTAAGAAATTCGCCGAGCCGCGCCGCTCCGAAATCGAAGAAAAGATCGAAGAGTTGACCATTACGCGCGAAATCATGATTCCAAGCGAAGAAGTCATTGTCACCGTGACGAAAGAAGGCTATGTCAAACGGACGAGCACCCGCTCCCATGCGGCTTCGAACGGCAAGGATTTCGCCATGAAAGACAGCGACCACCTATTGTTCGAAGGCAACCTCAATACACAGCATACGGTCTTGATCTTCACGACCGGCGGAAATTTCGTATTCCAGCCCGTCAATGAACTGCCGGATATCAAATGGAAAGACCTCGGCCAGCATTTATCGAGCATCGTCACCTTGGATTCCAACGAATCGGTGCTCGCGGTGTTCCCGTTCGAAGACTTCGAACAAGATGCGACCATTTTAACCGTCTCCAAATTCGGCCAAGTGAAGCGTTCGGCGCTGAAAGATTACCACGTGCAGCGCTACTCACGCGCCATCAAGACGATGAACTTGAAAAAAGGCGACGACATGATCTTTGCAGGGCTCGTAACGAGCGAAAGCGAACTGTTCCTGGCCACCAAGATGGCGTACGGCGTCCGTTTCCCACTCGAAGAAGTGCCTGTAACAGGGCTCCGGACGTCTGGCGTCAAAGGCTTGAACTTGAAAGAAGGCGACGAAGCGGTGTCTGCGGTCATGATTGATGCGAAACAGCAGCCCGATCTCGTGCTCGCGACGCAGCGCGGGGCCGCAAAGAAAATGAAACTTAGTGAATTTGAAAGCGGCAGCCGCGCCAAACGCGGCGTCATCATGCTGCGGGAATTGAAATCCAATCCCCACCGCGTCGTTGCCGTCATCGGCACGACCGGAAAAGAAGAGATTCTGCTCGAAACGGCCAAAGGCTTGCGCATTCCGATTGCACCGGGCCGGTTGAAAGCAGTCGACCGCTATTCGAATGGTTCGTTTATCGTTGACGAAGCAACAGACGGCGCCGTCACGGCAGCTTACTTAGTGCCCGCTGCCGAATAAGACGAAAGGCGTTGAATGAATAAATCATTCAACGCCTTTTTATTGCATTATGGCCTATTCACTATAAATTTATTCAGAATATTAACCGAATAACTCGTTAGCTGTATTCTTTTTGGCAGTACCAGGGCCAATCTGGATCACCAAACAGGAGGCATGCGTGATGATACTGGAAACCGAACGGCTCTGGTTGAAGCCTTATCAAGCGGACATGGCGGATAGGGTTTACGCCGTGGTTAAAAAACGGGAAATTGCCGAAATGATGCTGATGATTCCGCATCCGTATCCGAGAAAGCAACTCGACGGGTGGCTCAACTATGTCCAAAAAAGCTTTGACATCGGCCATGCCTTTGAATACGCGGTCTACACAAAAGACCAACCCGCCCGCTACATCGGCAACTGCGGATTGGTCTCCATTTCAAAGGCCCACCGTTCAGGGGAAATCGGCTATTTTATCGACCCCACCGAGTGGGGGCAGGGCTATGCGACAGAAGCGTGCCAAAAAGTGTTGGACCAGGCATTCACCGAACACGGCCTGAACCGCGTGTTCGGCCGCTGTCTCGTGCGCAACCCTGCGTCGAGGCGGGTGCTTGAAAAAGCGGGCATGGCCTTTGAAGGGCGTTTTAAACAAGAGTTTTTCATGGACGGCGCCTACGAAGATATCGATTACTTGGCGCTGCTGGCACAAGACTACGCCCCAACGAAACACAAGACGCAGTGCTGAATGCCTGCCGCTTGCCTTGAATTCGGTAGCCGCTGGTGGAACAGCCATTTCTTGACGGTGGATGGAATTGTGCTATAACACAAAAAATGTATTGTTTCATTTTTCCGCCAATTCCGAAACTTCCGTTGACAGCCCGTGTGCGCCTTTCTATACTTGATATATAACAGTTGGATACAAGAGACACGAGAGGGGTTTTGGAAATGATCGTACCATTGACACCGCTGGACTGGAAACGACGCGCAGTCAAGTATTACCCGGACAAGGTAGCCGTCATCGACGGAGACAAGCGCTTCACGTATAAGGAGTTTGCCCGCCGCTCCGACCAGTTGGGAATTGCCTTACATAATGCAGGCATCCAGGAACAAGACCATGTCGCCGTGATGCTGCCGAATACCCATTACATGC
The DNA here is from genome assembly GCF_041320495.1 of Planococcus sp. SSTMD024. Lineage (NCBI taxonomy): Bacteria > Bacillati > Bacillota > Bacilli > Caryophanales > Caryophanaceae > Planococcus > Planococcus sp. SSTMD024. The sequence continues at coordinate 10,668 of NZ_JBGGNS010000019.1, read as the reverse complement.
TCGAGGCGTTCTACGGTATTCCGCCGCTCGGTGCGGTTATCGTGCCGCTAAATTACCGGCTGTCCGCGAAAGACTTGGGTTATATCATCAAACACAGTGACGCGAAGATGCTGATTGTCGATGCGGAATACGCCAAGATCATCGAAGAGATCCAAGGCGACTTGCCGATCGACAAATACATCATCGCACCGGCTGAAGGGCATGAGACGAACCTTCCGGGCATCGGCTACGAGGAATTTATCGGAGCCGTCACAGACGAAGAGCAATTGCCTGTTGTGGAACTCGATGAAAACCAGATGCTGTCGCTGAATTACACAAGCGGCACGACGTCGAACCCGAAAGGCGTCATGCAGACACACCGGACGAATTATTTGAACGGTGCAAACTTCCTGCATCATTTGGAGATTAAATTCGACGATGTCTATTTGCATACCTTGCCGATGTTCCACACAAACGGCTGGGGCGGTGTGTGGGCGATCACAGCAGCAGGTGCCACGCATGTGTGCTTAAGAAAAGTTGACCCGCCGCTCATCCTCGATTTGTTCGAAAGCCACGGCATCACCTCGTTGTGCGGCGCGCCGACGGTCGTCAACATGCTGGTCAATGAACCGAAAGCGAAAGACATTGAATTGAAGACCAAAATTCGCATGGGCACGGCCGGCGCGCCGCCCGCTGCGGCACTTATCGCCAAAGCCCAGCAGACGCTCGGCCTCAACATGATGCACGTCTATGGGCTGACCGAGACTTCGCCGTTCATTTTGTATTGCGAATGGAAAAACGAATTCGATGAGCTGGATGCGGAGCAGCAGGCGAGCATCAAGGCGCGCCAAGGCATTGAACTGGCCTTTAACGGCGAAACAAAAGTCGTCAGCCAGGAAGACGGAAAAGAAGTCGCCTGGAACGGCAAGGAACTCGGGGAAATTGTGACGCGGGGCAACGTCGTCATGGCAGGCTATTACAAAGATCCGGAAAAAACCGCCGAAGCGATCCGCGATGGCTGGTTCTATACGGGTGACCTCGCCGTGACGCATCCGGACGGCTTTATCGAAATCCAGGACCGCATCAAGGACATGATCATCTCGGGCGGTGAAAACATTTCGTCCACCGAAATCGAAGGCGTGCTGTATAAGCATCCGGCAATCGCGGAAGTCGCGGTCATTGCCGTGCCGGACGAGAAATGGGGCGAAGTGCCAAAAGCAATCATTGTCTTGCACAACGGCGCGGAAGTGACCGAACAGGAAATCCTCGACTATACGCGGGAGCACATGTCGCGCTTTAAAGTGCCGAAATCGGTCGACTTCGTGGAAGCTTTGCCGAAGACGGCGACGGGCAAGCTGCAGAAGTTCCAATTGCGTGAAATGTATTGGGGCGGCGGCAAGAAAGTCAATTAACGAACAGCAAAAAGCGAGAGATCCTCACAAGGGATTCTCTCGCTTTTTTAGTGCGCATCGGTTTTCGGCGTGCTGCGCTTTCGGAGGATGGCGGCCGTAACGACCATCACCAGTAAAGCCATGATCACGGCATACAGCACGGAGCGGGGCAGCCACAAAGTCAGCCCGAACGCGACGGCAATTTCAACGGCCACTGCCGGCAGCTTGCCAATCGAACTCGCCGCAAAAAAAGCGGGCGTCGAAATCCGGGTCAGCGCGGCTCCCGCCGTGACGGCGCCGGACGGGGCAAATGGCAGCAAGCGAAACGCGATGACCGCCCAAAATACAGCGGCATTCTGTTGGCGCAGGAAAAACCGAAACCACCGCAGTTGCTGCCAAGCGGGCGGCATGTGCTTGGCGCCGTAACGGTAGAGCCAAAAGCCGAAGAGCGCCCCGATGATTTCTCCGCTGACGGACAATACGCTGCCGCCGGCCAGTCCAAAACGATCCAGGTTGACCGGGGTGATGAGGAGGCTCGGAATGAAACCGAACGCGCCGATGGCAATATTAAGTAGCAGGAGCGCTGAAAATTCCAATGAGCGGTAGATGAATTCGATCGTCATGAGTGGTCTCCTTTGAATGGCATTACACGCCGTCCGTTTGATGCAGGCGGTAACACCGCGGGGTCATGCCGCTATGGCGTGTGAACGCCGCGTGAAACTGCGTAGCGCTCTTGTAGCCGCACCGGGCGGCGATGGCTGCCACTTCCTCTCCAGTCGCACGCAATAACTGCTGCGCGCAGTCCAGGCGGCAGCCGATGACGAACTGAAGCGGTGTTTGTGTGCAGCGTTCTTTAAACAGGCGGCTGAAGTGGAATTTGCTAAGGCCGAACCGGGCGGCGGTAGCGGATAGGGAAAACGGCAAGTGGCAGTCTTCCTCCAATTCATGCAAGAGGTGAAGCAATCGGAAAGAATCCGTGGGCAGGGCAGATGCCGAAAGTTGCGTGATGCCGCATTCCATCCACAACAGTTCCACTATTTTTTGGCATTTGCTGCCAGAGGACGCAGCCGATTGAATTTCACGCTCGAGTTCCGCAAACAGTGAAGCGATAAACTGCGGGCTTTCCGCCTTCATGAATCGAACCGAAGACATGTTAGAGGCGGGGGGGCCAATCAGTGTTCTGATGCGCCCATCGGCACGGTCGAAACGATGCCAACAGCCTGTCGGGATCAACAGCAGATCGCCAGGTGACAGCGCCAGCCGCTGATCGGCGAGCGCGACTTCCCCCGTGCCGCTTTCCATCCACACCAGCTCTGCGGTCTGCTGATGGCGATGGAGCGGCACGGGGGAGGCATGAGAAACTCTTGGGTCGAGCGAATCAATGGTTTGGATCAAATACGGTTGAATCATGAACACCTGCACTTTTCATTAAAGTCTCTTGAGTATAGCAATAATCAAGAAAAAGGTCAGTATATTCCCGGTAATGGTTTTAATGAGATGGGCCATTCCGCAACAATTGAGAAAATCCTTTTTTCAAGCGGCGGCTGGTGCCACGAACCTAAAAGGGAATGCCTATTTAAAAAGTCGGAAAACAAGGAATATTTCAAGTTATTTGGAAGAAGTTGTTGACATCCCGGAAGTGCTCCCGTACCATTGTCGACATAGCGAATTTCATAGACAACCATCATCTTATCGAGAGCGGCGGAGGGAATTGGCCCTGTGAAGCCCGGCAACCGGCAAGTCTTACTTGCACAGGTGCTCCTTCCAACAGGCGAATGCGTCTGGCAGATAAGAGAAGGCACAACAGACCTTCTCTCGTGGAGGTCTGTTTTTGTTTTGGACATTCGTTTTTCAATTACATAGCAACACTTCTTATCACGAGTGGTGGAGGGATCAGGCCCGATGAAACCCAGCAACCGGCAAGCAATGCTTGCACAGGTGCTCCTTCCTGCAGTCCGCGAGGCTGAAAGATAAGTTGAGGACCGAATCCCCTCTTCTTTCGATGAGCGGGGTTTTTTCTATAGACAAAAGGAGGCACAACAGATGAGCAATCAACCATTGGCACCACGTTTTCAACCAGGGAACGAGCCGAACTTGCCGGACTATGACCAAGGGCGGCGATCTTTTTCCTGGCAGCAAGTGGAACGGCAATTTACCTGGAGCGAGACAGGAAAAGTCAACATGGCCCATGAATGCATCGACCGGCACGTCGAGGACGGCTACGGCAGCAAAACGGCCCTTCATTACATCAATGGTGAACACGAGGAGCACTGGACGTTCGACGAAGTGAAAAGACAAACCGACCACGTCGCGGCAGCCCTTCGAAGTGAAGGCGTCCGCCGGGGCGACATCGTCTTTATTTTCCTGCCGAAAAATGCCGATTGCTATATCAGTATGCTCGCAGTGATAAAACTCGGCGCCATCGCCGGCCCGTTGTTCGAGGCGTTCATGGAAGAAGCGGTGCGCGACCGCGTACAAGACTGCAGTGGGCGCTTTATCATCACCGACCCGGCGCTTGCCGTGCGCATTCCACGGGATGAGTTGCCGTCTCTGGAAAAGATTTTCATCACCGCCGGATCCGATCGCTGCCGAGCAGGGGAAATTTCCTTGACGGAGCTGTCAGAACAAACCACTGACAGCGGTTTTTCAACTGAATGGGTCGACTTGGAACACCCGCTCAACATCCATTACACGAGCGGCTCGACCGGCAAACCGAAAGGCATCATCCATGCACACCGCGCGATGATCCATCAATACCAGACCGGCCACTGGGTGCTCGATTTGAAAGAAGACGATGTCTATTGGTGCACGGCGCATCCGGGCTGGGTAACGGGCACCGTCTATGCGATCTTCGCCCCGTGGCTGAACCGCGCCACCATCGTCGTCAACGGCGGGCGTTTTGATGCCGATTCCTGGTACGCCACCATCGAGCGGGCAAAGGTCACGGTTTGGTACAGTGCGCCGACCGCGTTCCGCATGCTGAAATCAGCGGGGGCTGAGGTCTTGGCGCGCTACGACCTCCGTTCGCTGCGCCACATCCTGAGCGTCGGTGAACCGTTGAACCCCGAAGTGATCTATTGGGGAAGCGAGCAATTGGGCCTGCGCATCCACGATACGTGGTGGATGACCGAAACCGGCGCCCAGCTGATCGTCAATTTGCCGGCTGCAGTCATCAAGCCAGGTTCCATGGGGCGCCCGTTCCCCGGCATATCAGTCAGCATCCTGAACGACCAAGGCGAGGCGCTGCCAAACGGGGAGATCGGCCATTTGGCAATCCGCACCCCGTGGCCGGGCATCATGCGGGAAGTGTGGCAAAACGAGGCCAAATACCGGTCGTATTTCCAATTTGACGGCTGGTACTTATCCGGCGATTTGGCGATCCAAGACGAAGACGGCTACATCTTTTTCCAAGGGCGCAGTGACGACATGATCAATTCCTCAGGTGAGCGCATCGGACCGTTTGAAGTGGAGAGCAAATTGCTCGAACACGAAGCGGTCGCAGAAGCGGGCGTGATCGGCAAGCCCGATGCGCTGCGGGGAGAAATCGTCAAAGCATTTATCGTGCTCAACAGCGGCTATACGGTCAGCGATGAAGTAATCGAAGACATTCGCTTGTTTGTGCGTTCGAAACTGTCCGCCCATGCCGCACCGCGCGAGATCGAAGTGATCGAGGAATTGCCGAAAACAAAAATCAGCGGCAAGATTTTACGCAGGGAACTGAAAAACCGTGCGCCAGTCAACCAGTGAGCGGGAATCAGGGCCCTTGCGGATTCAGCTAATCGGGCACTTGGGCGGCTAGCTGACCGATAATGAACAGCGAATTTGCGGGACTCATTATCGGTCGTCATGTAAATGTAAAAGGAGGCTCCCTGTGACAGGGAGCCTCCTTTTTTATCGTTAAGCGATTAAAACCTCTAGCACACCGAATCGTTGGATTTCGGGACAGACAGGCCGAACAAGGGCCGCAAGTAAAGTGCGAAAAACGTACCGGCGAGTGCGAGAATGCCCCAAATATAGCCGTGCAGGCTAAATGAAGCGATGCCGCCGAAATACGCGCCGATGTTGCAGCCGAACGCGAGCCGCGCCCCGTAGCCCATCAACAAGCCGCCGACAACGGATGCCCAGAAATTGCCCATGGTGATTTTGGTGAACTTGAACAAGCCGCCAGCTGCGGATGCGAGAAATGCACCGAGAATGACCCCGAAGTTCAACACCGTGGTGGAATCGGCGAAAGTGGACGATTCGAGCATCGCGGCATTTGCGCCTTGCCAGTAGCCCCAGCTTGCGACGTCCACGCCGAAGAATCCGGCAATTTTTGATCCCCATAATGCGAATGCGGACGTGATGCCCCACGGCGTGCCGCGCGTCATCAAGGTCAGTGCGTTCAATACCGCAAGCGCGATCGCTGCGGCGAACAACGGCCACGAACCGCGGAAAATGCGTTTCCAACCAGTCGTTGTCGGAAGCGGCGCCATTTTCGGGGCGCGTTTCTTTTTCTCGATGATCAACGTGATCCAGGCGATGAGCCCGAACAACGCAATCGACACGAGCCATGCGCCGCCGTAGCCAAGACCAGTGGACGTCGCGAGTGACACCGGTTCAAAAGCCGGCATGTCTTCTGTCCAAAACGGCAAGTGATAGGCGCCGATCGTCGTTCCGATAATAAAGAACAACAGCGTGACGAACATGACCGAACGCCCGCCGCCGATCGCATAGAGCGTGCCGGAAGCACAGCCGCCGCCGAGCTGCATGCCGATGCCGAAAATAAACGCACCGACGACTAAGCTCACGCCGACCGGGGAGACGTACCCTGACACACCGGTGCCAAAGAACGAATAGCCGTACGCCAGAATCGGCGCGAAGAGCGTCACGGCAACTGCCAGCATAAGCATGTGCGAGCGCATCGCTTGGCCATTGCCGACCGACATGAAGCGCCGAAAAGCGGACGTGAAGCCGAACCGGGCATGGAATAAGGTATAACCGAGCAATAGCCCAAGCCCGAGCAAGATGGTTTGTGAAATGTGCTGTGTGGCGAGCAAGTAGACCGTCAACAATGCGCTGACGGTAAGTCCGCCGCCAATCAATGCTTTTTGCGGTGCGTCCAGTGCAATCGAATCGCGATAAACGGGGTCTTTTGCCTCGTCGACCGGTTGGACACGAGTCGAAGTTGTCATATAAACCATCCTTTTCTGAGTGATATAGTAGGGAATAAAACATTATATTAAAGGAGCGTTTGCGAGAAGTCAACGGAGCGGCTTGTGATGGACATACGCGCCGATGGGTTTGCCATGACGCAGCGGGGGAATTAGATAGTTAACACGATCTCCGGGCAGGGCAGCGACTGGTTTAGGAAGGGAAACGAGGTGAAAAACCATGGACCACAGCTTGTGGATCAATTTGCCGGTAAAGGATTTGCAGGCGGCAACGGCGTTTTATGAACAAGCCGGATTTTTGACGTTCAAAGCGGATTCGAGCAACGACCAGCAAGCGGCATTCTATGTGGAACGGCAGCACCTGTATGTGATGCTGTTCCCGCAAGAAACCTTTAAAGCCTTTACCGAGCAAGACATCGCGGACACATCGATCGGCAGTGAAGTGTTGTTTTCGCTGTCGGCCAAATCCCGTGAAGAAGTCGACAATCTCGTATTCCGCATCGAACAGGCAGGCGGCATCGTCTTTGCGCCGCCGGGTGAGCGAAACGGCTTGTACGGAGCGGGGTTTTCGGATGTGGACGGGCATCGCTGGAATTTCCTCGTGACGGAAGCATAATTTGATCCGTTAATTTAATGCCCACCCGGAATCGCACACGAGATGGCGTTTCCGGTTTTTTTGCTATGGAATGGGCTTTTGTCTGGAATCAATAATGTCCGGTTTTAAAGATAGGGAGACAACTGGAGCAAAAATGCGGTACGATAGGGGAATAGATCAAAAGTTTCGACTATTTCTGGATGAGTTTTTTCATGCAGCTAGGAGCGGGTGTCCTGTGAACAACAAATTCCTTTTCGCGTTTCTCGTCATCATCACGACCAGTTTGATGGGGTCTTCGTTTGCGGTCGGCAAAATCGGCCTCGACCACGTCTCGCCGTTGCTGTTGGTCGGGATCCGTTTTACGATTGCGGGCATTTTAATGGCCGTCTTTGTCAAGCTGTTCCGGCGCAAGCACCCGAGACAGCGTTCCGAGTGGCTGCATATTCTGGTTATCGGCTTTTTCCAGACCGCGGGCGTCATGGGCTGCATTTTCCTGAGTTTGCGGACGATCACGGCTGGGGAATCCGCCATTTTGACGTTCACCAATCCTTTATTGGTGGTGATTTTTGGCACCGTTGCACTCGGCATCCGCTACCGCATCGTTCAATGGGGAGGGGTGCTGCTTGGGTTTTTCGGCGTCTTCATCACGATGGGAAGCCAAGTGAACTTGGAAGTCGGCACCTTGTTCGGCTTCGGGAGCGCTGTGTCCTGGGCAATCGGCACATTATTGATCAAGTATTGGGGCATCCGGCTCGATACGTGGGTGCTGACGGCGTATCAAATGCTGTTTGGCGGCTTGATCTTGCTGATGGCAAGCAGCTTGTTGGAAACCCAACGACTGGCACTCAATCCCGAGTCGTTGTTCATTATTTTCTGGCTGGCGATTCCGGCATCGATCATCCAGTTTGCGATTTGGTTTTACCTGCTGCAAAACGGCAATCCCGGGAAAGTGAGCGCTTTTTTATTCCTGGCGCCGTTTTTTGGCGTCATCTCGGGATGGCTCATTTTAGGGGAGCAAGTCGGGGTGTCACTGATCGTTGGCGGCGCGTTGATCTTTACAGGCATATTCCTGGTGAATTGGCCGGAAAAGCGGCAGGAAGCGGCCATTCCTGGAAAAGTCATATGAAAGGGCTCGATAGCGGAATTATGCGAATAAAAGATGTTGATCGATCAATCAGGAGATTTTATGGATTAGTGACTGCAGCAAGAAGCCAGCCGGAGCGGTTTATGGCTACATAAGAACTGATGGAACTAAAAGGCGCAAAATGAATACGGCGATGCAGCGATGCATACATGAACTACACAATCATCATCAGGCTGACGACTTAAGAGTCCAGTTGATATGTGCCAAGCTGACAAACAACTAAACCCGAACCGGAACGGCTGATCAACAGCTGAACCGATTTGGTTTTTTGATTTACTGGTCATGTTAAGTAACGCAGTCTTCGTAGAAAAACACGACAAAATCACTCAAACAAACGCATAGCTCAGCAAATGAAAAAAACAGCTGGTTTCACTGAAAATCCCGGTTTCGTCTCACTGTCATGAGTATACTTATTAAATGAAACATAACTTCCTATAATTTATATTATGTAAACTAAATTTTAAAACAGCATTCCAGCCGTTTAACCCGTCCCCATCTCCCCGTACCATCTAGCTTTTTGGAGACCGGCTGCTGGCTATTTTAAATGGTCGTTCAAGACGCCTTCTTCCAGCACTTCGAATTTATCGCCGTGCACTTTCTCAATATGCATTTCGCCCCATTGTCACAACGAATCCAAAATGCCTTGCAAGCTCCAGCCATACTCACTTAGTTCGTATTCGACTTTTGGCGGCACTTGGTTGTAAACGATTCGGTTAATGATGCCATCAGCTTCCAACTCACGCAATTGCTGCGTTAACATCTTTTGTGTGATGTTTGGCATCAAACGCCGCAATTCACTCGTCCGTTTCGTGCCGTGCGTCAAATGGCAAAGAATCACCGTTTTCCATTTGCCGCCGATCACTTCCAACGTGGCTTCCACCGAAATATTATATTTTTTCACCATTTCTATTCCTCCCATAGGCACCAAAAAGTGCCTACAGCACTTTAAAGTACGTACTTCCTTTTAAAAACCTCGCCATCCATACTAGCATGTATCGAGCGAAATCGATCGATAAAAACGCTTTGGAGGAGAAACATATGTCTGCATCACAAAAAAGAAGCAATTTTGCCTTATTGGCATTGGCGCTAAGTGCTTTTGCCATTGGCACCACCGAATTTATCAGTGTCGGCTTATTGCCGTTGATTGCTGAAGATTTGGGAATTCCCGTCAGCACAGCGGGTTTGACTGTGTCATTATATGCGATTGGTGTCATGGTCGACGCCCCGGTACTGACTTCTGTCAGCTCAAATATGCCGCGTAAGTCGTTGCTGTTATGGATTATGGTCGTCTTCGTTATTGGGAACTTGATAGCGGCAACCGCCCCGACTGTCGGTGTTTTACTCGCTGCACGAGTTATTTCTGCATTGGCGCACGGTGTTTTTATGGCAATCGGTGCTACAATCGCTGCGGATCTGGTACCGGAAAACAACCGAGCCAGCGCCATTGCGATGATGTTCACCGGATTGACGGTAGCTACGGTGACCGGCGTTCCCTTTGGCACCTTTTTGGGCCAACAGTTCGGCTGGCGCACGGCGTTCATGGCGATTGTCGCACTCGGTGTCGTAGCATTGATCGGCAACGCTTTCCTTGTGCCGGGTAATTTGAAAAAAGCGGCGCGCACCACCTTGCGCGATCAAGTGAAGCTAGTGACGAATGGGCGCTTGCTGTTGGTCTTTGCCATTACGGCGCTCGGCTATGGCGGCACGTTTGTCGTCTTCACCTACCTGTCTCCGTTGCTCCAGGAAGTCACTGGCTTTGCAAGTGGAACGGTCACCATCATTCTTTTGAAATACGGCCTTGCCATTGCTGCGGGCAATACGATCGGCGGCAAACTTGCTAACCATAATCCCATTCGCGCATTGTTCTATATGTTCTTGATTCAAGCGGGCATCTTGCTGATGTTGTCGTTTACTGCCCCCTTCAAAATCGCCGGTTTGATCACCATCCTCTTAATGGGGTTGTTCGCGTTCATGAACGTACCAGGGCTTCAAGTCTACGTGGTGATGCTTGCTGAACGTTACGTGCCGAGTGCTGTGGATACGGCTTCTGCCATCAATATTGCTGCCTTCAATGCAGGCATTGCCATCGGAGCGGTGCTTGGCGGTGCGGTCGCAGATTCAATCGGTTTGATCCATACGCCTTGGATCGGGGCAGTTATGGTCTTGGGTGCCGTATTGCTGAGTGCTTGGAGCCGCAGTTTGGAGCAAGCTTCTCGGTGGAAGCCTTCAGCCCTCGTCCGGAAATCTGCTATAACTTAAAAGGTTTCTTCCAGTCCCTCAATCCGTCCATTTAAAAAGCCCCCATTCCGAATCGATTGACTAGACTGACATAGCGATTTGAGACAACCATAAAACACCTTCATTAGGCTGCTTGCGCCCCGAACTCTCGGGGTGACAAGTAGCCTA
>NZ_JBGGNS010000018.1:0-177626 GCF_041320495.1 Planococcus sp. SSTMD024 | reverse complement strand
TGGCGGTCGTGGCGAAGTGGTTAACGCACCGGATTGTGATTCCGGCACTCGGGGGTTCAATTCCCCTCGTCCGCCCCAGTATTATTGGGGTATAGCCAAGCGGTAAGGCAACGGGTTTTGATCCCGTCATGCCCTGGTTCGAATCCAGGTACCCCAGCTTTTGCGGAAGTAGTTCAGTGGTAGAACGCCACCTTGCCAAGGTGGAGGTCGCGGGTTCGACCCCCGTCTTCCGCTCCATTATTTAGGCGGCATAGCCAAGCGGTAAGGCATGGGTCTGCAACACCCTTACCACCGGTTCGAGTCCGGTTGCCGCCTCCAAAATATTTTGCCGGCGTGGCGGAATTGGCAGACGCGCGGGACTCAAAATCCCGTTCCTTCACGGGAGTGTCGGTTCGACCCCGACCGCCGGTATCAAATGATCATCACTCTGCCAAGTGGTGAAAGTTTAAAGCTCTGACTGTTAAAGTCGGGGCTTTTTTCTTTTTTTAGATAAGTAATTATAAGTTCATCATAATAAAGAAATTTTTAAAAGAAATAGCGAATATCCCTTGCAAAATAATCGGTTTACTAATATAATAATAAATGTTCCTGAAAGCAGTGAATAATTGCTTCTGGATTCAATTTTGCCGGCGTGGCGGAATTGGCAGACGCGCGGGACTCAAAATCCCGTTCCTTCACGGGAGTGTCGGTTCGACCCCGACCGCCGGTATCAAATGATCATCACTCTGCCAAGTGATGTATACTTTTAAGCCCTGACTATGTCAGGGCTTTTTTGTTGCAGAAAAATTTCTGTGGTTTTCAAAAGAATCGGTAATGCAATGGATTGGTTAGCGTTCTCAATGTATGGGCTTTAAGCTTGTTTGAAAAAGCAGAAAAATTTCTTGAAAATGTGACTAATAAATATTCGTGCTTTCTGTTGCCGAAGCGGATGTGGCGAAATTGGCGGACATGCTAGGTTCAAAGTCTAGTTGCCGAGACACCGTGGAAGTTCGATTCCCTTCATCCGTATTTTAAGGAAGGCAGCTTCTATTGGAAACTATCTTTATTTTGAATATTGAAATCTGCTGTGTGAAAAGTGGGGAAGCCTAAACTTTGCGTGTTATAATAATCAAAATCATGATCTTGGCAGGGGTGAAAATATGGCTGAAGAGCAGTGGTTTGATGAAGTGGTTTGGAAGGTGCTTGATAAGCAGTCGGTACGTTTAGGAGAAGGCTTGAGTGACGAAGAAGCTGTCAAGAGACTTGAAGTATGGGGACATAATGAACTGCCTGAAGAAAAACGCCCGCCCGCCATTATAAAATTCCTTAAGCATTTCAACGATGTGCTGATTTACGTTCTGTTGGCAGCGGCGCTCATCACAGTAGTTCTGGGACATTACATTGATACAGCCGTTATTTTAGCAGTGGTGGTCATTAATGCAGCAATTGGCTACATTCAGCAGAATAAAGCTGAGAAAGCATTGGACAGTATTCGTAATATGTTATCAGTCAAAGCGGCGGTTCTGCGTTCTGGTAGACGGGTGGAAATTCCAGCGACAGAATTGGTGCCTGGAGATCTTGTTTTTTTGAGAGCGGGCGATAAAGTACCAGCGGATATGCGTCTCGTAGAAGTATCGAATTTACAGGCTGAGGAATCATCTTTAACGGGCGAGTCAGAAGCTGTCGACAAACAGGTTGGTCAGCTTCCAAGCGACACTGTACTTGGTGATCGAACTAATATGGTGTTTGCAGGCACATCCATCGCGTCAGGTTCAGGAATCGCTATTGTCACAGCTACAGGGGGATATACTGAACTCGGTAAGATTAGCAGGGCAATGGAATCGGTCGAAAAATTACAGACCCCTTTGTTGAAACAAACCGCCCAGTTCGGAAAACTGATATCGGTGATTATTGTGCTGTGTGCAATCGGCATGTTCTTTATCGGATATTGGTTCCATGATTACGCCACAGCTGAGTTATTGCTAGCAATCATTGGGTTGACAGTGGCTGCGATTCCGGAAGGTTTGCCGGCTGTGCTATCCATTATTTTAGCTTTGGGGGTTCAGACCATGGCTGGAAAAAATGCCATAGTCCGAAACCTCCCCTCAGTTGAGACTCTAGGGGCCGTAACGGTAATTTGTTCGGATAAAACAGGAACTTTAACTAAGAATGAAATGACCGTAACTTCGGTGATTTTGTCGGACGGGGAGATTCAAGCCAGTGGGATAGGCTATTCGCCTGTAGGAATTCTAGAGCAAAATGGAAAAAGGGTTTATATAGCCGAACAGCCGCAGTTAATGAAGTTTCTGGCCTGTGTGAAAACGGTCAATGATGCCGAATTACTTAAGGACACGAAAGGGAGGTGGACGATCAGTGGAGGAGCCACAGAAGGATGTCTGCTGACGCTTGCCGAAAAGGCGGATCAAGATATCGAAAAGCTGCCGGTTCGTTCGAAAATTCCCTTCGATTCTTCCTATAAGTATATGGCGGCATTGGTTGAGGAACAGGGAAGTAAATGGATTTATGCCAAAGGGGCCCCTGAAAAGCTATTGGCGATGATTCCAGAGGAAAAGCGGCTTGAATGGGAGGTGAAGATTGCCGAACATGCAAAACGTGGTGAGAGGCTCCTGGGGGCAGCTGTCAAGCAGGTGGATCCACAGCTAGAATCCATAGGCCACGAAGATATGGAGAGTGGTTTTGAGTTTTTGGGGCTTGCGGGTATTATTGATCCACCGCGTGAAGAAGTAATCGAGTCGATTGAACAATGCAAACAGGCCGGAATACGGGTGAAAATGATTACCGGAGACCATAAGGAGACTGCGGTGGCGATCGGAGCCAAGCTTGGAATCGGTAATGGCCAGAAAGCAATCGAAGGACGGGAATTGGATGGGTTGAACACCCGGCAGTTAGAGAAGACAGCCATGGAATACGATATCTTTGCTCGTACCAGCCCGACGAATAAACTGCAATTGGTAGAAGCTCTCCAAGCCCAGAGCCAGGTATGTGCAATGACGGGAGACGGGGTTAATGATGCCCCTGCATTGAAGCGAGCGGATATCGGCATTGCTATGGGAATCAAAGGAACTGAAGTCTCGAAAGAAGCTGCTGAAATGGTGCTAGTAGACGATAATTTCAGCACGATTGTGAATGCCGTGAAAGAGGGACGCCGAGTATATGATAATTTGAAAAAAACGATCCTGTTCATTTTGCCGACAAACGTGTCGGAAGGGCTGCTCATTTTTGTCAGTATCCTTTTTGGCACTACGATTCCCTTAACCCCCGTACAGATTTTATGGGTCAACATGATTACAGCGGTAACGATCTCTTTGGCGATTGCGTTTGAGAAGCTGGAGCCCGGAACGATGGAACGACCGCCGCGGAGAGCGAATAGCCCTTTACTCAGCGGCTATTATATTTTCCGCATCGTTTTTGCTTCAACGATTATCGGCGGTGGTATTTTGTGGATGAACAGCGTGCTGGAAGCGAGAGGGTATGACCAAGGCACCTTGCAGACGATGACTCTCCAAGCATTGGTCATTTCTCAGCTGTTCTATATGTTCAACTGCCGGAATGAGCGGCGCTTTGCGTTGAACCGTGATTTCTTTTCCAATAAAGCGGCTTTTATTGTATCGGCAATTTTGATCTTGGTGCAGCTTGCGGTCACGTATGTTCCGTTCATGAATACACTGCTTGGAACTGAACCGATCGGGGTCGAATATTGGGTTTGGCCATTGTTGATCGGGACCAGTGTATTTATTATTGTGGAGCTTGAAAAATGGTTATTGCGCTCGATGGGGAAATATGGAGAGCGCTCAAAAAAAAATCGAAAGAAGCATGGTTGAAGGAGGAGTTATGAAAAAGATACATAGTGAAATCATTGAATTCAGGGGAACCCATTATGATTATGGAATGATGCAGGGAAATGCGCTTAAAGAATCGATCACGCTGCACAATCGCCGCGGGCAGTGGAAAAGCAAACGGCCGCGTTTTGTCATCGATCCGGCAGAAGCGCAAGCGGCGTTCAATGAATATGCGCCGAAATTGTGGGAGGAGCTGAAAGGCCTTGAAGACAGCCTCCAGCTGCCAATCGATGAGGTACTCCGTGATTTCGGTGGTTACCGGATCGATGCGCCGCCGTCAGGCTGTTCGATCGTCAGCGGCGAAGACTTTTTGGTGCGCAATTATGATTTTCATCCGCAGACGTATGAAGGCAGGTTTTGCTTGTTCCAGCCTGAGGAGGGGAATGCCATTATCGGGCCGAGCCAGCGCATTTTGGGGCGTATGGATGGCATGAACGAGCATGGCTTGGCGATGGGCTATAATTTTATGCACCGTAAAAACCCAGGTGATGGCTTTGTATGTTATATGATCGGGCGCATCATCCTCGAAAGCTGCTCAACTATCGAAGAAGCTGTCGCTTTGGTCAAGGATATTCCTCATCGCGGGTCATTTAGCTATGTCGTAACCGATAAGAGCGGTGCCACAAAGGTTATCGAGGCGACACCGCGCAAAGTGGCAGTGCGTGATGCCACAGCGTGTACAAATCACTTTGAAATCCAGCAGCACGAGAACCGCAATTATTTAAAGGATTCTTACGAACGACTGTCGGTTATCAAACAGAATGCAGAAGATACAGTGGAAGCGTATCGCGCTTATCGCTTGTTCAATGATACGGACCGCGGCTTGTTTTCGGATCTTTATAAGAGTTGGGCCGGGACGATCCATACTTCTGTCTATCTGCCAAAAGAGCAGGAAGTGTGGTTCGCGCTTGGAGGCGACCAGGATCCTGAAGTGTTCAAATTTGGGGAATGGCTTGCAGGAAAGCCTGTCCGGAATCGATCCGTACACGGGCAGATTGATACGGGCATTGGCTTTGCCCATACCGATGCTTTATTCAAATGAAAAACGGCTGGAGCGTAAGTGCTCTAGCCGTTTTTTTGCTGCAATGAAGACAGGTCGTCAAGATATGGAAACGGAAAATGGGTGTCGATTTTCCCGTTGATGCGTTTTGCTAGCAAGCGCTCGCCTTGAAGCCATTTTTGGAAATCGAACATGAGCGGCAAGCGGTCAGGGCCGATGGCGAAGCCGACTTCCAAGCTGTTTGGAAAATAGGAAGCCGTGTGCAGAGTGCCGGAAGCGGTACTGTATTTTGTTGAAAACACGCCCTGATTCGAGTCGTTCAATAATCGGAACGCTGCGTATGCGTCATTTGACGTGGTGGAATGGGTCAGAAGCGCTTCCTCGCGGCGTTTTGAATCATCGATTTGGTAACGGTTTTCTTCCGATAACACTTCGAAATGGTTTGTCGATACCGCCGCTTCCCGGACGATGACATTGCGCGGGGAAGTTTCGGCGACGACTGAACGCCCGCTTTTATCCAGCAATACATAACTGAATGAGCGGCGGTGGGGGAGTTCTTTCAATAAATCGACGGCTTCTTCGATCGATGCGCAATGCTCAAGGATCAGCCGGCCGATCATATTGCAGATAAATCCATCCGCTGAATTGCGGCGGTTGATGAAATTATAGCCCATCGCAAGCCCTTTTTCGTTAAGCCCGTCCGTTCGTCCGGTAATTTGCATGGACGGCCCGATGGATGCATAGCCGCCGTCTGTCGGTTCATACAAGGCGAACCGGCCTTCGTAGCCTTGGGGCGAGCTGTCGTAATTGCGGACTAGGAAGTCGGAGCGGCTGAGAATCGAGCAGCCGCTTCGTGTATATTCAATATAATAACCCCCGAATTCGCGCAGGGCGTCGTAAAATGGCCATTTCAAGGCATCGGCTAAACCTTCGATTTCTTCCCAGATGCGCGGGGCAAAGCGTTCGAGCATTTCAACGGCTTTCGTTTCATCCACCAATAATTGCTTGCTGTTCCCACTGCGCTGTATTTTTCGGTTTGGGAGGAGCAGTGAATCTCTCAACAATTCCCCTTGATGGTAGCCGAAATCGTAATGGCTGCCGCGGAATTGGATGACGTCGCTATGGACTTTTTTCATGTGGCATCCCTCTTTTTTATCTCAGTATCAAAAGAATACTAGAGTTTTGGGGAGAATAAAAAGAATATGCCTGAAGCATGCGCTTCAGGCAATTACAGGACATAGCTTGTCGCTTCGCCGCCGTTGATTCCAGTGAACATATTGCCGGCAGCGGTCAATAGCTGCAGGGCGTTATCGCGATCCATCGAAGGACGGAGGTAGAACACATGTATCGCATTCGTTGTTTGTTGTGTTACAGCAGTGCGCTTTGAATCGACGTATGGGCTGCCAAATGCGCCTTTTGCATCGCGGGTGACGATGATTTTATCGAGCGTATTATCGCGGTTATTCAAGCCTTCATAGCGGTCATCGGGCGTGCCGAGCGCAATTTCAATATCGCCTTCGATTTGGCCTGTATCGTATAAACCGAGCGGAATTTCGTACTGAAGGGATAGGAAACTGTTCATATCGATCGCCGAGTTGACCGTGGCCAGATAGTTTTGCTTGCGCACTCTGCGGTACAAGGCTTCTGCAGAAGGGCGGTAGCGGTTCGGGTCGCCTCCGAGCGCTTTCCAGGCGAGTCTCCATTCGAGAAGGCCCGGGAAATCCGTTATTTCCTTATCGTCCATATCGAAGAATAATTGTTCCTGAAACAGCTGGAGGCGGCCTTTTAACATTTGAGGTGAATCCGAAACGGTGATATTGTTATAATGAATAATGCCGATTTTGAAATCAGGCACAATCTCTTTAATTTCAGGGTTTACGTGAAAGTCCACAGCAATCATCCTTTCCGTGAATAGTAGAATCATCTTACCATAAATTGGGGCAAGGAGTTATCGACATGAACTTGGATCAATTCCAACAACAACTGGTTGCGTATGCCGCGGAAATCGGAATTGATAAAATCGGCTTTGCTTCAGCCGAACCTTTTTTTAATTTAAAGCATCGCTTGATCCGCCAACAGCAATTGAATTTCCAGTCGGGCTTTGAGGAGTCGGATGTGGAAAAACGAACGCGACCGGAACTGTTAATGGAAGAGCCGGTGAGTATTATTGCAATTGCGATTGCCTATCCTTCCAAAATGGAAGGAGCGACGCCGGGCGTCAAAGGGGCAAGGCGCGGCATTTTCTCGCGTTCTTCCTGGGGCAAGGACTATCATGCGGCACTTCGGGACCGGCTGGCGCTGCTTGAATCCTTTATCGCTGCCCATTATCCGGAGGCGCGCATGAAATCGATGGTCGACACTGGCGAATTGTCTGACCGGGCAGTTGCGGAACGGGCCGGTATCGGATGGAGTGCGAAAAATACTAATATCATCACGCCAGAATTTGGCTCGTATGTTTATTTGGGCGAGATGATCACGAACATCCCGTTTGAATATGACGAGCCAATGGAAGACCAGTGCGGCGACTGCCGTTTGTGCATCGATACGTGTCCCACCGGCGCGATTGTCGAGGGTGGTCAGCTCAATGCCCAGCGCTGCATTTCGTTTTTGACGCAGACGAAAGGCTTCCTGCCGGATGAGTTCCGCTCAAAAATCGGCAACCGGATCTACGGCTGCGATACGTGCCAGACCGTGTGCCCGAAAAACAAGCGCAAGGCCAATCGCATCCATCCGGAATTCGACCCGGACCCGGAAATTGCCAAGCCGCTTTTAGAACCGCTATTGACCATTTCCAACCGCGAATTCAAAGAGAAATTCGGCCATGTGTCAGGTTCTTGGCGCGGCAAAAAGCCGATTCAGCGCAATGCGATCTTGGCACTGGCCCATTTCAAGGAACAATCGGCAGTGCCCACGTTGATCGAATTGATGAACACGGACCCGCGCCCGGTCATCCGCGGCACGGCCGCTTGGGCAATCGGCCGTATCGGGACGGATGAGGGAAGGCAAGCGCTGGAGCATACACAGCAGCAGGAGAAAGATGAAGAAGTGCTGGATGAGATCGCCAAGGGGCTGGCATTCTTTTCTGGAGAAACGAAAGGATAAGTGAAGAGATTTGGGAATACACATCGTTTTATATCAGCCATTAATTCCGGCGAATACCGGGAACATTGCACGCTCTTGTGCGGGCACAGGCGTCAGCCTTCATTTAATCAAGCCGCTCGGGTTTTCGACGGACGATAAAATGCTCAAACGGGCGGGGCTCGATTATTGGGAGCACGTGGATATTCATTACCATGATGGCCTTGATGAGTTGTTTGCGGCCTATCCTGATGGCAAATACCATTACATTACGAAATTCGGCACGAAGACGTATAGCTCGTTCGATTTCTCGGATACCGAGGAAGATTATTTCTTCGTTTTCGGTCAGGAGACAAAAGGCTTGCCGAGGGAATTGATTGATGCGAACTTAGACCGTTGTTTGCGCATCCCGATGAATGAACATATCCGTTCGCTCAATTTGTCGAACACGGCGGCGATCCTGATGTATGAAGCGCTGCGCCAACAGGATTTCCCAAATTTGAAATGAACGACAAAAAAGGACAGCGCATGGGCGCTGTCCTTTTGCATTTCACATTATTGTCTTTTGTCTGTGCCTGGTTTGTCATCGTATCCAGCAGTGAAGATAGCTACCAAAAACGATACACAAATCCCCAAGATTAAGATCAAGTTCATGAATGACGACCTCCTTGAAATTTGCATCTGTGTTTAGTATAGCGTACCAACGGGAAAAATGAAATATGGAACCCACTCGAAAATATGGACATTTTCCGTCCATCCGAAAAACTTGAAACTTTTCTGGATGTGATGCGTATATAGGGGTAGGAACAAAAGGAAGGGATGAACTGATATGAAAATGAAGACATCCGTTGCACTGCTTTGGATTACGGGCCTTGCGGAGGCATTTCTGGCCATTCCGTTCATCGGGGGTGGATTTGTGATTTCTGCAGGCTATGCACCGCTCGGTATCATGTTTGTGCTGCATGCGATTACGTTGTTCTTTTGCTTTAAAGAATATTCGCCGAAGTTCGGCTCGATTCTGGGGATCATTACAAGTGCACTCGCTTGGATTCCTTTGATTGGCTGGGCACTTCACTTGTTGACAGCGATCGTGCTATTGCTTTCAGCAGCGATGTCCGGACGTTCAGCAAGAGTTTAACAGCAAAAACACCGAGAAGTCGGTGCTTTTTTGTGGAGAATTTCAATGACTATAAAAAATCCCCTGCACCGAAGCGTACAGGGGATTTTTTAATGCGGTGCAATGAGGATCTGGATCGTGAACAGCACAGCGAAAATATAAAGGATCGGATGGACGGATTTCCATTTGCCTTTGAAGATCTTCATCAGCGGGTAAGAGATGAACCCGAGAGCGATACCGGTTGCGATACTGGATGTGAGCGGCATCGCGAGAACGATCAGGAACGCCGGGAACGCTTCATCGAATTTTTCCCATTCGATTTGCTTAACGGCGCTGATCATCAAGCTGCCGACGATGATCAGCGCAGGAGCAGTGATGGCGGCGACGCCTGACAAAGATCCGACGAGCGGGCCGAAAAAGGCAGCGGCGATGAACAGGATGGCGACGGTCAAAGTCGTAAGCCCCGTACGGCCCCCTGCAGCGACGCCTGCTGAAGATTCGACATAAGCGCTTGTCGGGCTTGTGCCGACCATAGCACCTGCACTGGCGGCGACCGAATCGGCAAGAAGCGCCTGGCGCACGCGCGGCATTTTATTGTCTTTCATGAGACCTGCTTGTTTTGCGACACCGATCATCGTGCCGGTCGTATCGAACAAAGTGACAAGCAGGAATGAGAATACGACGCCGTACAACCCGAATTCGGCAACGAGCAGGAACGCTTCGATGGGATTCCAGACGATGATGCCTTCGGGAAGCGATGGCAACTTCATGAAGCCTTCCGCAAATTTCAATTGCCCGGTGAAAAAGGCGATGATCCCGGTTGCGATCATGCCGAAGAAAATCCCTCCGTGCAGGTTCAAGGACATGAAGACGAGTGTGATGGCGAGCCCTATGAGGGTCAGTGCGACAGGTGGTGAGGTAAGATCCCCAAGCCCGACGAGATTCGCTTCATTGGCGACAATCAATCCGCTAAGGCGCATGCCGATGAAGGCGATGAACAAGCCGATGCCTGCCGTGATGGCGTGTTTTAAGTTTTCCGGAATGGCTTCGATGAGGATTTTGCGCATCGAGGTCAAAGACAACGCGACAAACAACAATCCGGAAACGAAGACTGCGGCAAAAGCAGTCGTATAATCAATGGCGCCGTCAGAAGCGAGCACCATGGAAGTGAAATATGCGTTAAGCCCCATGCCTGGAGCGATAGCGATGGGGTAATTGGCGAGCAGTGCCATCCAAAGTGTACCGATCACCGCTGCTATGATGGTGGCAAGAAAAACCTGGTCGAACGGAACGCCGGCAGCGCCTAAAATCACCGGGTTGACGATAACGATATATGCCATCGTCAGGAACGTCGTCATACCGGCTGTAATCTCGGTTCTGACATCGGTTCCGTGTTCTTTTAACTGAAACATGGAATATCCTCCTTATAAACACGAACATTTTAAACAACACGTTTAATAATATTCGTTTTTAATATCGGATGCAAGAGCTTTTCTCAATCTGATGGCGAATAGTCGAAATTCTTTTTGACAATTTCAAAGTGTTAAAGAAGCCTATTAACCCACTATGAATTTAAAAGGAATTGTCTTTTCTGCATTCAAAAACCAAAGACTTATCTAAGTATTCGGAGAAGCGTTCGCTCGATGCCCACCCGCAAAAAGCGAGCGATAAGCTTCGGAAATTACGGCCGCTTAAATTTTTCAACAAGCTGGAATAGTCGAAATTTTTTTCGGCAATTTGTACAATGAAAAAGAACGGGAGGAGAATTCTTATGAATCTGACGATCGAATCAACAAAGACCTTACATAATGGAGTGGAAATGCCGCGTTTCGGCCTTGGCGTCTACAAGATGACCGACAAGGAAGCAGCGGTCGAAGCGATGGTAAAAGCGATCCAAACAGGCTATAAAGCGATCGATACCGCTGCGGTGTATGACAACGAAGCGGAGGTCGGGGAAGCAGTCCGTGCTGGCGGGGTGCCGCGCGAGGAGCTGTTCATCACGTCGAAAGTGTGGAACACCGACCAGGGCTATGACCAGACTTTGCGGGCATTCGAAGCATCATTGAAACGACTGGATATGGATTATTTGGATCTGTATTTGACGCATTGGGCAATTCCCGATACGTTCGAGGAGACGTACCGGGCGATCGAGCGCTTGTATGACGAAAAGCTGATCCGTGCTGCCGGCGTTTCCAATCATCAGCAGCATCATCTGGAGAAAATTTTGGCCAAAGCCAATACGAAGCCGATGGTCAACCAGATCGAACTGCATCCGCAATTGACGCAGGAGCCGCTGCGCGAATTTTGCGCGGCACAAGACATTGCGGTCACTTCCTGGTCGCCGCTTGCGAGGGGGCGCCTGCTCGAAGACCCGGTGCTGTCTAAGATCGGCATAAAGTACGGGAAATCCGTCGCGCAGACCATTATTCGCTGGCATCTCCAGAATGACTTGATTGTCATCCCGAAATCGGTGACGCCGTCGCGCATCGTTGAAAATGCCGATGTGTTTGATTTTGAATTAAGTGAAGAAGAACTGAAACAGATTTCAGCGCTTAACCAGGATTGGCGGAGCGGCACCCATCCGGACGAAATCAAAGTTTAATAAAAAAAGGCCAGCGAATGGGTTCGCTGGCCTTTTTGGTTATTGTTTTGCTTCGATGTCGACTTGCTGCCCGGTGAACGGGTGTTTAAAGGCGATGCGGAACGCATGAAGGAAGTATTCGCCGTCTTCGGTTGGCGGTCCTCCGTACAATTCATCGCCGATGATCGGGTGCTTGACGTGGGACAGGTGCGCCCGGATTTGATGCGTGCGCCCGGTCTCCAAAGTCAAATGGAGCAGGGAGCGGCCGTCAGCGCGGTTGATGACCTGGTAATGGGTGACAGCACTTTGCCCGCTCGGCGATACGCGGCGGCGCGTCGCATGGTGGCGGTCGCGGCCGAGTGGGAAGTCGAGCGTCCCGGATTGTCCGCGGACGAGGCCTTTGACGAGCGCTTCGTATTCACGCTGCACAAGCTTTTGTTCAACCATCCGGTCCATGACGTTTTTGGCGATCGGATGTTTGGCCAACAGCAATACGCCGGAAGTGCCTTGGTCAAGCCGGTGGATGTGTTCGATATACGAACCGCCGGATTGCTGGACATAAGCGATCAAGCCGTTGATGAATGTATCGTCCTGGTGGTTATCGTTCGGATGGGTGGCGAGCCCTTTTGGTTTATTGGCGATGATGAAATGCTCGTCTTCAAATAAAATCTCAGGTTTGATCGACGTGTTCGGGCGGTACGGCGACTCGGCTTGTGGAATGGTAACCGTCAGTTTTGTCCCTTTGTCGAGCGGTTCCTGCCAGCGCGGTTCCGTGCCATCGGCCAGGCGGATGCCTTTTGCCATGCGCAGTTCGTGCACGGTCTTTTTGCCGAGGCCCCATTCGTTTTTCAATAAGTCCGTGACGGTCATGTCTTGTTCCGGGATTTGGTAAGTCCAATTCATCTTGCAGTCCTCCATAAAAACGGGATCATGCGCGCGGCACATGATCCCGTTTCGGTTTATTTTTTTACGACTTCCTGGAAAAATTGTTCGATATTCTCTTTTGACTGTGCGCCTGTCCAGCGTGCGACTTCCTGTCCGTTTTCATAATGGACAAGTGTCGGTGTCGCTTCGAGTGCATAATCGGCCCAGCCTTGCTCATACTCAAGCAAATTGTATTGAAGCACTTCAACATCCATGTCCTCTGCGACCGGCATTAAGACCGGGGTTGTTTGCTGGCAGTATTGGCAAGTCGGGCTGAAGAAATAGACGGTGGTCGGATCGCCGCTTTGGATTTGTTCATTCACTTCATCCGGCAATGCGATGTTCTGATAGTTTTCGTCATCGAGCTGATCGATGGTGGCAGGATTCAAATCGTCCGTGCCGTAAGGGTTGTTTGCCAGTTTTTCGTCTTGCGACTGATTGGTCAAAAAGACAATCAAGGCAAAGATGGCAAGAACAACGCCTGCAATAATCAGCAGTTTTTTCATCTTATTGTTCCTCCTTCAATGATTTCCACAGATAAACACTCGTTCCTGCGATCAATACGAATGCGATGAGCGCGAGAAACGGGATGGTGATGAATCCGAGGTAATTGATATATTCCCCTGTACATGGGACTTGTCCGCATGACGGTGCGGAATCGGACAAAAACTTAAGTTTCTGTATACCGTAATGATACAGCGAAACGGAGCCGCCGACAACGGACAATACAAGTGAAGTCAATGCGATGCGCGGGTTTTTCTGAACATAGGCGACGCCAAGCACAAAGACGAGGGGATACATGAAGATACGCTGCACCCAGCACAGTTCACACGGAACATATCCGCGCACTTGTGAAAAATATAGCGAGCCAAGTGTCGCCACCAGGGACACTGCCCACATGAACAGCAAACTGTTTTCTTGACGCTTCGTCATCTTTTGATCCTCTTTTCCGGAAAGCTTTCCTTTTGAAGTATAATTCTTAAAACCATACAAGTAAAATAATATCAACAACCCGGCGTATGGGCTATAATTAACTTTGAAACTTTTGTGAAGGAGCGCGGTAACGTGGCAGAACAATTCGATTTATCCCACTTTGAAAAAAGCATGATCATCCGCGAGATGAGCTATGCTGATATACCTGCCATTCTGGAAATGCAGCAGCTTTGCTTTCCGGGCATGGAACCTTGGAAAGAAGAGCAGCTAAGAAGCCATTTAGGCGTTTTTGGGCAAGGACAGATCGTTGCAGAGTTAGATGGCAAAGTGATCGGTTCGTGTTCAAGCTTGTTAATTAATTTTGATGAATACGATGATCGCCATACATGGGACGATGTCACGGACGGCGGCTATATTACCAACCATAACCAAGACGGCTATAATATGTACGGCATCGAAGTGATGGTGCACCCTGAATACCGACGCATGCAAGTCGGGCAGCGTTTGTATGAAGCACGCAAAGAACTCGCGCGTGAACTGAACTTGAAATCGATCATCATCGGGGGACGCATCCCGAACTACCATAAGCACGCAGACGAAATGTCTCCGCGTGAATATGTCGATGCGGTATCGCGCCATAAAATCTATGACCCGGTTCTGACGTTCCAGTTGATGAACGGGTTCCAGCTCATGCGCATCAACCCCGGCTATTTAAAAGATGATAAAGCATCCGGGAAATACGCAACCTTGATGGAATGGAACAATGTCGACTATAAGCCGGTATCGAAGCGCCATTTCAAGACGAGTTTGCCGGTGCGCATCTGCGTCGTCCAATACTTGATGCGTGCCATCAATTCATTTGACGATTTGGCGAACCAAGTCGAGTACTTTGTCGACGTGGCATCGGATGCGCATTCGGATTTTGTCGTGTTCCCGGAAATTTTCACGACGCAATTGATGTCGTTCTTGAATGAACCGTCGCCGAGCCAAGCGGTTCGCAAACTGACGGAATTTACGCCTCAATATATCGAGCTGTTCACGGATCTTGCCGTGCGCTATAACGTCAACATCATCGGCGGTTCCCATTTCGTCAAGGAAGAAGATGACGAAATCTACAACATCGCCTATTTGTTCCGACGCGACGGCTCGATCGACAAGCAGTACAAGATTCACATCACGCCGAACGAACGCAAATGGTGGGGCATTTCTGCAGGCGACTCGGTGCGCGTATTCGATACGGACTGCGGAAAGATCGCCATCCAGATCTGCTACGATATCGAATTCCCTGAACTGGCCCGCATCGCAACCGATATGGGCGCCAACATCATCTTCTCGCCGTTCTGTACAGAAGACCGGCAAGGCTATTTGCGTGTACGCTATTGCGCACAGGCCCGCGCGGTCGAAAACCAGATCTACACAGTCATTTCCGGAACGGTCGGCAACTTGCCGCAAACGGAAAACATGGATATTCAATATGCCCAGTCCGGCATCTTTGCACCAAGCGATTTCGAATTCGCGCGCGACGGCATCGTCGGCGAAACCAATCCGAACCTGGAAATGGTGTTGATTGGGGATGTCGACCTTGAAATCCTCAGACGCCAGCGCCAAGACGGCACCGTGAAGCAATTGAAGGACCGCCGCCATGACGTCTACCGCGTCGAATACAAGAAAGATTAACTTCAACCGCTCCGAATTGGGGCGGTTTTTTTATGGGAAATTTGGTAAACTGATAAGTAATTGGAGGGATGAACCATGACATGGAAACAGCGAATGCAAAAATGGCTCGGTCACGAGGGGCTGGATGTGAAAACGAAACAGCAGCTGCAATTATTATCTGAAGACGAGCTGCTGGCAGAAGATGCGTTTTATCAGGACTTGGTGTTCGGAACTGGGGGGATGCGCGGTGAAATCGGGCCGGGCACAAACCGCATGAACGTCTATACAGTCAGAAAAGCGTCAAAAGGCATTGCCGATTACATTGAAAGCTTTGGCGATGAGGCGATGAACCGCGGCGTGGCGATTGCGTTCGACAGCCGCCGCATGTCGCCGGAGTTTGCCGAAGAAGCAGCGCGTACATTTGCAGCGGCCGGCATCCGTGCCTATGTGTATGAAGCTGCGCGCACAACGCCGCAATTATCATTCACGGTGCGTGAATTGAATGCGTTCATGGGCATTGTTATCACCGCGAGCCACAACCCGCCTGAATACAATGGCTACAAAGTTTACGGCGAAGACGGAGCGCAATTGGATTTGGAAGCGGCGGACCAGGTCATTGGATTTGTCAGCCGTGTAGAAGATGAACTAGCAATCGAAAATGAAGAGTATGATTCCTCCTTATTGGAAATTCTCGGCGAACAGCTCGACCGCGCCTATATCGACCAGGTGTTGACGGTTCAGGAAACGAACGTTGAGCCGATCAGCGTCGTCTTCACGCCGCTCCACGGAGCATCAGGCGCGACCGTGCGCCGGGTTTTTGACGAAGCGGGCTATAGCGGCGTCAGCTATGTCGAAGAACAAATGGCGCCGGACGGTGAATTCCCGACGGTGGAATCGCCAAACCCGGAAGAATCCTCCGCATTTGACCTCGCCCGGAAATACGGCGAAGAGCAGACCGCAGATTTATTGATTGCCATCGACCCGGACGGCGACCGTGTCGGGGCGGCAGTTTGGACCGGTACGCAGTACGAATTGTTGACCGGCAACCAAACCGGCGGCATCTTGCTGGAATATTTATTGAGCCAGAAAAAAGCCAAAGGCGAATTGCCGGAAGACGGGCGCATCTTCAAGACCATCGTCACTTCCGGATTCGGGGAAGCGGTCGCTAGAAGCTATGGAGTAGAGAGCGAAGATGTGTTGACAGGCTTTAAATTTATCGGTGAGAAGCTGCGGGAAAATGATGCGCAGCACAAATTCACTTTCCTGTTCGGCTACGAGGAAAGTTACGGCTATTTGATCCGTGATTTTGCCCGCGACAAAGACGCCGTTCAAGCGACATTGCTATTGGTCGAAGCGGCTGCCTTCTATAAGAAGCAAGGCAAAAACCTGTACGGTGTATTGAATGAATTGTATGAACGCCACGGCTTCTATCGCGAACTGCTCGTTTCCGTGACGAAAAAAGGAATCGAAGGGGCACGCGAAATCACGCGGCTGCTCGACGGCTTGCGTGCAATGCCGCCGCAATCCATTGCAGGCATCGCGGTCGTAAAAATCGAAGACTACAACAGCCGTACACGAACATTAGTCGATATGGGCACGAGCGAGGCAATCGTCTTGCCGCAGTCGAATGTCCTGAAATACTTCCTCTCGGATGGTTCTTGGGTCTGCGTACGCCCAAGCGGCACCGAGCCGAAAGTGAAATACTATTTCGGCGTCAAAGCAGCCACTCAGCAGGAAAGCGACGAAAAGCTCGAGTTATTGAAAGAATCGTTTCTCGACATCGTTGCGAACCGCTGAAAAAGACTTTAATACACTATAATCAAAAAAGTGCTCGCCTTTCACTAATTTAAAATCAATGGACTGGCTGAGTATTTGGAGAAGCGTTTGCTCGACTCCTGTGGGATTAGCGGGTTTGAGAGACCCCGCAGGGAGCGCAGCGAACGAGGAGGCTCGATTCCCGCCCCACGGAAAGCGAGCAATAAGCTTCGGAAAATACGACTTCTTACTTTTCTCGACAACCTGAAAAAGCTCCCCATAGAGGGAGCTTTTTCATTCGAAAGAATGAGGCAAGCGCCGGTTCTTATCGTTACAATAGCAACTAGGAGGGATCAGCCCCATGGTGCCTGAACAGCATTCGGACGTCATCTTATTGAAAGAAATCGCGGAGTTGTTGAACGAAGAAACGAATATGGAGCGCATGCTCGGCGGTGCGATCGACAAGCTGCTGCAAAACTCCAATTTTGAAACAGCATGGATCTTTTTCATTGATGAAAAAGGCAAGCACAGGCTTGTGGCACAAGCCAATTTGCCGGATGCGCTCGAGGAGCGGGACTGCCGCCATTTGACGAAAGGCGGATGCTGGTGCGTCAAGCGCTATCATGACGGCGATTTGGAAAAGGCGTCGAATATCATCGCCTGCCAGCGCATCGAAAATGCCAAGGCAGCACACGGGAAAATCGGCAATATTTCGCATCACGCGACCGTGCCGCTGCAATCCGGCAAGGAAAAATTCGGCTTGCTCAATATCGCTGCGGCCGATACGGTACGCTTTTCAAAAGACGAACTGGCGTTATTGGAATCGGTCGCTTTCCAGATCGGCTCCGCCATCAAACGCATCGTGCTGACCAAACAAGAACAAGAGCTGGCGCTTGTCAAAGAGCGCAATCGGCTCGCACGGGATTTGCACGATTCCGTCAATCAGCTCTTGTTCTCGGTCACGTTGACGGCGAGGGGCGGCATCGAAATGGCAGAAGACGAAGCGCAAAAAAGCACGTTCCGCGACATCCAGCATCTCAGCCAGGAAGCGCTCAACGAAATGAGGGCGCTCATTTGGCAATTGCGGCCGAAAGGACTGGAAAGCGGCTTGATCGATGCGATCAAAGCCTACGGGGAAATGCTCGGGCTGTCGATGGAAACGAAAGTGACCGGCGTGATCCAATTGCCGTCGCGCACGGAAGAAACTTTATTCCGCATCGCGCAGGAAGCACTCAATAATGTGCGCAAGCATGCGGGCACGAGCGCTGCCCAAATCTACGTGACGATCACACCGACAGATGTCTTATTGGTGATTAAAGACGAAGGGCTCGGCTTTTCCCCCGCACACGGCGCAATCCCGTCGATCGGCATACAGAGCATTCGCGACCGGGCGAAAGCAGAAGGCGGTACGGCGGACTGGTCAAGCGAATTAAGCAAAGGAACGGAAATCCTTGTCCGGATTCCGTATTAAAGGAGTGGCAAGATGAGAGTATTGATTGCGGATGATCATCACGTAGTACGCAGAGGGTTGCTGTTTTTTTTGAAAACCCAAAAAGACATTGAAGTAGTCGGGGAGGCTGCGAATGGCGTCGAAGCTGTCGAGATGGCAGGCGAGCTGCAGCCGGATATCGTCTTGATGGATCTGGTCATGCCGGAAATGGACGGCATCCAGGCCACCCGGAAAATCAAAGAGTCCTATCCGGATATCATCGTCTTGATGCTTACAAGCTTTTCCGACCGCGACCATATCCTTCCTGCGATCGAAGCGGGGGCTGCTGGCTATCAGCTGAAAGACATCGAGCCGGACGAATTGGTGGAATCGCTGCGCAGCTTGATGCGCGGGGAGAACACGCTGCACCCGAAAGCTTCGTCGGAACTAGCGAAAGCGCCGGAGGACCCGCCGCCGCACATCCTTCATCCGTTGACGCCGCGTGAAGCGGAAGTGCTCGCCGAACTGACCAAAGGGAAAAGCAACCGGGAAGTGGCGTCTGCTTTGTTCGTGACGGAGAAGACGGTGAAAACGCATATTTCCAATATCTTCATCAAACTTGAAGTTCAGGACCGGACGCAAGCGGCACTTTACGCCGTCAAGCACGGGTTGACGGAATACGCCAATTGAATGGAACTAGAAAAAGACTGCCGGAAGTAAATCCGGCAGTCTTTTCAGTTTGTCGAGAATTGAGTTTTGACTGTAGAAAAAAAGATTCCATTCTAATTCGTAATGGATTAATAGACTTCTTCGACACTCTGAAATCCGGCAGTCTTTTATCTTTTCTTAACAGGACGGCTGCGGTATTCTTTCGTGCGCTGTTTCCATACCGCGCGTTCTGCCTGTTGTTTGGCAGCATCGCTTTTCCGTTCGATATAGTCGAGCTCACGCAGCAATTTTAAATAGCTCAGATAGCGCTCTTCCGGCAATTCGCCGGAAGCAAGCGCAGATTGGATGCGGCAGCCGGGTTCTTGTTGGTGGCTGCAATCACGGAAACGGCATTCGGCAGCAAAGCTTGTGATGTCCTGAAAGCTAGACTCAAGGCCGTCGGCAGAATCGCCCAACTGGAATTCGCGCATACCCGGCGTATCGATCAATAACCCGCCGCCCGGCAGCAGTACGAGTTCGCGGTGGGTCGTCGTATGGCGGCCTTTGCTGTCGTCTTCCCGGATGTCCTGCACCGCCATTTTATCGCTTTGGGTCAAGGCGTTGATAAGCGAGGATTTTCCGACTCCGGACGAACCGAGCAACGCGCCGGTTTTGCCGTCCGTTAAATAGCGATTGAAGGCGTCCATGCCGGCACCGGTCAAGGCCGACACGGCAAATACATCGACGCCGAATGCGGTAGCGGCGACTTCTTTTAAGTAAACTGCAGGGTCTTCGCATTGGTCGCTTTTCGTCAGGACGACGACCGGCATAGCGCCTGAATCCCAAGCGGCGACCATATAGCGTTCAAGGCGCCGGACATTAAAATCGTGATTCAGCGACATGACCAGAAAGACGTAGTCGAGATTGACGGCGATCGTTTGCATCTCGGACGTTTCCCCGGCCGCTTTTCGGGTGAAGCGCGAACTTCTTGGCAGCAGCTGGTGGATGATGCCTTTGTCTTCTCCAGGCATTTGCTCTAGCGCCACCCAGTCTCCGACACTCGGAAATTCATCGCGGCTGTGGCTATGGCGGTAATTTCCTGAAAGCGTCGCCGGCCATTCACCGAAATCGGTCATGACGCGATAGCCGCTTTTATGCTCGAGAATGACGCGGCCCGGGATTTTCTGTTCAGGCAATGCTTGTGCGAATGATTCGTTCCATCCGTATTGTTCAATAATTGACAATGTAACTTCCTCCTAAAAAATGCATAATAAAAGACCATGGCTGCAATAACGCCTGCCATGGTCCCCGCGCATAGGAAAGAAGCGTATCGTCAGCGATACACAGAGGGAGACATCACAGCAAACATTATTAAGTTACGGGTTGCACGAACTGAAATTGTCACCATAATGCCTCACCTCTTTCCATTAGTTATGCTAATGATAATAGGAAATGAAGCAGAGGTCAATGGTTTTTTAAGAGTATTTCGACAATGGCATACTGCCGTTAGCATTTATCCCTACGCGTCTCCACTTCTTAAATAAAAGGCAAGGGTGAAATAGAACCGGCGTTTGCCCTAAATGGAATGGGGGAACAGGGGAACAAGTGAATGTTTTTTAGGGGGGAAGTTATGAAAAGGATTTTTTACGAATGGCGGGAAAAATTATGGGTGACGCCAGCTCTCTACAGCTTCCTTGCCGTGTTATTATCCATTGGATTTTTTTACGTGGATTTATTGGTGGTCCAGCAATACCGTCAATTCATCCCGGATATCTTGCTGACCAATGTAGAGTTGGCCCAAACGATTATGGGGGCGCTCGCCGGTGCGCTGTTGACCATGACGACGTTTACCTTTTCCACGATTCTCGTCGTGCTGACAATGTATTCTTCCCAGTTTTCCCCGAGGACATTGAAGAATTTTGTCCACGACCGCCTGACGTGGCGCGTGCTTGGTGTCTTTTTGGGCGGTTTCATCTATAACACGCTGTCGTTATTGTTTATGCGCGACGCCCTTTATACGCACGACGTCATCTCTACGTTTGCCGGGATCGTCATTGCGTTTCTTTGCCTGTCGACGTTTGCGTATTTCATTCATCACATTGCGACGAATGTGCAAGTGGAAAAGTTGATCGAGGAACTTGAAGAAGATACAGAGCGCATCATCGATACGTATAGTGAAAAACAGCAGCAGGAAATGGAGATTGAAACCCAGTGGAATCCGGATGGCTTTGCAGAAACCATTTTGGCCGAAAATGCCGGATACATCCAATTCCTGTATTTCGATAAATTGACGGAGTATGCAGTGGAGCACGACCTGGAAGTTGAAATCCTTCATGGCATCGGTTCGTATGTTCATGAAAATACGCCATTATGCCGCTTCTACCAACGACAGCAGGAAGATCTCGATCTTCGGCGCTTTATCACGATCGGCACGGAGCGGACAACTGATCAGGACCTTGATTTCGCCATTCAGAAAATGGTTGAAGTGGCGCTGCGGGCGATCTCCCCGGGTATCAACGACCCGAATACAGCGAATGGCATCATCATCCGGATCGGTCGGCTGCTCGGTAAATTGAGCCATCTGGAGACAGGTGCGATCACCATCAGAGACGAAAAACAAAGAGGCCGGGTACGCTATCCATTCTTCACATTCCCGCATTTTCTCTATTTGACATTCCATCAATTGATCCATTACGGAAAAGAAGATGTGTCGGTCGTGGCAGCGATCCTCGAATCCTTGACAAACGCGGCGCAATTATCAAGTCCGTTGCATCACGAAGCCATTTGGGAAACACAGCTGCACGTGCTTGAACATTTGGAGGGGGCGCCGTTCAAACGGCTCGACCGCCGCTACATCCAAGGGAAATTGGATGTGCTGGCAACAGCGGTGGACCGCCGTCCGGTCCTATTCAGCGATTACCAGCCGGACCAGGAAATATGATGGGCATCAGCATCTGACGGAAACGGGTGCTACTTGCAAAGGAGGGAATTATGCCAAACCAGTATTTCATCGAACAAGTCGTCAAGACCCGCTCAGGAACAAGGCACTAAAGTCGACGGCGTGCCCGATGAAAAGCCCGACGCCCAGTTCATCGATTTCCGCAATTCCTCGATGGATTTTCAAGTCGAAGCGCGGGTCTTGAATGTTAAAATGAAAGACCGCCTGGAAAGCCGGATCCGCCATGGCATTTCTGCCTTGTTTGTAGAACATGGCATTCGCCTCGCGTCTTTACCGGGCGAAAGAACGGAATAAAAAATCCATACAAAAACGCCTGATCTCAGAAGATCAGGCGTTTTTCTCTGCTATTGTGCTGGAATTCGAGTGAATTCGCCTCCCGCCGTTTCGACGCGGCGTGCCAAGGAACTGTGCATCTCAAAAATCCGGCCGCTGGAGAATTCGACCATGCCGCCGTCGCGGAAATAATAAGCGACCGACTCGATTGAACTGGTCCCATCTTGTTTTTGAAGGCGTTCTTCGACTCTTTCGAACTCTTCCCATGTATAGGTGGAGGAATTGAACGATAGGGGCGGATTGTACGTAAAGCTGTCGCTGGTCATGTAATAATAATCGCCAAGCGAAAAGGCGATCGATACAAGACCGGTCACAGCGACAGCGCCAGACAATAGCCAGGACTTCAACCGCTGTTCGATCAGTGCTGCGATGAATAATGCGGCCGCTAGCAATACAATGCCCACCCCGCCAAGCACAAGCGACCAGAACGACGTGCCGACGATTTCCGCCTCCGGTGTTATAGTGACGACTTTTGCGGGGTAGAACACAGCTGCTGGAACAAATAAAGCGGAAATGAGCAGAATAATACCGAAAGTGACCAGAACAATTTTTTTCTGATCGTAAAAATCAACCATCCTCTTCGTCCTCCTCGATTGAGTAGTCGGGCTCTATATGTACGAGAACGACGCAATTCGGTTTCACTTTTTGGATTTTTCTTTCAATTTCCTCGGTGATCCAATGGCTTTCAACCACATTCAAATAAGGCGCGACGCTAACGGTTAAGTCGATGAACATGACATTTCCGTGGGTGCGCCCTTTAAAATCGCGTAAATCCAATACGCCCGGCACGCGGCGGATCAAGACAGAAAGCGACTCGACAGCTTCTTCATCAAAGGCATCAGTTAAGGTCAAGACCGACTCGCGGAAAATATCCAATGCTGTTTTGATGATAATCAGCCCGACGAGAAAAGCGGTGATCGAATCGATCAGCGGTGCGCCGAGGATGGCTCCGGTGATGCCGATCCCAGCCCCAATGCTGACTAGCGCATCCGAACGGTTGTCGTAGGCAGCGGCCCGGACGGCTGAACTTTTAATTTCCCGGCTCAATTTCAAGTTATAGCGGTAAACGCCATACATGATGGCAGCCGAGAAAAACGCGACAACAGCGGTCAGTGGGGAAGGCGGTTCGAGTGCCGGGGTAAGCACCGTCTTCACTGAATTCAACAGCACTTGCAGGCCGATGACAGCCATAATGAACGAAGCCAATAGCGAAGCGATCGTCTCGGCTTTCAAATGCCCGTAATGATGGTTGTCATCAGGCGGCTTTTGGGAGATCCTCAGCCCGATCAGTACAGCAACGGAGGCGACGATGTCGGTGACATTGTTCAATCCGTCCGCCTTTAGTGCTTCGGAGCCGCCCCAAAATCCGACGCCGAGTTTAATGGCGCTTAAAAACAGATAAGCCCCGATGCTGAGCCAGGCGCCTTTTTCTCCTTTGCGGAGATTATCGTATAATTCCATTGCAATTCATCTCCAGCTTGGATTGTGGATAAACGGAAACGACCCTCCAAAGAGGGCCGTATCGCAAATACCATTATACAGGAAGATCTTCAGGAGGTGCTTTTTGAACTTCTAAATAAAGGATATGGTGGCCATCGACTTCCTGGATGCGGAATTCGTAGCCTTGTTCGATGATTTTCTGGCCCTCGACCGCATCGAAGTGCATGTCCATGAACCATCCTCCAATAGTGTCAATGTCTTCCTCATCGATATCAATCCCAA
Source organism: Planococcus sp. SSTMD024 (assembly GCF_041320495.1). Lineage (NCBI taxonomy): Bacteria > Bacillati > Bacillota > Bacilli > Caryophanales > Caryophanaceae > Planococcus > Planococcus sp. SSTMD024. The sequence goes on along the minus strand of NZ_JBGGNS010000018.1, from coordinate 153,652 downwards.
GAATGACGTTCACGGTATCGAGCAATAATTTGGCATTGAAAATATAATGGTCTTCACCGAGCATTTGGACGTCGGGAGCTTCATCAATATCGAATTCATCCTGGATATCGCCGACAATTTCCTCAAGTATGTCTTCAATCGTGACCAGCCCCGAAGTGCCGCCATATTCGTCGCGCAAAATGGCCATATGGATGCGTTCGCGCTGTATCTTCAATAACAACTCACTGACTGGCATCGTTTCGATGACCTGGATTACCGGTTGGATAAAGGCGGAAACAGGCAAGTTCCCGGTATCGGGATTTTTCACATAAGCGCTCAATAACTGCTTCATGTTGACGACCCCGAGGACATGGTCTTTATCCCCTTCCGTAATCGGATAGCGCGTGAATTGCTCGATTCCTTCCAATGCGAACACATCGCGCAAGCTCAAATCGTGGGCGATCGTGCTCATTTCCATGCGCGGCACCATGATCTCTTTGGCGATGCGTTCATCGAACTCGAAGATGCGATTGACGTAATCAAATTCCGATGCGTTGATTTCGCCGCTTTTCAGGCTTTCGGATAACAATAATTTCAATTCTTCTTCAGTATGGCCCATTTCGCTGCGCGATAATCTTTTGATGCCGAACAATGCGGAAATCAAACGGGCAATTGCGCTGAATAGGAAAATGAATGGAAACAAGAGCCAGTAAGCAATAACAAGTGGCCCGGCGAACGTCAGGATAACCCGCTCGGGGTTGTGAATGGCAAAGGTCTTCGGAAATAACTCGCCGAACACGACCAATAGCAAAGCTACGCCCAGAAAAGCTGCCAAAAAGCTTAGCCAACCGGCACTTGCTGCTGGTACACCGAGATTTTCGGCCAAGGGCTGCACCGCTTCTTGTACGAGCCCATGGCCCACCCAACCGAGCCCAAGAACGGTTAAGGCAATGCCGACTTGGCAGGCGAATAGATACATATCGGCATGCGCCGCAATTTTCGTGGCAGCTTGGGCTTGTTTGCTATTGGCGGCAATCGATTCATCGAGACGCGGGGTGCGGATATTAACAATCGCGTATTCGCATGCAGAAAAAAAGGCGGCAGAACCGATCAAAGCGGCAATCGCCGCAATTCGTATGGGAATGTCCAAATGACTCCTTTGCGCCGGCCCCATTAGGGAAGGACGCAAAGTTTGCACCTCCTGGAAATGAAAGATGAGAGAAACGGGGGCGATGCCGGATAATTATCTCAAAGAATATTCATGGAATGGATCTGTCCTTAAAACGACAGGCAGAGCTTTCTAGAAGTATACCACCAAAAAGACTAATTATTCAGTGAAAAAAATTTACGTGGATTTAATATTGAAACATATAAGCAAACCGTTATGATAGAAAAGAATCCAAAAGAGAAAGGGAGATGGATAGTGAAGCGAAAAGAACGCTGGATGGAAATCCTGAAAGCCTCAACCAAGCTGGGCTTGACCTCGTTTGGCGGGCCGGCTGCCCATATTGGTTATTTCAGGGATGAATATGTACATAGAAGAAAATGGTTGGACGATAAAGCATATGCAGACTTGGTGGCATTGTGCCAATTCTTGCCGGGGCCCGCTAGTTCGCAAGTCGGCATCTCGATCGGCATGCTGCGCGGGGGGATCATGGGCGGGTTTTTATCCTGGCTCGGATTTACTATGCCTTCTGTCGTCGCCTTGATGATTTTTGCCATGCTGATTACGAGCGGTTCGATCGACATTGCCTGGCTGCAAGGCTTGAAGATCGTTGCGGTCGCGGTCGTTGCTCATGCTTTGCTCGGCATGGGGAAATCGCTGACGCCGGATGTTCAGCGGCTGATGATCGCCTTCGGTGCGGCTATCGCCATTTTGCTGGTGCCGACTGCCTGGGCGCAAATCGTCGTCATTCTATTGGCCGGGGTCGTCGGCTTTTTAATGTACCGGAGAGACCAGGCGCCCGATGCCGTCAAGCTTGCCTTGACCTTCGGCAAAAAGACCGGGCTCGCTGCGTGGGGAATTTTTGGGGCATTGCTGATCGGCTTGCCCCTTGTCCGCCCGTTTATCGAATCGAGTGCATTTGCGATTTTTGATATTTTCTACCGTGTCGGGGCAATCGTCTTCGGCGGGGGGCATGTCGTCTTGCCGATGCTCGAACGTGAAGTCGTGCCTGAATGGATGACGGCAGATGCCTTCATCGCCGGATACGGGGCGGCGCAGGCTGTCCCTGGCCCATTGTTCACTTTGTCCGCTTACCTAGGGCAATTGATGAGTGGTGCGGGCGGCGTCTTGATCGCCGTTGTCGCGATGTTCTTGCCGTCGTTCCTATTGGTCATCGGGACATTGCCGTTTTGGAGCGTCATCCGCACGAAACCCGGCATCCAAGCGGCCCTAAAAGGCATCAACGCAGGCGTGGTCGGCATTTTGCTTGCGGCGCTGTATGATCCGGTTTTCACTTCTGCAATTCAGGGGCCAGTTGACTTCGCCATTGCGATTGCCGCCTTCGGAATGTTAGTCTATTTGAAACTGGCTCCGTGGAAAGTCGTCTTGATTACGGCGCTTCTCGGCGCGCTGGCTTATGCTCTATAGAAATGGAGAGATGAGATTTGGACACGGCAATGCAGAAAGACCGACAAGATCCGTTAGCGAAATTCAAAGAAGAGTTTTTTGTAGAACCGGGGACCATTTACATGGACGGGAATTCACTCGGCCTGATGTCAAAGCGTGCGGAAACAAAGCTGGTGGCGCTCATGGAAAGCTGGAAACAATTCGGCATCGAGGGCTGGACAGAAGGCGAACATCCGTGGTTTACGCTCGCTGAGACATTGAGCGAGAAAGCGGCGCCCTTGTTCGGTGCGAAAGCGCACGAAATGATGGTGACCGGCTCGATCACCTCGAATATCCACCAAATGCTGTCGACGGTCTATGCGCCGACAGATGAGCGTTTTGTCATTTTGGTCGACGAACTGAACTTCCCGTCAGACATCTATGCAGTGGAGAGCCATTTGCGCCTGCGCGGGCAAGATCCGTCAGTCGCGATGCGAAAAGTCACAAGCCGCGATGGCTACACACTCGAGCTGGAAGATATTTTAGCGGAGATGACGGACGATGTCGCAGTCTTGCTGCTGCCATCAGTCCTTTACCGAAGCGGCCAATTGCTGCCGCTCGGCGAGATTACGCAAGCTGCACACAAGCACGGCATCATCGCAGGATTCGATTTGGCCCACTCGGCAGGCGCCATGCCGCATAATTTGCATGCAGACGGCGTGGATTTCGCTGTCTGGTGCCATTATAAATACATGAATTCCGGTCCTGGAGGTACAGGCGGCTTGTATTTGCATGAGCGCCATCACGATTTGAACCCAGGAATCGCTGGCTGGTTCGGTTCGGACAAGGCGAAGCAATTCGATATGGACCATAGTTTCACCAAAGCGGAAGGGGCCGGAGCTTATCAGGTCGGCACGCCGAATATCTTCAGCATGGCGCCGCTGATCGGCAGCTTAGAGTTGTTCGAAGAAGCGGGGATTGAAGAAATCCGAAAAAAATCCTTGGAGTTGACGGCGATGCTGCGTGAAAGGCTTGCAGCTCTCGTGCCTTCTTTAATAGACGTCACGCCGAAAGCGGATAATCAGCGCGGCGGCCATATCGCGCTTGCGCACAAGGAAGCTGCGCGCATCTGCAAAGCCTTGAAAAAAGCGGGCATCGTCCCGGACTTCCGGGCGCCCGATATTATCCGCCTTGCGCCGGTCGCATTCTACACGAGCTTTGAAGATGTCGAAAAAGTGGCTCGTGCCTTACAGGAAATTATTGATAACGAACGCTATAAAGAATTCAGCAACGAACGAAATGTGGTGGCATAAATGGCAAAATCCATTATAGATATTTCGATGGCGCTGGACGGTTCCACTCCTGAATGGCCCGGGGATACGCCGTTTTCCTATCGCTTATCGGTCACGAAAAAAGAGAGCGGTTCGGTGAATATCGGTGAATTCAAGTCAAGCACGCATATCGGCACGCATATCGACGCGCCATTCCATTATGATGAAAATGGCTTGAAAACTGACGATTTGCCATTGGATGTATATTTGACGACAGCCCAAGTGATGGACGTGTCAGGCCGTGAATCCGTGCAACTCGATGATTTGGACGAACTTGCGGAAGGCGTCAACGCTGTGCTGTTGAAGACGGTTTCCTGGCCGGACCGCACGGCATTTCCTGGCACATGGCCGGTATTCGACCCGGCAATCGCCGAATGGATGAAAGACAAGGGCGTTCGCCTGCTCGGCGTCGATGTGCCATCCGTCGATCCAGAGACGAGCAAGGAACTGCCGATGCACCATGCAATGAATCGCAACGAGCGCTTTATCTTGGAAGGCATCGTGCTGGATGAGGTTGCCCCAGGTGTCTACAAACTCGCTGCATTGCCTTTGAAGATCCGGGGCGGGGAAGGAAGCCCTGTGCGTGCAGTGTTGTATAAAGAATAAAGAAAAGGCCGACAGTCTGAATTGACTGTCGGCCTTTTCTTTATATTTTTTCACTGTGCATATTGTGACCTGAGAACCGGCTCCATTTGCTTGATATTCATTGCAATGGCATCGCAGACTTCTTGGTATAAAGCCCATTTTTCGTCATTGTCCGTGCTGCGGATTTCGGGATTCGGAATATTCCAGCGAACCAGCTTTTGCATCGGCAAATCCCTTGGAATATCGTCTTGCTCGAATTCCCCATCGTGCAAGGCGATGATCAAATCCGCTTGTTTCACTTCTTCCGGATTGTATACACGCTGTTCGACTGGCGGAATTTCCAAAATGATTTCTTTTAGCACTTCGATCGGAATGTCGTTGAAAGATGGTTGGTGCCATGCCGCGCTTCTGATGTCCCAGTCCGGCAGCATTAAGCGGCTCGCCCAAATTTCAGCCATCAGCCCGCGATGTTGATGTGATGATAGAAAATATACAGTATGTCTCGGCATGGCTGACCCCTTCTTCCTTTCTTTATTTTCCAGCTGGTTTAATTAGTATTCTTTACCCATGTAGAGGAGAAGGCAAACAGATAAATATATGATATTCAATTAATTATGTCAAAAATATGTCATAAAAATAAACATCCCCCTCAGCGCGGGGGGATGCCCACAACCTAGGGGGGTCATTTCACCACAAGAACGGTGCAATTGGAATCTTTGATCAACTTGCTGCTCACTGAACCGACAAAAAACTTCTGCAATCCGGATTTTCCGCTATTGCCGACAATCAAAAGGTCGATGTTCTGCTCATCGATAAACCCAGTGATGGTCTTGATGACCGGGCCTTCCAGTGCCAGAACGGAAGCTTCGGCGTTTTTGGCGTCGAGCTGCTGTTGAATGGAGTTGTGCATATGCTTCGAGTATTCCGAAGCGCGGGCAGTATCGACTTCAGGCGGGGCCCGGTAGCCTTCATCGCCGATTTCCGGGGGCATGAACTGTGCATATGAACTGTCGACATTTGCAGAAGCGACCGGTGCGGAAGCATGCCCGACGTCCATATAGCCCGTTCGTTCCTGTGCTTCTTCGTTGACGTAGATGACCGTCAATTTAGAGCCTGGAAGAATCTTGGAAAGTTCTATGCCTTTCTCCAGTGCCAGCCTGCTGCCTTCCGATCCATCGTACGCGATTGCGATATTCTTATACATTTTTTTCACCGCCTCATTTTGCTGTTACTCTCTTGTTCCCCCAAATATTGGAGACGCAAACCTATGGAACACTACCGGCAGTGTCAGGACGGGCAATAGTACGACTTTTGGCTGAATTGTCATTTTAGTTCAAAATAGCTTGACAATTCAAAAAAACGAGTGGTACTCTTGGACTAACAAATATATGGAAAAGGAGGTTTGGGCAATGAAAAAAATTCAAAAGGCGTTAAAAACCAATTGCATAGCATTGCCAGGCTCTCCGATAATTTTTCATTGCTATTTACTTCGTAACTAGAAATATTCGGGTTGGGTCTGTGCATCCAGTCCTATTTTCAAGAGCGCATGCCTGAAAACAGGTGTGCGCTCTTTTTGTGTGGTTTAAACAGCTTTGCTGCTTAAATAAATAATCGAAACTAAGGGAGAGAAGCATTATGGAAAAGCGTCATGTGAAAAAAGCACTCATCAAAGAATCGCTTGAAGGCGATTAGCGAAACTGAAAATGGAAAGAAGGCGTAATGTATGTTTGATGTTTTATGGAAATTGAAATGGTTTTTTAAAGAAAACTGGGTGCGTTATACAAGCGCAGTGGTGCTCTTATTTGTAGCGAATATTCTCGAGATCGTGCCGCCGTGGCTGATCGGCGTGGCCATTGATGCCATCGCACAGCAGGAACTGACGAGTGAACTGCTGTGGCAGTATATCGTCGTTTTGCTTGTCGCGATGGTGCTGGCTTATGTCATCAACTTCATCTGGCAATACCAATTATTCGGAGGCGCTTATGTCATCGAACGGCAATTGCGCTCGAGCCTGATGGGGCATTTCCTCAAGATGACGCCGACATTCTATGAGAAAAACCGGACGGGGGACTTGATGGCCCGTTCCACCAATGACTTGAAGGCGATATCCGAGACGGCAGGGTTCGGGATCTTGACGCTTGTTGATTCGACCTTGTACATGGCGACGATTATCGTGGCGATGGGCGTGCTGGTTTCATGGGAACTGACCTTCCTGGCGATTTTGCCCTTGCCGGTGCTCGCGATTGTCGTCCAGTTGCTCGGCAAGAAAATCCACGAGCGCTATACCTTGGCACAGGACGCTTTTGGCGATATGAACGATAGCGTCTTGGAATCGGTCGGCGGCGTCCGCGTCGTCAGGGCATATGTGCAGGAGCGTTCATCTGAAAAAGAATTCCAGGACATGACGCAGGATGTGTACGAAAAGAATATGGCGGTCGAGCGCATCGATGCCTTGTTCGCGCCGGTCACGAAAGTGCTGACGGGCATCAGTTATGTCATTGGCCTCGGTTACGGTGCATTCCTAGTTTCCGAAGGGACGATGACTTTGGGCGATTTGGTCGCCTTCAATGTCTATCTCGGCATGATCGTCTGGCCGATGTTTGCAATCGGTGAATTGATCAATATCCTGCAGCGCGGCAATGCGTCGATCGACCGCGTCAATGAAACTTTGGATTACGAAGAAGACGTCGTCGATCCGAAAACGACAAAAGATACCGGGCATCCCGAACGCATCGGCTTCCGTGATTTCGGCTTTACTTACCCGCAGTCGACATCGATCAATCTGCAAGGCATCAATTTATCGCTGAACAGCGGGCAGACGCTCGGCATTGTCGGCAAAACGGGAAGCGGCAAAACGACATTCGTCAAACAGCTGCTAAAGGAATACCCGACAGGTGAAGGGTCCTTGACGATGAACGGCATCGAAATCAACGAATTGAGCAAAGCGCAATTGCGCGATTGGGTGGGCTATGTCCCGCAGGATCACGTCCTATTTTCGCGGACCATCCTTGAGAACATCCTGTTCGGAAAAGCGGATGCGACGGAAGAGGAAGTGTCCCAAGCCATCAAGCTGTCTCATTTCGAAAAAGATTTGGCAATGTTGCCAAACGGCCTGGAGACGCTGGTCGGCGAAAAAGGCGTCGCGCTATCCGGAGGGCAAAAGCAGCGCATTTCAATCGCGCGGGCGATCATCAAAAATCCGGAAATCCTTATTTTGGATGATTCCTTATCGGCGGTCGATGCCAAGACAGAAGCCAAAATCATCGAGAACATCCAACGCGAACGGGCAGGCAAGACGACGATCATCACGACGCACCGATTGTCTGCCGTCAAACACGCCGATTGGATCGTCGTGCTGGATGATGGGCGCATCATCGAAGAAGGTACGCACGAAAAATTAGTGGCAAAACAAGGCTGGTATCATGAACAATTCCTCCGCCAGCAAATCGGGGAGGTGCAATAAGGTGGGAACAGGAAAACGATTAACGAATTATGCGTTGCAATTCAAGAGCGTCATCATCTGGGGCTTGGTGTTCCTTGCTGTGGCAGTGGCTGCCGATTTGGCAGCGCCTTTAATTGCCAAAGAAATCATCGATGAACACATCTCTGGGGCCGGGGAAATCGAATTCGGCCCGATCGCACAGCTTTTGGCTTTGTTCTTCGGCTTATCGGTCGTCACGGCAGTGTTCCGCTATTTGCAGTATATCTTGCTGCAAAAAGGCGCGAACCGCGTTATCCGGAAAATGCGGACCGATGTCTTCGAACATGTCCAACGCTTGCCGATCAGCTATTTCGATAATTTGCCGGCAGGGAAAGTGGTTGCGCGCATCACCAACGACACCGAAGCGATCCGGGAGTTATTCGTCACGGTGCTTGCGCAATTCGCGACAAGCTTCATGTATATGGCTGGAATCTATGCGGCCCTTTTCTATCTGGACTGGCGCATGGCGGCGATCGCCTTCGTGCTCGTGCCGCTATTGTATGCATGGATGCTCATTTACCGGAAATACGCTTCAAACTTCAACCATATCGTCCGTGAAAAAGTCAGCGAGATGAATGCCATGATCAATGAATCGATCCAAGGCATGAGCATCATCCAGGCGTTCCGCCGGGAAAAGCAGATGAAAGGCGAATTTGAGGAACTCAACGACAAGCATTTCAAGTTCCAGCAGAAACTACTGGTGCTAGAAGCAGCAGCCTCGCATAATATGGTCGGCGTCTTGCGCTCGATGATTTTCGTTCTATTCATCTGGTATTTTGGCGGCGCCTCAATGACCGGCAATACGGTCGTGACGGTCGGCGTCCTGTATGCATTCGTCGACTACATCATCCGGCTGTTCAATCCGATCAGCGGCATCGTCAACCAATTCAGCCGTCTTGAGCAAGCGCTAGTAGCGGCGGAACGCGTATTCCGCTTGCTCGACCGACCGGGTGAACCGGTCAGCGATGAGCGGGTAGAGCGCTACGAAGGCAATGTGCGCTTTGAACATGTCTGGTTTGCGTATAAAGATGAAGAGTATGTACTGAAGGATTTGTCTTTTGAAGCGAAACAAGGGGAGACGGTCGCACTTGTCGGCCATACAGGATCAGGGAAAAGTTCGATCATGAACTTGCTGTTCCGTTTTTACGACGCGACAAAAGGGCAGATTCTGATCGACGGCGTCAACGTCGACGAGCTGCCGCGGCAGGCTGTGCGCGAACATATGGGGATCGTCTTGCAGGATCCATATTTGTTCACCGGAACGATTGAATCCAATATCACGCTTGGAGACGAACGCGTCAGCCGCGAAAAAGCGGAAGCGGCGCTTGCCGCGGTCGGCGGCGAGCGCGTCACGAAGCATTTGCCGAACGGCATCGATGAGCCGGTCGTGGAAAAAGGCAGCACGCTTTCATCCGGGCAGCGCCAGCTCGTGTCATTTGCCCGGGCACTGGCATTCGACCCGGCGATTTTGATCCTCGACGAAGCGACGTCGAATATCGATACGGAAACAGAGGAAATCATCCAGCATGCGATGGATGTATTGAAGAAAGGCCGGACGACGTTCATCATCGCCCACCGTTTGTCGACCATCAAGAATGCAGACCGCATTCTGGTGCTTGACCGGGGCGAAATCGCGGAATCCGGCACGCATGATCAATTGATGGAACACGGCGGCATTTACCGCCAAATGTATCGCATCCAATCAGGGATGGCCACTACCCAGAATGTTGGGTAAGGGGCCACCCCTTTTTTATTTTTAAGGGAAGCAATTCGCTATTGTTGTGAAACCGGCAGCTCTATCTTTATAATATAGCTACGGCATGGCGATAAAAAAAGCGCCGGAACTTTCCCGGCGCTTCAATCGTATACATGATAGAGCATCAGCTCATGAACCATTTTCTTGATGGCTTCCTCATCCTGCGGCGGAGCGGATTGCCAAATAATCGACCCGTCCGGATGATACTCGCCGCGAATGCGTTCATTGCGGTAAAAGAACGAGATGTTCCAGCCGGGCAGCCGGCTGTCTTCGAACATCGGCTTGAATTTAAAATGCTGCAGCATCGGAATCCCCCTTTGATCGTCTCCCTTCATTATAGGGGAAGAGGCGCAATAGACAAAGAAGAAATGAGTGACCTTAGTTGAATATTCTACTGACATTAATGTTGATGGGATTGATTGGCGCATTGATCGGCGGCATGACTAACCATTTGGCGATCAAAATGCTGTTCTGGCCATATGAAGCGAAATACATTGGGAAGTTCCGGCTGCCGTTTACGCCAGGGCTGATTCCGAAGCGCCGGGATGAATTGTCGCGCCAGCTCGGACGCACCGTGGTGGAACATTTGCTGACGCCGGAAACGTTCAAAAAGCGCTTTTTCAATGAAGCGATGCATAAGAAAACCGAAAATTGGCTGAACCGCCAATTGGACGAGCACCTGTTTTCCTCGCCCCGCACATTCAACGAGTGGCTGGATCTCGCCAATCAAAAAGATGTCGACCGTAAAATCGAAGCGAAACTCGACGGATTGGTCGACCGCAACCGGGTTGCTGTCGAAGCTTATATTTCGGGGAAAACTGTCCGTGAACTGTTGCCGGATGCCTGGAAGCCAGGAATCGAAGAAAAGATTTTCGGCGGCGTCAAATACGCCATCGGCAGAGGGACAGATTATTTTGCTTCCCCGGCAGGACGCCAAACCGTGAAAAGCTTATTGGATGAATTTTTGGTATCACGGGGCCGCTTCGGAAATGTGCTCCACAATTTGTTTGGCGATTCCCAGTCAATCACGAATAAGACCCAATCGGAAATCATCAAATTCCTTAATTCCCCGAAAACCTTCGAGCTGCTCGGCACCCTGGCATTCCGCGAATGGGAGAAGCTCCAGGACAAGCAGGCTGAAGACATTCTGAAAGAATTCGATGCGGAACCGGCGATTCGCGCCATCAAGCAATACGTCCGCGACCAGGCCGGTATTTCCCGCAGGCTGGACGCATCACTTGCAGAGACATGGCCTCGGGGGTTAGAATGGACAAGTGTCAATATTACGCCTCTCATTACAGACTTCGCGTTTGAAATGGGAGAGCAGAAGTTAGAAGAGACCATATTGAAAATCGACATGGAAAATATGGTCAAACAGCAAGTCGATTCTCTGCCGCTCAGCCGATTGGAAGAATTGGTGCTCGGGATTTCACGGAGAGAATTCAAGATGATCACAGTACTGGGCGCATTTCTGGGGGGCTTTATCGGCATACTCCAGGGTTTGCTCGTCACGGTGCTGAATTTAGGGTAGAGGAGAGATTTACATGGCAGTAAACATTTATGACGACATTAACAAATTGGAATCAACATTCCGTTCAACAGAGGAATTCCAGAAACTCGAACAGGCAGTTGCAGAAGTAACAGCTGACAACGAAGCGAACGAATTGTTCAAGAAATTCCGCGATTTGCAAGTCACGTTGCAGCAAAAGCAGCAGCAAGGCGAAGAAATCACGGAAGAGGAAATGATGGGCGCCCAAGCGACAGCTCAAGCCGCTCAAGAAAACCAAAAGATCTTGACGATGCTCGAAGCTGAAATGGGCCTTAGCCAAATGATCGAAGAAGTGAACCGCGTCTTGATCAAGCCGGTTCAATCCCTTTACGAAAGCATGTAATTCCTGCAAAAAAAGGGTTTGTGGAAAAGACACCGAATACGTAAAGATGAATGCTAATTCATTTTTACGAAGGGGTGTCTTTTTCTTATGTATCAAACGATTATGCTGAAAAAAGAGGGGCGTTTGGCGTACTTGGTGCTGAACCGTCCGGATTCAATGAACGCAATGAACGCGAAAATGATGGGAGAGCTTGCGGATTGCTTTGAGAGCTTGAAAAATGACCAGTCCGTTCATGCGCTGATCATTCACGGGGCAGGACGGGCTTTTTCTGCCGGAGGCGATATCAAGGAAATGGTCGACCCGGATAACCCGATGGATATCGATGTAGTGATGGAAGATGTCAGCCGCTTGGCAAGAGCACTTTACACGCTGCCACAAGTGACCATTGCGGCTGTACACGGTGCTTCCGCAGGGCTTGGCTTTAGCATGGCGCTTGCCTGCGACCATGTGGTGGCGGAAGAAAGCAGCAAATTGGCGATGAATTTCATCGGCATCGGCCTTATCCCGGATGGGGGCGGCCATTTCTTCCTGAAAGAGCGTGTCGGCGTGCCGCGGGCGAAGCAATTGATTTGGGCGGGGCAAGTGCTAAAAGCGCATGATGCCCTTGCTAAAGGATTAATCGAAGAAGTGACGGCAGAAGGCAGAGGCTTGGAGCAGGCGGAGAAGTATGCGCATGAAGTACTGGCCTCACCGGTTGCGGCGATGCTGAAGTCGAAAGAAATCCTGCACGGCTTGAAGCTTTCGGAGTTGGATGAAGTGCTTGCAGGCGAAGCAGCGGGGCAATCGGCGATGCGTAAAACAGCAGACCACCTCGAAGGCATCCAAGCCTTTGTCGAAAAGCGCAAGCCTGCCTTTAAAGGGGGATGAAAAGAATGGCGGGTTTCCGTCATTCTTTTTCAGAGTGTTGAAGAAGTCTATGATTCGCTATGAATTAAAAAGAGAGTCATCTTTTCTACATTCAAAAATCAATGCTCTATCTGAGTATTTGGAGAAGCATTCGCTCGACTCCTGTGGGACTAGCGGGTTTGAGAGACCCCGCAGGAACGAAGTGACGAGGAGGCTCGATTCCCGCCCCACGGAGTCGTGCGATAAGCTTCGGAAAATACGGTTTCTTGAGTTTCTCGACAGCCTGTAAAAGAATGGCGGGTTTCCGTCATTCTTTTTGTTGCAAAAAAGAGAAAAAGAAAAAAACACGGCCGCGGCCGTGCTTTTTTTAGGTATGGAACAATAGAAGTTTGCCGGCTGGAGATGCGAGCCGATGGGTTTTTTCAGTCAGCGCTTTTTCTTCGAGCAGCGCAAGCCCCTTTTCTTTTGCCTCGTCATCAGTTTCAGCTGTGAAGGTTTCTTCTTCGATCAATTTGCCGGTTTTTTCGTATGCAGTCAGTTTATATGTTCTCATATTCGGCACCCCTTTCTGAACGGTTATTCAGTTTCAGTATAAAGGGTTTAAACGGAAATGTCCTGCAATTTTGAAACATTTCGGCTTGGCTGCCGTATATAAAGGTGGAAAGGGGACGTGAATGATGACTTTATCGATTAGAAACGCAACAAAACAATTCGGCAACTTTACCGCTGTAGACAATATCTCCTTCGATGTAGCCGAAGGACAGATGCACGGTTTCCTCGGTGCGAACGGGGCTGGCAAGACGACAACCTTCCGCATGGCGCTCGGGCTTCTTACACCGACACAAGGCGAGGTATTGTGGCAAGGCCGCCGCATCAGCTATGCAGACAGCCCGGATATCGGCTATTTGCCGGAAGAGCGCGGCTTGTACCCGAAGATGAAAGTGCAGGACCAGCTCGTCTATTTGGCCAGGCTGCGGCGCATGGACAAAAAACAGGCGGAACAAGGCGCAAAGGATTGGCTGGAGCGTTTTGAAGTGCCTCATTACGCCAATAAGAAAGTGGAAGAATTATCGAAAGGCAATCAGCAGAAAATCCAGTTGATCGCCTCTCTCCTACATAACCCGAAACTGCTGATCTTGGATGAGCCGTTTTCCGGGCTGGATCCTGTCAATGTGGAAATGCTGAAAAAAGCGATACTCGATTTTCAAAAGCAAGGGGCGACGATTGTGTTTTCCAGCCACCGCATGGACCATGTCGAAGAGTTATGCGATGACATGAGCATTTTGGACAAAGGAAAACTCGTCGTCCACGGCTCGATCCGGGAAGTGAAGCGCACATTCGGCAAGCAGAACGTCCGCATCCACAGCGATTCCGATATCACAGCGCTTGGCACTTTGCCGGGCGTCGAGAAGTTTACGGCGCAGCGAAGTGGCGGCGTGTTCCGCATTGCCGATGAAGCGGTCGGCCAACACTTGCTCGCCCGTGCCTTAGAGCTCGGCCCTGTGCGCCAGTTTGCATTGGAAGAGCCAAGCCTCGAAGAGATTTTCATCGAAAAGGTGGGGCGTGCCCATGTATAGTTTCTGGATCATTTTCAAGCAGGCATTCAAAACGAAGGCGATGACGAAATCGTTCATGATCACCACGCTTGTGGTTGTGGCGTCTTTTTTCCTGCTGGCCAATTTGCCGTCGATCATCGATTCATTCGATGGAGATGACAGTTCACAGCAAACGCTTCAAGTTGTGGACAAAGCAGGACAGTACACAGAAGCCTTGCAAGCCCAGCTCGGCCAGCAAGACAGCACCATTCAATTGGAAGCGAGTGCGCTTTCTGAAGAACAATTGAGATCCGATGTCCAAGCAGGCGATATAGACGCTTTTCTTGTTCTCGAAGACGATAATGGAGTCACTGCCCGTTACATAGCAGAGTCCGCGACTGAATCGGCTCAAGCCGCAGAACTGGAAAACGCGCTTCAGAGCCTCCAGACAGCGAGTGTCGCCGAGCGGCTGGAACTCGAAGAAACAGAGCTTGCCCAGTTGTTTGCGCCGGTTGAAATGGAACGGGAAGCGCTTGCCGAATCTTCCAAATCTCAGGAAGAGTTAAGCCAAGCGCGCGGCCTCGTCTATATTTTGATCATGGTCATTTATATCGCGGTCATTTATTACCCGAATATGATTGCGATGGAAGTGGCGAACGAGAAATCGTCACGCGTCATGGAAATTTTGATTTCCAGTGTCTCACCGGTCAAGCACATGTTTGCGAAAATTGCAGGCATCGGCTCGCTCGGCATTTTGCAGATGATGATTTTCGCCCTTGCCGGGTATTTGGCCATCCAAAGTTCGGGTTCGGATCTGACCGAAGGCGTATTTAGCGTCATGGGCTTTTCCGAAGTGAAATTCAGCACGTTCTTCTACGCCATCCTGTTCTTTTTGCTGGGTTATTTCCTCTATGCCGTGCTTGCGGCGCTGCTCGGCTCGCTCGTCAGCCGGACAGAAGACGTTCAGCAATTGATGCTGCCGATGATGATTTTGATCATCATTGCATCCTTCATTGCGTTCTCAGGCATTTCCATGCCGGAAGCGGGTTATGTAACAGTCGCTTCCTATATCCCGTTTTTCGCGCCGCTCGTCATGTTCTTGCGTGTCGGCCTGCTCGATATTCCGTTATGGGAGCCGCTTTTGTCGATTGCGATTATGCTCTTGACGATCGGCATACTTGGCTGGTTCGGCGCCCGCGTTTACCGCGGCGGCGTGTTGATGTACGGTTCTTCGCAATCGTTGAAAGATATCCGCCGGGCAATCAAGCTTGGCAACGAAAAATAACGAAGATGCTGCTTGCGGGAAGTTTCCGCAGGCAGTTTTTTTTCGCGCGTGGTAATGGTAAGATAAGAACAAATATTCGCTTTTGAAAAGGGGATCACGATGGCAAGCATTCGATTTATCCACAGCGCTGATTTGCATCTCGGCAGCCCGTTCAGCGGCATGCAAGGGCTCGGTGCCGAACAATGGAAAACATTGCAGAACAGCACATTGGTTGCTTTTGAACGGTTAATTTCCTATGCGCTCGAAACACGGCCAGATTTTTTATTGATTGTCGGGGACGTCTACGACGGGGAAGATCGCAATCTGCGCGCGCAGCACCGTTTTCAGCAAGGCATGGAACAATTGCATGAAGCGGGCATTCCTGTTTTTTTAAGCCATGGCAACCACGATCATTTAAGTGGTGGGGCGGCGAGTTTCGAATTGCCGCCAAATGTCCACGTGTTCCAGGACAGCATAGAAAATAGGGCGCTAGAAGTGAGCGGCGCAACGGTGAAAATTGCCGGGTTTAGCTACGGCCGCCGTCATGTAACGGAATCGATGATTGAACATTATCCAGGCAAAGAAGCCGGCGTCATCCAGATCGGCATGCTTCACGGCTCTGAGGAAAGCGACACGGAGCATGCCCTATACGCGCCGTTCCGCAAAGAACAATTGCTTGCCAAAGACTACGACTATTGGGCGCTTGGCCACATTCATAAACGGCAGCAGTTATCGACGGATCCACCAATTGTCTACCCCGGGAATCTGCAAGGGCGAAACAGGAAGGAATCCGGCCCCAAAGGCTTTTACGATGTCGTACTGACGGATGGGCATGCCGAACTGAAATTCATTCCGGCGGAAGCGGTGCGCTTTGAGCGAATCAGGATCGATTGCAGCAACGTCCAGCATATGAATGAATTATTCAGCATTGCCAGTGGGCAGCTCGAAGCGCACGAAGCCGAGGCGCTCGTCGCGGAACTGGAGCTCCAACATCTGGACGAGGCAACGATCCATATGCTTGAAGATATCCCGCCGGCAGAGCTTGTATATGCAATGCGCGAAGCGCTCAGTGAGGGGGAAGGTTTCGTTCATATATCCAAGGTACACCTGGACAGGACTGTCCTCACGACGGAATTATCGCCTTTTGGAAAACAACTTGCCAGCCGATTGGAAAACTGGGAGGCGGACGACTGGAAACAGGCATTGAAGGAGCTTTACAACCATCCGAAAAGCGGGCGCTTCCTGCCGCAGCTGAACGACGGGCTGCAAGAGGAACTGCGGGCAGAAGCGGAAGCGAAAATCCGCAAGATGATGGCATTGGAGGACCAGCGATGAAACTTGAAAAACTGATCATTTACGGTTTTGGACGCCACGAAAACAGGACCATCGAGTTGAACAAACCGATGGCCGTATTCTATGGAATGAATGAAGCAGGCAAAACGACCATTCAGCAGTTTGTCTTGCAGATGCTGTTTGGCTTTTCGGCACGCAGCCAGCCGCATAAACGCTACGAACCGAAAGGGGGCGGCAAATACGGCGGCCAGCTGCAGCTGAGCGACCCCGTTTATGGCCGTGTCGTGATTGAACGGACAGCCGGCAAGTCGGCAGGCGATTTGGCGGTGTGGTTTGAAGACGGGCGCCGCGGGGGCGAGGCGGAACTTTCGGAGCTATTAAGAGGATATGACAGGGCGTCCTATGAAGCGATTTATTCGTTCTCTGTCCATGAACTCCAAGATCTCGACCAAATGACTGAACAGGAGCTGACGCGCACGCTGTTGTCCTCGGGGACTGCCGGTGTCGACCATGCCGGGAAAATGGAAAGCCAGCTCGAACGCGAAATGGGCGAGTTGTTCAAGAAAGCTGGGAAGTTGCCGCTAATCAACCGTTTGACCGAAGAGTTGCGGGAACTTGAAACGGAGTTGCGTGAATACAAGCTGCGCGCGGATACCTTCCGTCCGGCAACCGAGCGGCTGGAGCACATCAAACAGCGATTGGCCGAGCTGGGCCACGCTGAAAGCATGCTCGTTCAAGACATGAAGGAAGCGGAAAAATGGCAGCAAGCGGCTCCGCTATTGGCGCGAAAGCAACAACTCGAGCGCTTGGCGGAAAACGGGCCGGTGAATTTCCCGGAATCAGGCATTCGCCAGTATGAACGCCTGATCGACCAGAAAAATGAATTGCAGGCCGAATCCGTCTTTTTGGAAAATGAAATCAATCGTTTGGAGTGGGCCGGGGAATTGCCTGAAACAGATTCACTATCGGATCTGCTCGGGCGCGAAGCCGAATGGCATCAGATGAATTCTTCATTGAAAGTGAAACAAGAAGAACGCAGCCGATTGCAGGATGAACTCGACCGGCTGCTGAAATTATGCGGCATGAGTACAGATCAAGCATTATCCGCGGATGCCTCGCTCGAACAGGAAGAGCGATTGAAGACTGTATTGGATGCGCTTCAAGGCGCAGAACAAGAACAAGCTTTCACGCAGCGCCGATTGGCAGAAGAGCGGCAGCGGCTGTCAGAAGCCGAACACGCGTTGAAGCAATACCTTGAAGGAGAGCCGCCCGAAAAAGAGCGGCAGCGAGTAGAACAATGGGCCGACATCGAACCACAGCTGACGCTGGCCAAAGCACAGCAAAAACGGCAAGCGGGAACGGCTGCCAATAACCGCGTTGCCCAATTTCTGCTAGGGGCCATCGGAATTGCCGGCATAATCATCGCTGCAGTTGCGGGAGACGCTTTTACAGGACTGCTTGCAGCCATGGCGCTCGGCGCATCTATATGGCTGTGGCTGCGTGACAGGAAACCACCGGACGGCAGCACGGATGGCCTGGTGGAACGCTACGCCGGGCAGGAAGCGGAATATGAAGCGTTGCTAGCGAGGCTAGCGGAATACGATAGAGGGCTTGATGAACGATTTGACGCCATCGAGGCAAGCAAGCGGAGAATTGCTGCGTTGCCGCAGACAGACAGCAGCGAGGAATTGCAGGAATACCGGCGCTTGCTGAAAGCGCTTGGTTTTCCTGAAGAAACTTCACGCGCTACCGTATTGACTTTATTCGATAAATTACGTGATGTGCATGCAGCTTCTAACCGGTTGGATCGCATCATTGAAGAAATCGGAAAGTTGGAAGGCGAGCAACAGGCATGGCTGGAACAAGCGCAACGTGTGTGCAAAAAGCCCGTGTTGGCAAGCAATGTCGTCAGCGTGCTTCGTGCAGAATGGGAAGCATGCCAACAGAAACTCCAGGACGCCCAAAAAATCCGCGAGAAACACCAGCAGCTGGCGGAACAATCCAGGAAATGCGCCGAGCGTTTGGCCAAGCTTTCCGAAGCGTTGGATGAGCTGTTCGACAGGGCAGCGGTGGAAGATGAGGATTCATTTTACCGCGCTGCCAAACTGTCGGAACAAGCAAGCGCCGCACAGGAACAATTGCAAATGATCCAGTCGCAGCTTGCCGCCATCGGAGAAGTGGAAAAACCCGCTGTGCTCAGTGATGCACAAGAGAGCGCAGAACAATTCCTTGAGCGTTCAAAGCAAAAGCTCGGTGAATTACAGCAAGAACGCCAGTCTTTATGGGAAGAACAGGCGGAAAAAGTCCAGTTGACGAAGCATTTACTGTCGGACGAAGGGCATTCAATGAAACTTCAGGAACTGGAAACGAAAAAAGCGGAGTTCCAGGACGCAGCCAAGGAATGGGCCGTCAACCGCGCAATCGTCGAAGTGTTCAAGCAAACGATGGACGAATTGAAAGAGACCAAGCTGCCAGCCGTGCTAACGCTTTCGGAATCGTACTTCACCCAATTGACGGGAGGCGAGTATGAGCGCTTGCTGCTCAGCCAGGAAGGGAATTTTGAAGCGCTGCGTCGTGACGGCTTGCGCTTCCGCGTCATCGAGCTCAGCCAGGCGACGAAAGAGCAGGCATACTTGGCGCTGCGCTTTGCACTGGCATCGTCGATGAAGGAATCCCATCCGTTCCCGATTATCATGGATGACCCGTTCGTCCATTTTGATCGCCGAAGAAGCCAGCAAGTGATAAAATTAGTGGAAGAGCTGCAGGCAGACCATCAGTTCATTTATTTCACATGCCACGAAGCGATGAGGCAAGCTTGGCCAAGTGCACAGCAAATCGACGTGGCGAATCCTGAAAGGAGCATCCAAGCATGACAAAAGGAATTACAACACGCGCTGTTGGGGAGACAGTCGATGATTTTCTACTGATCAAACAATCGGTCAAAGGCGTCACGACGACCGGCAACCCATTCATGTCACTCGTTCTGCAGGACAAAAGCGGGGACATTGAAGCAAAGCTATGGGACACGAAAGACGAACATGAACGGATGTATGCGGCAGAAACGATTGTCAGAGTCGGCGGGGAGATCCATAATTACCGCGGCAAAAACCAGCTGCGCATCAAAAGCATCCGCCCGGCAAAACCGGAGGAGAATTTGACGATCGCTGAATTTTTGCCTTCAGCGGCGCAAAGTACCGATGAATTGCACGAAGAAGTGACGAAGTTCCTGTTCGAGATGGAAAATCCTCAAATTCAGCGCATCACGCGCCATATCCTGAAAAAATATCAGCAGCAATTCCTGACCTTCCCGGCGGCGACGCGTAATCACCACGATTATGTATCAGGCCTTGCGGATCATGTGGTGTCGATGCTCAAGCTCGGCAAAGCGATTTGCGAAGTGTATCCGAGCCTGGATAAGGATTTATTGTATTCGGGGATCATCCTCCACGATATCGGCAAAGTCTTTGAACTTTCCGGGCCGGTCGCGACGACTTATACCGTAGAAGGCAATTTGCTCGGCCATATCTCGATCATGGTAACGGAAATCGCAAAAGCGGCAGAGGAGCTCGGCATCGAAGGGGAAGAAGTCATGGTCCTTCAACATATTGTTTTGTCGCATCACGGCAAGGAAGAATGGGGCAGCCCGAAAAAGCCGATGATAAAAGAGGCCGAAATCCTCCATTACATCGACAATATCGATGCAAAAATGATGATGCTCGATCGCGTGCTCGGAAAAACGAAAGAAGGCGAGTTCTCGGAACGCGTCTTCGCACTCGACAACCGCTCATTCTACAAGCCGAAACTATAAATCAGCCATACACAAAACCCCCGACAAAGATGTCGGGGGTTTTTCTGTGCTTATTCAGCCGGAGTTTCGTCGGTCTCTTCTTCAGTTGGGGCTCCTTCTTCAGGAGCTGGTTCCGTGTTGAGGATTTCATCCAATGCGCCTTCAAGTTCTTCGTCTTTGATGTCGATATTCGCTTCTTCCATCAACGCTGCAACTTTTGGAAGCAAGGTAGATTGATCCGCCTTGGACATGGCGATTTCAGAACGCAAAGCTTCACGCTGGTCTTCAAGCGGCTCTTGGCCTTCGACTTCGCGTATTTCAGTCACTTGGATAATGTGAAAACCGTGCTGGGATTGGACAGGTTCGCTGATCTCGTCGACTTCTAGGGAATAAGCCGCGTCTTCAAATTCAGGAACCATGGCGCCTGTCCCGAACCAGTCTAGGGAACCGCCGTTAGCGGCAGAGCCTGGATCGGTGGAATGTTCTTCCGCCACTTCAGCGAAATCTGCGCCTTCGTCAAGTTCCGCTTTCAATTCATTGGCTGTTTCTTCATCCGCCACCAGGATATGGCGCGCATTCAGTTCCGTTCCTTGGCGCTCGTACCGTTCTTCGATTTCTTCATCCGTCACTTCGACGTCTTCCGTCAATGCTTTTTCCTGAAGCAAGTTCAGGCGGATGACTTTTTTATAGCTTTCTTCTGTATGGTTGTTCTGGGCGAGAAATTGTTCGAAGTTTTCGCCCATTTCTTCTTTATTGCTCTCAAGCTCCGCTTCCACTTCTTCGTCTGACACTTCATAGTTTGCGCCCAATACTTTTTCAATCATCAGGATTTGGATGGCTTGATCGCCGACAGAAGTTTTCATTTCTTGGTATAGTTCTTCTTTTGTCACGTCTCCCGCATCGGAAGTGACGAGCACTTCGCTATCGGAACCATTGTCGCTGCATGCGGAAAGTGCAAGAACCGCTGCTGCGATGGAAAGGGTAAAGGCTGATTTCTTCATCAATGTTCGCTCCTAACTTTCTTTCAATCTAAGTTGAATTTATAGGTGTGGGCTGTTGATTTTTCGCAAAAGGATGAGAGTCGCAAGCGTTGTGCCGCGTGCTGTTTTTGCGTTTGTTTTCAATAGATGCCGTAGTTACTATATCATAAACGAATGAAAAAATAAAAAGTTCCAAAAAATTGCGAATCCGTTAAAGAGTGGGCGATTGCGAATGTTTCCATAGAAAAAGCACTTGCTCGGGCAAGTGCTTACGGGGTGAATTCAACCCCGACATATAATGTAAGAAGTAGAATGAGTATCAATATGTTAATGGTGCGAAAAATCTTTTCGTGGTTTTCTTCGGGAATTTCCCGGGATGTGACGAGTGCATATGTCATCCGATTGATCTGGAACACATAAAACACCGAAAAAATAACAACTAACGCGACTATCATGAGTTTCCTCCCCTCTGACCTTAACTTCCATTATAACAAAATGGAAAGAAAAAAGCAGGTCAGGCAATTGGCTGCGGCACCAGGATCTCAAATCCTGTATCGGTCTCTTCAATGAGTGCGTGCCGCGGCGAGCGCGCCAAATTACGGATGTAGATCAAATCCGTCACGGACAAAGCGCTGTGATACGCAAGCAAAATGGCGAAATAATGGCTATAGGCCGGCCAAATGATGCTCAGCGCGACAATGGTCGTGTTAATGACCGCAAAGGGCGCCACAAGCGCAAGCATGAAACGTGATTTCCGGACCGGTTCTTTAATATACAAAGAAATCGTCGGGCACAGCTTCAATTGTTTGCGCATGCTGATTTTCAGGCATTTGCGGCTTCCGAGTAAAGGCACAAGATGCAAAAGTTTATGGATAGGGTAGATCGCCAGCATCCCGATCATGAACAGCAAAAAGTTCTGGTCGGATAACGGGTTGGCATACATGATGGCCAGCAGCATGTAATAGCTGGTGAAAACCCCGGCGCCAATTAGCGCTGAAATGAAGAACAGGCGGTCAGAACCGTATTGTTTTTTGACGTTGATTGATTTCCAGCAATGCATATGCGTATCTCCCATTGATGTATAATTGTAACGAGCCGATACATACAATACAACGTTTCCTGAGGGAATGCAAGCTTCTTCGGCGAAATTTTTCACCGCGTTTTTCAGGCGTTTTTATTCTCGGTCAAAACATGGTTTTCCTCATTGAAACGGTTCTCGATGTTTTTGAATGAAGCTTCGAAAATCTCCATGAAATCATCGCCGTAAATATTGCGGATGATGGCCATGACATCCATGAATTCAGGGAATTTCCCGTATAGATTGCGGAGCGGGATAGAGCCGTCAACGACTGAGTGAGGCGTGTCGTGATAGCGTTCAATCATCTCCTGCATCAACTCTTCGCCTTTTTGCGTCAGTTCAACATATGTATTGCGTTTATCGGTATCGCGTTTCGAGAAGGACAGCAATTCGCGTTCTTCGAGTTTTTTTGAGAAATTGAATGCTGTTGAGACATGCATGACCCCGAATTTTGCCACATCGGAAATGGAGGCTCCTTTCAAATGGTAGGAAATCCATAAAATGTGATGTTCATTAATATTCAGGTCATAAGGTTTTATCCACATCTGCCAATCCTTCTCCACTGCTTTCCATAATGCTTTCGATAATTGCCCAATTCTTTGGCTGTACAGCATAGCTTCTTTCATTGTGTATTCTTTATCATTCACGCGAGCACCAACTTTCACCGGAAATATTTTCTTTATTATAGCAATAAAGCAAAGTGAATTAAAGTGAGAATAGTAAAATAATTTAGCCAAAAAAAAAAACAACCTGACCAATGGTGGTCAAGCTGTCTCGGAATCGTCCTTATTTTCCGCTTTTTTCGGGTCGATTTTCGTCGGTTTGTCTTTTTTCTTTTCTTCTTCATCTTTATCTTTGCTGATCGCCGCCTGCAACTGCTCGATGGAATTCTGGATCGCTTTGATCTCCAGCTGCAGATGCTCTTTCGCTGGCGCGGTGCCTTCCTGCCATGATTGAAGGGATGCTTTCAAGCCGTCCACCGCTTCTGGGACTTGTGTTTTCGATTCTTCTGTCAAGTGGTTGATCGATTCTTTCAATTCATTGATGCGGGCTTTCAGCTCATTCATCGATTCTTTCCATTCCGAGCCGCTCGATTTGATGGAAGTGCGCAATTCCTCACCGGATTTCGGAGTGGAGAGGATAGCTGTTACAGCACCGGCGATTAGGCCGGCACCCAGGCCTGCAAAAAAATTCGTAACTTTCATAAGTGTAAGCGCTCCTTTCGTCGTCTATCTTTCTTTTCCTTTATTTCACTTAATTAAAACATGGAATGAATGGCTATTCAATAAAAAATGCCTTTCCCTGTGAAAGGGAAAGGCATTTTACAGGCTGTCGAGAAAGTTAAAAGTCGTATTTTCCGAAGCTTATCGCACGACTCCGTGGGCTCGCGCCCAAGCCTCCTCAGCCGCTTCGCGCCTTGCGGGGTCTCGGTCGTCTCGTCGCTTACGCTGCTCCACTGGAAAGATAAGGTCGACCTACGGGAGACATTATCTTTGCGAAAGTAATGCGTAGCATTATTGAGCAGAAGGGTTTACGAGCGAACGCTTCTCCAAATACTGAGATAATTCGTTATTTTTAAATTGTGGAATAGCTTCACACTCTTTTCATTTATTGAAGATTATAGACTTCTTCAACACTCTGAAAAATGCCTTTCCCTATGAAAGGGAAAGGCATTTTAGAGATCAGCGAGCCTGCGCGGCTGTAGAACTTTGGAAGTTCGAGCGCTTCATGAGCCCCGTGACGATCGGGAACATGACCGCAAAGGCAACGCCATTCATAATGGTTGCCGGAACGACTACCGTTGCAAGCAGGAGCGTGAACGGGATGTCGGCGCCTAAGATGAAAATGGCGGCCGAGAGGAAAATAGCTCCTGACAGCACTGTCCCGAAGGCTGCGAGCGCAATGCCGACCGGCAGTTTGGCCGCATGCTTTTTCAATAACGACACGAGCGCAAAAAAGACGAATGCGGTCACAAACTTATCGATGATGTTCGGAAAAAAGCCTCCCGGAAAGCTTGAAAACAATCCGGAGATAATTCCGGTAGTGACAGCAAGCAAAAAGACGCTTTTCACGTCGCGGAACAGCAGGATGCCGATAAACATCATCGTCAGCATAAAGTCGGGTTTCATCCCGCCGTTGATGCCTGGGATCATCACGTACAATGTCGCACCGACGCTGACAAGCAGCGCCATTAACACAAGATTTTTCGTATTCATTTCTCATCTCTCCTCAGCTCAAGCTAGTTTCTTTTTCCCGGTCGTGCCCTCGTGGCCGCCGGCGAAAAACGTATTACGATCTTATCTTGTGCAGCACAGAAAATCAAGCCTCAGAGGCTAGCTTGGTTTTTACCTGTTCAGCAAGTTCCTGGATCTTCTCCGTGGTGTATTCTTTTTCTTTGGTTATCCATTTGGCGCCGAATCCATCACTTGCCCCGTAGCGCGGGATGAAATGCAGATGGAAATGGAACACGCTTTGCCCGGCTTTTGGGCCGTTGTTGTTCAACAAGTTCATGCCTTCGGGTTCAAAGGTCTCTTTGATGGCGCTGGCGATCTTCGGCGCTACGCCAAACAGCTGGCCGGCTTCCTCCGGTGTCATGTCGTAGACAAACTCGCGATGGGTTTTCGGGATCAGCAAGGTATGCCCTTTCGATAAAGGCATAATGTCCATAAAGGCATAGACATGCTCATCTTCGTACACTTTGACGCTCGGGATTTCCCCTGCAATGATTTTGCAAAAAATGCAGTTGCTCATAAACTCATCCTTTCTGTAATGGGTGGCCGTTCTTTTTTCAGTTTACCATATTCGGTGAGCCAGTCATTTGTCATTTCAGCTGGGGTCATGGAGTGTGCCAGTTACCGAAAGAATTCGCCACGCAGTTTTGATACAATAGTAAACGAAGAAAGAGGTGTTGAAAGTGGCAATATTGGAAGTAGAAAATTTAACGGGCGGCTATACGAGAAAGCCTGTATTAAAAGACGTGAGTTTTTCGATAGAAAAAGGAGAATTGGTCGGCTTGATTGGCTTGAACGGGGCTGGGAAGAGTACGACCATCAAGCACATCATTGGCATCATGCAGCCGAAATCCGGGACAATCCGCCTCAATGGCCGGACGTTTGAGGAAGACATCGACGCTTACCGTTCCGCATTTTCCTATATTCCGGAAACGCCGGTGCTGTACGAGGAATTGACATTGCGCGAACACCTTGAACTGACGGCGATGGCTTACGGCCTGGAGCAAGATGTGTTCGAACGGCGTTCTGCCGCTTTATTGAAGGAGTTCCGCATGGAAAAGCGGCTGAAATGGTTTCCGTCCCATTTCTCGAAAGGGATGCGCCAGAAAGTCATGATCATGAGTGCATTTCTTGTCGACCCCGATTTGTACATCATCGATGAACCCTTCGTCGGGCTCGACCCGCTCGGCATCAAATCGCTTCTCGACCAGATGGAGCAGCAAAAGCGCAGCGGCGCATCGGTGCTCATGTCGACCCATATCCTGTCGACTGCAGAACGCTATTGCGACCGCATTATCCTGCTCCACAACGGGCGCGTACGGGCAATCGGCACGATGCCGGAGCTGCGCCAGGCATTTGGCATGCCGGATGCCTCACTCGATGACCTGTATATTGCGATGACCGAGGATGACGACAATGAAGAACTTGCATGAAGTGTGGGACAAGCGGCTCCAGCGCTATACGAGGGAAGTCCAGAACTATTTAAAATTCATCGTCACCGGCCATATTGCCGTGGTCATGCTGTTCGCCATCGGGGCGGCCGGGTACGCCTATAGCGAGTGGGTGCAAAATGTCCCGCCGGAATTTCCGGCAGCGCTATTGATGGCGGTGTTGTTCGGTGCGCTATTGTCCTACAGCCCGCCGGTGACTTTATTGAAGCAGGCAGACGGGGTTTATTTACTGCCACTTGAAAGCCGGATCGATGAATATTTGAAACCGGCACTTCGCTGGACGTATGTGTCGCAGCTGTATTTGCCGATTGTCGTCTTCGTCGTTTCCTTGCCGCTCATCAACGCTTTATACGGCTTGCCCTCGTCTTATTTGATCGGGTTTCCGATTCTATTGCTGCTCGTAAAATGGTGGAATGTCAGGAGCGAATTCCACTGGCGAAAAGCAAGCGATGGCCATAAGGTCTGGCTTGAGCGCGCGGTCCGGTTCCTGCTTGTTGCCGGGTTTGCCTGGTCGTATGTCGACGGATGGATTCTCGTTGCGGCAGTCTTTTTGTTCGCGATGATTTTTTACGGCAAATGGCTGGAACGCCGTGCAGCGGGAAAAGCATTTCCTTACGGGCATTTCATCGAATTGGAAGAAAACCGCATGCTGCGTTTTTACCAATTCGCCAATTATTTCACCGACGTTCCGCATTTGAAAGGGAAAGTGAGGGAGCGCAGATGGCTCAACCCGGTGTACCGGTTGATCAAGAGCAAAGCATCCAATGCCCATTTGTATTTGGTGAGCCGGACGTTCATCCGTTCCGATGAGCTGTTCTTCCTGTGGGTACGGTTGACGCTGATCATCCTGGTCGGCGCTTGGCTCATCCCATTCCAAATCGCGATTGCTTTATTTGCCGGGGCCTTGGCGTTCGCCTCAACAATCCAATTATGGCAAGGCTTGAATCAATCCCAGCATTTCCGTATGGATCAATTATTCCCGCTGAGCACGCATAGCCGCGAAAAAGCGGTATGGAATTGGGTGCTTGCGGTCCAATTAATCCAAGCTGTAGCGGTATTGATCCTGCTGCTGGCACTCGGACAGTTTGCGACAGCGCTAATTATACTGGCAGTGATGGCTGTCGTTTCTGTTGTGACACTCGCAGGCGCCAGAAGAAAGTCAGCACAGCTCACTAAACGATAACAATCATAAAAAGGGCTGGAGAAATTTTATTTTCTCCAGCCCTTTTGCTATGTCGTTTATTCGTGGCAAGTGACCGCGGCTTTGCCAAGCGTTTTCGCGGCAATCAGCATGGCTTCTTCTTTAAAGTCGAACTTCGGGTGGTGGTGGGGATAGACTTCGCCGTCCGGCATCGCGCCTGTGAAGAAGAACGTGCCCGGAATCTCTTCGAGGTAATAAGCGAAATCCTCGCCACCCATTTGCGGCGGGCAATTGAAGACTTCCTCAACACCCGGCACATCTTCAGCGAGGTCTCTTAAGAACTCCGTTTCCTTTTCGTGGTTAACGACCGGCGGATAGCCGCGGTGGAATTTGAAGTCGATGTTGCTATTGGTCGCAATCGCGGTGCCTTTGGCAATGCGTTCCATTTCCTGCTCCACAAGGGTGCGTGTCTCTTCGGTGAAGGACCTGACCGTTCCGTTGAGTTTCGATTGGTCGGCAATAATGTTGAATGGGTTCTCCGCAATAAAGGAAGCGATTGTGAGTACTGCAGACTCGAGCGGGTCCACACGGCGTGCGACAAGTTGCTGCAGGCTGGTTACGAGCTGTGCGCCTGTCACGACGGCATCGACGGTTTCGTGTGGCATCGCGCCGTGGCCGCCGCGCCCTTGTACCGTGATTTCAAAGCGGTCCGCCGCTGCCATGATCGGGCCAGTCCGGTAATCGATCCGCCCGAATGGCGTCGTCGACCATAGATGCGTGCCGAAGATGACATCGACCCCATCAAGCGCCCCGTCTTCGATCATCGGCTTCGCGCCGCCCGGGGCAAGCTCTTCTGCGTGCTGGTGAATGAGGACATACGTGCCAGGAAGTTCATCGCGCAGGCCGTGGAGAATTTTGCCGAGAACGAGCAAAGTTGCCGTATGGCCGTCATGGCCGCAAGCATGGACGACGTTCGGGACTTTGGATTTATAGCTGGTTTCTTTCTGGTCCTGGATTGGCAGCGCGTCGAAATCGGCGCGCAGGGCGACTGTCTTGCCGGGCTTTCCGCCGCGGATCGTCGCGATGACACCATTGCCTCCGACGCCGTGGCGGATATCGACACCGAGATCTTCATAAAAATCGCGGATGTATTGAGCGGTTTTGGTTTCTTGGAATGACGGCTCCGGGTTCATGTGCAGGTGGCGGCGTATTTCCACCATCTCTGGGTAGGCGTTATCGAGTTCAGCAAATACCTTTTCAATCATTGGATCATATCCTTCCTGATTTTCTGCATTTTCTCTAGTTTAACACAGCAAAAAACAGAACGGGGAAGCCCCGTCCTGTCAGTAAGTGAAATTCAGATACGATGCGACGAAGTAGAGCAGCACGACCAAAATGGACGGCACACTATAGGCCCATGTGGAAGCGGTTTTCGGTCTGTAAAGCGAGAACATGACCAGCACGCTCATGACGAGCACGGCGCTGGCAATGATGGTGTTGGCCCCGGATACTTCGGCAAGGATGGAACCTTCCACATAGATCGGGTCCGACAAAGCCAAAATGACCATATTAAAGATATTGCTTCCGAGAACAGCGCCGACTGCCATGTTGACATTGGACAGGCGGAGCGCGACGAAGACCGAAATCGCTTCAGGGAGGGAAGTGGCAGCGGCCACCAGGAAACTGCCGACAAAGCTGGAGCCGATTCCCGTCACGACCGCAATTTCATCACCCGTGATGGAAAGGGCGGTCCCTGCCGCCATGATGACCAAAGCCACAAGCGCGAAGCGGAGGCCCGCATGTTTCGGCGATAGATGCGCACTCGGATTTTTCGGCGCTTTGGCATCAACTGGTTCATCGTCCATATCGATCGTATCCAAATTCGGCAATTTATTGATGATCAGCATGCCGACTATATACGTTATGCCGATTGCCAATGAATCGAGGCCGATTCCGAGGAATGTGACGTCGGTGCGGAGCCATAACGCCAATAGTAAGAGCACAATCAGGAAGATGCCCAGCAGGGAAGAATACGTGTGATCCTTGGATGCCCGCTCGAGCATGCGGCGGCGGTTCAACAGCAAATCAAATCCTGCCAAGATAAATAAATTGAACAAATTCGAGCCGATCATATTGCCGACTGCAATATCGGCATTGCCGATGGCAGCTGCCGAGAAGCTAGTGGAAATTTCTGGAAGGCTGGTAGCGCCTGCAAGCAAAAGCGTGCCGACCATCATGCCGCCCATCGCTGATTTTTCACTGATGACATCCGCATACTGGGACAGTTTGATGGCGGCGAAAACGGTAACGGCAGCAGCCAACAGAAAATAAATGAATACCAATAGATGTTCCTCCTAAATGGGTTTCTTCTATAAATATACAGCAAAACAGCCGGGCTGGCCGGCCGTTGGTTACTCGTCTTCTTCAGGCTTGGCTTTATACATGGTGACGTAAGAAGAACCGGAGAAGATATTGGCACGCGGTTTTTCCACTTCTTCCTGCGGCTTCTCAGCGTGCGCTTTGGCAAAGGCTTGCGATTCTTTCCATTTTTCATAGAATGCCGGCGATTCCCATTCAGTCAATACGACATACGTATCGGAATCGAGCGGCCGCAAGACGCGAAAAGCGACATATCCAGGCTCGTTCTCAATCGCTCCGGCACGGTTTTTGAAGCGGTGCTCAAAAACGGGGCGCCCTTCATCGGCGACCGGGATATTATTCATGACAAAAAACCCCTTTTCACGGAACTCGCCGGTGCCATCGACCACTTCGTAGCGGCGAGGGGTTTGGAAAATGGATTTACCTTCTGTTTCGTGCAATAGCAAAGTCGTGTTCTCGCCCTGCATCAGCACCATGGTTTCATCGGTATGCTTTTCACGCATTTTCTTCATGAAGTCGTAAGTTCCTGTTGTCATATAAATATTCATCGAAAAAGCCTCCTAATCGTCGGGATCCATTTTGAATTGCTACCTCACTTTTCCCTAAATTCCGGCGCTTGAAACAGAAGGTGTCAAATCGGTGAAGCCAATCGGGTCTAATTTATGACAATTGCCGCCGGATTCTATACAATAAGGGGCGGAGCGTCTATAGTATAGACGGATAATGAAGGATAAACTATAGCCGCAAAGACTGAAGGGATGAATAATTCATGACTTTTAATGATACGTATCTGCGCGCAGCGCGCGGGGAAAAGACCGACCATGTACCGGTATGGTATATGCGCCAGGCTGGGCGTTCACAGCCGGAATACCGCAAGATCAAAGAGAAATATTCTTTGGAAGAAATCACGCACCAGCCGGAACTTTGCGCTTATGTGACAAAATTGCCGGTCGACCAATATGATGTCGATGCAGCAATCCTCTACAAAGATATTGTGACACCGCTTCCAGCGATCGGCGTGGACGTTAAGATCAAGGCAGGCGTCGGGCCGGTCATCAGCAATCCGATCCGCACAAAAGCGGACATCGACCGCCTCGGGGAAATCAATCCAGAGCAGGATGTCGATTACGTGCTGAAGACGATCAAATTGCTGACGGAAGAGCAATTGAATGTGCCGCTTATCGGCTTTTCCGGTGCGCCATTTACGCTTGCGAGCTATATGATCGAAGGCGGCCCTTCGAGAAGCTACAACAAGACGAAAGCCATGATGGTTTCCGAACCGGAAATGTGGTTTGCGCTCATGGACAAGCTGGCGGACACCATCATTCCTTACGTGAAAGCACAGATCCATGCCGGTGCGAAAGCGATCCAGATTTTCGACTCATGGGTCGGCGCATTGAATGTGGAAGATTACCGTATCTTCATCAAGCCGGTCATGGACCGCATCTTTAAGGAAATTGGCGAAGAAGGCGTGCCGATGACAATCTTTGGTGTCGGTGCAAGCCATCTGGCAAATGAATGGCATGAGCTGCCAGTGGATGTCGTCGGCTTGGATTGGCGTTTGCCGATCACTGAAGCGCGGGAACGTGGTCTGACGAAAGCCTTGATGGGCAATTTCGACCCGTCTTATTTGCTGGCGGATTGGTCTGTCATTGAAGAACGCACGAAAAGAATTTTGGATATGGGCATGCAAAATGATGGCTATATTTTCAATCTTGGGCACGGGGTCTTCCCAGAAGTGCAGCCCGATACGCTGAAGCGTCTCACAGCATTTGTCCATGAGTACAGCGCAGCTTACAAAAAACAGAACTAACAAACTTTTGACGAGGTGATTGTGATGAAAAAGACAATGGGATTATTGGTGATGGCATATGGCACGCCCTATTCTGAAGATGACATCGAGCGCTATTACACGCATATCCGCCGCGGCCGCAAGCCGAGCGAAGAAGCATTGCAGGATTTGAAAGACCGCTACAAGGCGATCGGCGGCATTTCACCGCTGGCTAGAATCACGGAAGACCAGGCAAATGGCTTGTGCAAGCGCCTGAACGAACTACAGGATGATATCGAGTTTAAAATGTACCTCGGTTTGAAGCATATCGAGCCATTCGTGGAAGACGGCGTGGAAGAGATGAAAAAAGACGGCATCGAAGAAGCGATTTCAATCGTTCTTGCGCCGCATTTTTCGACCTTCTCCGTTAAATCCTATAACGGCCGTGCGAAAGAAACAGCCGATAAACTTGGCATCAAGCTGACTTCCGTGGAAAGCTGGTATACAGAACCGAAATTCATCCAATTCTGGAGCGAGAAAGTGAGCGCGGCATTTGCTGAAATGTCAGAAGAAGAACGCGCGAAAGCCTGCCTGATCGTTTCTGCACACTCCTTGCCGGAGAAAATCATCGCAAATGGCGACCCGTACCCGGACCAGTTGAAAGAAACAGCGGACTTGATCGCCGAAGCAGCGGGTGTCGAAAACTATGAAATCGGCTGGCAAAGCGCCGGGCAGACACCGGAGCCGTGGATCGGGCCGGATGTCCAGGATTTGACGCGCGAATTGCATGAAGAAAAAGGCTACAATTCATTCGTCTATACGCCAGTGGGCTTTATTACGGACCATTTGGAAGTGTTGTATGACAACGACTATGAATGCAAAGTGGTCTGCGATGAAATCGGCGCAACTTACCGCCGTCCGGAAATGCCGAATGTGGATCCGTTGTTTATCGACGGAATGGCCAATGTCGTGTTGAATAAATTGAACGAAAACTGATGCTGGCGAATCGTCCAGGATGCAAGCTTTGAACCGATAAACCGTCATCAAAACGCCGCTCAGCAGTCAACTGTGGCGGCGTTTTATCAATGAATGGGCAAAATTTTGGCCGGTGAGAGCAGTATGTGCCCACCGCGAGGAGGAAATGACATGAAAAAATGGATCGCGCTTATGCTGTTGACGCTGCTGCTGGCAGCATGCGGCGAAGAAGATTCATCGGCTGGTGCGGGCGAAATGCCGCAAGAAGTGGAAGTTGAGTTCAATACAGAAGAAACCGCCGACCCAGGCGAAGAAATACTGCTATCGGCTACGGTTACACAAGGTACCGAAGCAGTCGAAGATGCAGATGAAGTCGTTTTCGAAGTATGGCAATCAGGACACCGTGAACAGAGCGAGATGCTGGAAGGAAGCCATACGCAAAACGGGGTGTATGAGCATAGTTGGACGGTCGAAGAAGAAGGGCTGTATTTCATCCAAGCCCACACGACGGCCCGCCGCATGCACGTCATGCCAAAACTGGAATTGACCGTAGGCGACCCGGACCCGGAATCGATCATGCCTGACGACAGCGAAGATGCGGATGCCATGGAAAAGATGGGCCATTGATTTTCTGGTCTACCATCATTTGGCTGGAGTGCTGAACGATAGCTGAAAAGAAACGCATAAAAAAACGGCCGGAGAATGTCTCCGGCCGTTTCATTTGTTTAGATTTCATTACAGGTCTGGCAGTGATTGCCGTAGCACTCGTGCTGCTCTTCGATTTTCTCTCCGCAAGTGGCACACTGTTTCGGGGGCAAGTTCTTGAAGAATTCGACTACGTTTTCAATCATTTCTACCAGCTCCTTTTGTTATAGTACTGTAAGTGATAAACACAGTGTATTATAACAGTTTGGATCCGTCAACCCTCAACCGTGATTATTTTGAAAAATTCCGTTAAAATAAAGACAGTCACTAGTAAAAAAGGAGAGAGATCATGTATTTCGTAGATAATAAAGGCATTACCGACCCGCGCATCAACTTGGCCATCGAGGAATATTTATTGAAAACGATGGATGTCGACCAAAACCCGTTTCTGCTGTTCTATATCAACGAACCATCTATCATCATCGGGAAAAACCAGAACACGGCAGAGGAAATCAATACCGATTATGTGGATTCGAACGGTATCCACGTCGTCCGCCGGCTTTCAGGCGGAGGGGCCGTCTATCATGACCACGGCAATTTGAACTTCAGTTTCATCACAAAAGACGACGGCAACAGCTTCCGTGATTTCCGCAAGTTCACAGAACCGGTCGTCAAAGCCTTGCAGGATATGGGTGTCAACGCTGAACTTTCAGGGCGCAACGACCTTCTCGCTGAAGGGCGCAAGATTTCAGGCAATGCCCAGTTTGCGACAAGGGGCCGTATGTACAGCCACGGCACGTTGTTGTTCGATACGAAAATGGATGAAGTCGTGTCGGCTTTGAAGGTCAGCAAGGAAAAAATCGAATCGAAAGGCATCAAATCGATTCGCAGCCGCGTGGCGAATATTTCAGAATTCCTGGACCAGGAAATGTCGGTCGAACAATTCCGGGCAACCTTGCTTCATTCGATTTTTGACGGTGAAGAAAATGTGCGCTTCTGGGAACTCACCGATGAAGATTGGAGCAATATTCACGAATTGTCGGAAGAGCGCTACGCCAATTGGCATTGGAATTACGGGAAGTCACCGAAATTTAACATTAAGCATTCCCACCGTTTCCCGGTCGGCGGCATTGATGTCCGTCTCCAAGTGGAAAAAGGCATCGTCCAGGAAGCGCATATCTACGGCGATTTCTTCGGTGTCGGCGACGTAGCGGAAATCGAACAGGCACTCACCGGTGTGAAATACGAACGCGCTGCGCTCGCTGAAGCGATCGAAGGAATCGACATCCCGAAATTGCTCGGCGGAATCACGACAGAAGATTTCCTTAAGTTGATTTATTAAGATTTTTTGCGGAGCCTGCTTTCGAGCAGGCTCTTTTGTTAGAATAGAAAGAAACGGAAGGGGGAAGGAACATGGGTGAACAGCGGATATTCATTGTAGAAGATGATGCGAAGATCGCTTCGCTGTTATCGGACACATTACGCAAATATCATTACCAAGTGGAAACCGCGAAAGATTTCGACCGCATCTTGGAGGAGTTCGCTGCCTTTGACCCCCATTTGATTCTTTTGGATATCAATTTGCCTTCTTATGACGGCTATTACTGGTGCCGGCAGTTGAGGCTGCAGACAACTTGCCCGATCTTGTTCATTTCCGCCAGGTCAGGCGAAATGGACCAGGTATTCGCACTGGAAAATGGCGGCGATGATTTCATTACGAAACCTTTCCATTACGAAATCGTCCTTGCAAAAATAAGAAGCCATTTAAGAAGGGCTTATGGGGAATATGCGCCGAAACAAGAAGAGCGTACGGTTCGTGCGGGACGCCTCGTCTTATATATGGAGCGGCTTGAATTGCACTGCCGGGAAACGGAAATCCCGCTTCAGAAAAAAGAAAGCACGATTTTGGAATTGTTGATTGCCGCGTATCCGAAAGTGGTGACGCGCGAGCAATTGCTAGAAGAGCTATGGGATGACCAGGCGTTCGTCGATGAAAACACATTGAATGTCAATATGGCCCGTGTTCGCAAGAAATTGACGGATTACGGTATCCAGAGTTTCATTGAAACGGTGCGCGGCGCCGGTTACCGGTTGGTCCTCGGCAGGGAGGAGCAATGATGCTGCGGTTATTCTTGCGTGAACATGCCGCATTTATCGTCTTTCAGATCCTGCTTGTCGGGTTCATCCTCGTGCTTTACTGGCTCGATGGATTCCGCAATACAGACACGGCCATCTATTCATTCATCATCAGCTTATTGCTGTTGGCCAGTTTTCTTGGTGTGCGTTTTGCGATGCGCTACCGTTATTATGAGCGCCTGCTGAGCGACCCGCCCAATATGGAGCACGCCTTGCAGCGGGAAGGGCGTTCGGCTGAAACGGTTCAGACGGAACTGTATATGCAGAAATTGTATCGCCTTTATCAATACGAAGTGCAGTCGCTTTACGCAGGGCAGACGCGCCACCTGCAATTCATCAATCAATGGGTGCACCAAATGAAGACGCCGCTATCGGTGATGCATTTGTTATTGCAGGAGCCGGAAGAACTGGATAAGGCGAGCATCCGCGAAGAAGTGGACCGCCTGCGCGCAGGGCTTGACACCGTATTGATGAACGCCCGCCTCGATACATTCGAGCAGGACATGCAAATCGAGCAAGCGTCGCTGCGGGGGATGGTGTCCGAAATGGTGACGGAAAACAAGCGCTTGTTCATCTCGCGCCGCGTTTATCCGGAAATCGATATCGACGAACGTTACCAAGTGGCGACAGACCGAAAATGGATGAAATTCATCATCGGTCAATTGCTGACGAATGCGGTGAAATACACATTCGAAGAAAACAAGAAACTATATATCCGGGCCAGCTGCCTAGAAGGCACCATTACCTTGTCGGTGCAGGATGAAGGCATCGGGATCCCGCCATCGGATTTGCCGCGTGTCACTAAAGCTTTCTTTACGGGAGAGAATGGGCGCTTGAGCGGTGAGTCGACCGGGATGGGGCTGTATCTGGCGCAGGAAGTGTGCAACCGGCTCGGGCATGAACTGGAAATCGCTTCATCGCCAAGAGAAGGGACGACCGTATCGATCGTCTTTCCTTATCAGGAACAGAATGTAGGGGGATCAACATGACAGTAGTGAAAATCGATGAAGTGACGAAAGTCTATGAAGGAAAAGTGACGCATCGTGCATTGAACCAATTAAGCTTCGAAGTGGAAAAAGGGGAATTCCTTGCAGTGATGGGCCCTTCAGGAAGCGGCAAGACGACGCTATTGAACTTGATTTCAACAATCGATTCATTGACTTCTGGCACCATCCTCATCAACGGCATCAATCCGCATTCTTTGGATAAAGATGAATTGCCGCTGTTTCGGCGGCGCCAGCTCGGGTTTGTCTTCCAGGATTTCAATTTGCTGCAGATGCTGACCGTTGAGGAAAATTTGGTGCTGCCGCTGACGCTCGACGGCATGCCGGTCAAGGAAATGGAAAGCCGCGTCCAGGAATTGGCGGAAAGGCTTCACTTGCAGCCGTTTCTCCATAAGAAGCCGAATGAAATTTCCGGCGGGGAAGCGCAGCGTACGGCGATCGGCCGCGCACTCATCCACCGGCCGGCGCTCATACTCGCCGACGAACCGACCGGAAATCTCGATTCAAAAGCCTCCAAGGATGTGCTCGAGCTGTTGAGTGGCTTGAGCCGTGAAGAAGGGACGACGATCATCATGGTGACTCACGACCCAATCGCAGCGAGCTATTGCGACCGTGTGCTGTTCATCAAGGACGGCGAATTTTTCAACGAAATTTACGGAGATGACCGACGCCAAACCTTCTACCAAAAAATCCTCAATGTGCTATCTCTATTGGGAGGCTCCGTCAATGACCTTTCGCCAACTCGCCTTCCGTAACGTTTTCAGGAATTTGAGAAGCTACGCAGCCTTCCTATTGGCCAGCGTCTTCTCGGTCATGGTGTTCTTTATTTACTCGATGTTCATCTTCCATCCGTTATTCGAAGAAGAAGGATTTCGCGTGCTGGCCGTTCGCGGCATGTTCATTGCGGAAATCGTGCTGTATATTTTCACGCTATTTTTCCTGTTCTATTCCTTAAGCGCATTTTTACAGGCACGCACGAAAGAATTCGGCGTCTTGATGCATCTTGGGATGAGCAAGAAGCAGCTTAATAAATTGGTGTTTTTCGAGACGATGATCCTCGGCGGCCTGTCGACAGCGGCGGGCATCGTCTTCGGTTTCGCGTTCACAAAATTCTTTTTCATGATCGGCCGAGAGATCATGCAATTGGAAGAATTGCCGCTGTATTTCTCCTGGAAGCCGTTTGTCCTGACCATCGGCGCTTTCGCCAGTTTGTTCATCATCATCTCGATTATCAGCGTATCCTTTATCCGTACGAAACGCGTCGTCGATTTACTGGTAGGCTTTTGGAAGACCGAGGAGGAAGCGGAATATTCTCCGGCTTTGTCGGCATTCGGGCTGGTGCTATTAGGCATTGCGTATTTTTTGGCGGCGACAGTGTCCGACCGCACCGTTTACATCATGGTGTTCATCGTACCTCCGCTCGCGACAATCGGCACGTATCTGTTTTT
The DNA here is from genome assembly GCF_041320495.1 of Planococcus sp. SSTMD024. Lineage (NCBI taxonomy): Bacteria > Bacillati > Bacillota > Bacilli > Caryophanales > Caryophanaceae > Planococcus > Planococcus sp. SSTMD024. Next base: position 116,113 of record NZ_JBGGNS010000018.1, on the reverse strand, counting down.
CACGCATTCGATCCATACTTTCCTTCAATTGTACAAGAAGCGCCGCAGCATCTATTGGCATAAAACACGGCTCGTGTCGCTTGCCGAAGCGGCGGTCAAGTTAAAGGACAGCGCGCAAATGTTCTTTATCGTGACCATCGTCTCGACCGTCGCTTTCCTGACGGTCGGCACACTGGCCTCGTTCACTTCCTATACAGCGGAGTTTCGCCAAAGCAACCCGCTCGGCCTCATCTATGTCTCTTTTGAAGGCAATACGCTTGAACAGCAGCAATTGGGCCAGTTGAAGCGCGAACTCGAACAACAAGAGCTTGCCTATACGCTCGTGCCTTTGGAAGTGAAGCGGCAAACATCGAGCGCAAGCGGCAATGACGTCGACATCATGTCCTTGTCGCAGTTCAATCGCCTTGCTGTGGCGCTCGGCCATGAACCGGCGAGGCTTCAAACCGGTGAAGCGATGTTCGTGCCGTTTTCCCAGGAATCGTTGCGTGAACTGCAAAAAAGTTACGCCGAGACGGAATTGGTGGAAAGCGGGGTGGAACTGACGATCGGCCAGACCTACCCGCAAGTGCTGTTTCCGGCGCATACCCTGAACGCCAATACGATCATCATGAACAATGAAGATTTCAGCAAAGTCGATGAACCGTTGATGGGTTACCCACGAGGCGCATCGGACTTCCGCTATTATGCCTTCCATGTGCCGGATTGGACAGAGACCGTCTCGATCGGCGAAAACGTCCGCTATCCGATCAGCGAGGCGATGGTCAGCGGGAATTTTGCCGGTCTCAATTATTATTTTGAGAATCCGGGATACGAATACCGCTGGTTCAAATCGTCCTTTGCGCTGTTATTGTTCATCGGTTTGATGGTGGCGGCGGTGTTCCTGTTGGCTGCCGGAAGCTTCATTTATTTCAAATTGTATACCGGGCTTGAGCGCGACCGCAGGCAATACCAATTGATGGTGCGTCTTGGGATGACGGAGCGGGAACTCGGAAGAATCGTCAATCGCCAGCTTGTGCCGCTGTTTTTCCTTCCTTGGGCGCTGGCGCTGCTTCACAGTGCTTTTGCGTTCATCTCGCTCCAAGTCGTTTGGGATGAGTTTGCGGAGCTGTCGATTTTATCCGAGATGGCGATTGTGCTCGGCGGTTTCACGCTCATGCAGATCCTTTATTTCTTCTTGATCCGCTGGCGCTATATCGCGCATTTGAAAGCTTATTGAATCAAACGAGCCGCCGGTTAATTCCGGCGGCTTTTTATTGGGTATTTTTGGCGGGTAGTTGTATTGTCTGAAGATTTATTTTATAATGAAAAAAGTAAATATGAATGAGTATTCATTCAACAGAAAGAGGGATATTCAATGAATTTGGGAGAACGTGTTCACGAAATTGCACAACAGGAAGCTGGACGAGTTGCCTATACGTTCATGGGCAAAGATACGACTTACGGCGAATTCGACCAATCGGTGTCGAAATTTGCTGGTGCATTGCAGGAACTCGGTGTGGAAAAAGGGGACCACGTCGCATTTCTTTTAAGCAATACCCCGCATTTTCTCATTTCGCTATATGCCACGTTGCGGCTGGGCGCGACAGCTGTCCCGGTCAACCCGATTTACAGCCCGGATGAAATCGCTTACATAGTTAATAATAGCGACGCCAAAGTGGTCATAGCGCTCGACGCTTTGCTGCCACTTGTGGAAAAAGCGCATCAGGCTTTGCCGGCAGTGGAAACATACGTCATTTGCGAGACGGATCCAGCGACTGCTGAGAAAATGGCGCAATTGCCGGAAGCGGTAAAAGGAAAAGTCCGTTCGTTCACACAGCTTCTTACAGCTTCTGCTGCTTTTGAGGGGACTGCAGATATTTCACAGGATGACAATGCCGTCATTCTCTATACGTCCGGGACGACCGGAAAGCCAAAAGGCGCGATGCTGACGCATGGAAATCTCTATTCCAACGCGCGGGATGTCGCGGAATATCTCCAGATCACGCCGGATGACCGCGTGGTGGCGACGCTGCCGGTGTTCCATGTATTCGCACTAACGGTCGTCGTCAATGCGCCGCTTATGCAAGGCGCGACAATTGTCCTCGTTCCGCGTTTTACGCCGCAGGAGGTATTCGCTGCGACGAAAGCGACGAAAGCGACGGTCTTTGCGGGAGTGCCGACGATGTTCAATTTCATGTACCAATTGCCGGATGTGGACCCAGCCGATTTCGCTTCTGTACGTTTGGCGATTTCCGGGGGATCTGCGATGCCAGTCGCGTTGCTTCATAACTTCGAAGATAAGTTCAATGTGCGGATCTCCGAAGGCTACGGCTTGTCCGAAGCTTCGCCGGTCACGTGCTTCAATCCGATTGACCGCGAACGAAAAGCCGGATCGATCGGCACATCGATCATCAATGTCGAAAACAAAGTCGTCAATGAACTTGGTGAGGACGTGCCGGTCGGGGAAGTGGGCGAGTTGATTGTCCGTGGACCGAACGTCATGAAAGGCTATTACAAGATGCCGGAGGAAACCCAGGCAGCGATCAAAGACGGCTGGCTTTACACAGGGGATCTGGCGAAAGTCGATGAAGAAGGCTATTTCTACATTGTTGACCGCAAAAAAGACATGATCATCGTCGGCGGCTATAATGTCTATCCGCGCGAAGTGGAAGAAGTGCTATTCGCCCATCCGGCGATTGTCGAAGCGGCCGTAGTCGGCTTGCCGGACGCTGATTTCGGCGAGTCGGTGAACGCTTATGTCGTCTTGAAAGACGATGCGGTTTCGATTGAAGAACTGCAGGCATATTGCGCAGAGCATTTAGCGAAATATAAAGTGCCTCGCCATATGGAGATCCTGGATGAATTGCCGAAAAACACGACCGGCAAAATCCTGCGCCGTTCACTGAAAGACCAGGCCGTAAAAAAATAACCATGCACCGCTTTCCGCTTTCGGCGGGAAGCGGTTTTTGTTTATATTGGAAAACCGGGTGCCGGCGATTTCAGCAAGCTTTTATTGAAAAGACAGACAATTACCGATATAGTGAAAAGGCAACTGTTACGATAAACGAAATAATTATCCGGGAGGCTGAGCGTGTGTCGAAAAAAGCTGTTGAAATAGAAGATTTACTCGAATTAATATCCGTGACCGACCCGAAGATTTCACCCGACGGGAAACGTGCGGTATTTGTCCAAACAAAGATGGACGAAGAAGAAAATACATACCATTCGCATGTGCACCACATCTCGCTGGAAACCGGCGAATCGGTCCCCTGGACTTACGGGAAAAACCGCAACAGCCAACCCGCTTGGTCAGCAGATGGCCGCCACATCGCTTTTCTATCCGACCGCAACGATAAGAATCAAGTGTACCTCCTGTCGGCAAGTGGCGGGGAAGCACGCGCTTTGACAGATTTTGAAAAAGGGGTGAGCAGTTTCCGCTGGTCGCCTTGCAATAAGAAAATCTGGGTCAATGCGCTGGTGCAGGACGGCAAAACCTTCACGGATCAAGAAGCGGAACAAGAGGACGACAAGAAAAAGCCTGAACCGTACCGCACCACGGGCATGAAATACAAAATGGACGGCACCGGGCTAATCGAGCAGGACTATCACCGTCAAATCGGATCTGTGGACCTGGAAACAGGAACAGTGGAGCAGTTGACGGAAGGGCCTTATCATTTCGGCTTGGAAGCCATTTCCCATGACGGCACGAAGTTGGTGTACGGATCGGCCAAAGAAGAAAATCAGGATTTCATTTTCCGCCAGTCGCTCTACATGCGCGATTTGGAAACCGGGGAAGAGACGTCCATCATCGAACAAGATGGATATTACGGGAACGCTGCGTTTTCCTTCGATGATGAACGCTTGGCGTTTGTCGGCCATTCACGCGCTTACGAAAATGCCACGCAAGCCGACTTGTATGTGTATGAAACAACAAATGAGACGGCGCAATGCCTGACAGAAGGCATCGATGCCCCAATCGGCGATTATGTCGTCGCGGACCATCAGCAAGGTGCGCAGGCTCCGGGCGTCGTCTGGACGCAGGATGACCATTTGTACTTCCAGGTGTCTACGGAAGGCGATGTGCGCCTGTATTTCGCTTCACTTGATGGTGCGGTGTACCCGGCATCTCCGGAAGATGAGCATGTCTACGGTTATGATATCGCAAGAGACGGCAGCTTTGCGCTTGCTACCATCAGCACTCCGGTGTCTCCTGGAGAACTTTTCAAACTCGCCATTTCGACCGGTGAGCGCAAAGCACTGACTTCCTGCAATGCAAAGTATCTTGAACAAACAGAGTTGATTGCAGCGGAAATCGTTTCGCACACAACAGAAGACGGCTTTGACGTACATGGCTGGCTTATGAAGCCCCGTGGATTCGAAGCAGGCAAAAAACATCCGCTGGTCGTCAATATCCACGGCGGCCCGCATGCCATGTACGCCAACACATTCGTCCATGAAATGCAAGTGCTTGCAGCAAACGGCTATGGCGTCTTGTATGTCAATCCGCGCGGCAGCCACGGCTACGGCCAAAGTTTTGTCGATGCGGTGCGTGGCGATTACGGCGGAGGGGATTACCGGGACATCTTAGGGGCGCTCGACAATGTTCTTGCAGAAAACGACTGGGTGGATACGGAGCGCCTTGGCGTGACCGGGGGCAGCTACGGCGGCTTCATGACCAACTGGATCGTCTCGCATGACGATCGCTTTAAAGCGGCTGTAACCCAGCGTTCGATCTGCAACTGGATTTCCTTTTTCGGGGTTTCAGACATCGGCTATTATTTCAGCGAATGGCAGCACGGAGCCGCTATGGACAATGTCGATAAGCTATGGGAGCATTCCCCGCTGAAATACACGAAAGACATCAACACGCCGCTGCTCATCTTGCATTCGGAGAACGACCACCGCTGCCCGATCGAGCAAGCGGAGCAATTATTCATCACGCTGAAGAGCATGCACAAGGAAACTGAATTTGTCCGTTTCCCGGAAGCTGACCATAATTTATCGCGCACCGGCAAACCGAATTTGCGTTTTGCCAGGTTGCAGGAAATTGTCGGCTGGATGGAGCGGCTCTAATTATAGAAGAAAAGCCAGGCGGAGAGTTTTCTCCGCCTGGCTTTTTTGGTTAGCGCCCTTTGAATTCCGGTTTGCGTTTCTCGCCGAACGCGAGCAGTGCCTCGACGCGGTCTTCTGTTGGGATCGTGATCTCGTATGCTTTCCGTTCGATTTGAAGCCCTGTCTGCATATCGGCGTTCATGCCGTTTTTGATGGCAAATTTGGCCTGTTGCAATGCGATCGGCCCGTTTGCTAGGATCGAATCCGCAAATTCGCCTGTCACTTGCGCCAAATCGTCGCCCGCAGCGAGGCGGGTGACGAGGCCGTACTCAAGCGCCTCCGAAGATTTCAAGCGGCGCGCGGTCAAGATCAGTTCCATCGCTTTCGCTTCACCGATCAATCTTGGCAGACGCTGCGTGCCGCCGGCGCCCGGGATGATCGCAAGGCTCGTTTCGGTCAACCCGAGCAATGTATCGTCCGCAGCGATGCGGAAGTCACACGCCAAGGCGAGCTCCATGCCGCCGCCGAACGCATAGCCATTAATCATGGCAATCGTCGGCTGCGGCAAGTTTTCGATGGTCGTGAACACTTCACCGATTTTATATATATTGCGCTTGACCTGGTCTTGCGTCAAGGTCTTGCGTTCTTTCAAGTCGGCCCCGACACTGAAAGCCTTGTCGCCGGCCCCGGTGAAGACGACGACCCGGATATCCGGATTGATGCGGATCGCTTCTGCCACTTGGCCAAGTTCAGCGAGCATATCGTAATTGAATGCATTCATCGCATCCGGCCGGTTCAATGTAATGAACGCCAAATTTCCTTTTTGTTCATAATGAATTGTTTCCATATCCATCCCCCTTTGATAATCCATCCGTTAAAAACATACCACTTTTTGGACTAATCTGTCACCAAACTCTATAATGGGAACAACAGGGGGGAGCTCATTCATGAATCAGGTTACATATCTCCGTATATACCGCATCGTTTCCATGGCGATCCGATTTTATTTGCAAGTGGCGCTTTTCCAAAGGCGCAATAGGGGCAAGTGGACACCAGTCGTCGAACAGCGCTGGAATGAGCTCGTCACCCGCCAGGCAAAAGAATACAAGGAATTGGCGCTCAAGCTGGGCGGCTTGATGATTAAATTGGGCCAATTCCTGTCGACCCGGGCGGACATCATGCCGCCGAGCTTCTTGGCGGAACTTGAAGGATTGACGGACCGCGTACCGTCCGTTCCGCGAAAAGACATCATCGAAGTGCTCGAGCAGGAATGGAATGTCGAGCACGGCAATTATCTGGATGAATTGTCGGATCAGGCGATCGCTTCCGCATCCATCGGCGAAGTGTTCAAAGGCCGCTTGAAAAACGGCACCGAAGTCGCTGTCAAAGTCCAGCGCCCGGGAACCGACCGCATCATTCGTGCCGATTTCCAGGCGATGCGCATCGTCATTTGGCTCGCAAAGAAATTCACCCCGTTCACGAAGCAAGTCGATTTTGACCAATTATATGTCGAGATGACCGAGACGATCGGCGCTGAACTGAACTTCGTCCGTGAACTCCAGAACGGGCGGGCTTTCGCGGACCGCTTCGCAGAAATGGCCGGCGTCCACATTCCGCTTTATTACGATGAATACACGACGCGCCGCGTATTGGTGATGGAATGGATTGAAGGCGCAAGAATAACCGACATCAGTTTTATCGAAGAGCATGGGCTCAACCGTCACGAAATTTCCGAGCGATTGTTCATCCTGTTCTTGGAGCAAGTGCTGTATGGCGGCCAGTTCCATGCTGACCCGCACGGCGGCAATATCCTGTTGAAGCCGGACGGCACTATCGTGTTGATCGATTTCGGCATGATCGGCACGATTTCCGAGCGTGATTCGCAGGCAATCCTGTTGATTGCGGAAGGCATCTTGTTTAAGAATTATGAACAGGTGCTCGACGGTTTGGAGGCTTTGCGCTTCCTGCTGCCGAATGCAGACCGCGACTTACTAGCGGATGCTGTTGAGCGGCTCGTCGCGGCTTACGAATCGAATGAATTGATGCAAATGGACAGCTTTGTGGTCGAACGGCTCTTGAAAGACATGCAAGACATTGTCCGCACGCAACCGGTGCAGCTGCCAGCGGAATTTGCCTTTTTCGGCCGTGCGACATCGATTTTCGTCGGCGTTCTGCATGTATTGGATCCGAATGTCGACCTCTTTGCCCTTGCGCGTCCGCGCGTACTGGAATGGGCTTCGACCAAGCGGGAAGGAAAAGGGATCTTCGGCAAGGAAGACGTCTTCCGTTGGATTCTCAATTCAACAGGACCGGCGCGCGCATTCCCGAAAAAGCTCATCAATTTCCTAGACGAACCAGAACGCATCCGCCATTACCTGGAGAACAAAGAGGGACGCGAGCGGGAGCATCAGCGCAATCTGCAAAGCCGGATGTTCGCCGGCATCTTCTCGCTATTATCGTTTTCCGGGATTTCATTATCCGTCTGGTTCTGGCACGAACCGTTCCTATGGGTTTCGTCGGTGTTTTTCGTCGGCTCCCTGTGGGCGTTCCGCGCCATCCGTTAAATAGAAAATCGCCCTATCGAAATGCAGGTGTTGGGCCTGCATGCCGGTAAGGCGATTTTTCTATATGATAGATGAATTCTGCCCGGTTCTTCCGGCATAGCAAAAAACCCATTGAAATCGTCCTTTTTTAACTGGCGGCTCTTGCAATTTCCGGATTCCCGGTTAAAATTAAAATAAGAACACTTGTTCCTATTAGCTGGGGGGTGAGGAAATGCCCCTGATTTCAAGGGCGGAAATAGCCGTGTTTGAGAAGCGGGTGCAATTGCCGATGGTGCTCCTCATTCTGGAGCGGGATCGCGAGTGGATCAGAAAAAGCCCTTTCAAACTGAAAGCTCCTTATGTGGAATTGCTGGACCGGGCGATCGAGCGGGCAAGGGAGGACTTGGCCGAAACCATCGCATTGATGCGGGCCGATGGCATGAAGGTCAGGCGGGGAAGTAAAGACGACAATTTCTCGGAATATGTATTTTGCCATGGCGGTTATGAAGACCACCGCCGCTATTTGAATATTCGTTTGAAAAATGCCGTTGAAGAGTTATTGAGGTTTTATCTGTCCGCAGCCGCTAAATCAATTTAATCCAGTGGCTGCTGGCTGCGGGGCGGAAATGCCCGCTTCGTCACATAATTCATCCGGTGGTTATGGACGCGCTGTGCTTTCTTGAAATAGCGGCGCAAAGACCCGGTGAAGGAGTGCTGGTTCCGAAGCGCGATGGGAGAGATGTCCGCAGGGACGACGACGCCATTGCTGAGCGATACCAAACTGCCCCGTCCGCTGTCATCTGCAGCAATCAAATCGATGGCATCGAAATTGAACCAGATGGAATCCTTGTTTTTCGGAGAGTGCGTAGGAAAGAAAATCAATGGGTTCCCATAATACTCGCCGACGATGATCGGCGGCTTATGCTTTACGCCAATAGCTTTTTGCGCATAGAGCGTGGCGCTGGCAAGAGAGCCCCGATAGAAAGAACACGACTTCGCCACGATTTTATAAACCGATTCCTCCACCAGGAATTCGCTGCGGTCTTCGATGACCCTTGTCAAGAGCCGGTGGCCGTCCATATACGGAAGCAGCGCATACGTATTACTGCAAATTGTATAGGAAACGGGATATTGATTCTTCTTACCCATGAACATTTACCCCCTAAATTTACTTTACATACCTCATTATAATAAAAAATGGAAAATACACAATAATTATTTTTCGAAAAAATTATTTTTTCAATCTCGTTGTAATTTTCAAAAAACTCTTGCTTCTTTCTTGCGCTTTCGTGTATACTAATGAAAAGCATTCGGGGTGAAGAAGAATGGAAAACTATTATTCTTATGCTGACTTCATGAAAGCGATGGCTCAAACGAAAAAGATCACGGAAGCGGAAAAGCTGCTGAATGAGATCTATTTGGATCTGTTCTTGAAGCATGTTCACCGCGAACAGCAAGAAACACAATTGCTTGCCCTTATCGACGAAGCCCTGGATCATAACGACCGCAAATCTTTCGCCACATATACTGCACAGCTGCAAGAGCTGAAGCGGGAAGAAGAATAACAGGACCGTCCGGAGAAACTCCGGGCGGTTTTTTTTTGCGCTTTGTAGCCGCTACTTGCACTTCCAACAGAACGCAAACTCCGCTTCCAGATCGGGGATAAGTTGAATATACTTCGGAAAAAACATACGTTCGCTTTTTGTTAGGGGAATTTTAGGGCATATGTTAAAGTAGAAGTAGTGAAAAATACGGGAGGACATATCCATGAAAAAGGAATTTAACCTGCAAGCTCCTTATGAACCGGCGGGCGACCAACCGGAAGCCATCGCCCAATTAACCAAAGGCATCCTCGACGGAAAAAGGTTCCAGACCTTGCTCGGTGCGACAGGTACGGGGAAAACCTATACAATGTCGAATGTCATTCAACAAGTGAAAAAGCCGACATTGGTCATGGCGCACAACAAAACTTTGGCAGGCCAGCTTTACAGCGAGTTCAAGGAATTTTTCCCTGACAATGCCGTAGAATACTTCGTCAGCTATTACGATTATTACCAGCCTGAGGCATATGTGCCGCAGTCGGATACATTTATAGAAAAAGATGCAAGCATCAACGATGAAATCGATAAATTGCGCCACTCAGCGACCAGTTCCTTGTTCGAACGCGACGATGTTATCGTCATCGCCTCCGTTTCCTGCATTTACGGCCTCGGTTCCCCGAAAGAATACCGGGAACTCGTCGTTTCGCTGCGCAAAGGGATGGAAATCGAACGCAACCAGCTGCTCCGAAAATTGGTCGACGTGCAATACGAGCGCAACGACATCAATTTCATCCGCGGGACGTTCCGCGTGCGCGGCGATGTGGTCGAAATCTTCCCGGCGTCGCGCGATGAGCGCTGCTTGCGTGTGGAATTTTTCGGTGATGAAATCGACCGCATCCGGGAAGTCGATGCCCTGACAGGGGAAATCATCGGCGACCGTGAACATGTAGCCATCTTCCCGGCGTCCCACTTTGTTACGCGCGAAGAAAAGATGGTCCAGGCCATCGAGAACATCGAAGCGGAGCTGGAAGAACGGTTGAAGGAAATGCGCGCGGAAGATAAATTGCTCGAAGCGCAGCGGCTCGAACAGCGTACCCGCTATGATTTGGAAATGATGCGCGAGATGGGCTTCTGCTCAGGCATCGAAAACTATTCGCGCCACCTGACGCTGCGTCCGGCAGGCGCACAGCCCTATACATTGATCGATTACTTTCCGGATGATTTCCTGCTGGTCGTCGACGAAAGCCACGTTACTTTGCCGCAAGTCCGGGGCATGTTCAACGGTGACCAGGCGCGCAAAAAAGTGCTCGTTGACCACGGTTTCCGACTGCCGTCCGCCATGGACAACCGCCCGCTGACTTTTGACGAGTTCGAAGAGCATATCGACCAGGCGGTATTCGTGTCAGCGACGCCGGGGCCATACGAACTCGAACACACCCCTGAAATGGTGGAACAGATTATCCGCCCTACTGGCTTGCTCGACCCAGAAATCGAGGTGCGCCCGATCGAAGGGCAAATCGATGATCTTATGGACGAAATCCAGCAGCGCAAAGAACGCGGGGAACGTGTATTGGTCACGACCTTGACGAAGAAGATGTCGGAGGATTTGACCAATTACTTGAAAGAAGCGGGCGTCAAAGTCAATTACCTGCATTCCGAGATCAAGACGCTCGAGCGCATCGAGATTATCCGCGAATTGCGGATGGGTGTCTACGACGTGCTGGTCGGCATCAACTTGCTGCGTGAAGGCTTGGACATCCCGGAAGTTTCATTGGTGACAATTCTTGATGCCGATAAGGAAGGCTTCTTGCGTTCGGAACGTTCACTGATCCAGACGATGGGACGTGCCGCGCGAAACGAGAACGGCCATGTCATTATGTATGCGGACCGGATCACGGATTCGATGCAGAAAGCGATGGACGAGACGACCCGTCGCCGCACCATCCAGGCGGCTTATAACGAAAAACACGGCATTACGCCAGTGACCATAAAGAAAGAAATCCGCGACGTTATCCGTGCGACAGAAGCAGCGGAAGAAGCGGAAGAGTATGTCAGCAAAGCGGTCGAGGGCAAGAAACTCAACAAAGAGGATCGCATGAAGCTCGTCACCTTGCTCGAGAAGGAAATGAAAGAAGCGGCAAAAGCGCTCGATTTCGAACGTGCCGCAGAGCTGCGTGATACAGTGCTGGAATTGAAAGCGGAAGGATGATAGGACTTGAAAAACCAAGAGATACGCATACAAGGCGCGCGTGCCCATAACTTAAAAAACATCGATGTGAAAATCCCCCGCGACAAACTGGTCGTCATGACCGGCTTGTCCGGATCCGGGAAATCCTCTTTGGCGTTCGATACGATCTACGCAGAAGGCCAGCGCCGCTACGTCGAATCCTTGTCGTCTTATGCACGGCAGTTTCTCGGCCAGATGGACAAGCCTGATGTCGATTTGATTGAAGGCTTGTCTCCGGCGATTTCGATCGATCAGAAGACCACTAGCAAAAACCCGAGATCGACGGTTGCGACCGTTACGGAAATCTACGATTATATTCGGTTGATGTATGCGCGGATCGGCAAGCCGATCTGCCCGAACCATGGCATCGAGATTTCTTCCCAAACAGTCGAACAGATGGTCGACCGTTTAGTTGAATACCCTGAGCGGACGCGCATGCAAGTGCTGGCGCCTCTCATATCCGGACGAAAGGGCACCCATGTGAAATTGCTCGAGGACATTAAAAAACAAGGATACGTACGGGTCCGCATCAACGGCGAACTCATCGATCTGGATGACAATATTTCGCTTGATAAAAACAAAAAGCATTCCATTGAAGTGGTCATAGACCGCGTCATCATGAAAGACGGAATCGCCCCGCGCTTGAGCGACTCGCTGGAGTCGGCCTTGCGTCTCGGGGAAGGGCGCGTGCTGGTGGATGTCATGGACGAAGAGGAGTTGCTGTTCAGCGAACATCATGCCTGCCCGATTTGCGGATTTTCCATCGGTGAATTGGAGCCGCGCATGTTTTCATTCAACTCGCCATTCGGGGCATGCCCTGAATGCGACGGGCTTGGCATGAAACTGGAAGTCGACCCTGAACTGGTCATTCCGGATTGGGAGGTCAGCCTCGCGGACCATGCCATCGCCCCTTGGCGCCCGACCAGTTCCCAATACTACCCTCAATTGCTTCAGGCGGTGTGCAAACATTTCGGGATTGAAATGGACGTGCCGATGAAAGAATTGCCTGAAGATCAGGTGAACATCATCCTGTATGGTTCCGATAACGAAAAAATCCGTTTCCGCTATGAAAATGACTACGGCAAAATCCGCGACAGCCATATTTTCTTTGAAGGCGTGCTCGCGAATGTCGACCGGCGTTACCGGGAGACCAGTTCCGATTACATCCGGGACATGATGGAGAAATTCATGGGCCAGCAGCCGTGCCCGACATGTTCAGGCTATCGGTTGAAACCGGAGTCATTGGCAGTCAAAGTCAATGACCTGCACATCGGGCAAGTCGTTGAATATTCGATTACGGAAGCGCAAACGTTTTTTGACAGTTTGACGCTGTCGGAGAAAGACCGCCAGATCGCGAACATGATCCTCCGCGAAATTCAAGAGCGTGTTGGTTTCTTGATCAATGTAGGGCTCGACTATTTGACATTGAACCGTGCATCGGGCACTTTGTCAGGCGGCGAAGCCCAACGGATCCGCCTCGCAACACAAATCGGCTCGCGGTTGACCGGCGTTCTTTATATTCTCGATGAACCTTCAATCGGGCTTCATCAACGCGACAACGACCGGTTGATCAGCACATTGAAAAATATGCGCGATATCGGCAATACGCTGATTGTCGTGGAACACGACGAAGATACAATGATGGCGGCGGATTACCTGATTGATGTGGGCCCGGGAGCGGGCGTTCACGGCGGCGAGATTATTGCAGCCGGGGCACCCGAAAAAGTGATGAAAAACAAGAAGTCGCTGACCGGCCAGTATTTGAGCGGCAAGAAGTTCATTCCGTTGCCGGCTGAACGCAGGCAGCCGAATGACCGCAAGATTTCAATCCGCGGAGCCTCTGCAAATAACTTGAAAAATGTCGATGTCGACATTCCGATCGGCTTGTTCACAGCGGTAACCGGAGTTTCAGGTTCTGGAAAAAGTACATTGATCAATGAGATTCTCTACAAGTCACTAGCCCATAAACTGAACCGGGCGCGGGTCAAGCCGGGGCAGCACAAATCGGTTGAAGGCATCGACGAACTGGAAAAAGTCATCGACATCGACCAGTCGCCGATCGGGCGCACGCCGCGTTCCAACCCGGCCACTTATACAGGCGTGTTCGATGATATCCGGGATGTGTACGCGACGACCAATGAAGCGAAAGTGCGCGGCTATAAAAAAGGGCGTTTCAGCTTCAACGTCAAAGGCGGGCGCTGTGAAGCCTGCCGTGGCGACGGCATCATCAAAATCGAAATGCATTTCCTGCCGGATGTATATGTGCCCTGTGAAATCTGCCACGGCAAGCGCTATAACCGCGAAACGCTGGAAGTGAAATATAAAGATAAAAACATTGCAGACGTGTTGGAAATGACGGTAGAAGACGCGTACGGATTCTTCGAGAACATCCCGAAAATCAACCGTAAATTAAAAACCATTGTCGATGTCGGCCTTGGCTATGTGACGCTCGGTCAGCCGGCGACTACACTGTCCGGTGGCGAAGCGCAGCGTGTCAAATTGGCTTCTGAGTTGCATAAACGCTCCAATGGCAAGTCGTTCTATATTTTGGACGAACCGACGACCGGACTCCATGCCGATGATATTTCTCGCTTGCTGAAAGTGCTGCAAAGGCTAGTGGACAATGGCGATACCGTGTTGACGATCGAGCACAATCTCGATGTCATCAAAACGGCCGATTACTTGATTGACCTCGGACCGGAAGGCGGGGACAAAGGCGGCACGATCTTGGCAACTGGTACGCCGGAAGATATCGCTAAAGTGGAAGGTTCCTATACAGGCATGTACTTAAAACCGATTCTTGAGCGGGACCGCGCGCGCATGAAAGAACTGGTCGGCAAGGCAAGCGCCAAGAAAAGAAAAGCAAAGTGAAACTTTCCTTCGCTCCAAACGTATCATTAAAGTAGAACAGGAATTTCTGCGAAGGCAAAATTCCGAAGAGGAGGCCAAACGATATGCAAAGTGAAAAAGAACGCATTTTGGACATGGTTGAAAATGGCACGATCTCGGCACGCGAAGCGGTTGAGCTATTGAAAGCGATCGACGGCGGGGAAACGGGCAATGCTTCAAAAGAGTATGGGCGTGAAACTTATCGCAGTTCACGCGGCAAGCGTGGTTTCTTCCGTCCCGAAGACATGTTCAAAAAGTTCTCGAAAGACTTTTCGAAGGATTTTTCCAAGAACATGTCCAAGGATTTCAATCAACTGGGAGACCGGATGATGCATTTCATGCAGACGTCCGCCGACAAGTTGAAAACGATGGAATTCGATTCGCCATTTGGCGAAGCAACGCGTTTTGAACATACCTTTACGGAAGAGGGTGCGGAACTCCACACGATCATTGCCGATATCGCTAATGGGCAATTGGAAGTTTTCCCTTCACAAGACGGTTCAATCCGGGCAGAATGCAGCGTCAAAGCATTCCGCGCAGAATCTCCGGAACAGGCAAAACAAGATTTTCTTGAGAAATTCGTATTCATTGCAGACGACCGCAAATTGCGGATCATCAGCGATATGAAAACGACGCAAGTGAATATCGTCTTGTACGTGCCGGCAGCGGCGTTCGAACAAATCGTCGTCCGCTTATTCAATGGCGGGTTCACGATGAAACGCCTCGATGCCGCTTTGATCAAAGTCAAAACCGCAAACGGCAAAATCGACCTTAAAACGATCCAATTCGAGGAAGCCGAGCTTGAGACAGCCAATGGCCCAATCCAGATGATGGAAGTGAAAGGCCGTGAAGTCGAAGCGGAAACTTTGAATGGGCGCATTTATATCGATGGGGAGATCGAAGACATCGACGCGAAGTCCTTGAATGGCAATGTCGTCGCGACGACACGCAGCAAAGAAGCGAAGAAACTCGAAGCGAAAACCTTGGCGGGCAATGTGGAGATTTACATCCCGCAGCATTTGGCGATCAGAGGGGAAGTATCTTCAAATCTTGGGCGCATGGACGTCATGCTGCCGGATATCAATAGCAGCCACGAACAAGGCCAGTTTATGCAAAAGAAAATGCATTTCTCGAAAAGTAGGGACGTGGAGTCTGCAGGCGGGCCATTGCTCGTGTATGGCGAAACCAAAACCGGTTCGATTCTCGTGCGTTATTTGACAATCGACTGAACAAAGCGAAAAAAGCCCCGTGGAGAATTTTCTCCACGGGGCTTTTTAGCGTTAATTTTCCATACAAGTAATGGCGAAGCTGATGGCGCGGGCACAGCGCTTGCGGTATTCATCGGATTGCAGCAAGGCTGCTTCGTGCCGGTGAGTCATGAATCCGCATTCGACAAGAACAGCGGGCATGACAGTATCCCGCAGCATGGCAAAATCCGCTGTTTTCAACCCGCGGTCTTTGCGCTGGGTCGACATAATCAGCGAATCCTGGAGCAACTGGCCGAATTTCCGTGTGCGTGCCGGCGCTGCCGGGTAAATAAAGCTTTCGATGCCTTGTGCGGGGCTGTAATTATTTCCTGCCGCATTTGCATGGATCGATACCAACAGTTCTGCACCGGACCGGTTGGCAAAGCCCACTCTTTCTTTCAAGGGCACATCACGGTCGTGCTGGTGGCTGAACAACACCGTATAACCATCTGCCGCTAAGCGATTTTTCACTTCTTCTGCGACCGCATTGTTGAAATGGAATTCGCGCATCCTGCCGTCGGGTGTCCGCTTGCCGATCGTTCCTGGCCCGTGTCCTGCATCAATGATAATCTTCATGTAACATTCCCCCTTCATTCCTTATATAGAAGGAAAGGGCGAGAAAGGGGACGAAATTCTTCAATTTCTTTTTTTCCATGTTAAAATAAAAGCAAACCGACCACAGAGTGAAGGAATTATTTGGGAAATTCAATTTGTGCAGCCGGGGGAATGAGGGAAAACTATGGGACAAGTAACAGTAAAACAAGTGATGGATACGTTCGGGCTGAAATTGATCAGTGGCCAGGAAGGCATCGGGCGGCGTATCGCCATCAGTGATATTTCAAGGCCGGGACTGGAAATGGCCGGCTATTTCACCCATTATCCAGCAAACCGCATGCAATTGCTCGGAAAAACGGAACTGTCGTTTTTCGCGATGCTCAAACCCGAGGAACGGCTTGACCGGATGATGAGATTGTGTGCAGAGGATACGCCAGCCATCATCGTTTCCCATGGCGTTGAAGTGCCGGAGGAATTGGTCATCGCCTCTTCCGAAAAACACGTGCCGGTGCTCGGGACGAATATGACCACCACCCGCTTCTCGAGTTTGCTGACGAACTTTCTGGAAAGCCGTCTCGCTCCGACGACCGCTGTACACGGTGTGCTGGTCGATATTTACGGCATCGGCGTGCTCATTACCGGTAAAAGCGGTGTCGGGAAAAGTGAAACCGCATTGGAACTCGTCAAGAAAGGCCATCGCCTCGTAGCGGATGATTGCGTGGAGATCCGCCAAGAAGGCGAAAGCACGCTTGTCGGGCACCCGCCGAAACTGATTGAGTATCTGCTCGAAATCCGGGGTGTCGGCATCATTGATATCATGACCCTGTTTGGGGCAAGTGCCGTGCGTAATTTCAAGCGCATTTCTCTCGTCATCGATCTCGAGCTATGGGATCCAGACAAAACTTACGACCGTCTCGGCTTAGAGGAAGAGACGATGAAAATCATCGATACCGAATTGACGAAGCTGACGATTCCTGTACGTCCAGGACGCAACCTTTCTGTCATTATCGAAGTAGCCGCGATGAACTACCGCCTGAAACGGATGGGGGTCAACGCTGCTGAGGAATTCTCCAAGCGGCTTGATGATGTCATCGCGCAGGATACAAATTAAGCGAATGGGAAGGTGCATTATATGTATTCAGTTTTAGCAGCGATCGATCCGGTGGCATTTTCCCTCGGGCCGATCGATGTCCGTTGGTATGGCGTCATCATTGCCACCGGCATCGTTATCGCATTTCTTGTAGGGCAGAAAGAAATGGTCAAGCGCGGCTTGCACCCGGATTACTTGACCGATCTATTGATCTGGGCGGTGCCGCTGGCGATTGTCGGCGCCCGTATCTATTACGTAATGTTCGAATGGGAAAATTATCGAGACCAACCCGCTCAAATTATTGCCATTTGGAATGGCGGGATTGCAATACACGGGGCGTTGATCGCTTCCGTCATTGTTGCCTACGTATTCACGAAACGCCGCAATACGCCATTTTTGAAAGTTGCGGACATCTTGGCGCCGAGTATTTTGATCGGCCAGGCCATCGGGCGCTGGGGCAATTTCATCAACCAGGAAGCGCACGGCGGGGAAGTATCGCGCCAATTTCTTGAAAGTCTGTTCATTCCCGATTGGATCATCAATCATATGTACATAGATGGTGCTTATTATCACCCGACCTTCCTCTATGAATCGATGTGGAGCCTGGTGGGGATCATCATTTTGCTGCTGCTGCGGAAAGTCAATTTGGTGCGCGGGGAAATGTTCTTCTTTTATATAATCTGGTATTCGGTCGGCCGTTTCTTCATTGAAGGAATGCGCACCGACAGCTTGTATGTCATCGGCGAATTGCGCGCTGCACAGCTTGTGTCGGTCATCGCGGTCGTCATTGGGCTTGCGTTTATCATCTACCGGCGCGTGGCCATCAAAAACCCGCCGCGCTATTTGGATAAATAACTAGGAAAGAAGAGATTGAATGTCGACAGTGAAAAATGGCTTGAAAGCCGGATTAAAGACTACGTGGTCACTCGGGAAAATCATTTTCCCGATCACTTTACTCGTTACGATGCTGCAATTCACGCCGGTATTGCCGTTTGTCATCGATTTGGTGGCGCCAATCATGGGAATTTTCGGCCTCAGCGGCGAGGCGGCCGTTCCGCTCGTGCTCGGCAACGCGCTCAATCTGTATGCCGGGATTGCCGGGATTTTATCGCTTGAACTGACCGTCAAAGAAGTATTCATCCTGGCGGTTATGTTATCGTTCTCCCATAACATCTTTATCGAAACCGGCGTCGCTTTGAAAGTCGGCGTCCGTTTATGGGTCGTCTTGGTGGTGCGTTTCGGGCTTGCGGCTTTGTCCGGCATTTTGATCAATCTGTTCTGGTCGGGCGGCGGAGAGATTGCGCAATACGGCTTTGCGCCTGAAGTTGCTGCTGCTCCGGAAACATGGCTCGGCATTTTCTTGCTGGGCTTGGAGAAAGCGAGTTTCGGCGTGCTTCAGCTGGCGATGATCGTCATCCCGCTCATGCTGATGATCCAAATATTGAAAGACCGCCATTATTTGCAAAAAATCTCAAATATGATGGGGCCGCTCACACGGCTGATCGGCGTCGAGAAGAACACTTCATTGACGCTGGCCTCCGGATTGATTTTTGGCTTGGCGATGGGCGCGGGCGTGATGATTCAAGCAGTCCAGGAAGACGGTGTCAGCCGCAAAGATGCGACACTCGCCTTTATTTTCCTGGTAGCGTGCCACGCAATCGTCGAGGATACGCTGATTTTCATCCCGCTCGGCATCCCGATCTGGCCATTGCTGTTGATTCGGGTTATCACCGCCCTCGCCTTGACGATATTCATCTCTTATCTATGGCGGCGGGCTGAAGACAATCGGAAGGAAGTGCTCTCTACATGAACAAGGATATAACGACTTTATTGTTTGATTTTGACGGGACATTGCTGGATACGAATGAATTGATCGTCCAGACATTCCTGTCGGTACTCGGCGAACATTTCCCAGGCGAATACGGCCGGGAAGATGTCCTGCATTTTATCGGGCCTTCATTGGAGCAGACATTTACGGAAATCGCACCGGGCAAAGTCAGCGAGCTGAGCGATCAATATCGCCGTTTGAACCGGACGCTCCATGACGAACTGGTGGCGGAATATGACGGCGTGGCGGAAACTTTGCGGACTTTGAAGTCGAGAGGCTTGAAGATGGCGATCGTTTCCACCAAGCGCGAAGAAACGATCTTGCACGGCTTGAAGCTGATGGGCGTGCACGATGTATTTGATGCCTTGGTGGCATTGGATCATGTGCAGAACCCGAAGCCTCATCCAGAGCCGCTCGAGCTGGCGTTGCGGCTATTGGAAGCGGATCAGCAAGAAGCCTTGATGATCGGGGATAATTCACACGATATCGAAGGCGGGAAAAATGCCGGCGTCCGCACCGCGGGCGTCGCATGGGCTGCTAAAGGGGAAGAGTTTTTAGCGAGCTTTGAACCGGATTTCATGCTGCAGCATATTTCCGATCTATTGGAATTGACGAAAGCGGGCGTGAAATGAGACGCACCGAGCGCTACCCGGTCGAAGGGGCGAATTCGCTTTGGCATATCTACAAAACCGTGCCGTTCTGGAAAGTCGCGAAGAATTTCCTGGTCATCCAGACCGCTCGCTACACGCCGTTCTTGCCATTGAAAAACTGGCTTTACCGGAAATTTCTTGGCATGAAAGTCGGCCGGGAAACCTCGTTTGCGCTCATGGTCATGCCAGACCTCATGTTCCCCGAACGCATACAGGTCGGGGACAATACCGTCATTGGCTATAATACGACCATTCTCGCGCATGAATACTTAATTGAAGAATACCGGCTCGGCGACGTCTTGATCGGCGACCGTGTCATGATCGGAGCAAACAGTACGATTTTGCCCGGCATCAAGATTGGGGACGGCGCCATCGTCTCCGCTGCCACGCTCGTCCATAAAGATGTACCGGCTGGAGCTTTTGTCGGCGGCAATCCGATGAAAATCATCTATACAGCCGAAGAAATGGCCGATCGACAAGCAAAATCCTGAAAGCTCAGCGCTTTCAGGATTTTTTATATCCTCCTTGCTTGACGGGCCGAAGCGGCTTGCGCTAAAATAAGAATCACTTTAACGATTCATCACTCTAGCGAACTAAAGTGAAATAACCTACAAATAGGAAGTGTTCAACGATGACCATCGAAATGTTTGAAAAACCATTAGGCATGCGTGACGATTTTCCTTTAATTGCAAAACAGAAAGCGAATTTGAGAAAACAAGGCACCAACTTGATTGAACGCGCAGGATACGAACTCTTGCAGACGCCGACTTTGGAATATTACGAAACGATCGGGAAGATCTCTGCCATTTCAGATGACGCGTTATTCAAGCTGCTCGACAGCCAAGGAAAGACGCTTGTCTTGCGGCCGGACATGACATCCCCGATCGCACGGGTGGCGGCATCGAAGTTATTGCGCGAAAAAATGCCGATCCGGCTCGGCTATTACTCCAATGTGTTCCGTGCGCAAAAGCGCGAAGGTGGGCGCCCTGCAGAATTCGAGCAGATGGGCGTCGAGTTGATCGGCGACGATTCCCTTTATGCGGATGCCGAAGTGATCAGCCTGGCTTGGGATATCCTGAAGGAATTGGGTGTCGGTTCTGCCCGCATCGTCATCGGCCACACGCGGCTGCTTGAACTGATATTGGCGGATTTCGGTCTGGATGCGGAAGAAAGCGGCAAAGTGCGCGAACTGTTTGTGGCGAAGAACGGCGTGGGGGTCGAACAATTGGCACAAGAGCTGCCGATCCCTGAAGGCAAACTGGCATCGTTCCTGAAATTGATGCAGGCAACCACAGTAGCCGATTGGAAACGATGGATCAATGAAGAAAATGAAGAGCAACGCGAGCTTTACCGCGACATGGAGCGTCTTGAAGGGCTGCTCGGACGCAACGGCCTCGGCGATGCGATTACGTTTGATATTTCCTTCAGCAGCCACATGACTTATTACACCGGATTGGTGTTCGAATTCTACGGAGCTGGCAGCGGATTTCCACTAGGCAGCGGTGGGCGCTATGACGGCTTGATGGAGCAATTCGGCTTACAGGTCGGCGCGACGGGATTCGGGTTGCGGGTCGACCGTTTACTGGAATCGGTGACTGCTAAGAAAGCCGAGCAACCGCACACGTTGATCTTATTCGATGAACAAAGCGAGCAAAATGCATTCGATAAAGCACAACAATTAAGAATTTCAGGAAAGCGGGTGACCTTGCAGTATGCGCCGGCCGTTAAAGCGCTTGCGCCATTCACTGCCTTGTTCACCGAAGTCATCAGAGGGGAGGAGCTGCGAAATGGATGAATTGACAATTGCCATGCCGAAGGGCAGGATCTTTGAAGAAGCATACGAGCTATTGGTCGGGGCGGGTTATGACCTGCCGAAAGAGCTCGACGACTCGCGCAAGCTCATCGTCGAAGCGCCGAATGAAAAATTCCGCTTTATTCTCGCGAAGCCGATGGATGTGCCGACTTATGTCGAGCACGGTGTAGCGGATATCGGAATTGCCGGAAAAGACGTCTTGCTTGAGCACGACCGCGACGTACACGAGTTACTGGATCTCGGCATCAGTGAATGCTATATCGCGACAGCCGGCTTGCCGGATACGGAAATGGATGAAGTGACGCCGCGGATTGCGACGAAATATCCAGCGGTGGCTTCGCATTATTACCGCAGCAAAGGCGAACAAGTCGAGATCATCGAATTGAACGGTTCGATCGAATTGGCGCCGCTGATCGGCTTGTCCGACCGAATTGTGGACATCGTGTCGACCGGGCGCACCTTGAAAGATAACGGCCTGGTGGAATACGAGAAAATCGCGGACATCACATCGCGCCTCATCGCAAACCCGGTAAGCTACCGCTTGAAGCAACAGCGCATTACAGAATTGGTCGACAAACTGCGGGAGCAGGTGGGACGATGAACATCCAGCGCCTGACAGATGAGTTGTCGATTCGGCGCCAATTAGCCGACGGTACAGAGCAGCAATTGCAAGCGGTGAAAGAAATCATTCAAGCGGTGCGTACAGAAGGCGATGCAGCCTTGTTGCGCTTTGCAAAAAAATGGGACAAAGCCGAGTTGTCCGCATTAAAGGTGACACAAGAAGAAATCCAACAGGCAGCGGAGCGTTTCGATCCCCAATTGCTCGCTGACCTGACAGAAGCGGCGGACAATATCCGCCGCTATCATGAAGGCCAACAGCAACAAGGCTACCGCCACGACCGTGCAGACGGATCGTATGTCGCGCAGCGCGTCACGGCGATCGAATCTGCTGGCTTGTATGTTCCCGGCGGCACGGCGGCCTATCCATCGTCCGTCTTGATGAATGTCATTCCGGCACAAGTGGCCGGAGTCGGGCGCATCGTCGTAGTCTCACCTCCTGATAGTGAAGGGAAGTTATCGGACGGCGTGCTCGTTGCGGCACATATCCTCGGGATTGAGGAACTATATAAAACAGGCGGGGCACAAGCGGTCGCGGCACTCGCTTATGGAACGGAATCGATCCAGCCGGTCGATAAAATTACAGGGCCAGGCAATATTTTCGTAGCGCTCGCAAAACGCGAAGTGAACGGGGATGTGGCGATTGATATGATCGCAGGTCCGAGCGAAATCGCCATCATCGCCGATGACAGTGCGCACGCAGACGAAGTGGCGGCAGATTTATTGTCACAAGCAGAGCACGATCCACTCGCAAGTGCTGTATTATTAACAGAGAGCCGTGCGCTAGCTGAACAAGTTGTTGAGCAAGTGACAAGCCAATTGGCAACTTTGCCGCGCGCAGCGATTGCTGCGGCGTCAATCCGTGACCACGGCGCCATTTATCTGGCGGACAGCCGTGCTGACTTGATCAAAGCTGCCAATCAATTGGCTCCGGAGCATTTGGAAATCATGACAGAAGATGCGGAAGCAGTAGCGGAACAAATTGATCACGCCGGCGCGATTTTTATCGGCCGTTATTCATCGGAACCGGTCGGGGATTATTTTGCCGGCACGAATCACGTGCTGCCGACCAATAGCACGGCACGCTTTTCAAGTGCCTTGTCTGTCTATGATTTTGTTAAACGGACGAGCATCGTCTATTACAGCGAGCAGGCATGGCGTGAAAACCAAGAAAAAATTGCAAGGCTCGCAAGGCTGGAAGGCCTCGAAGCACACGCACGCGCAGTCGAATCGCGCGCTTGGAAAAAGGAGAGTCAATCATGAGGAAATCGGATATTACGCGAAAAACCAATGAAACGGAAATTGCCGTCAGCTTCTCACTTGATGGAAAAGGGCAGGCGGATATCAATACAGGAGTGCCGTTCATGGACCATATGCTGGATCTTTTCATCAAGCATGGCCAGTTTGACGGCCGCATCCACGCAAACGGCGATACCCATATCGACGATCACCACACGACAGAAGACATCGGCATTGTCCTTGGGCAGGCAGTGCTTGAGGCACTTGGCGATAAAAAAGGCTTGCGCCGCTACGGCAATGCATTCGTGCCGATGGATGATGCGCTCGCGCAAGTGGTCATCGACTGTTCGAACCGCCCTCACCTGGAATTCCGCGGAGACATCCCGAATGCCAAAGTCGGCGCATTCGATACGGAACTGGTCCATGAATTTCTGTGGAAGTTCGCGCTGGAATCGCGCATGAACGTCCATGTCATCGTCCATTATGGGCGCAATACGCACCACATTATCGAAGCGGTCCTCAAGGCGCTTGCCCGCGCGCTTGACGAGGCAACGATGATCGATCCGCGCGTGGAAGGCGTCCCGTCGACAAAGGGGCTTTTAACATGATCGTCGGCATCATCGATTACGGCATGGGCAATTTATTCAGCGTCGAACAGGCTTTGAAAAAACTGGAATGCACCGTCATCACCTCAGACGATGCGGAAGTGTTGGCAGAAGCGGATGCGATCTTGCTGCCGGGCGTCGGCGCCTTTCCGGATGCCATGAAGCGCTTGGATGAAAAAGGCTTGGCCGAATTCATCCGTTCGCTTCCGGAGCGGGAGATTCCATTGCTCGGGATTTGCCTCGGCATGCAATTATTGTATGAAGACAGTGAAGAAGGCCGGGCGGTCAATGGGCTTGGTTTACTGAAGGGCCATATCCGGCGTTTCCCGAAAGGCGCACACCGCATCCCGCATATGGGCTGGAACCGTCTGACCTTCATGCAACAGCCGTATTGGCTCGAAGATATTCTTGAAGATACACATGTCTATTTCGTCCACTCGTTTTTGGCGACTGAGACGGCTCGCACAGAAGTCTTTGCGACGGCCGAATACGGAGGGCTTGAAGTGCCAGGGGTTGTCGGCAGCGGATTGATTACCGGAATGCAATTCCATCCGGAAAAATCGGGAGAATTTGGCCATTATTTATTGGCGCAGTGGATTGCAAATGTCAGGGGGGATTTCCATGAGTGAATTTCAAATTTATCCGGCGATCGACTTGAGGGGCGGCAAATGCGTCCGTTTATTTCAAGGAGATTACGGCCAGGAGACGGTCTATGCGGATTCGCCTGTCGAAATGGCGAAAAGTTTTGTAGAGGCCGGAGCCAAGTGGATTCACATGGTCGATTTGGACGGCGCGAAAGATGGCAGCCGCATCAACGATCAAGTGGTCATCGAAGCAGCGAAACTCGATGCCAACATCCAAGTGGGCGGCGGCATCCGCAGCCGTGAAGACATCAATCATTATTTATCGAACGGGGTTGCCCGTGTTATTATTGGCAGTTTGGCTGTAAGAGAGCCGGAACTCGTTGCGTCATTTATCGAGGAGTTCGGCGCAGAGCGGATCGTCATCGGCATCGATGCAAAAGACGGCATGGCAGCGACAGAAGGATGGGTCGAAACGTCCCATAAGCCGGCATCTGAAGTGGCCGCTTATTTTGCATCAAAAGGGGCGAAGCACTTCATCTATACCGACATTTCGACGGACGGCACGCTTGCCGGCCCGAATATTGACGCCAACCGCAAGCTCGTCGCAGATGACGCTTCTCAAGTCATCGTCTCCGGCGGGATCGGCACGCTTGACGATGTGAAAAAAGTCAAGCAAGCGGCAGCCGACAGCCCGATTGCCGGACTCATCATCGGCAAAGCTTTGTATGAAAACCGCTTCACGCTTGAGGAGGCGCTGTCATGCTGACAAAACGCATCATTCCGTGCCTCGATGTCAAAGAAGGGCGCGTCGTCAAAGGCGTGAGCTTTGTGGAACTTCGGGATGCGGGGGATCCTGTGGAACTCGCTAAATTCTACGACGAACAAGGCGCAGATGAATTGGTCTTTTTGGACATTTCCGCTTCCCACGAAGGCAAAGAAACGATGGTTGAAGTGGTGCGCATTGTGGCGACAGAACTATCGATTCCCTTTACAGTAGGCGGGGGCATCCGCACGCTGGATGATATGAAACGCATGCTGCGCGCAGGCGCGGATAAAGTTTCACTGAATACGGCAGCGCTCGACCGGCCGGAACTGATTAAAGAAGGCGCGGATTTCTTCGGGTCGCAATGCATCGTCGTCGCCATCGACGCGAAAAGAAATGGCGACAGCTGGGACGTCTATACGCATGGAGGCCGCAACCGGACCGAATGGGATGCTGTCGAATGGGCGAAAAAAGCGGTCGCTTTAGGGGCTGGGGAATTGCTTTTGACCAGCATGGACAGCGACGGCCAAAAAGACGGATTCGATGTCGCGCTCACCAAGGCGGTGCGTGATGCGGTCGAAGTGCCCGTCATTGCAAGCGGCGGGGCAGGCAACCGAGAGCACTTCAAGGAAGTTTTTGAACAGGCAGATGCGGATGCAGCGCTTGCGGCATCGATCTTCCATTATAAAGAAACAAGCGTCAGAGAAGTGAAGCAGTATCTGCAGCGAGAAGGAGTGAATGTCCGGTGACGAATGTGAAATACGATGAGAACGGGTTAGTGCCCGTCATATTGCAAGATGCATCTACAAAACAAGTGCTGACTCTGGCCTATGCCAACGAGGAAGCGGTCAAGCGCACAATCGATACAAAAGAAACCTGGCTGTACTCAAGAAGCCGCAAAGAACTTTGGAACAAAGGCGCGACAAGCGGCAATACGCAGCGCGTCCAGTCCGTGCAGATCGATTGCGACGGCGATTCCTTAATCTATGAAGTGATCCCGAACGGCCCCGCCTGTCATACAGGGGAGACGAGCTGCTTCCATGAAACTTTGGCGGGAGAACGCGCCGCTTCAGCATCAGACATGATCACAGAACTTAGCGCTTTGATCAAACAACGCGAAAGCGATATGCCGGAAGGCGCCTATACGACTTACCTGTTTGAAGAAGGCGTTGATAAAATCTGCAAGAAAGTCGGGGAAGAAGCAGCAGAAGTCATCATCGCAGCAAAAAACCGCGATGCGCGTGAACTGGCAACGGAAAGCGCAGATTTGCTATACCATCTCCTCGTGCTTCTCCAAGAACAGAAAGTCGATTTCAAAGAAGTGACAGGCGTGCTCGAAGAACGCCACGCCGCGAAAAAGGACAAGTAAATAACAGGGAAATATGCTATAATAACAGCACATTTAGGGATAGGGACGATTTCGATCGTTCCTTTTCCTGTTACGGAGGCATATTTTGGAGAAAAACAAAAGAAAAAATTTCGATAATGTCGTATCCTTCATTCCGACTGGGGAATTTTACTATCAAAAAGCGCTCAAGGAATTGCAGCGTGAACAATACGATAAAGCGTATAAGTATTTGCAGCGCGCGAAAGAATTGACTCCGGATGACCCGCTCATCTTGATGCATTACGGTGTGGTGCTGATGGAGCGGCAGGAATTCGAGCAGGCGATGGATGAATTGCGCAATGCGCATAAGCTCGATCCGGACGAACCGAATATTTTATTCTTTTTGGCTGAAGTCCATGCACATCTCGGCCTGTTTTTTGATGCCCGGAAATATGCAAAGGATTATCTCGCAAAGGATACCCGCGGGAGCTACGCGGCGGAAGCGATGGAAATCATCGATTTTGCCGAGCAGGAAGACTGGCAGCTGTTCGATAACGAAGGCGAAGCCCATAATAGCGAGTATTATTATTTGCAGGAAAAAGCGCGCCGCTTGATGGAACAAGGCAAGTTTCCGGAAGCGATCGAGTTATTGGAAGAAGTAATCGAGGAAAAGCCGGATTTCTGGGGAGCCTATAATAATTTGGCGCTTGCGTATTTTTATATCGGGGAAACGGAAATGGCGAAATCGCTGCTTCACGAAGTGCTCCGCAGAAACACCGGCAACTTGCATGCCTTATGCAATTTAGCGGTCTTCCATTACTATGAGAAAAACGATGAATTGGATGATATCCTCGGCTTACTGAAAAAGATCCAGCCGTATGTCTTTGAGCACCGTTATAAATTGGGCGCGACCTTCGCTTTGGTTGGAAAATATAAAGAAGCGTACCGGTGGCTGAAAAGCCTCCAAAAGCGCGGGTTTGACGGAGACCCGGCATTTTATTTCTGGCTGTCGCACGCCGCGTATCATTCAGGGCATGAGGAAACCGCCAAGCACGCGTGGGAGCAATTGAAACGCATGGACCCCGCGAAAGAAGGATATGAGCCATGGGGGGAGCAGGCGGTGATGCCGCATGTCGATGCGCTCGAACATGACCGTGATTTTTTGATCCGCAAACTCGACCATCCTCATTTAAGTGAACGAATTTACGGCTTGTTCCTGCTCGGGAAATCTTCCCATAAGCAGGAAATCATCTCGCATCCGAATTGGCTGAAATCCGAGCAGCCTTCCGTCTTGGAGACGTATATGCTCGGCTATGCGCTCGGCCACCCTTTCCGCGAATCGGTCAAGGAAGAGAAAGCCTTTTTGCGCGCGATGGAAACAGCGGAGCGTTTGTATTATCAAAAAGGGATGGTCGATCAAGAGAATGACGGCATTTTCCAATTGTGGTTTATGCTGGCAGAGCAAGCTTTTGATGCGCAGTATGCGTTCCGCAACCCTGCCGCTCTAGCAGCTGCCGTCAGCTATATGGTTGAATCGGCGGAAAAACGGGAAACGACAAAGAAAGCCGTCGCCAAGAAATTTGGGACATCTATTGCCACTTTGTCCAAATATGCCGATGAGTTAAGCGGGTTTTTGCCGAATTTCGATAGCTAGGCATAAAAGTTGAAGGCGGCAGTTGATTGCTTTACGATTTAGCTAGTGATAACAAGGAGGGCCTATGATGACAGAAACAACTAATATTTATGACGTATTGATTATCGGTGCAGGGCCGGCCGGCATGACAGCAGCGGTCTATACCTCCCGCGCCAATCTTTCGACGCTCATGCTGGAGCGCGGGATTCCGGGCGGGCAGATGGCCAACACCGAAGAGATTGAAAACTATCCGGGGTTTGATCATATTCTCGGCCCTGACCTATCCACTAAAATGTTTGAACACGCGAAAAAATTCGGTGCCGAATATGCATATGGCGACGTAACTGAAATTATTGACGGCGATGAATTCAAAACCGTCAAAGCCGGCTCGAAAGAATACAAAGCCCGTGCCATCATTTTGACGACTGGAGCCGAGTATAAGAAAATGGGCATTCCGGGCGAAACCGAACTTGGCGGGCGCGGCGTCAGCTATTGCGCAGTATGCGACGGCGCTTTCTTTAAAGGCAAGGAATTAGTTGTCGTCGGTGGCGGAGACTCTGCCGTCGAAGAAGGCGTCTACTTGACGCGCTTTGCGGACAAAGTGACAATCGTCCACCGCAGAGACGAATTGCGCGCACAGAAAATCTTGCAGGACCGCGCATTCGCAAACGACAAGATCGACTTTGTCTGGGATACGACAGTGAAAGAAATTCATGAAAAAGACGGCAAGGTCGGAAGCGTTACCTTGGTATCGACAAAAGACGATTCCGAACGGGAATTCGAAGCGGACGGCGTGTTCATCTACATCGGCATGCTGCCGTTGACAAAACCATTCGAATCACTGGGCATCTTGAATGACCTAGGCTATATCGAAACAAATGAAGAAATGGAAACTTCGGTGCCGGGAATCTTCGCGGCAGGCGATGTGCGGGACAAAACTTTGCGCCAAGTTGTCACAGCGACAGGCGACGGCAGCATCGCCGCGCAGAGCGTTCAGCATTACGTGGAGGAGCTTGCAGAAAAGGTCGCTTCAAAAGCGCAAGCTTAACGCTTTCTTAATCGCATTGTAACAGCATTGTCATGCAAAAGAGGTATAGTAAGTAGTGTAAATCAACCCCCTTTTTATATAGTTATTTTTGACAGGCTGCTTTCCGGATTGTCCGGGGAGTGGCCTCTTTTTTTGCATTCTTTTGCATGACACGCCAGGATAGATGTATAATGGAAATAGTTTATATTAGATGCGGAGTGGCAAATGTGCAGCGAATCGCGAATTTATTGCTAATAGAGAATGGCCAAGTATTATTGATGAAAAAGCCGCGCAGGGATTGGTACGTAGCCCCTGGCGGCAAAATGGAAAGCGGCGAATCGATTTATGAAGCGGCCATCCGGGAGTTTAGGGAAGAAACGGATGCAGAACCGCTGGGCGTCCATTTAAAAGGCGTCTACACCATGATGATCCAAGAAGGCGGACAGACAGTGGATGAGTGGATGCTGTTCACGTTCCGGGCGACACAGCTCCGGGGAACGCCATTCGAGGAAACGCGCGAAGGCATTCTCGAATGGCACCCAGTAGAAAGTTTGCATACCCTTCCGATGGCGGAAGGGGACCGGACGAACCTATTGTTTGCGGCTTATCAGGAAGGCGTCCAGTACGGGACCTTCTATTACACGCCCGAGTTTGAACTGTTAGAAGAGAACATCCAATCATCGACCGAAGAGGTGAACCGCCAGCATGGATAAGCATAATGAAGAAACCGAATTGATCATCATCACCGGCATGTCCGGGGCAGGGAAGACAGTGGCGATCCAAAGTTTTGAAGACCTGGGTTTTTTTACGATCGATAATCTTCCCCCAGCGCTTCTCCCGACATTCATCAAATTGATGCGGGACTCGGGCAAATCGATGAAGCGCGTCGCAGCGGTCATGGACCTTCGCGGCGGTGATTTTTTCGCCAGCCTTGTCGATGCAATCGATGATCTATCGAAAGAACCGGAAGTGGCGATCACCATCCTGTTCCTCGATGCGGAAAACCAGACGCTCGTGAGCCGCTACAAAGAAACACGCCGTTCCCATCCGCTGTCGCCGGGCGGGCTTGTGCTGGGCGGCATCAAAAAAGAACGGGATATGCTGAAAGATTTGCAAGGACGGGCCCATTATATGTATAACACGTCAGAAATGAGCCCGCGCCAGCTGAAAGAGAAAATCAGGTCGGATTTCGCTTCGAAGACGAGCAATGTCTTTACGGTCAATTTGATGTCTTTCGGCTTTAAGCACGGCATGCCGATCGACGCCGACCTCGTGTTCGATGTGCGCTTTTTGCCGAACCCCTATTATATAGAAGAGTTGAATCCGCAATCGGGCTTGGACCAGCCGGTTTCCGATTATGTATTGAAATGGCAGGAAACGCAGACGTTGGTGAAAAAGTTGGAGGATTTATTCGATTTCATGATTCCCCAGTACAAGCAGGAAGGCAAAGCGCAATTGGTCATCGCTTTTGGCTGCACAGGCGGCCAGCATCGATCCGTGACGCTTGCTGAGTATTTCGGAAAATACCTCTCGAAAAACAACAAAGTCAG
Source organism: Planococcus sp. SSTMD024 (assembly GCF_041320495.1). Classification (NCBI taxonomy): domain Bacteria; kingdom Bacillati; phylum Bacillota; class Bacilli; order Caryophanales; family Caryophanaceae; genus Planococcus; species Planococcus sp. SSTMD024. The sequence continues at coordinate 85,353 of NZ_JBGGNS010000018.1, read as the reverse complement.
CATTACGCATAGAGACGTGAAAATCAGAAAGGGTTGAGCATATGGAAAAAAGTCTCCAGCAAAAACGAGTCGTAATCATCGGGGGCGGGACCGGTCTGTCCACTTTGCTGAGGGGCTTAAAAACTTTTCCGCTCGACTTGACGGCAATCGTCACCGTGGCAGATGACGGCGGGAGTTCCGGGCGTTTGCGCGATGACTTGGACATCCCACCGCCCGGAGACATCCGCAACGTCATGGCTGCATTGTCGGATGCCGAACCATTAGTGGCTGAAATGTTCCAATACCGCTTCAAGCATTCGCTGGATTTGGAAGGGCATTCACTGGGGAACTTGATGCTTGCGGCATTGACCGATTTGACGGGCGATTTTTCGCACGCCGTCCGGGAGATGAGCCGCGTCTTGAACGTCAATGGCACCGTCCTGCCCGCCGCCAATCAATTGGTCACCTTGAATGCGGAGCTTGAAGATGGCACCATCATCAAAGGCGAATCCAAAATTCCCGCCTATTTGCAGCCGATCAAGCGCGTCTTCCTAGAACCGGCCGGCGTCAAGACATTGCCCGATACGATACAGGCAATCCAATCGGCGGATGTCATCGTCATCGGGCCGGGGTCGCTGTACACCAGCATCTTGCCGAATTTGCTCGTGAAAGACATCAAGAAAGCGCTGCTCGAGGCAAAGGCGAGAAAAATATACATTTGCAACCTGATGACCCAAGCAGGGGAAACGTACGGGTATTCCGCTTCGGATCATGTCAAAGCCCTTTACGACCATGTAGGCATGGATTTTCTTGATGCCATCTTGATCGACAAAGTCCAAATGCCTCAAGGAATTGCTGAACGATACAAAAAAGAAAAAGCGTGGCCGGTGGAATACGATGAAGAACGCCTAAAAAAACTTGGGCTCGAAGTATATCGCCATGACATTGCAAATATTTTCGGGGAAGCCGTCCGGCATGAACCGATGAAAGTGGCGAAATGGCTTTTTGAATATACCAGCAGCGAATCCAAGGAAGAATCGCGGCAACGGTACTCTTAAAGCTTGAAAGGGGGGGCATAATTGTCTTTTGCATCGGAAACAAAAAAAGAAATGACCCAGATTGAAGTGGATGATTGCTGCGGCAAGGCAGAGCTTTCGGCGATGATCCGCATGAACGGCACGCTGTCATTTTCCAACCGCCAGCTGAGCCTGGATATCCAAACGGAAAACGCCGCCATCGCGAGAAGGATCTACACATTGCTGAAGCGCTTCTACAAAGCGTATCCAGTGGAACTCTTGGTCCGTAAAAAAATGCGTTTGAAAAAGAATAATGTCTATATATGCCGCTTGCGGGAAGGCGCCAAGCTTGTGCTCGAGGATTTATTGATCTTGTCGGAAGGCTTTCAGTTCCAACAGGATATCTCGCCTGAGCTGATCTCGACGACATGCTGCAAGCGTTCTTATTTACGCGGTGCTTTTTTGGCCGGAGGGTCGGTCAACAACCCCGAAACGTCCTCCTATCATTTGGAAGTGTATTCTTCCTATAAAGACCATGCAGAAGCGCTGGTCATCCTGATGAACCATTTCCAGTTGAACGCAAAAATGATCGAGCGGAAAAAAGGATTTGTGACCTATTTGAAGGAAGCGGAGAAAATTTCCGATTTCCTCAGCTTAACTGGCGCCCATTCGGCGCTATTAAAATTCGAGGATGTGCGGATCCTCCGCGATATGCGCAATAGTGTCAATCGCTTAGTCAATTGCGAAACGGCCAATTTGAATAAGACGATCGATGCGGCGCTGCGGCAGATCGAAAACATCCGCTTTATCGACCAAGTGATCGGAATCGATCAGTTGCCGGACCGTCTAAAAGAGATAGCCCGCTTGCGTGTCGAGTACCAGGATGTCACACTGAAAGAACTGGGCGAGATGGTATCGACAGGAAAAGTGAGCAAGTCAGGCGTCAACCACAGGCTCCGGAAAATCGATGAGATTGCCGAGTCGTTGAGAAAAGGCGAAACGATCAGCCGGTAACAGGGCTGCTCTTTTCTATAGATTGCGTGAGAGTCAAGTTTTCGGAGGAGGATATGCATGGTAGAAAAACAAGTGGAAGTGCAATTGAAATCAGGATTACAAGCGAGGCAGGCAGCATTGTTCGTGCAGGAAGCCAACCGCTATAGTTCGGATGTGTATTTGGAAAAAGGCGACAAGAAAGTCAATGCCAAAAGCATCATGGGCATCATGAGCCTCGCTGTCAGCAAAGGCACGAACGTCACGATTTCAGCCGACGGAGCTGACGAAGAATCAGCGGTCGATGCGCTGGCGCAATTGATAGATAAAGAAGCTTAAAGCTGAGTGCCTTAGGCATAAAAAAGGAGCTGTCCCGCATAAGGGGACAGCTCTTTTTGTGTAACTTAATCTTCTTTAACGTGGTTTTCCGGCAATTTGTTGCGCGTGATGATTTGGTCGATAAGACCGTATTCCAGTGCACGTTCTGCAGTCATGAAGTTATCGCGGTCTGTATCGCGTGAAATCACTTCAAGCGGCTGGCCAGTGCGTTCAGATAGAATTTGGTTCAGCTTCTCGCGCAAGAACAGGATGCGTTTTGCGGCGATTTCAATTTCTGTCGCTTGGCCTTGGGCGCCGCCAAGTGGTTGGTGAATCATGACTTCGGCATTCGGCAACGCATAGCGTTTGCCTTTTGTGCCGGCTGCCAGAAGGAAAGCGCCCATGGATGCTGCCATGCCGATGCAGACAGTCTGGACATCCGGTTTGATGAATTGCATGACATCATAGATCGCCATGCCGGCTGTGATGCTGCCGCCCGGGCTATTGATGTAGATCGAGATGTCCTTCTCCGGATCTTCAGCTTCAAGGAATAGCAATTGCGCGACGATGGAGTTCGCGACATTGTCATCGATCCCGCTGCCGAGCATGATGACGCGGTCTTTCAATAAGCGGGAGTAAATATCGTATGCGCGTTCGCCTCTGCTTGTCTGTTCGATTACTGTAGGGATTAAATTCATGAATAATTTCCTCCTTCGGGTAAATGTAAGGGCTGCTGAAACACCGTTCAGCCGTACATTCATCATACACATCATGGTCAATGAAGGTCAAATCTAACGAATTGAAAATAGGCGCTTGAAATAAAGGTAAAGCTTTTGTATAATAGAAAAGTCGCAAACTACATTTGCCCTCGTAGTGTAAAGGATAACACGTAAGATTCCGGTTCTTGAGATGGGGGTTCGATTCCCTCCGAGGGTGTAAAAATGAAAAACCGCACAGCCTGCCAAAGGCTGTGCGGTTTTTTATTGAATCTTTTTAGCGGCTGAAACGTAGAAACATATGTAATGGGTTTCAAGGGTCAGACAAGCCGGGAAAACAAAAAATATTATTGTAAAAGAAAAGGAGACGGGAAAATGAAAAAATTACTTATTCCATTGCTGGTAGTGGTGGGGCTGATTGGCATTGCCATTGCCGTATTCAGTTCAAGCTATAATAATTTCGTTCAATTGGAAGAAGACGTCAATCAATCGTACGCGCAACTCGAAAGCCAATTGCAGCGCAGGCTTGATTTGATCCCGAACCTGGTCGAGACGGTGAAAGGCTTTGCCGACCAGGAACAAGAAGTCATCGACAGCGTTACGGAAGCCCGTTCAAGCATGGCGAATGCTGGATCTGTTGAAGAACAGGCCGAAGCAGACGCGGAACTAAGCGGTGCGCTCAGCCGCTTGTTGGTTGTCGTCGAGAACTATCCGGAAATTCGTTCGAGCGAAAATTTCCAGCAATTGTCGGATGAACTGGCCGGGACGGAAAACCGGATCGCCGTTGCCCGCCAGGATTATAATGGCTCGGTGACGGAATTCAACCGGGAAGTCCGCAGTTTCCCAGGCAATACGGTAGCGGGTATTTTCGGCTTTGATGAGAAAGAGTATTTCGAAGCAGATGCTGGAGCGGAAGATGCACCGGATGTGGATTTCGGGACTGACGAAGAATGATGAAAAAGATTCCGTTCCTGCTCTTGCTTGTGCTGATGATCGCGGGGACCGCCCAAGCGGCGGAATTTCCGGAGTTGACTGACGATATTTACATTCAGGATATCGCCGGCGTCTTGAGCGAAGAGCAAGAAGCCGAGATCAAGAGCCTGGGTGCTGGCCTCGAAGACGCGACGACTGCACAGATTGCCGTCATGGTAATTGATTCTTTGGAAGGCGAGCCGATTGAAAGCTACGCCAATGAAGCCTTGCGCCATTATGGCATAGGATCTGCAGAAGAGAACAACGGCGTATTGGTCGTGCTGTCGATGGCGGACCGCGAAATTTATATCGAAATCGGCTACGGCCTTGAAGGCGCGCTGCCTGACGGCAAGGTTGGGCGCATCCTGGATGACTACGCCGTGCCGTATTTACGTGAAGACCAGCCGGACGAAGCGATTCTCAATACGTATCAAGCGCTCTATAATGAAGTTTCTGCAGAATACGGCTGGGACGGGGAAGCCGTCAGCCCGCAGCCGCTTAACGAAGTAACGCCAGGCAGCGGGGAAGGCGATGGGGGCATCATGCAGCCGATCGTGACCTTTCTGATCGTACTCGTTTTATTGTTCCTGTTTACAGGAGGAGGCGGCGGCCGTGGGCGGCGCGGCCGGGGCAGAACCATGAGGCGCGGCGGATTTTTTGGCCCCGGCAGTTTTGGCGGCGGCTTCGGAGGCGGTTCCGGCGGCGGAGGATTCCGCGGCGGCGGGGGCGGTTCTTCAGGAGGCGGTGGAGCCGGACGAGGCTTCTGATGAGGAGGAATAATATGTATACGCTCTACACACGGCCGAACTGCGGGCTTTGCGATGAGGCGAAGTCTGCACTGCGGCTGCTGCAGGAAGATTACCCGATCGATTTCCGGGAAATCAATATTGAAGAAGATGAACAATTGCACGAACAATATATGCTGATGATTCCGGTGCTCGCACAACAGGAAAAGGTGCTGCTCTACGGAAATTTCGGCTATGGTGAACTTCTGGAAGCGTTAATTCTTTAACGCTTCTTTTTATTTGCATAAATCCAATAGCTCGGCTACAATGATTTTAGTGGGACGTAATTATATTTAGTGGGACAAAAAACGTCCAACAAAGGGGTGGGGCGATGGATCCAGTTCTGCAAGCGCAAGTGCATTTATTGCCTGAACTGCCAAACTTGCTGAAAAAACGTTATAGCATACTCGAGCTGATTCAAACCGAACAGCCCGTAGGCAGGCGTACAATCAGTGAGATGACAGGCGCAGCTGAAAGGGAAATCCGCAAAGAGACCGACTTATTGAGGGACCAAGCCTTGATCGAAATGAGCAAGAACGGCATGAGCCTGACGAAAACTGGGGCTGATGTTCTCGACCAGCTTCGTGAGCTGGTCAAGGAATTGGCTGGGACAGCTGAGCTCGAAGCCGGCCTGCAAGCGAAGCTCGGCATCAAGCAAGCAATCGTCCTTCCGGGAGACAGCGACCGGCTAAGCTCGGTCAAAGCCGCAATCGGAAGGCAAGCCGCCCGCATGGCGGAAGAAGTGTTCGAACGCTACCGGACGATCGCTGTCACTGGCGGCAGTACAATGGCGGCCGTGGCAGCTGAAATCCGGACTGCGAAGAAAAATCCCGCCATGCAGTTTATCGCTGCGCGAGGCGGCCTGGGGGAGGAAATGCTTCACCAGGCGAACACCATCGCTTCATCCTTTGCCGAAAAGACAGGCGGAGCTGTCCGCACGCTCTATCTGCCTGAGCATATGAGTGCGGAAGCGCTCGAAATGATGATGAAAGAACCGATCATCAAAGAAATGATGGAGCTCTATGACCAGACGGATTTTGTCATCCACGGAATCGGGGATGCAGAAGAGATGGCCATCAGGCGCCGCTCTTCTGTTACAGAAGTCGAAAGGATCAAGACAGGCGGAGCTGTTAGCGAAGCCTTCGGTTATTATTTCGACAAAACCGGAAAAATAGTTTACCGCATCCCGACAGCGGGGATTCAATTAGAGCAGGTCCAAAAAGCACCGGCCATCATGGCGGTCGCCGGAGGACGCACAAAAGCGCGAGCCATCGAATCTTATTTCCAGGCCGCGCCTGAACGCACCATCCTGATTACGGATGAAGGGGCAGCAAGAGCGATACTCAACCCAACAACAAAACTGGAGGAATTATAAATGACTTTAAAAATGGCAATCAATGGTTTTGGCCGTATCGGCCGTGTCGTATTCCGTGAAGCAATGCAAAACAGTGAAGTGGAAGTAGTAGCAGTCAATGACCTTACAGATGCAGCTATGCTGGCACACCTTTTGAAATACGATTCAGTTCACGGCACGTTGGACGCTGAAGTTACAGCAGAAGGCAATTCAATTTTCGTCGACGGCAAGGAAATCAAAGTATTCGCTGAAAAAGACCCAGCGCAATTGCCGTGGAAAGAGCATCAAATCGACATCGTTTTGGAATCGACAGGTATCTTCACAACAGAAGAAAAAGCTTCTAAACACATCGAAGCCGGCGCTAAGAAAGTCATCCTTTCAGCTCCTGGCAAAAACGGCATGAAGATGTTGGTTATGGGCGTTAACGAAGAAACTTACAACCCACAAGAGCACCACGTCGTTTCGAATGCTTCTTGTACGACAAACGGCTTGTCCGGCATCTCGAAAGTGTTGAACGACAAGTTCGGCATCAAGAAAGCCATGATGACAACAATCCACTCTTACACAAACGACCAAGCATTGCTTGATGCGCCTCATTCTGACTACCGCCGTGCGCGTGCAGCAGCTGAGTCGATGATCCCGACAACAACTGGCGCAGCGAAATCCGTTGCAAAAGTATTGCCGGAACTTGAAGGCAAAATCGATGGCATGGCGATCCGCGTTCCAACACCGAACGTTTCATTGATCGACCTTGTCGCTGAACTTGAAACGGATGCGTCTGTTGAAGAAGTGAACCAAGTGCTGAAAGAAGCGACTGAAAACGAGCTGAAAGGCTATTTGCAATACAGCGAGCTTCCGCTTGTCTCACGCGACTATAACGGCAATACAGCTTCCGCTACAGTAGATGCTCAATCTACAATGGCTCTAGGCGGAAACATGGTCAAAGTCCTTGCTTGGTACGACAATGAATCCGGCTATTCTGCACGCTGTGTAGACTTGGCGGTACACATGTACAAAAAAGGGCTGTAACCTGAAAATCATAGCTTAATTACCAATGAACCTCTATAATAAAGAGGGTAAAAGGGGTGGGGAATTTACCCCACCCCTTATTTTTTTGAATATAATTAGGAGGTATTTTCATGCTGCAGAAAATGACCATGAAAGACTTGGAGTTGAAAGGGAAACGCGTATTTTGCCGTGTAGATTTCAACGTACCGATGGAAGACGGGAAAGTGACCGACGACACGCGCATCCGCGCGGCGATACCGACGATCGAGTATTTGGCCGAACAAGGCGCCAAAGTCATCTTGGCCAGCCATCTCGGGCGCCCGAAAGGCCAAGTTAACGAAGACATGAGACTTGCTGCGGCAGGCGCACGATTGGCCGAGTTGCTCGGCAAAGACGTGAAATGCCTGAAGGAATCCGTGGGGGAAACAGTAGAGCAGGAAATCGCTTCCCTTGAGTCCGGCGGAATTCTGTTGCTTGAAAACGTCCGTTTCCATGCGGGCGAAGAAAAGAACGACCCGGAACTCGCAAAACAATTTGCGGCACTCGCCGACGTCTTTGTCAATGACGCATTCGGCGCTGCGCACAGAGCGCATGCTTCCACTGCAGGGATCGCCGAACACTTGCCGGCGGTATCCGGCCTGTTGCTTGAGAAAGAGCTGGATGTGCTCGGCAAAGCTTTGTCAGAACCGGACCGCCCGTTTACCGCCATCATCGGCGGGGCGAAAGTAAAAGACAAAATTGGCGTCATCGATCATTTGCTGGACAAAGTCGACAACTTGATTATCGGCGGCGGTTTGTCCTATACCTTCATCAAGGCGCAAGGATATGAAATCGGCAATTCACTGGTCGAAGAAGACAAACTCGATCTTGCCAAATCGTTTATCGACAAAGCGAAGGAAAAAGGCGTGAAGTTTTATTTGCCAGTCGATGCGACAGTTGCGAACGAGTTCTCGAAAGACGCAGAGACCAAAACGGTGAAAATCGAAGAAATTCCATCCGATTGGATGGGGCTGGATATCGGGCCGGAAACAGCGAAATTGTATGCCGAGGTCATCAACCAGTCGAAACTCATTATCTGGAACGGGCCGATGGGCGTGTTCGAAATGGAAGCTTTTGCAAACGGCACGAAAGCTGTCGCCCAAGCGATGGCAGAAACGAAAGGCTATACAATCATCGGCGGCGGTGATTCCGCAGCAGCAGTCGAGAAATTCCATGTAGCAGATAAAATGGATCATATTTCAACAGGCGGCGGAGCTTCCCTGGAGTTCATGGAAGGCAAGGATTTGCCAGGCGTCACCGCATTAACCGATAAATAAAGGGAGTGTTTTTGTGAGAAAACCGATCATTGCAGGAAACTGGAAAATGTATAAAACAGCATCGCAAGCAAAGGAATTTGTAGAAAAAGTAAACGGCTTGGTGCCGGATGCGGAAAAGCTTGATTCTGTCATTTGTGCCCCTGCCCTATACTTGACGCAATTAGTGGATGCTGCAGGCAACAGCCCATTGAAAATTGGCGCACAGACGATGCACGACAAAGGCGAAGGGGCATTCACTGGTGAAATCAGCCCTGTCCAATTGGCGGATATCGGCGTCGACTACGTCATTATCGGGCATTCCGAGCGCCGCCAGTATTTCAATGAAACCGATGAAACAGTCAATGCAAAAGTGAAATCGGCATTTTCGCATCAACTAACGCCAATCCTATGCGTCGGTGAAACCGACGAACAGCGCGAAGCGGGCCAAATGGAAAGCATCGTGGAATCGCAAGTCGAAAAGGCCGTAGAGGGATTGACCGATGCACAAATCGCAGAACTGGTCATCGCTTATGAGCCAATCTGGGCAATCGGAACAGGCAAAACAGCAACAGCTGAAGACGCCAACGAAGCTTGCGGCATCGTGCGCAAGAAAATCGCTTCACTTTACAGCGATGAAACGGCTGAAAAAGTCCGTATCCAATACGGCGGAAGCGTGAAACCTGCCAACATCCAGGAATTGCTCTCGATGGAGCATATCGACGGTGCATTAGTCGGCGGCGCGAGCTTGGAAACGGACTCGTTCGTCAAGCTGTTGGAGGCGGGTTCGAATGCGTAAAACGGCACATCCGGCAGCGTTAATCATCTTGGATGGCTTCGGCTGCCGCGAAGAAACCGCTGGAAATGCAGTTGCACAAGCGCATAAACCGAATTTCGACAGGCTGTGGAACGAATATCCCCATGAACTGCTGACGGCTTCAGGGGAAGCGGTCGGTTTGCCGGATGGGCAAATGGGCAATTCCGAAGTCGGCCATTTGAATATCGGCGCAGGACGCATTGTTTACCAAAACCTGACACGCATTCATAAATCGATCAAAGACGGCGATTTCTATAAAAACCCCGCATTTTTGGATGCCGTCATGAACGCCAAAGAAAACAGCAAAGCTTTGCATGTTATGGGCTTGCTCAGCGACGGGGGCGTCCATAGCCATTATGAGCACCTGTTCGCTTTATTGCGCCTCGCGAAACAGCAAGGCTTGAACGAAGTGTATGTACACGGATTTTTGGACGGCCGCGATGTCGGGCCAAAAACCGCGCTCCATTATATAGAAGAAACTGAAAAACAAATGCAGCAAATCGGCATTGGGCGTTTCGCTTCCATCAGCGGACGTTATTATGCAATGGACCGTGACAAGCGCTGGGAACGCGTTGAACTTGCTTACCGTGCGATGGTCGACGGAATCGGGCCAAGCGCCAGTTCCGCAGCTGTGGGTGTGGAAGCGTCTTACGCGGAAGGAATTGTCGATGAATTTGTCCTGCCGTTTACGGTCGTGAAAGAAGGGGAAGAACCTGCAGTCATCAACTCAGGCGATTCCGTCATCTTCTTCAATTTCCGTCCGGACCGAGCCATCCAATTGACGACTGTACTGACGCGTCCAGATTTCGCGCATTTCCCGCTGAGCATTCACCATCCGAAAGATCTGGCATTTATCAGCTTCACGACTTACAGTGAAGAATTGAAGACCATGATTGCTTACGGCAACGTTAATTTGGTGAATACCATCGGGGAAGTATTATCCGCGAACGGCATGACGCAATTGCGCATCGCCGAGACGGAAAAATACCCACACGTCACCTTTTTCATGAGCGGCGGGCGGGAAGAAGTGTTCCCGGGGGAAGACCGCATTCTCGTCTCGTCGCCGAAAGTGGCGACTTACGATTTGCAGCCTGAAATGAGCGCCTATGAAGTGACCGACCGACTTGTCGAACAAATCGATGCAGGCGCACACGATGCAATCATTTTGAACTTCGCGAACCCGGATATGGTCGGCCATAGCGGCATGCTCGAGCCGACGATCAAGGCAGTCGAAGTCGTGGACGAGTGCCTCGGGCGCATTGTGGAAGCCCTCCACCGCCAAGGCGGATCGGCGCTCATCACAGCCGACCACGGCAACGCGGACGAAGTGCTGACAGAAGACGGCTTGCCGATGACGGCGCATACGACTAACAAAGTGCCGGTCATTTTGACCAAGCACGGCGAAGTCTTGCGCAGCGGCGGCATTCTAGCGGATCTCGCACCGACCATCCTCAAACTGCTCGATGTTGAGCAGCCAAAAGAGATGACTGGAAAACCGTTGTATTAAAAAGTATTCAAGAGCTGTATAAGTTGAATTAATTTGTTGAAATTTAGAATTCTTTGCAGATCAGGAAAGATAAAAGAGTGAAAGGTGGCGAAGGGCAAAGACGTGCTCCTGCATTGCTGCGCTGCTGCGTCGCAAACGAATCTTGCTAAGCAAGATTCGCTTCCTGCGGGAGCAGTGATGGAGCAGCGCGACGGAGCGACATGAGCTGAAGACCTTGGACTGAGCGCAAGTGAAGGAAGCGGCTGAAGCCATGCCCTGGCAGCTGGCACCGCAACGTCCTGTCGCGCCAGCTGCATGACCCACATCCTGTGGGCCCGAAAGCGTCCGCCTGGAACGATTTCAAAGTTATCTTTTCCAACTTATTTAATTGAAAATCTTTGCATTTTGAATAACTTATAAACGAAATTGAACAAACCATTTGAAAAGGGAGCTGTTGACATTGCCAATTATTACACACATCCAAGCACGCGAAGTACTCGATTCTAGAGGGAACCCGACTGTTGAAGTTGAGGTATTCACAGAAAGCGGCGCATTCGGCCGCGCGATCGTGCCATCTGGCGCATCTACTGGAGAACACGAAGCGGTTGAACTTCGCGATGGCGATAAGAGCCGTTACCTTGGAAAAGGCGTCCTCAAAGCGGTGGATCACGTAAACAACGAAATCGCTGATGAGCTCGAAGAAAACTATTCAGTACTGGATCAAGTATCCATTGACCAGGCGTTGATCGAACTTGACGGAACTGAAAACAAAGGCCGTCTCGGCGCAAACGCGATTCTTGGCGTTTCCATGGCTGTTGCCCATGCAGCAGCAAACTATTTGGACTTGCCTCTTTATCAATACCTCGGCGGCTTCAACGCCAAGCAATTGCCGGTACCGATGATGAACATCCTTAACGGCGGTGAGCACGCGGATAACAATGTCGACATCCAGGAATTCATGGTTATGCCAGTAGGCGCTGAATCTTTCCGCCATGCGCTTCGCATGGGTGCAGAAATCTTCCACAATTTGAAAACTGTACTGAAAGACAAAGGCTATAACACATCTGTAGGCGACGAAGGCGGATTCGCGCCGAACCTTGGCTCGAACGAAGAAGCGCTTGAGACGATCATGGTTGCGATCGAGAAAGCCGGCTTCAAGCCAGGCCAAGACGTCTTGCTCGCAATGGACGTAGCCGCGTCTGAAATCTACGACAAAGAAAAAGGCGTCTACACATTGGCTGGTGACAACACGGTCAAGACTTCTGCTGAAATGGTCGACTGGTACGAAGAATTGGCGAATAAATACCCGATCGTTTCCATTGAAGACGGATTGGACGAGAACGACTGGGATGGCTTCAAACTATTGACAGACCGTATTGGCGATAAAGTACAGCTAGTCGGCGATGACTTGTTCGTCACCAACACGAAGAAATTGGCGCAAGGCATCGAGCAAGGCATCGGCAACTCGATCCTGATCAAAGTAAACCAAATCGGTACATTGACAGAAACATTCGATGCGATCGAAATGGCGAAACGGGCTGGCTACACAGCGGTCATCTCCCACCGTTCAGGCGAGTCGGAAGATGTGACGATTGCAGACATCGCAGTCGCGACAAATGCGGGTCAAATCAAAACAGGCGCGCCGTCACGTACGGACCGCGTCGCGAAATACAACCAATTGCTTCGCATTGAAGACCAATTGCACGATACTGCGAAATACTTGGGCGTAAAAACTTTCTATAACTTGAAGAAATAAGAGCGAATAAGTGAGGAGAAGCTGCCGGAGATTTTTTCCGGCAGCTTTTCTGTTAGAATGTGTGAGGAAGAAGAGCTGGCTTAGTGTGAGTTGTCTGAAGCTGATTTATAAATCATTGTAAAAAGCTTACGCTTCAGGGGCATGCTTGGGGCTCGCAGGATGCGAGTCATGCAGCTGATGCGACAGGACGTCGCGTTTTCAGCTGCCCGGGTATGGGGCGGGCGTCGAGCCCTTATGGCTGCGCCATATAGGTCTCGCCTGTCCCGCGTAGTCCCTCCGGCGTCAGCCCCTTGCGCTTCAGCTTTGAAAAATTTCTATAAAAACTGGGCTTTGCTCATAGACTTTCTAATAAATATCGAGTGTTAATCAGAACGGAGCAAAATAGCGCAGACGCCTGCGGGAAAGCGAGACAGATGAGACCCTGGACTGAGCAAAGCGAGGGAAGCGGCTCAGCGCTCGCCCGCGGCAAGCGCAGCTATTTTGCGGAGTGAAGTTTAAATGCAATCTTACTTTCCGCTCTACTAGATAAAGCAAATGTTCCTCACCAACAGATTCAAAAAAGAATGAACAGAAAAAGATGAAATGGTCTTAATCATTTGTATTTTTTAGGGGCTCTATTGCTAGAGGTTTCAATTTTTGGTAAACTAGAGTTTGTTGTGAAGGTTCTTTTCAGGAGGTGGTATTTATGCATACATTGTTAATGACATTACTTCTTATCGTCTCGATCGCTTTGATTGTTGTCGTTCTATTGCAATCAGGGAAAAGTGCAGGCCTTTCAGGAGCCATCTCCGGTGGAGCAGAGCAACTTTTCGGCAAGCAAAAAGCCCGTGGGTTGGATCTTGTCCTACACCGGGTGACGATCGTCCTTGCTGCCTTATTCTTTATTCTGGCTATCGCCGTAACGAAAGTATAATGTAGAGCACATCGCCTGACCATTTAGTGGTTGGGCGTTTTCTTTTAGGGGAAATTGGGCGCAGGCCTATATAATAGAAAGTAAATTTAGTTGGAGGTAACGTTTATGCGCATTTCACAACCGAAACCATTCTTCTTTGAGCAAGGGCCGCGTGCGGTATTGTTATTGCACGGGTTTACCGGCAATTCTGCAGACGTCCGGATGCTCGGAAGATTTTTGGAAACGAAAGGCTATACAAGCATCGCGCCGCATTATGCAGGGCACGGTGTGGCGCCGGAGAAGCTAGTGGAGACCGGCCCTGTGGATTGGTGGAAAGACGTCGAACAAGCGTATCAAACTCTTGTCGACAAGGGATACCAGGAGATTGCGGTGGCCGGCTTGTCGCTCGGCGGCGTATTCAGTTTGAAACTGGGGTATACAAAGCCTATCAAGGGCATTGTGACGATGTGCGCGCCGATGTACATGAAATCCACCGACCTGATGTACCAGGGCGTTTTGGAGTATGCCCGCGAATACAAGAAATATGAAGGAAAAGATGATAAGCTTATCGAAGAAGAGATGAAGAAGTTCGAGGAAAAGCCGATGGATACACTCAAAGATTTGCGTGAGTTGATCGGTGAAGTACGGAACAACGTCGATCATGTCTATGCACCGCTTTTCGTCGTCCAAGGTTCACTGGACAAAGTCATCAATACAGAATCTGCGAACATCATCCACGACGAAGCGGAGTCAACTGACAAGCGCATCAAATGGTACGAGAAATCGGGCCATGTCATTACGCTGGATCAGGAGAAAAAGCAATTACATGAAGATATATACGAGTTTCTCGAATCGCTCGACTGGAGCGTGTGAGACGGTCTCAAAAGGAGGAGTTAGGATTGGGCAAGAATGAACAGTCATTGGATCAACGGTTATTGGCCTTTATGCGCGAAGAAGCATATAAGCCGTTAACGGTTACAGAAATAGAAGAACAGTTCGGCTTTGAAGACGCCGACGAATTTAAGGAATTGGTGAAGACACTCGTCAAGCTTGAAGAAAAAGGCGAATTGGTGCGCTCACGGTCAAACCGCTACGGTGTGCCAGAACGCATGAACTTGATGCGCGGCAAATTTATCGGCCATGCCAAAGGCTTCGGCTTTTTTGCGCCTGAAGAAGCAGGCCTCGATGATGTCTTCATCCCGCCGAATGAAGTGAACGGGGCGGTAAATGGCGATACCGTGATCATCCGCGTCTCGGATGGTTCATCAGGGGACCGCCGCGAAGGATCGGTCATTCGCATCCTAGAACGCGGCACCACGAAAGTCGTCGGCACGTTCCAGGCGAACAAAGGCTTCGGCTTTGTCGTCACGGATGACAAGAAAATGAACATGGATATCTTTATTGCCAAAGACGATACGCTCGGTGCCGTCGACGGCCATAAAGTCGTCGTCGAAATCACCGGCTGGCCGGAAGGGCGTTTGTCTGCAACGGGCATGGTTACACAAGTGCTCGGGCACAAAAACGACCCAGGCGTTGATATTTTATCGATTATCCATAAATATGGAATTGAAGTGGAATTCCCGCAGGATGTGCTGGATCAGGCGAATGCCGTGCCAGAGCAAATCGATCCTGAAGACTTGAACGGACGCCGCGATTTGCGGGATGAACAGATCGTCACGATCGACGGGGCGGATGCCAAAGACTTGGATGACGCTGTACAAGTGAAGAAATTAGAAGACGGCACGTATAAACTGGGCGTCCATATTGCGGATGTCAGCCATTACGTCACGGAAGGCTCGCCGATCGACCGGGAAGCATACGACCGTGCGACGAGCATTTACTTGACCGACCGCGTTATCCCGATGATCCCGCACCGCCTGTCGAACGGGATTTGCTCGCTCAACCCGCAAGTCGACCGCCTGACTTTGTCTTGTGAAATGATTTTCAACGATAAAGGCGAAGTGCTGTCACACGATATTTTCCAGAGCGTCATCAACACGTCGGCCCGCATGACCTATACAGAAGTGTATGAAATCCTGGAAAAAGACAACCAGGAATTGAAAGAACAATACAAAGAACTCGTGCCGATGTTCGAGCTGATGAAAGACTTGGCAGCCATTTTGCGCCAGCGCCGCATGACCCGCGGGGCGATCGATTTCGATTTCAAGGAATCCAAAGTGATCGTTGACGAAGAAGGCTATCCGGTCGATATCGTCGTCCGTGAACGCACAGTGGCAGAACGCTTGATCGAAGAGTTTATGCTTGCTGCGAACGAGACGGTCGCTGAGCATTTCCACCATATGAATGTCCCGTCATTATACCGGATTCACGAAGACCCGAAACCGGAGAAACTGCAGCGCTTTTTCGAGTTCATCACGAATTTCGGGATCGTCGTCAAAGGCTCCGGCAATGAAATCCACCCGAAAGCTTTGCAGGAAATCGTTGATTCTATCGCTGGCACACCGGAAGAGCCGGTCGTCTCGACGATGATGCTGCGGTCGATGCAACAGGCGAAATACTCATCCGAGAGCCTTGGCCATTTTGGTTTGTCGACGGAATTTTATACGCATTTCACGTCGCCGATCCGCCGCTATCCGGATTTGATCATTCACCGCTTGATCCGCACGTATTTGATCGAAAAAGATTTGTCGAGAAAGACGATTCGCCACTGGGAAGCGGAAATGGATGATATCGCACAGCACACGTCCGACCGCGAAAGACGTGCAGTCGAAGCGGAGCGCGATACGGATGCATTGAAGAAAACACAGTACATGGCCGATAAAGTCGGCGAGGAATTCACAGGCATCGTGTCGTCTGTGACGAATTTCGGCATGTTTGTCGAGCTTCCGAACACCATTGAAGGACTCGTGCACGTATCCAACCTGACAGACGATTACTACCAGTTCGACGACCGACAGATGATGATGATCGGCGAACGCACAAAACGCCAGTTCCGCATCGGGGATGAAGTCGAAGTGCGCGTGATCGGGGTTAAACCGGAAGAATCGTCCATCGATTTCGAAATTGTCGGCATGGCTCAAAATACGCGCCGCAGTTCACGCAAGGACAGCCCGAAAGTGATCCGCACCGGCCGAAACGGCGATAAGCCGAAAGATGGCAAGAAGCGCGGAGAGGGCGGGCCGACACGCAAACCGAAAAATGAAAAGAAAAAGTTTTATGAAGGGGCTGCGAAAAAACAGCAGCGCCGCAAGAAGAAATAAAAAAAGCGGCCGCGTGCCGCTTTTTCCAACAGTTTGAGGTGAACAGAAATGGCCAAAGGAGAAGGCAAAGTAATTGCCCAGAATAAAAAAGCGGGATTCGATTTCGCGATTGAAGAAACGATCGAAGCGGGGATTGTCCTGCTCGGTACGGAGATCAAATCCGCAAGAAGCGGGAAAGTACAGATCAAAGATGCATTTGTCCGCATCCGGAACGGGGAAGCCTGGATTTCCAATATGCACATCTCGCCGTATGAGCAAGGCAACCAGTTTAACCACGACCCGCTGCGCTCTCGCAAGCTCTTGCTCCACAAAAAGCAGATCAACGAACTTGTCGGCAAATCGAAAGTCGAAGGGGCGGCAATTATCCCGCTCAAGATGTATTTGAAGGATGGTTATGCCAAAGTCCTGCTCGGCGTCGGTAAAGGGAAGAAGAAATACGACAAGCGCGAAGACTTGAAGAAAAAAGACGCGAAGCGGGCAATCGACCGCGCGATGAAAGAGAGAAGCCGTTAAACTTGAACTCTGACCTGTTTTGTCCTATACTGGTAACAGTACACCGAAGCTAAACCACTTCCGTGTTCTCTTTTAATGAGGGGACGTTACGGATTCGACAGGGATGGTTCGAGCTTGGGTTGCGCGTCGGAGGATCGGCTCCGTCATCAACGTAACTTATAACAACTGGCAAAACTAACAACAACCTAGCATTCGCAGCGTAAGCTCGGATCTGCTTTATGTAACCATCGCCCATGTGGCTGCATAGAGCTCACTTTTAGTGGGATACGGCAGTCAGTGCCGTTTGAGCTGACTGCAAGAGATTCTCGAACTAGCCCTCATGACGCCTGCTTGTCGGCAGATTGAGCGGCGAAACTCCAATAGATAAGCTACACGCGTAGATGCTCAAGTAACGGAGTCTCTGGACGCGGGTTCGACTCCCGCCGTCTCCATAGAACTTTATGGAGTATACGAAACGCCAAAATCCTTTGATAGGATTTTGGCGTTTTTTGTTTTGTGAAAAAAATAATATAAGCACTATCGCTATCGCATAATGCGCATAATATGTCCATATTAAAACTCTTTTAATATAATGATTAAGCGTTCTGAGTCATTATTAAAAAACCCGGCAGCCCCCATTCCAGGAGCTGCCGGGTTTCCGTTGCTATTCTATTTCTTCGTATTATCCACAAATGCCCCGTACTGTCTGCGCTGATGCTGCACGGACAACCATTTCAAGGTAGTGAATTCCTCAAGAACCCATTCGCCGTTAAAGCGGCCGAGGCCGGAGTCTTTCTCGCCGCCGAATGGCATATGCGCTTCGTCGTTGACCGGTTGGTCGTTGACGTGGATCATGCCCGTGTGGATCTGGTGGGCGATGTTCGTTGCGTGTTCGATATTCGCGGAATGCACGGCACCGCTCAAACCGAACGGGTATTCATTGGCCTGTTCGATCACTTCCTCGTCGCTATTAAACGGAATGAGGATCGCGACAGGGCCGAAGATTTCGTTTTCCGCGAGCGGCATGTCATTCGTGACGCCGGTCAAGACTGTCGGCTGGAGGACATTGCCGTCTGCTTTGCCGCCGAGGCGAATCTTCGCGCCTTGTTCAACCGTGGCGTCGATGTCTTTTAGGATACGGTCGACTTGGTCGCGGTTGATGAGCGGCCCGACTTGCGTATCCTCTTCGGCAGGGTTGCCGTATTTCAACTTGCCGGCACGTTCGATGAACTGCTCAGCAAATTGGTCGTAGATATCCTGGTGCACAAAAATGCGGTTGACGGACATGCAAATCTGGCCTTGGTGATAGAACTTCCCGAATAGGGCAGAGTCCACTGCCTGGTCGATATCGGCATCATTCAGCACGATGAAATTGTTATTGCCGCCGAGTTCCAGGGCGGTTTTTTTCAATGCGCCGCCTGCAAGTTCACCGATGTGTTTCCCGACAGGCGTCGAGCCGGTAAATGAAATAAGGCGAGGCGTCGGGTGGGTGACGATGTCATCGCCGATTTCAGACCCTCTGCCGACCACGACGTTGAGCAAGCCTTTAGGCAGCCCGGCTGCTTCAAACAGGCTCGCGAACAATAGCCCGCCGGTAACCGGCGTATCGGTTGCGGGTTTGATGACGACGGCATTGCCAGTGGCGAGTGCCGGCGCGATCGAGCGGATCGCCAAATGGAACGGGAAGTTCCACGGGCTGATGATGCCGATGACGCCAAGCGGGTTACGGTAGACACGGTTTTCTTTGCCCGGTTGCTGGGAAGGCATAATTTTTCCTTCCATGCGGAACGGGAAGGTCGCTGCTTCTTTTAAGATGTTCATCGAGGCACCGAATTCGACCGTCGCTTTGATCTTCGTGCTGCCGGCTTCTTTGATGAGCCAGTCGATGATCAATTCTTTATTTTCCTTCATCACTTCGATGGCTTTTTCCATGACCGCTTGTTTCGCCTGCGGCAATTCCTTTGCCCATTCGAGTTGTGCGGTTTCGGCCGCTTTATAGGCAGCATCCAGATCATTCTTATCGGCGGCTTGTGTCGTGACCAATTCCTCGCCGGTGAAGGGGTTGGTGTTTTTCATTAGGCTGTCGCTGGACCCGGAAGTCCATTCGCCGTTTATAAAAATCTTGGAAAAATCGGTTTTCATTTAAATCGTCTCCATTCATTTTCTTAAGGCTGTTGTCTCGGGCGGATCAGGATTTCGTTGACGTCGACGTGTGATGGCTGCTCGACGGCATAGGCAATGGCATTCGCGATATCCCGGGCTTGCAGCGGCTCCATGGACATGCTCTTGAAGTTGTCGAGTACATCATCATCGGTGATGGTATTCGTCAATTCGGTTGCGACTGCACCCGGCGACACGATGGTCACGCGGATTTCGTGCGCTGGGTCGATTTCCTGGCGCAATCCGTCGGAAATGGCGCGTACCGCATATTTCGTTCCGCTGTATACGGCGCTGCCTTTCATCACTTGATGACCTGCTACTGAGGATACATTGATGATATGGCCGGATTTTTGCTCTTCCATGATCGGGAGAACAGCCGCGATTCCGTAAAGAACCCCTTTGATGTTGACATCGACCATCTTGTCCCATTCATCGATTTTCAGCTTATTCATAAAGGATAGCGGCATGAGTCCCGCATTATTGACCAGTACATCAATGCGGCCGGTTTTCTCAAGTGTCGCTTGTGCTAGTGATTTCATTTCATCTGCTGAAGTCACGTCTGTCACTTTGTAATCGGCGCTTCCGCCTTCAGCTTCGATTTCTTTTTTTAGTTCCACCAGACGCTCTTCGCGCCGTGCAGCGAGCATGACGTGGTAGCCTTTTGCTGCCAGTTCCTTTGCAGTAGCTTGACCGATACCACTGCTTGCCCCGGTGATGATTGCGGTATTTTTCTGTGTCATATCTATTCAGCTCCAGTTCTGTTTGTAAGTGATAGCAAAAATGTCCTGAAATAAAGACATCTTATCTCCTTACCCGCAATAATGGCTTGTCTAAACAAACGCTGCTCATGCAATATTGCATGCTACGTCTCCAGCCGTTTCGGCTAACGGGATGTGACCAAATGGCTTGAAAAGGGATGGGGGAATTTTAGTGATTGAGACATAATGTCATCCATGGGCATTCCAACGATTTCCATGGGCAGTTGGTCTTATTTTCCATTGTTTCATTCCATAGGGCGATGGGTATTTGATATTGAACCTAAGCGCTTTAGTTGATACATAATTCAGACAGTTGACAAGCGCGCCAATGTTCCGTAGCGTTATATCTTGTGAAGAAATTCAAAGGAGGAGACTATATGAAGAAAGTAACAAACGTGTTTTGGATCGCGATTGTTCTAATTGCTTTGGCAGTTGGCTACGGTGCGCTTGCTCCAGAACATTTTGCGGAAGTTACCGGCAATATGGAATCATTCCTGACGACTTCGTTCGGTTGGTATTATTTATTGATCGTTTCAGTAATGGTTCTGTTTTGCCTATACTTCCTTGTCAGCCCAATGGGGCAGATTCGCTTAGGGAAAGACACGGACAAGCCGGAGTATTCATTTGCAACTTGGATTGCGATGCTGTTTTCAGCGGGCATGGGTATCGGGCTCGTATTCTGGGGTGCGGCAGAGCCGCTTTCGCATTTCGCGATCGACCCGGCGACAGCTGAGCCGGGATCTCAGGAAGCGTTCCGGGAATCCATGCGTTTTACATTTTTCCACTGGGGCATCCATGCTTGGTCGATTTACGCAGTAGTGGCGTTATCGCTGGCATACTTCCAATTCCGTAAAGGTGAACCGGGGCTCATTTCCTCAACGCTTCGCCCCTTGTTTGGCGACCGCATGAAAGGCCCTTGGGGTGTTCTTGTCGATGTTATCGCCGTATTCGCAACAGCGGTCGGCGTAGCGACGACGCTTGGCTTCGGTGCTATTCAAATCAACGGAGGGCTCGCTTATTTGTTTGACGGCATTCCAGGAGATAGCTTGGTCACGCAAATCATCATCATTGCAGTCGTGACCGTGCTGTTCATGGTATCGTCTTGGTCAGGCATCAGCAAAGGAATCAAGTACTTGTCGAATACAAATATGGTGCTTGCGATCACCTTGCTGATACTGGTCATCGTTCTTGGGCCTACCTTATTGATTTTCAATATGTTCACTGATTCAATCGGAAGCTATTTCCAGAACTTGATCAATATGAGTTTCCGTTCTGCCCCAATCAATGGGGAAAACCGGTCATGGATTGATGGCTGGACGATCTTCTATTGGGCTTGGTGGATTTCTTGGTCGCCGTTTGTCGGGATTTTCATCGCCCGCGTATCCAAAGGCCGGACCATCCGCGAATTCCTGTTTGGCGTCTTGCTCATTCCGACGTTCATCAGCTTTATCTGGTTCGCGGCATTTGGCACGACGGCAATCGATGTGCAAAGCAGCGGTGTTGATTTGACAGGATTGTTGACAGAAGAAACTTTGTTTGCGGTGTTCAATGAATTGCCGCTGGGCATGTTGATGTCCATTGTCGCGGTACTGCTCATTTCAACATTCTTCATCACATCCGCCGACTCAGCAACATTCGTTCTCGGCATGCAAACTTCAAACGGATCGCTGGACCCAGCGAATGCCGTGAAACTGACATGGGGGATTGCGCAATCGACCATCGCGGTCATCCTGCTCTTCGCAGGGGGGCTCGGGTCCTTGCAGACGGCATTGATCATCGCCGCCTTCCCGTTCTCGTTCATCATGCTATTGATGATGGCGTCGTTCTATAAAGCCTTGAACCTCGAATACAAAGCAATCAAGCGCAAACGATAAGCTATTAAAAGATGCTGAACTAGAGGATAGCTTTCTATTTGTAAAAGTGAGCAAAGGCTTATCCTGTATAAAAAATTCAGTGAACTGTCTAAGTGTTTGGAGAAGCGTTTGCTTGTAAAACCTTCTGCTCAATAATGCTGCGCATTACTTCGCAAAGATAAGTTCTCACGTAGTTCGACCTTATCTTTCCTGTGGGAGCAGCGAAGCGACGGGTTTGAGAGACCCCGCAGGCAATGAATGAGCGAAGCATCGCTGAGTCTAATCATTTGCGACGCATCTGCCATGCAGATGTGAGAGCACGAAGATTTCGAAGCGGTTGAGGAGGCTCGATTCCCGCCCCACGGAAAGCAAGCAAATAGCTTCGGAAAACACAGAACGAAAAGGGTGCCGGAAGTCCGGCACCCTTTTTCTATGGAAAGTCGCGTATAATGGATAATGGAAATCGTGTTGAATGGAGGAGTATTTTTTGGAGAAACCACATATTATGCTAGTCGACGGGATGGCGGTATTGTTCCGTTCGTATTTTGCAACAGCGGGTGTCGGACAGTTCTTCCGTACAGAAAGCGGGCTCGCCACTAACGGGGTACAAGGATTCGCGCGCCACGTGCTCACCGCTAAGTCATTGATGAAGCCGACCCATATCGCCGTTTGCTGGGATATGGGGGCGCATACGTTCCGTACGGACTTATTCGATGGCTATAAAGCGAACCGACCGGCGCCGCCTGAAGATATGGTGCATCAATTCGATCAGGCACGGGAAGTGTCCGAGCTTCTCGGCTGGAAAAACTACGGGGAGAAAGGCATCGAAGCGGATGATTTTATCGGGTCGTTTACGAAAAAATGGCCGGACGAAGCGGATTATACAATCATCACTGGCGATAAGGATATGCTTCAGCTATTGAATCCATCGGTCAAGATCGCCTTTATGAAAAAAGGCTTCCATATCTACGATCTTTACACCGATGCGCGCTTCCGGGATGAGTATGATATCTTGCCAGGCCAGTTCGCCGATGTGAAAGCATTCATGGGCGACCCGAGCGATGGCTATCCGGGCGTCAAAGGCATCGGGCCGAAGACGGCGCTCCAATTGATCCAGCGCTTTGGTTCGGTCGAAGGCGTCCTGGAACATCTCGAGGAACTGAAGCCGGCACAAAAAAAGAAAATTGAAGAGCATCAGGATATGCTCGCGCTATCGAAAAAGCTGGCAGTCATCAAAGACGACCTCCAGCTCGATGTGGCACTCGAGGAAATCGCAGTGCCTGATTATTCTTCTGATTTGGTAAAGGTATGCGACGAGCGCGAATTTCGCCTGCTCGCAAGGCTCTTGGAAAAATCATTCATTTAACTTTTGCCACCGGTGAAATCCGGATGAAACTCAACACGCCCCGGTTTTCACGGAACGACACCGCCCGCAACTTGCTCGGGCGGTTTTTTTGTCCGTTGTCGTGAATATACAGCAACAAATCACCCGCCGTTTCTTCATAGCCGATGAGCGGGACCCAGTGATAAGCGAAAGTGGTTTTCTGGCGCCAGCGTAATGAAAAGTAACGGTCGAATTTCACAGCGAGCGGATAGCCTGCATCCAATTGCTGTTTGATCTGCTCGATCGAGCGAACCCGCTTGATGTCATAGCGCGGCCCGGTAAGTTTTTTCAATCGCCGGATTAGGCAAAAGGCACTCAAGCCGATCGGCGTCGTTCCGAGCTTTTTATAAAGCAGCCCGACCCCCGGTGCAGTGCCTTCGTGGTAGCGGAGGATGGAGGCAGCAGTGACCGGCCCGCATGCAGAAGCACGGTAGGCTGCCGGTACATGTTCAGCGTATTGGCTCATAGCTTGAAAAGGGAGCAGCACTTTCATGATCCATCCTCCTAAAAAAACTTCAGCGCAGTTTGGCTTCTCGTTCATCGAGCAAAGTTTGCAAAGCGCTGCGGAATGTCGTGTAGACTTCCAATTCGACCTGAATGCCTGCGTGGACAATTTCCCTGACAAAACGCGGGTTGAAGCCGACATAAATGCCGCGCAAGCCCATCAATTTCAGGGCACTGTTCAATTGAGTCAGTTCGAGTGCAAGCTCATTGAAATCAAATGACTGGACGTCTTGCATCGTCACGCCAGTGAAGTCGAAGACCACTTGTTCTGTATCGCGGTGGCTATCGGCGTAATCGAGGACTTTCGTCCGGATTGTTTCGAAACGGTCGCGGAAGATGTATCCGGCAATCGGCACGAGAATGGTATTCGGGACAATCGATGGGATGATCGGTGCCGACATATTGTAAATGACGTCTTGGTAATACGCCACAAGTTCCTGCAATTCCTTGATTTCTTGTTGTGAATCCATTTCGGCACCTCTGCTTTATAGTATTAGTGAATGTTTCGGGTTTTCGCCTTTAAGCTTTTTGTTCTTCCAGGAAGTGGATGACAGAAGCGGGGGTCTTGGCGTTGGCACTATGGAGATGCGCTTGTTTTACGCCGTCCTTGAAGATCAATAGGCTCGGGATGCCCATCACTTCATGTTGCTCTGCGATTTCCGGCAGTTCGTCGCGGTTGACGTCAAACCATTGGTAATTGTCGTATTGTTCGATGATCGGGTCGATGAACATGTCCATGCGCGTGCAGTCAGGGCACCAGCCGGCCTGGAATTTCACGATGACCGGTTCGCCGTTTTGGATTGTATCGTTGAACTGTTCAGTAGTTTTTAGGGATTTCATTGAATTGCCTCCTTTAATAGTCTTTTTAATTTTACCCTTTTTTTGCTTTGTCTCCAAGCACTTGGATAAATGCGGCAGAAAAATCTTCCGATTAAATATTGCGAAAATAGGAAAAATAATTTACACTAAGAACGAGAAGGAAAGTATTTCTTTTTTTTACCCAGAAAATGAATGAGTGTTCATTCAAAAATAGGAGGGTTTGCTCGTGTCATACAAAATCAAAAAAGCGGCCGTGCTCGGATCGGGCGTCATGGGATCTGGAATCGCAGCTCATTTAGCCAATATCGGAATTCCGGTCATGCTGCTCGACATCGTCCCGAAAGAAGCGACGCAAGAAGAACAAGCGAAAGGGCTGACGCTTGAAGACAAAGCTGTCCGCAACCGGATCGCAGCGACTGCCACTCAAAAACTATTGAAGCAAAAGCCTGCTCCGCTGACGCAAAAGAAAAACTTGCAGCTGATCACGCCAGGCAATTTGGAAGACGATCTCGAGAAACTATCCGAAGTGGATTGGATCATCGAAGTCATTGTGGAAAACCTGGATATCAAGAAATCACTTTATGAAAAGGTGGATGCTGTCAGGAAACCTGGCACGATCATTTCCTCCAATACATCCGGCATCAGCATCAACGCGATGTCAGAAGGGCGCTCGGAAGATTTCCAAAAGCACTTCCTCGGCACCCATTTCTTCAACCCGCCACGCTACTTGAAATTGCTTGAAGTCATCCCGGCAGATGCGACAGCTCCGGAAGTCGTTGAATTCATGCAGCAATTCGGCGAAGACCGCCTGGGCAAAGGCGTCGTCCTGGCAAAAGACACACCGAACTTCATCGCCAACCGCATCGGCACATACGGCTTGCTCGTCACAGTGCGCGAAATGCAAAACCGCGGCTATTCAGTCGGCGAAGTGGATTCCGTTACGGGCCCATTGATCGGCCGCCCGAAATCCGCTACCTTCCGCACTTTGGATGTAGTTGGGCTTGATACATTCATGCATGTCTCGAAAAATGTCTACGACCAAACAGAAGGCGAAGAGCAGCAAGTGTTCGATACGCCTGAGTTTATGAAGAAGATGGTCGAAAACGGCTGGATCGGTGCCAAAGCGAAGCAAGGCTTTTTCCAGAAAAAAGACAAGGAAATCCTCGAACTCGACCCCGAAACGATGGAATACCGCCCATCGCAAAAATTGAAAACGCCTTCACAGGAGATGGCCAAGCAGCAAAAAGGCTTGTCCTCAAAAATGAAGACGCTCGTTTACGCAGATGACCGCACAGGCGAATTGCTGTGGAGCATTCTCGCTCCGACACTCGTCTACTCTGCACAATTGCACGGCGAGATTGCAGACGACATCGTCGCCATCGACAATGCCATGAAATGGGGCTTCGGCTGGGAACAGGGGCCGTTTGAAGTATGGGACGCAATCGGCGTCAAGCAGTCGACAGAAAAAATGGCCGCACAAGGCTTGGAAGTGCCGGCATTTGCACAAGCGCTATTGGACAAAGGTTTTGATTCCTTCTATAAAGAAGAGAACGGCGACCTGTACTATTTCGACGGGACAGATTATCAGCCCGTTCCGGTCAATGAAAAAGTGATCGATTTGAAGCGCTACAAGAAAAAGCACGGCGTCATCAAATCGAATTCCGGCGCAAGCTTGATCGATCTTGGAGACGGCATCGCATTACTCGAATTCCATTCACGTTCGAATGCGATCGGGCTCGATATTATGCAGATGATCAATTTCTCGGTAGACGAAGTTGAGAAAAACTACAAAGGGCTCGTCATCGGCAACCAAGGCAAGAACTTCTGTGTCGGCGCCAACCTTGGCATGATTTTGATGGAAGCGCAAGACGATAATATCTTTGAACTGGATTTGACGATCCGCACCTTCCAGAACGCCATGCTGAAATTGAAATACAGCTCGAAGCCGGTCGTTGCGGCACCATTCGGCATGACGCTCGGCGGCGGGGCAGAAGTCATCCTGCCGGCAGCACGCGTACAGGCATCCATGGAAACGTATATGGGCTTGGTTGAAGCAGGCGTCGGGCTCATTCCAGGCGGCGGCGGAAACAAGGAATTGTATATGAAACAATTGAAAGGCTTGCCGAATCATGTCACGGCTGACTATGTCAACTTGGCAGCGGGCGTATTCGAATCGATCGCGACCGCCAAAGTATCGACATCGGCAGACGAAGCACGCGAAAACAATTTCCTGAACTTTGTTGATGGCATCAGCGTCAATAGCGACCACCTGATCTACGATGCGAAGCAATTGGCATTGTCGCTCCATGATAATGGCTACCAGGCACCGAGAAGGGAAGAAGTGCCGGTCGCAGGGGAAGCGGGTTATGCGGCGATGCTGCTCGGGGCGGAAGGCATGCTATTGTCGGGCTATATCAGCGAACACGATATGAAAATCGCAAAAAAACTGGCTTATGTATTATCAGGCGGCAAGCTACCGTACGGCACGAAAGTCGATGAGCAGTATTTGCTCGATTTGGAACGCGAAGCCTTCCTGAGCCTGGTTGCTGAACCGAAATCACAGCAGCGCATGCAGCATATGCTTGTCAAAGGGAAGCCATTACGCAATTGATTGCCGATTAGATAGAGGAGGAAATGATATGCGCGAAGCAGTAATTGTGGCCGGAGCCAGAACACCGGTCGGAAAAGCGAAAAAAGGTTCTCTTGCCTCGGTGCGCCCGGATGATTTCGGGGCACTCGTCGTACGGGAAACATTGAAGCGGGCTGGATACGACGGCCCTATTGACGATTTGATTATGGGGTGCGCCATGCCAGAAGCAGAGCAAGGCATGAACATTGCCCGCAATATCGGGGCACTTGCAGGGCTACCGGATACGACGCCGGCCGTTACCGTCAACCGCTTTTGTTCATCAGGCTTGCAGTCGATCGCTTATGCCGCTGAACGCATCATGGTCGGCCACGCTGAAGCGATCGTTGCCGGCGGCGTTGAATCGATGAGCATGGTGCCAATGATGGGCAATGTGCTGCGTCCGAACGCCAAAATCGCGGAAACCGCTCCGCAATATTACATGAGCATGGGCCATACGGCAGAACAAGTAGCGACGCAATACGGCGTCAGCCGCGAAGACCAGGATGCATTTGCGGTCCGGTCCCACGAAAATGCAGCTAAGGCTATCGAAAAAGGCCACTTCGTCGATGAAATCGTCCCGGTCGAAGTGATCCAGCGCTATGTCGATAGCCAGAATAAATACCAGGAAAAATCGTTCATGTTTGAAATGGATGAAGGGGTGCGCCACGGCACATCCATCCAGACACTCAATAAATTGCGCGCCGCATTCTCGGCGCGCGGCACGGTCACAGCGGGCAACTCTTCCCAAACTTCTGACGGCGCAGGTTCAGTGCTCGTCATGGACCGTGAAAAAGCGGAAGCGCTAGGCCTCAAGCCGATCGCGAAATTCCGTTCATTCGCAACAGGCGGCGTTCCGCCGGAAGTCATGGGCATCGGCCCGGTCGTCGCGATTCCGAAAGCCTTGAAACTTGCCGGCTTGACGAAAGACGATATCGACGTCTGGGAACTGAACGAAGCCTTCGCTTCCCAGTCGCTCGGCGTTATCCGCGAGCTTGGCTTGGACATGGACAAGATCAATTTGAACGGCGGCGCCATCGCACTCGGCCATCCGCTCGGCGCGACAGGCTCGATTTTGACTTTGCGCATGCTCAGCGAATTGAAGCGCCAGAACAAACAATTCGGCGTCGTCACGATGTGCATTGGCGGCGGAATGGGCGCAGCCGGCGTCTTCGAAATGTTGTAAAGAGAACTTCACAGAGTGTGAAAGTAATAAAAACTTTTTTAGTCACAACAACTTAATATTCAATGCATAAAAGGAGAGCTATCTAGTAGTTTGGAGAAGAGTCCGCTCGACTCCTGTGGACAAGCGAGACGGCCGAGACCCCGCAAGGCGCGAAGCGACTGAGGAGGCTTGGCCGCGAGCCCACGGAAAGCGAGCGGTAAGCTTCGGAAAACTATAGGTATTACAAATCTCTCTATAGTTAGAGCTTTCTCAAAGGATTCAATCAAACGATAAATTGGGAGGAATGGAAAATGGAACAAGAAAAAACATTGATCAAAGGCGGAAGCTTCTTGATCGAAGATGCAGACCTATCGCGCGTGTTCACGCCGGAAGATTTCACGGAAGAGCATAAAATGATCGCCAAGACGACTGAGGATTATGTCAACACGGAAGTCATGCCTTTGGTCGAAAACCTGGAGAACCACGAATTCGAGCATTCCGTCAAGCTCTTGAAAAAAGCGGGCGAACTTGGCCTCCTCGGTGCAGACGTCCCTGAACAATATGACGGGCTCGGGCTCGACAAAATCGCCTCGGCTTTGATTGCGGAGAAAATGTCCAAAGCGGGCGGCTTCTCCATCACGCACGGCGCGCACGTCGGAATCGGATCGCTGCCGATCGTCTTGTTCGGTAACGAAGAACAGAAAAAGAAATACTTGCCGGTCCTTGCGACAGGCGAGAAAATCGCCGCTTACGCATTGACTGAGCCGAGCTCCGGGTCGGATGCTTTGGGCGCGAAAACCGTGGCGAAACTGAACGAAGCGGGTACGCATTACATCTTGAACGGCGAAAAACAATGGATCACGAACGCAGGGTTCGCGGACGTCTTCGTTGTCTATGCGAAAATCGATGGCGAACAGTTCTCTGCCTTTATCGTCGAGCGCGATTTCGGGGGCGTATCGGTCGGGC
The DNA here is from genome assembly GCF_041320495.1 of Planococcus sp. SSTMD024. Lineage (NCBI taxonomy): Bacteria > Bacillati > Bacillota > Bacilli > Caryophanales > Caryophanaceae > Planococcus > Planococcus sp. SSTMD024. Next base: position 56,024 of record NZ_JBGGNS010000018.1, on the reverse strand, counting down.
CGGAAGAAAAGAAAATGGGCATCAAATCGTCTTCTACGCGTACATTGATCTTGGAAGATGCGGAAGTGCCTGTGGAAAACCTTCTCGGCGAAGCAGGGCGCGGACACATCATCGCCTTCAACATCCTGAACATCGGGCGCTACAAACTCGGCGTCGGCACAATCGGCGCATCCAAACGCGCTATGGAATTGACGATTCCTTACACGAACCAGCGCCAGCAATTCAAGACGCCGATCTCTTCTTTCAACTTAACAAAAGAGAAATTGGCGACAATGGCATCCAAATTGTATGCCGTTGAAAGTTCAGTGTACCGCACAGTAGGATTGTTTGAAGACCGCATGAGCGGATTCACGGATGAGCAGCAGGCGGACGGCAAACTGGTTGCGGATTCCATCGCGGAATTTGCCATTGAATGTTCATTGAATAAATTCTTCGGAACGGAAACTTTGGATTATATTGTCGATGAAGGGGTCCAGCTTCACGGCGGCTACGGCTTTATGCAGGAATATGAAATCGAGCGCATCTACCGTGATTCCCGCATCAACCGGATCTTCGAAGGAACAAACGAAATCAACCGCCTGCTCGTACCGGGCACGCTGCTCCGAAAAGCGATGAAAGGCGAATTGCCGCTATTGCAACATGCGCAAGCTTTGCAGGAAGAACTGTTGATGATGATGCCGGAAGAAGTTGGAACGGAAGCCTTGGCGCAGGAAAAAGTATTGGTGAAGAACGCCAAGAAAATCGCCATCCTCGCTGCCGGACTTGCCGCACAGACTTACGGCAAGAAACTCGAAGCGGAGCAGGAAGTGCTCGTGAACATCGCGGATATCGTCAGCAATGTCTTCGCGATGGAATCAGTCGTCTTGCGCACAGAAAAAGCCATCGCGGCAAGCGGCGAAGAAAAAGCGAAGCAGAAACTTCTCTACACGCAGATCTTCTGCCAGGAAGCTTTGGAAGAAATCGAAAAAGATGCGAAAGAAACCTTGATCGCAGCAATCGATGGCGACAACCAGCGCATGATGCTGTCCGCACTCCGCAAGTTGACGCGTTCAACGCCGTATAACTTGATCGCGAAAAAACGCGAAGCATCCGAAAAATTGATCAATGTAGAAAAATACGTCGTCTAATAGATTGCACAAAACAGGAAGGGTTTCCCCTTCCTGTTTTTCTATAGTGTTGAATAATTTTATGGTTCGCTATTAATTGTGAGTAAGGCCACCTTTTTCTACATTCAACAATCAATGATCTCTCTAAGTATTTGAAGAAGCGTTCGCTCGACTCCAGTGGATCAGCGAGACGACCGAGACCCCGCAAGGCGCAAAGCGACTGAGGAGGCTTGGACGCGAGCCCACGGAAAGCGAGCGATAAGCTTCGGAAAATACGACTTCTTTCCGTTCTTTATTGGGATAAATACCAACCTCTCACGAGTCGACTGCTCCGGGGCATTTTGATATGCTTGATTTACAAGACAGGAGGAGATTTGATGATCCAGTATTATGCTTACCCAAAATGCTCGACTTGCCAAAAAGGCAAGAAATGGCTCGAGGCGAACGGTGCGGAGTTCGACTATATCGATATCTCGCAAACCCCGCCATCCGCAGCGCAACTGAAAGAAATCCACGAAACGAGCGGCATCGAGCTGAAGAAGTTTTTCAATACGAGCGGCAAGAAATACCGCGAGCTCGAATTGAAGGAAAAGTTGCCGGAAATGTCCGAAGATGAGCAATACGAATTGCTTGCATCGGACGGCATGCTCATCAAACGCCCTCTCGCTTGGGACGGATCGCAAGCGACACTCGGCTTCAAGGAAGAAGCATACGCAAATACATGGAGCTGACAAGTTTGTCATCTTGTTTTTCATCTTTGGTTGTGGCAAACTGAAATTGAGTCAATTACATATTTGGAGGGGTTTGGATGAGCACACCGCAAGAGCTTCGCTATTCAAAAGAACACGAATGGGTCAAAGTCGAAGACGGCAAAGCACGTATCGGCATCACTCATTTCGCGCAAGATGAACTTGGAGACATCGTATTTGTCGAGCTTCCGCAAGTCGGCGACGAGCTTAAAAAAGACGAGCCGTTCGGCAGCGTCGAATCCGTCAAAACAGTGTCGGAATTGTATGCGCCGATCAGCGGGAAAATCGTCGAAGTCAATTCCGAGCTTGAAGACAGCCCGGAATTCGTCAACGAATCACCTTATGAGAAAGCATGGATGGTCGTTGTGGAAGCCCCTTCCGAAGATGAGGTCAATGCATTGATGTCAGCTGACGAATACAAAGAAATGACAAACGAGTAAGTTCTGAAAGCGCCTCTTTTTGGCGCTTTTTTTCATATCTTGTTTCTGGGGGGATACGTATGGAGAAAGTGATAGTGGTGGAAGGAATCAGCGACAAAACCCGGATAGCGCCGTTGATTGCAGAACCCGTGACGATTCTCTGCACAAATGGTACAGTAAGTGCTACAAGACTCGAGGAAATGCTGCTGCCTTTTGAAGGGCAGGACATCATCATCCTGGTCGATGCGGATTCTTCCGGCGACAAATTGCGCAAGCTCATCAAACGCGAGTTTCCGGAAGCCCGCCATTTCCATATCGACCGAAGCTATAAAGAAGTGGCGACGACACCGCTGCGGAAGCTCCTTGACGTGCTGATCGCAGCAGATGTACGGGTCTTAAATCCAGTTGCAGGGAATGACTAACATGAACGAATGGACACATAAAGAATGGCTGAAGGAAAAAAACATGCAGCCTGTTTCAGCATATTATTTGTATACGCCGATGTGCGGCACGTGCCAAGTGGCCAGCAAGATGCTCGGCGTGGTGGCAGAACTTTTGCCAGACCTTCCGATGGGCAAAGCCAATTTGAATTATGTACAGGAAGTGGCAGAACTCTATGAAGTGGAAAGCGTGCCTTGCCTATTGATTTCACAGGACGGCAAAGTGACGGATAAGGTCTATGCCTTCCAATCGGTGCCGTATTTATATGAGAAGTTGAAATCGGTTGACGAATAGAGCCAAGCATGATAAATTTAATTTCTGAAATTAACTTAATAGCGTAACTCTTATAAAGAGAGGTGGAGGGAAGTGCCCGATGAAGCCCGGCAACCGTCATGAAGATGAAATGGTGCCAAGTCACTCAAAGTGCAGACTTTGAAAGATGAGAGAACGGTTTATTGTGTTTACACATGCGCCTTTCTGCTTATCTGAGCAGGAAGGCTTTTTTTATTAGCAAAAGATTTAGGAGAGTGCCCAATCATGATTGAGTTAAAAGGATTGACAAAAATATTCGATACTGGCAAAGCGCGCTTGACGGCTGTCGACCACGTCGACTTAACGGTGCCGGCTGGCGAGATTTTTGGCATCATCGGCTATAGCGGGGCAGGGAAAAGTACCTTGATTCGCCTGCTGAACGGCTTGGAAAAACCGAGCGAAGGTTCCGTGGAGATCAACGGACAGAACATCACGGCGATTTCGGGGCCGAAACTCCGCAAAGCCCGCCAAAAGGTCAGCATGATCTTCCAGCATTTCAATTTACTGTGGTCGCGGACCGTCCGCGAGAACATTGAGTTCCCGCTCGAAATTGCAGGAGTGGGGAAAGAGGAACGGCGCAAACGTTCTGCAGAACTGATCGAACTGGTGGGCCTAGAAGGTCGCGAAAGTGCCTATCCAGCCCAGCTTTCCGGCGGGCAAAAACAGCGCGTCGGCATCGCCCGTGCCCTGGCCAATGATCCGGAAGTCTTGTTATGTGACGAGGCAACTTCGGCACTCGATCCGCAGACGACCGATGCGATTTTGGATTTATTGGTCGACATCAACAAGCGCCTTGGCTTGACGATCGTCTTGATCACACACGAAATGCACGTCATCCGGAAGATCTGCCACCGGGTGGCAGTCATGGAAGGCGGACGCGTCGTTGAACTTGGCGAAGTGCTGCATGTTTTCCAGCATCCGAAAGAAGACATTACGAAGCGTTTTGTCGCCCAGGTGACCGAGACGGAAGATTCCGCAGAGACCGTGCGCCACTTGCGCGAGCAGTATCCGGAAGGGCAATTGGTCAAATTGATCTTCGTCGGGGACCAGGCGGAGCAACCGATCCTGACACGGTTAATCCGGGAATACCAAGTGGAAGTCAATATCGTCCACGGCAATATCTCCCACACGCAGCGCGGAGCTTATGGCACATTGATCCTTCAACTGAAGGGGACAGCAGATGAAATCGCAAAGGCACTTGCCTTCCTCGGTGCACATGATGTACAAACGGAGGTGATGGGCAATGCTTGAGACTTTGTTCCCGAACGTTGATTGGACCGCTATGTGGGAAGCGACACTCGAAACGATTTACATGACGGCTGTGTCTACTTTGTTCACGTTTATCATCGGACTAGTGCTGGGCGTGGTCCTGTTTTTGACTGCACCCAACCAATTATGGGCAAATAAAGTGGTCAACTGGCTGACCGGTGCCTTCGTCAATATATTCCGCTCGATCCCTTTCATCATCTTGATCATTTTGCTTATCCCGTTCACAAAATTCTTGATCGGCAGCATCCGCGGGCCGAACGCTGCGCTCCCGGCATTGATCATCGGGGCTGCTCCGTTCTATGCTCGCATGGTGCTGATTGCCTTGAAAGAAATCGACAAAGGCGTCATTGAAGCTGCGCGCTCGATGGGAGCGACAACGTGGACAATCATCCGCAAGGTACTGCTTCCTGAATCCAAACCCGCTTTGATCTCCGGAATCACCGTAACCGCTATCGCCTTGGTTGGATATACAGCTATGGCGGGCATCATCGGCGCTGGAGGGCTCGGGACGCTTGCGTTCTTGGATGGATTCCAAAGAAGTCGTGAAGACGTAACTCTCGTCTCGACGATCTTAATTTTAGTCATCGTCTTCGCCGTCCAATTTGTCGGTGATTTCTTAACCAGCAGATCCGATAAACGTTAGTTCGTCTTTGCCAGTTTGACTGATTAAAAATGGGCGTCATTGCCTGTCATTATATAAAACTACATTTAATAGAAGAAAAGGGGAATTTTGTAATGAAAAAATTAGTATTCGGTTCATTTGCGGCAGTGCTGGCATTATCAGCATGTGGCGCTGAAGAAAGCAGCAACGGTGGCGGTTCAGAAGGCGAAACAAGCACTTTGACAGTCGGTGCTTCGAACGTGCCACACGGTGAAATCCTGGAGCAGGCAAAACCAATCCTTGCAGAACAAGGAATTGAGCTTGAAATCGAAACATACCAAGACTATATTCTTCCGAACCAAGATCTGGAATCAGGTGATTTGGACGCCAATTACTATCAACACATTCCTTATTTGGAAGCACAGATTGCTGATCATGGATATGACTTCGCCAACGCTGGTGCGATCCACATCGAGCCAATGGGCATTTACTCCAAAGACATTGCTTCACTTGATGAGATTCCACAAGATGGTACGATCCTGATGAGCAACTCAGTAGCGGAGCACGGTCGTATGCTGTCAATTCTTGAAGCAGAAGGATTGATCAAGCTGGATGAAGAAGTTGAAAAAACGACTGCTGAAGTTAGCGACATCGTTGAAAACGAGAAAAATATCCAGTTTGAAACAGACTATGAGCCGGCATTGCTCGTTCAAATGTACGAAGCTGGTGAAGGCGATGCTGTCTTCATCAACGCCAACTATGCGATCGATGCAGGCCTGAAGCCAATGGAAGATTCCATCGCACTTGAAGGTTCGGATTCTCCATATGCCAACTTGATCGTCGTTCAATCCGGTGATGAAGAAAACGAAGACATCCAAGCACTAGTAGAAGTCTTGACTTCACAAGAAATCCAAGACTTCATCCTTGAAGAATGGGACGGCGCTGTCATCCCTGTGGAACAATAAATCATTGCAACCGATGCATTCCATAATGGAGTGCATCGGTTTTTTTATGTCTGAAAACAATCGATAGCCGTGAAGTGTGTGACAGGATTGACTTTCAGGCTTATTTGAAGATATTTATTATTTTTTCGAAATAATAAAAATATTACGTGATTTAGTAAAAAGCTGTTAGCTTTTCGAAAACTATGGTAATTTCACATAATAAACAATAAACATCTGTTTACACAGGGAGGACAAGATCATGAAAATTCAATTCGGTTTACTGCCGCGGATTGTGCTGGCCATTGTGCTGGGCGTACTCATCGGCTCTGTGGCGCCAGAAGCGCTCGTTCGTGTATTTGCTACATTCACAGGAATTTTTGGCGGGTTCTTGAACTTTATCGTGCCGTTGATCATTCTCGGTTTTATTGCACCAGGTATTGCGAAACTTGGTACAGGCTCTGGAAAATTATTGGGCCTTGCGACAGCAGTCGCGTATTTATCCACCGTCGTGGCAGGCGTCTTGGCGTTCACCGTGGCATCCTCCATTTTACCGAATCTGATGCAAGGCGGTTCGCTCAATAACCTGGACGATCCGGCAAATGCACTTGCTTCGAGTTTCATCGAATTGGAAATCCCTCAATTATTCGGTGTTATGAGCGCTTTGATCTTGGCATTCCTCTTAGGTATTGGGATGGCGTCCACTGGAAGCAAAACGATGGCCGCATTTTTTGAAGAGTTCCAGGAAATCATCGAAAAAGTTATTTCATACATCATAATCCCGCTTTTGCCATTTCATATCTTCGGTATTTTCGCGAATATGGCATACGGCGGTGCGGTGATGGAAATCCTATCGCTCTTTGCGGTGGTATTCATCCTGATCATTGCGTTGCACTGGACCATGCTCACAGGCCAGTACACAGCAGCTGGTGCATTAAGAAAGAAAAACCCCTTCGGTTTGATCCGGACCATGCTGCCCGCCTATTTCACGGCACTCGGTACCCAGTCTTCGGCTGCTACAATCCCTGTCACATTGCGCCAAGCACGAAAAACAGGCGTGAAAGAGCGCGTGGCTGACTTTACGGTTCCATTGTTTGCAACGATCCATTTGTCGGGCAGCACGATCACGCTCGTCACTTGTGCGATCGGGGTCATTTTATTGACAGGTCAATCGCCGTCATTCGGCAGTTTCTTCCCGTTCATCTTGATGCTCGGCGTAACGATGATCGCAGCTCCCGGCGTTCCGGGCGGCGCGGTTATGGCAGCCATCGGATTGCTGGAAGTAATGCTTGGCTTCGACGAGACGATGGTCGCGTTGATGATCGCTCTGTACATGGCTCAGGACAGTTTCGGGACTGCAGCCAATGTAACGGGAGACGGCGCCTTAGCGAATATCGTCGATCGTTTCACGCCATCACAAAAAGCATGAATTATGCCGGAATTCAATGAATTCCGGCTTTTTTCTGCTCTCTATACGGATAAAAAAGGCTGTGCTATCATATGCTGGATATGAAATTCAGGAGGCACGAACATGAAAAAGATGACAATCCTCGGCTTATCTGCGGCCTTGTTGCTCGCGGCATGCGGAACCGAACAATCCACTGACACAACTGAAACGGCTTCGGGATCTGCCACGATGGAATCCGGCAAAGAAAGCATCAAAAGCCAATTGATGCAATTTTATATGACCGTTTCGAAGGATATAAATAAAGAAGACACGCAACTGAACGATTTTGAAATCGCCCAAGCTGAAGCTGCACTGCCAAGCGGCGCGGAACTTTCGGAGATGAAAGAGGCAGCTTCGACATCTGCTGAACAAGCGAAGCAAGCAGTGGAATCGATCGAAGTGCCGGAATCGCTAAGCGGCCATCAGGAAGAAATCGATGGGGCTTTGGCTTCGATTGCTGCATCCTACGAGATGAAAATCGAAGAACTTGGAACAGAAACACCTGATTTCCAAGCGGCTGCGGATAAATTTGCCGAAGCGGACGCTGTTTTCAATGAAATACTGGAAGAAAACGGCTTGGTTTCCTCGAACCTATACAACGAAGTAAGCCAATAATTTGTGAAAGCTGTCCGTAAAATGGATAGCTTTTTCTATTTATTTCCATTAACTATGACGATAGGTCTATTTTCAGATAAATTAGATTATTTAACTTGTTTAATCTTAGTCGAGTCGGGTATACTTGTAAAAGTAAAATATGAAAACTCGAAAGGGATGGTTTATTATCGATTCTCAAGGTATTGAAAAGACGGAAAAAATGGAACAAGCATTCAGAGACGTACACGGGTACGGACTGAACGAATACCAAAATGACCCGCAGAAAATCCTTGAAGTTGAACAGCGCCGTGAGCAGGATTATCGCCAAGGCCAGTCGGTTGCGGCACAGATCGAGCGCCAAGCGCACCGCGAATAGCAATTGATACACGATCCACATACATTCAATCATTAAAATGAAGCAGCCGGACAGGGTATTCACCCTGTCCGGTTTTTTTATGCCCAAGCATGCGAAATCCCCTCCCTTATACAAAGTTTATTGAAATGAATTCTCATTTAGCCTAACTTTATTGAAAATGCAGGAAATCGGCAAGGCTTCCTGGAAATCGCTTGCCGACAGCAAAAAATCCGGATTTCAAAATGGTTTTTGTCAACAATTCGGAGCGGATTATAACATTTGCTACTGAAGTGAATATAAGTTAAGATTAGAATGATACTAATTAAGAGTGCAAGGCATTCTTCAATAACATTATGGAGGTATTTACATGTCAACTTTGGTCATTAAAGATCTACACGTTGAAATCGAAGGAAAAGAGATTTTAAAGGGTGTAAATTTAACTATTAATACAAGCGAAATCCATGCCATCATGGGGCCGAACGGTACAGGGAAATCCACCTTGGCATCAGCGATCATGGGGCATCCTAAATATGAAGTAACACAAGGCACAATCGAATTGGACGGAGAAGACGTATTGGCGATGGAAGTTGACGAACGCGCCCGTGCAGGACTTTTCCTGGCTATGCAGTACCCGAGCGAAATCTCTGGCGTCACCAATGCTGACTTCATGCGCTCTGCGATGAACGCGCGCCGCGAAGAAGGCAATGAAGTTTCATTGATGAAATTCATCCGTGAACTCGACAGCAAAATGGAAACTCTTGCAATGGACCAGGATATGGCCCAGCGTTACTTGAACGAAGGATTCTCCGGCGGCGAGAAAAAACGCAACGAAATCCTTCAAATGATGATGATCAAACCGACATTCGCCGTACTCGATGAAATTGACTCCGGTCTTGATATCGATGCATTGAAAGTCGTTTCAGAAGGCATTAACCAAATGAAAGGCGAGAACTTCGGCTGCTTGATCATCACTCACTACCAGCGCCTCTTGAACTACATCACGCCAGACCACGTCCATGTCATGATGCAAGGGCGCGTCGTGAAATCCGGCGGACCTGAACTTGCTCACAAACTGGAAGCGGAAGGCTACGATTGGATCAAGGCAGAGCTCGGCATCGAAGACGAGACTGTCGGACAAGAAGCATAATTGGAAGGAGAGACTAACGTGACGGTTGAAACTAAACTAACGATGACCGAGCAGGATGTACGCTCCTTCTCGGCTTCGCACTCAGAACCAGAAGAATTTACGAACTTGCGCGTGCAAGCTTTGGCCGCTGCTGAAGCATTGCCGCTCCCAAAACCCGATAAAACGAAAATCATCAATTGGAACTTCACCGACTTTCCGGTCCATACAGTGGAAAGCTCCACTTATGCATCACTTGATGAACTACCGGAACAAGTGAAATCCATTGTCGATTTGGGACAGAAAAATTTGTATATCCAGCACAACAATACGCCGGCTTTCAGTTCTTTGGATGAAAACCTGAAAAAACAAGGCGTCATTTTAACGGATATCCAAACAGCAATCCGCGAGCACAGTGATTTAGTCGCTAAATACTTCATGACTGAAGCGGTCAAAGCGGAAGAGCATAAACTGACTGCCCTTCATGCAGCGTTATTGAACGGCGGTGTTTTCCTCTATGTCCCGAAAAACGTTGTGATCGAGAAACCGGTCCAAGCGGTTTTCCTTCACGACAACGAAGAAGCTTCCTTGTTCAACCATGCGCTGATCGTAGCGGATAAGAGCAGCTCTGTCACTTACGTGGAGAACTATATTTCCACAGTGCCGAAAGCAAAAGGCCTTGCGAATATCGTTTCGGAAGTATTTGCGGAAGACAACGCTTCTGTCACTTACGGCGCGGTGGATGTTCTTGCGGAAGGGTTCACGACTTATGTCAACCGCCGCGGCGTTGCACAGCGCGATGCGCGCATCGAATGGGCGCTCGGCATGATGAACGACAGCGATACCATTTCCGATAACACGACCTTCTTGTTCGGCGATAATTCAGTCGGCGACACGAAAACAGTGGTAGTCGGAAGAGGCACGCAAAAGCAGAACTTCACCACACAAGTTATCCATTGGGGCAAAAACTCCGACGGCCAAATTTTGAAGCACGGCGTCATGAAGGATGCCGCATCTTCCATCTTTAACGGCATTGGCAAAATCGAGCACGGTGCAACGAAAGCAAACGCAGAACAAGAATCACGCGTTCTGATGCTGAGCCCGAAAGCACGCGGCGATGCGAACCCGATCCTGTTGATCGATGAAGATGACGTAACGGCAGGCCACGCAGCATCTGTCGGCCGTGTCGACCCGATTCAATTGTATTATTTGATGAGCCGCGGCATTACAAAACAAGAAGCTGAACGTCTTGTTATTCACGGCTTCCTGGCACCGGTAGTAAACGTGTTGCCAATCGAAGGCGTCAAAAAGCAATTGACGGAGGTTATCGAAAGGAAAGTCCGCTAATGAATCCAGAGATCAAGAGCTATTTTCCGATACTCAACCAGGAAATCAATGGACATCCGCTCGTCTATTTAGACAGCGCGGCGACTTCCCAGAAGCCGACGCCAGTCATCGAAGCGCTGAAAGAATATTACGAATTTGATAATTCCAATGTCCACCGCGGCGTCCATACGCTCGGCAACCGGGCGACAGAGAAATACGAAGGCGCCCGCGAGAAAGTGCAACAATTCATCAATGCAAGTTCGACGCAGGAAATCGTCTTTCTTCGTGGCACGACGACCGCGATCAACTTGGTCGCGCAAAGCTATGGCCGTGCCAATGTCGAAGAGGGCGACGAAATCGTCATCACGTATATGGAGCATCACTCGAACATCATTCCATGGCAGCAGCTGGCAAAAGAACGCGGCGCTGTCTTGAAATACATCGAGCTTGAAGAAGACGGCACCATCTCATTTGAAAATGTCCGTGCAGCCATTACCGACCGGACCAAAATCGTGTCGATGGTCTACGTATCCAATGTGCTTGGCACGATGAACCCGGTGAAGGAAGTGGCGAAAATCGCCCACGAACATGGCGCTGTCATGATGGTGGACGGAGCACAAGCTGCGCCTCACTTGAAAATCGATGTCCAGGACTTGGATTGCGACTTCTTCGCATTTTCCGGCCACAAAATGGTCGGACCGACCGGCATCGGCGTGTTGTATGGCAAAAAGCATTTGCTTGAAGCCATGGAGCCTGTCGAGTTCGGCGGTGAGATGATCGACTTTGTCGGATTATACGATTCGACATGGAAAGAGTTGCCTTGGAAATTCGAAGGCGGCACACCGATCATTGCCGGGGCAGTCGGCCTGGCTGCGGCCATCGACTTCCTGCAGGATATCGGGTTGGATGAAATCGAAAAACATGAACACCATATGGCAGCCATCGCGATGGACAAGATGTCGGCGATTGAAGGGCTTGAGATTTACGGCCCGAAAGACCCGGCGAAACGTGCAGGGATCGTCACTTTCAATTTGAAAGAAGTCCATCCCCATGACGTAGCGACTGTGCTCGATATGAGCGGCATCGCTGTCCGCGCAGGCCATCACTGCGCACAGCCATTGATGAAATGGCTCGATGTGACAGCGACAGCACGCGCAAGCTTCTATCTTTATAATGACGAATCGGATATCGATCGCCTAGTGGAAGGCTTGCGTTCTGCAAAGGAGTATTTTAGCGATGTCTTTTAATAATTTAGATCAATTATACCGACAAGTCATCATGGACCATTACAAAACGCCCCGCAACAAGGGTGCGCTTGAACAGGACAGTGTCAATATCGAAATGAACAACCCGACTTGCGGCGACCGCATTCAATTGACGCTGCAAGTGGAAGATGGCATCGTCAAAGACGCCAAGTTCGACGGGGAGGGCTGCTCGATTTCCATGGCATCTGCTTCCATGATGACGCAAGCCGTCAAAGGCAAAGACGTAGACACGGCATTGAAACTATCCCAAATTTTTTCTAACATGATGCTTGGGAAAGAGTACGACGATTCAGTGGACCTTGGGGATATTGAAGCATTGCAAGGTGTTTCCAAATTCCCGGCGCGTATCAAATGCGCGACCTTAGCGTGGAAAGCCATGGAAAAAGGTGTGCACGAGGAAGAAAAATCGTAACAGAGAACGGAGGAACGACGATGGCGAAAAAAATGCCGGAAATCGGAGATTATAAATATGGGTTCCATGACAAGGATGTCTCCATCTTCAGATCCAAACGCGGTCTGACGGAAGACATTGTCAGAGAAATTTCGAAGATTAAAGAAGAACCGGAATGGATGCTCGAATCGCGCCTGAAAGCGTTGAAACTATTCTATTTTATGCCAATGCCGCAATGGGGCGGAGATTTGAATTCATTGGATTTTGACGAAATCACGTATTACGTCAAGCCATCAGAAGCGAGCCAGACTTCGTGGGATGAAGTCCCTGAAGAGATCAAGCGTACGTTTGATAAACTGGGCATTCCTGAAGCCGAGCAGAAATACCTTGCGGGTGTCTCTGCACAGTATGAATCCGAAGTGGTTTACCACAACATGAAAGAAGACTTGGAAGAAATGGGCATCGTCTTTAAAGATACAGATGCAGCGCTTCGTGAAAACGAAGACCTCTTCAGAGAAAACTTCCAGACAGTCATTCCAGCAGCGGACAATAAATTTGCTGCCTTGAACACGGCTGTTTGGTCGGGTGGTTCTTTCATCTACGTACCGCCAGGCATCAAAGTGGAATCGCCGCTGCAAGCCTATTTCCGCATCAACTCAGAAAACATGGGCCAATTCGAGCGTACGATGATCATCGTCGACGAAGGCGCAAGCGTCCACTACGTAGAAGGCTGTACAGCACCGGTTTACACGACGAACTCATTGCACTCTGCAGTAGTTGAAATCATCGTGAAAAAAGATGCTTATTGCCGCTATACGACGATCCAGAACTGGGCGAACAACGTATACAACTTGGTAACGAAACGTGCTTTCGTTGATGCGAACGGCACGATGGAATGGATCGATGGCAACATTGGTTCGAAATTGACGATGAAATATCCTGCAGTCTTCCTTAAAGGCGAAGGCGCACGCGGCATGACATTGTCGATTGCGATCGCCGGCAAAGGCCAGCACCAGGATGCAGGCGCGAAAATGATCCACTTGGCGCCGAACACCTCTTCATCGATCGTCTCCAAATCGATTTCGAAACAAGGCGGGAAAGTTTCCTACCGCGGAATCGTGCATTTCGGCCGCAAAGCGGACGGCGCACGTTCGAACATCGAATGCGATACCTTGATCATGGACAACCAGTCGACATCCGATACAATTCCTTACAACGAGATCATGAACGATAACGTTTCGCTTGAACACGAAGCGAAAGTATCGAAAGTCTCTGAAGAGCAATTGTTCTATCTGATGAGCCGCGGCGTTTCTGAGCAAGAAGCGACGGAAATGATCGTCATGGGCTTCATCGAGCCATTCACAAAAGAATTGCCGATGGAATACGCAGTCGAAATGAACCGTCTTATCAAGTTCGAGATGGAAGGTTCAATCGGTTAATCACATTCATAGCTTGTCGCGGCCTTGGCCGCGGCAAGTTTTTTTTGTTTTTGCTGCATCGTGAAAGCTCGTTTGAATGCACAATGCAAGGGTAAAGACATAAGGAAGACAATATTCAAGGAGGTTTTTTGATGAGTCAGGTTTTTAATTCCTTAAAAGAGAAAATCAGCAATGCCGATATGAGTGAAGTGAAAGAAATCATCACTGAAGTCAAGCAAGCATATGACGACGGCAAGATTGATGAGAATGAAAAGAACGAATTGATTGATCTTGCAAAATCAAAAATTGGCGGCGGAGGGCTCGGAGGATTATTCTAAGAGCCTGAAACCTATTGAAAAAATAAGCTTTGGCAAACCTTAACGGCTGCCAAAGCTTATTTTTTCATGTTCTTTAAAGCTTCACGCCTGCTCAATGGCTGAAGCGTATATGCCTTTACAAAGTCCAAAACCCAAACGGGGTCGGTTTTTGCGTATTCCCGCAATGCCCAGCCGATGGATTTTTGAATGAAGAAGTCACGGGACCCGGCATGCAGCAAGAGGATAGCGCCGAGGATTTCCGTGTCGGTTTGTTGCTTGAATTTTAGTTGGTGCAGGATGGCTGCTCGGTTGGTCCATAGATTTTCTGCTTGTGCCCACTCCCGCATGATCGGGGAAGTGGTTTTTCGGTCGCGCAAGACGATATGCCCGACGAGTTTCGGGGCAATGATATCAACACTGTCCCACCAGGAATTAGATTCGATCAGCAGGCGCAGAAACGGCAAGTCGTCCGGGGCCAATTCCTCTTTGGCCTGTTCTAGCAGTTCAATGGCAGCATAATGGTATTCGCGTTCGGGCATTTCGTATAATGCTCGGACAATGGATTTCAAATGTTCTTTTTCGGGGAGGAGATATTTAGATAGCTGCTCTTTCATCAACACGGTGCGCAGGGGTTTCTGGATTCCTAAAAATGGGAAGTTTTGTTTCATATAAGCGGCCATCGGAGCGGCCAGCCCCGGGTTGCGATGTTCCTCAAACCGTGCGATAAGCGCATCTGTGTCCCATGGTTTTTTCATTGCCAAAACCTCCTGAATTAGAAAGTCAATACACCGACGATGAAAGTACAAAAACAGGAAAACTTCATCGGTGCAGACCCTATTATGAGAATCTCAAAAAGGACGCCTGTTTTGTTCTATGCTATCATAAAATAATAACGAAAATGGAGGCATGGCGATGATTTATGTTGGATTGACGGGCTGGGGAGATCATCCAGATGTTTATAGCCCCGGGTCGAAACAAAAAGATAAATTGGTCGATTACAGTGCGCATTTTCCGATTGTGGAACTGGATTCTTCATTTTACGCCGTCCAGCCTGAGCGCAATATCAGCAAATGGATCCGCGAGACACCGGACAACTTTCAATTCGTCGTAAAAGCATATCAAGGCATGACGGGGCATCAGCGTGGCGACAACCCGTTTGCAACCCGCGAGGAGATGTTTGAAGCTTACAGATTGTCTGTCAGGCCGCTTAAAGAAGCGGGTAAGCTGGCGATGGTGCTGTTGCAGTTTCCACCGTGGTTCGATTGCCAGAAAGGCCATGTCGATGAAATCCGCACGATCATCGCCGAGCTGCAGGAATTCGACTTGGCGATTGAATTCCGCCATCAATCCTGGTATGCAGACGGCATGAAAGAAAAGACGCTGGAATTTCTCCGCGAATACGGGTTGATCCATTCGGTCTGCGATGAACCGCAGGCGGGGGATGGATCGATTCCGCTAGTGCCGGAGTCAAGCCGCAAAGATAAAGTGCTGATGCGTTTGCACGGGCGCAATGTTCACGGCTGGCTAAACCCTGGCAATGCCGAAAAATGGCGGGAAGTGCGTTATCTTTATGATTATAACCGCCAGGAACTAGAAGAGATCAGCCAGGCAGTGAAACGTCTTGAACAGCAGGCCGAGCAGGTATATGTAATCTTCAATAATAATTCAGGCGGGCATGCAGCGGGCGATGCGAAACAGTTCCAGGAATTGAACGGTTTGCATTTCGAGGGATTGTCCCCGAAGCAGCTCGACCTGTTCGAAGGCGGGTTCTGATGGTATTCATCATCCTTCTGCTGGTCGGGCTTGCTTCAGGGATTGTCGGCGCGCTCATTGGGCTCGGGGGAGGCGTCATCTTGGTGCCGGCGCTGCTGTTTCTCAGCTCTTCGGTCAGTTTATTTCCGGACTTGTCCCCACAACAGATTGTCGGGCTCTCGGTCATCATGATGATTTTCACCGGTTTGTCGTCGACAATTGCCTATATGAAGGTTGGCACCGTCGATTACCGCAGCGGCTTTATTTTCTTTCTTGGCAGCGCGCCGGGTACGGTTTTGGGCGCCTTCGTCAACCGCAGTCTGGATATTCCATCTTTTCAATTATACTTCGGCTTGCTATTGGTGTTCTTATCACTGCTCCTGTTACTGCGGGATCGCTTGAAGGCGGTGAGCTGGTTTGTCGATAACGGGAAGAAGCAAAGCTTTTATGACCGCAAAGCCGATCAGGAATATGTCTACGGCTATCCGGTATGGTTTGCGCTCTTATTGACCTTCTTCATCGGCTTTGCCTCCGGACTATTCGGCATCGGCGGTGGTTCGATTCTCGTGCCTGCCATGATCTTGTTGTTTTTATTCCCGCCTCACGTAGCTGTTGGAACTTCGATGCTGATGGTCTTTTTGTCTGCCATCGTCAATTCCATCACGCATATCTCCCTCGGCAATGTACCGTGGATTTATACGATAGCCATCATCCCATCTGCTTATATCGGGGCGAAAATAGGGGCGACGCTGAACCGCAGCATCAAATCCGAAACGCTGGTCGTGGTGCTGCGACTCGCGTTATTATTACTCGGCCTCCGCTCGATTTACGAAGGAATTTTCAGTTCATAATGAGGTGTTTGACATGAGTGAAACCATCCATATTTATCATACAAACGATTTGCATAGCCATTTTGTGCATTGGCCGCGTATCAAATCCTTGCTGATGGAGCGCAGGCAGTGGCACGAGGAGGCGGGAGATGTGTGTTTGGTGCTCGACATCGGGGATCACGCAGACCGCTCGCATCCTTTTACGGAAGGGACGGCCGGAAAAGGCAATGTCCAGCTGCTCAATGAAGCAGGATACGATGCAGTGACCATCGGCAATAACGAAGGGATCACATTGTCGAAAGCGGAACTGGATGAATTGTATGTCCAAGCTGATTTTTCCGTGGTGGTCGCTAATTTGGTGGACATGGACGGCAAGCAGCCGGAATGGGCGCTTCCGAACCAGATCATCGAAACGAAAGACGGCATAAAAATCGGGCTCATCGCTGCAACCGCAGAGTTCACCCCGTTTTACCGCCGTCTCGGCTGGCAAGTGACAAGCGGCAGGGAAGCGATCAAGCGGGAAGCGGCGGAAATCCACAAATCGGTCGATTTTCTTATTTGCATGTCCCATCTTGGCATCAGGGAAGATGAACTTTTGGCAGCGGAGTGCCCGGAACTCGACATTATCTTGGGCGCACATACCCATCATCTATTCCATCAAGGAAAAGAAATCGGCGGGACCTTGCTCGGCGCCGCCGGCAAGTTCGGCTATTATGTCGGCCATATTGAAATCGATATAGAGACAGGCAAGATGTCAGCGGAAGTGATCGAGACCGACCGTTTGCCGGAAGCCGATGGAGGATTCAATGAATACTTGGTCGGCGTCGGCAAGCAGCAAATGGCTGAGACGGTTTTCTACAATGACCGGCATTTGAAAGCTGAATGGTTCAAGCCATCTCCCATGGCTGAGCTGTTTGGTGAGGCGCTGGTTTCGTTCGCTTCGGCGGATTGCGGACTGTTCAATGCCGGCATTTTCATGGAGGATATGCCTGAAGGGGAAATGACACGCTACGATTTCCATCGCATGCTGCCGCATCCGATCAATCCGTGCGTCATTGATCTCAGCGGCGCGGAGCTTAAGGAAATTTACCTGCAGTCTCTGAATGAAGACTGGCCGCAACTGGAGTTAAAGGGCATGGGCTTTCGGGGTGCGGTGTTCGGCCGCATGATCCATAGCGGTATGGACATGCGCAACCATCAATTGATGGTTGGGGGCAAGCCTGCCGATCCGGACCGTATCTATCGGCTCGCGACACTTGACCTGTTCACATTCGGCTATTTTTTCCCTGCGCTGAAACGTGCACCGAAGAGCTATTTCATGCCGGAGTTCCTGCGTGACGTCTTCGGTGATTATTTCCGCATGAAAACCGTTAAATAGAAGGAACATTCGAAATGGACTGTTAGTTGATTTCACGTGCTTTTTGGGCTATGCTTTTTATGAATTAGATATCGATGGGTAGAGGCTGCAGCCTTCATCAGTAGAATGTGCGAGTTTGACCGCGTAGACCGCATTCGAAAGGGAAGCTTGCCGAAATTACCGTCTCCGGGTCAAGGGGCGGCGATTGGGGGCATTTCGAACAGGGATGCTACTGTCATTTGCAGCAAGTTGCAGATGGAGAGCTACAGGGTTGTTTGATGCTTGTGCACACAGACGAATTGTAGGAAGCCGGTTTATCCATGGGATAAGCCGGCTTTTTTGGTCTAAGCCTTACCATCAAAACGAATAGGAGGAAATCTAATTATGGAAAACACAATCTTTTCAATCCTGCCGCCGATTATTGCGATTGCGATGGTGCTGTTGACGCGTCGTGTGTTGCTGTCGCTCGGCGTCGGCATCGTGGCGGCTGCGCTGATCCTGACATCATTTGCGCCAGTTGAAGCTTTGAACGAATTGTTCACTTCGTTTGCGGTGATCTTTTGGGACGAAGGCTTTAACGCTTACAATGTCTTCATCATTTTGTTCTTATTGCTGCTAGGGGTCATTACGGCATTCGTCAGCTTGTCAGGAGGCAGCCATGCGTTTGCCGATTGGGCATCTGCACGCGTGAAAACACGCCGCGGCGCTAAATTGGTCACCGTGTTTCTTGGCATCTTGATTTTCATCGACGATTACTTCAATGCCCTGGCCGTCGGGCAAGTCGCACGGCCGATTACAGACCGCTATAAAGTATCGCGTGCTAAATTGGCTTATTTCATCGATTCCACTGCGGCGCCGATTTGTGTCGTATCACCCGTCTCAAGTTGGGGAGCTGCGATCATCGGCATCATCGGAACGATTCTGGCTGGACAGACTTTCCTGGAATATTCGGCACTTGAAGCGTTCCTGTGGATGGCACCGATGAACTTCTATGTCATTGCGGCGCTTGCCATCGTGTTCTTCGTCGCAATACGCGATGTGGACTTCGGGGAAATGAAAAAGCATGAACGCTTGGCAATTACCGAAGGCCAGCTCTTCAATCCCGACAAAGTGATTCCTGGGGAAATGAAAGAAGATTTCCCTAACCATTCGCACGGCCGCGTCCGCGACTTGCTATTGCCGATCTTGTTATTGATCGTCGGAACGGTCGCAGCGATGATGTGGACCGGTTATGTAAATGCCGGAGAAGTGTTCGACATTTGGCTCATTTTTGAAAACACCGATGTTCCACTGTCACTGATCACCGGAGGCATCATCGGCGCACTTGCAGCGATTATCCTGTATGCACTGCAAATCAAGCGCAACGAAGCGGCGGAAGCGCATTGGATCGCCAGAGGCATTTGGGCCGGGATCCAGTCGATGGCAGGAGCGGTCTTCATTTTGATCTTCGCTTGGTCCCTGACCTATTTGATCGGCGCTTTGGAAACCGGTACCTATCTTGCTGACGCTGTTGCTCGCGGCAATGTGCCAACCAGCGTCTTGCCTGTCCTATTGTTCTTGCTGGCTGGCGTTATGGCGTTTTCGACGGGCACTTCGTGGGGCTCTTTCGGGATCCTGCTGCCGATTGCCGGAACAATCATGATCCAGGCGGAACCTGACCTCTTGCTGGCGTCGTTGTCGGCTGTACTGGCGGGGGCTGTATTCGGAGATCATTGCTCGCCAATCTCGGATACGACAATCCTGTCGTCGACAGGCGCAGGAAGCAATCATATGGACCATGTGGTCACGCAACTTCCTTATGCATTGACTTCTGCAGCGATTGCCTCGATAGGGTATATCGTCATAGGCTTCACCGGCTCCTTGCCTTTGGCTCTCGGAGTGGTGGCTATTGTCTTGGCAATACTATTCGTTTTTTGGTCTAAACGTACAACCTTAATGGAAAAGCACGGACAGAACTAATATTTGAAAGGCGGAGATATTCTATCTCCGCCTTTTTATTATTGAAGTAATAGTTTTTTTGAAAAACTTTCAGAAATTATCTTTACTTTGAATAAGGTCCTAGTTATACTAAATTTAGATTCCAAAATAATCTGAATATAAACAAACTTCCTATTTTTCTGTTAAAAAATTGGAAGTTTACAACAAAGGGGGAAGAGAAATGGAACGTTCTACGTGGGGAACAAGAGCCGGTTTTATCATGGCGGCGGTCGGTTCAGCAATAGGACTAGGGAATATTTGGCGATTCCCGTATGTAGCATATGAGAATGGTGGGGGCGCATTTTTTATACCGTATTTGTTTGCTCTTTTAACGGCCGGGATTCCAATTCTTATACTGGAGTTCACCATCGGCCATCGTTATCGCGGATCCGCACCACTTTCATTCTTTAGGATGAGCGGCAAGAAAGCAGAATGGCTCGGTTGGTGGGCGATGTTCGTATCGTTTGTCATCTCGGTGTATTACGCGGTCATCATCGCTTGGGCGATGCGTTATACATTATTCTCATTCAATCAAGCATGGGGCGAGGATACAGAAGGATTCTTATTCAATGATTTCCTTCAATTGACAGTGAATCCGGGCGAGACGGGGGGAATCGTCTGGGGCATTTTCGTTCCCTTGGCAATTGTCTGGGTCATCACGCTCGGCATCTTGCTTGCCGGCGTCAAAAAAGGAATCGAAATGGCGAACCGTATTTTCATTCCGACTTTGGTGCTTATCTTTATCATCATCGTTATTCGTGCAGTAACGCTTGATGGGGCATCGCTGGGCTTGGAAGCATTCTTCAGGCCGAATTTCGATGCCATAATGGATCCAACCGTCTGGGTTGCGGCCTATGGGCATATCTTCTTCAGTTTGTCGGTCGCCTTTGCGATCATGATCACATACTCCAGTTATCTGCCGAAAAAATCGGATATCACAAACAACGCGTTCATTACCGGATTTGCGAACTCAAGCTTTGAACTGCTTGCCGGTATCGGGGTGTTTGCGGTACTTGGATTCATGGCGACACAATCAGGCGTAGAAGTAGCGGATGTAGCATCTGCAGGCGTTGGGCTGGCATTCGTTGTATTCCCGGCGATCATCAATGAATTCCCAGGATTGAACGGCCTCTTCGGCTTCTTATTCTTCCTGTCATTGACGCTTGCGGGACTCACTTCACTCATGTCGATCACTGAAACCTATGTAGCCGGGTTTAGCGAAAAATTCGGTATCTCACGCCGCAAAGCGGTCGCGTTCGGTGGCGGACTGGCTGCCTTGATTTCCATCCTGTTTGCAACTCAAGGCGGATTGTTCTTCTTGGATATCGCCGATTACTACATCAACCAATTCGGTGTTGCGGCAGTTGGCCTTGTAGAAGTTGTCATGGTGGTCTGGATCTTGCGCAAAGCGGGCGATCTTCAGAACCACGCAAATGAGATCTCGGACATCCATCTTGGCGGCTGGTGGAAATTCAGCTTGGGCGTCATCACGCCGATCGTTCTCGGCTATATGATGTTCGGCTTGCTGCGCTTGAACATTTTCCAGCAATTCGATACGGACACAGGAAACTATGAAGGATATTCCAATATGTTCACGTTGACGGGCGGTGTGGCTGTCGCAGCAGGAGCCTTGCTCTTTGGCATCTTGTTCTCACTCGGCAAATGGCATAAAAACTACCGCTATTACGATGAGCATTCCGAGCATCCGGCGAGAGAAAAAAAATAAGGAGGGAATGACATGTCAGTTAGCGCAATTGTCGTCATGATCATCGGTATGATCCTTCTCTGGGGAGGGCTTGCAGCAAGTATTTTCCACGCTGTGAGATCGAGTAAAGCAAATAAGGCAGAAGATTTAGGATAAAATAGGAAACCTCCGGCCAACATTATGCCGGAGGTTTTTTGTATGGGCAGCTGCTAACGGCACAGCTTGTCCACATAGCCCTGGTGTGATACATTTGAAGCAGGATTCGAGCAGGTAAAGCAGGATGATGCAAGCCCAGGCTTTTGTCATTACTAGGTATGGATGGTGAGGATATTGATCACAATTGAAAAATGGAACTACGAGGTGATCGAGGATCATCGTGAAGGGTTTCAAGAAGAAGCGTTCCAGAACAGATACAGCGATATTTTGGCCAAATACGATTATATCCTGGGCGACTGGGGATATGGGCAGCTTCGCCTAAAAGGCTTTTTTGATGATAGCAATAACAAGGCAAGCTATGATACGAAAATCAGCACGCTCCAGGATTATTTATACGAATACTGCAATTTCGGCTGTTCTTATTTCGTCTTGAAAAAGGCCGGGAAAGCGCCGGAACCAGAAGTGCAGGAACAACCGGAACCCCTCGAGGCTGAATGAGCCGCCGGGGGTTTTTTTGAGCCCATATGATATGATGGAGAAGAAACGAAACAGCGAGCAACAGCTAAATGGAGGGACTCATTATGTATTTTATCGACCGCGGAAAAATTAAGGAAGCCATCACCTATATGGAGGCGCTCATCGCTTTGTATGAAGAGAACGGCGAGTGGAATTCATTAAAAGACCAATTGGCTTTGGAGCGTCTTGCACTCGGGGCGATTGAGGCGGTGATCGACGTTGGGAATTCCATGATCGATGGTTTTATTATGCGCGATCCGGGTAGTTACGAAGATATCATCGATATACTGGTGGATGAGAAAGTGATCACAGATGAAATGGACGAGCCTTTGAAAGAGTTGGTTGGCCTGCGCAAGATGCTTGTGCGTGAATTCTTTGCGGTCGACCATGCAGAAATTAAACGCGTAATGGATGCGCATTTGGATAGCCTGAAACAATTTGGCCCTAAAGTGGCCCATTATCTTGAACACGAACTTGGACCGGTCTCTGCGTTCATTCCGGAGCACGAGAATGGGAAAAATTAAGCGCTACAAAGCTTATTGCCTGGATTTGGATGGCACAGTCTACCGGGGAGAGCAGCCGGTCCAAGCAGCTGCCGAATTTGTCAGCCGCTTGCAAGACGAAGGCATCGAAGCTTTTTATGTTACGAACAATGCTTCGAAAACGCAGGGGCAATTGTATGAAAAGCTGAAAAGAGTCGGTGTCGATGCTGACAAATCCCGCATCATGTCCTCAGCGGTCGCGGCAGCGAAATACATCAAGCGCTGGTATCCGGGGCGCACAGTTTATCTGATCGGTTCGGAAGGCCTCCAGGAAGCACTCGATATGGAAGGAATCGAATGCGTCGAAAAGCAAGCGGACATTGTTCTAATGGGGCTCGATCCACAGATCACTTATGCGAAGCTTTCGCGCGCTTGCCTCGAGGTGCAAAGAGGGGCGGTGTTCTTGTCGACTAACCAGGACTTGGCATTTCCCTCGGAAGAAGGGTTTCTCCCAGGCAATGGGGCCATAACAGCCGTGGTGTCAAAAGCGGCAGATGTCGATCCGGTATTCATTGGGAAACCGGAAATCCATATGCTCGAAACGATTCAGCATGAATGGGGATTCGAAAAAGAAGACATGGTGATGATCGGGGATAATTACGAAACCGATATACAGGCAGGGATCCGCTTTGGAATCGACACGGTCCATGTTAATACCGGCGTGACCCCGATGGATGCTGTTATGGAAAAAGACCATCCGGCAACACATATGCTGGAAAATCTCAGTTTTTGGAAGCATTAAAAAAAGCCGTCCAAAAGGCGGCTTAAAACAACGGGTTTTCTTCTATGAATGCGTATATTTTCTTGGTCAACTCTTCAGGGGTGTCGGCTTCTACAATTTCGCCGTTCACGAGTGCAAAGAGGGATTCAGCACATTGGCTGCAGTAGCTCAAGCAACCATATTCGAGTACGTCCAGGTTCGGGTCCTGCTCCAGTTTTGCAAAAGACTCTTCCGAACCATTGGCGAGATTGCTCATGCAAAATTCAATAATCGGGTTCATTCCAGCTCACCTCACTACTAGGAAATCCTACCGTGTTTCCGTGCAACCGTCAATTAATTGATTTTGCCCGGAAAGGATTGTGAAAGTTATCACAATCAGCTATACTCATATTTGGAATCAAGAGCAGAATGACGGGCTAAAGGAGAATTATATGAAGAAATTAGTCTTACTAGGTGGCGGCTATGGCAATATGCGGGTTTTGCTTCGGCTCTTGCCGAATAATTTCCCGCAGGATATGGAAATTATTCTCATCGATCGTACGCCTTTTCACAGCATGAAAACTGAATTTTACGCACTCGCTGCAGGCACCGAATCCGACCACGAGGTACGCGTTCCGTTCCCTGAGCACGAACGCCTGAAAATCGTCAATGGCGAAATACGGGAAATCGGCCTGGAGGAAAAATGCATCTTCCTGGAAGACGGCCAGCGCATCGCTTACGATGAATTGGTCATCGGGCTCGGCTGCATCGACAAATACCACGGAGTTCCAGGCGCGGATGAATTCACGTACAGCATCCAGACGATCGGCAATTCGCGGAAAACTTATGAAGCCTTGCTTGGGTTAAAATCAGGCGCTACTGTAGGTGTTGTCGGTGCAGGGCTTAGCGGCATCGAACTCGCCAGCGAATTGCGCGAAAGCCGGAGCGATTTACAGATCAAGCTGTTTGACCGCAGCCCGCGGATCTTGCGTGACTTCCCGGAGCGCCTCAGCAACTTCGTCAAGAAATGGTTCGATAATAACAATGTCGATGTTGTATCCAACTCCAATATCACCAAAGTGGAGCCGAACTTGCTCTACAACCACGAGGAGACCATTCCGGTTGATGCAGTCGTCTGGACGGCAGGCATCCAGCCAGTCAAGCCGGTGCGCGACTTGAATCTGGAAAGCGACAGCAGCGGGCGCGTCATCATCAATCAATACCACCAATTGCCGAACGACGAGAATGTCTATGTTGTTGGCGACTGTGCGGCACTTCCGATGGCGCCTTCTGCACAGCTGGCGGAAGAACAAGCCGAACAGATCGTCAAAGTGTTGCGCATGAAATGGAAAGGCGAGGCCTTGCCTGAGACGATGCCGGAGATCAAGCTAAAAGGCTTCCTCGGCTCGCTCGGGAAAAAACAAGGTTTTGCCTACCTCGCAGACCGCACCGTCACCGGGCGCATTGCTCGTTTGATGAAATCGGGCGTCTTGTGGATGTACAAATGGCATAATGGGTAAAGAAAAAAGCGCTCCCCTGAGCGCTTTTTTAGTACGAAGATATCAGTTTCATTTTTAAACACAGGATTTTTTTGTAAATTAAACATATAGTATTATTCGTAAATCTTTTTGAGGAAAATGACTCGATATCAGTGAAGCGGAAGCCGGCGACTCCTGCGGGGACACCGCGAGCCGAAGACCCTGCAGGAGCGCGAGCGACGAAGCGGCTGAGGCCGTGCCCGCGGAAAGCGTCCGGCTGGAGCGAAACGCAAAAAAGCTGCCGAGGTTTCTCAACAGCCTGAAAAAAAAGCTCCCCGGAGCGCTTTTTTTATTTATTCAGCAGCCATAAAACCGTGTTTCTCGAGCTCTTGGTAGACAGGCTTTAATTGAATATAGCCTTCACCGACCACTTCTCCTTCGACGAGGACGAGCGGGTAGAAAAATTCATCTTCCAAGATACGCTCCGCGTACTCTTGCTGCTTTGCATCTTGCAGCGGTTTCTCAATATCGATATAGCTTATTGAAAATGGCTGGTCTTTGTATTTTCGTGAGATGGCCGCTTCAAGCCATTCGTAAGTATCCTTGGATGATGGGGCATTTACACAGCTGGCGCAGATCTGGTCGGTACCGTAAACCTCGATGTTCGGAATTTTTGTCATGGATATTGGCCTCCTGGAAATTCATTATTGGCTTTTTGTGCTTATTCACATTATAATGATTGTAATGAAAGGAGTCGATAGAAATGACTGAAGCTATGATGGAAGATCAAGTAATGGAAGTCTTAGATAAATTGCGGCCATTCCTTTTGCGCGACGGGGGAGACTGTGAATTGGTGGATGTAGAGGACGGTATCGTGAAGCTCCGCTTACTCGGTGCTTGCGGCAGCTGCCCAAGTTCAACAATCACGTTGAAAGCGGGCATCGAACGCGCGCTTGTCGAGGAAGTTCCTGGAGTCGTTGAAGTAGAACAAGTCTTTTAATATCCAGGGGCCTTTTGCAGGTCCCTTTTTATGTCCGCCATACGGGCGGCAAAATGGAAAAGAAAGGGTGAACGTAGATGACACAAGTTGTAGAAATTACAGAAGCCGCTTCTTTCCAAGTGAAGGAAATGATGCGCCATAATGAAGAGGAAGGTTCTTACCTGCGCGTGGCTGTAAAAGGCGGCGGTTGCAGCGGCCTGACATATGGCATGGGTTTCGAGCCGGAAGCGGCAGAAACGGACGATCAATACGAACAGCACGGCATCCGCATCTTGATCAATAAAGAAGATGCGCCGATCTTACAAGGCACCATAGTGGATTATAAGCAATCCTTGATGGGCGGCGGATTCACCATCGATAACCCGAACGCTATTGCCTCATGCGGCTGCGGTACGAGTTTCCGCACTGCGAAAAAAGCCGGAACGCCTGAAAACTGCTGATGCAAAAACCCGCTTTGTGACAAAAGCGGGTTTTTTTAATTTTCGCTTTTGTTACGCATCTCGTGTAAGGGCATTCAACTGTTGAAAAGCATTTGCAAAAGGGCTAATATAGAGGATAGGTGTTTACTGGAATCTGTTTCATTATTTCCGGTACATAAAATGACTTGAAGGTGGTTGCGATTGTGTTGAAAAGACCGTCAATATTAGTATTAGGTGCAGGCTATGGTGGATTGACCACTGTAGTGAATCTGCAAAAAGAATTTGGGACAGACGCTGCGGACATTACGCTCATCAACAAAAACGAATATCATTACGAAAGCACTTGGCTTCATGAAGCAGCAGCAGGAACATTGCTTCCGGAACAAGTGCGCTACGACATCACAGACGTCATCGATACTGGCAAAGTGAACTTTGTTCAAGCCACTGTCGAAGGCATCGACGTAGACAGCAAGAAAGTTTCGACTGACAATGGGGAATTCACATACGATTACCTTGTCATCGGCCTTGGCTTTGAAGGGGAAACTTTTGGAATCGAAGGACTCGACACATATGCGTTGTCGATCGCCAATGTAAAAGCTGCGCGTTATATCCGCGAGCATATCGAATTCCAATTTGCGACATGGTCCACGGAAGAAGTGAAGAACGACAGCCGCTTGACGATTGTTGTCGGCGGAGCTGGCTTTACAGGAATTGAATTCCTAGGGGAACTTGCAAATCGCGTGCCGGAACTTTGCAAAGAGTTCGATGTGCCGCGTGAAAAAGTCCGCGTTATCTGTGTAGAAGCTGCACCGATGGTCTTGCCAGGATTCGATCCTGAATTGGTAGACTATGCAGTCGGCCATCTTCAAGCGAAAGGCATTGAATTCTCCATCGGCACGCCTGTCGTCGAAGCGACTCCTGAAGGCGTGAAGATCAAGAAGAACGATGATGAGTTCGAATTCATCCATGCCGGCACAGTCGTTTGGGCAGCTGGTGTCCGCGGCAACCGCTTGATTGAAGAAACATCGATCGAAAGCATGCGCGCGCGTATTAAAGTCGAAAAAGACATGCGTGCACCAGGCTATTCTGATGTATTCATCGTTGGCGACTGCGCATTGATGATCAACGAAGAAACGAACCGCCCATACCCGCCAACTGCACAGATTGCGATGCAGCAAGGCGAGCGCATTGCCAAGAACATCAAAGCGCTTGCAGGTGACGGCTCGACAGAAGAATTCGTTCCTGACTTGAAAGGAACCGTCTGCTCTCTTGGCGATGAAGATGCGATCGGCGTTGTCTTCGGCAAGAAAGTGACAGGCAAACGCGCATCGTTCATGAAGAAAATGATCGACAACCGTGCTTTGTACATGATCGGCGGGCCTGGCCTTGTCTTGAAAAAAGGTAAATTCAACGTACTATAAAAATGAAAGCCTCCCAGTGCGGGGGGCTTTTTTTCACATAGTGAAGGGAGTGGCAGCCATGTCAAGAAACAAAAGGGGAGATGTCTGGCTCGGCGCTGCCGGGCTGGTCGTAAACCAACGAAACGAATGGCTCGTCGTCAAGAAGCGATACGGCGGGTTGCACGGAAAATGGTCGCTGCCTGCAGGGTTTGTTGAAAAAGACGAAACGATCGACCAAGCGGCGTTGAGGGAAGTGAAAGAGGAAACGGGGATCGACTGCGTCTTGCTTGGCATGATCGGTTTCCGCTCCGGGGTCATCAAGGGAAGGATTAGCGACAATATGGCGGTATTCTTGCTGCGCCCGCTTGAAGATGAGCAAGTTATCCTGGCCCAGCAAGAAGAGCTCTACGAAGCCGCCTGGCGCTCTCCTGAAGACTTGTCGGAAGATGAAGATGCCTCGGTTATGCTCCATGAAATGGCTTCGTACATAGTAGAGGAAGGATTCGAGCCAATCGAAGACGTCGACCCTGGCCATATTTTTGGCTACACCGATTACAAATTGTTTTTCCGGCATAAGTAAAAAAATCGATATTAATAAACAGATTATTTCGAAAAAGTAAGGATGATTGAGAATAAAAGAGAATAATGAAGATAAAGGCGTTTGTATCCGTTTACAATCGCCCTTTTTTATTTGCAGCGTTCAGCGATACGTGATATATTACCAATTATCAGAATATTAAAAACAACAGAGGAGGTGTTTCGAATGACAGTCTTCAAGAAAAGAACAACTGGCAACCATTGCCCATACTGCGCGGGCCAAGGATATTTCCAATTACGGTTGGGCGGCTCCGAAACGTGCTCCTGCTGTTCAGGGTCCGGTAAAAACAAATAAACTGTAAAAATACGAAAGAGCAGCTGCGATAGCTGCTCTTTTTTATATGGCCGGGGCTTCTGTGACAAAGTCATGAATACTGTTCCTCCACATTGAAAGGGCTTTGGCTTTCGGGTAAACTGAGGAAAGGAATAACGGAGGTTAGAGTCCATGAACAGTTCATTTACCATTGTCCAATTGATCATTTCCATCTTGCTTTTTTATGTGATGTTTTTCGGCATCGGCTTTTTGCTGAACATGCTGCTGCGCATGACGTGGCTGATGGCGGTCGTATATCCGGTTGTCATCCTGCTCGTCATTGACGATGTCGGCGTATTCGATTATTTTACGGCCCCAGGCGAGTCTTTTGCGATGCTCGGGGAAACGGTCCGTTCGTTGACGGGCAGTGACATTGCGGTCCTGACAGCCGGTTTTCTCGGGGCAGTCACTTCTGGAATCGTCATGAAAATATTGCGCAAGATGGGGTATCAAATGTTTTGATTCCGCTTGTAAAGAAGCCGGTCCGCAATTGCGGACCGGCTTTTTTCTAGAGCATGCTGTAGAAAACGACGGACAGCGCGATTCCTGTTAATGCCCCCATGAATACTTCACTCGGTTTATGGCCGAGCAGTGTCTTGAGTTCCTCGATTTTCTCTTCTTCTTTTTTCGTGGGCCATTTACGGGTTTCTTCCATGAAATTATTTAAATCCTGGCGCAAGCGGTTGATCGTCAATGCTTGTTGGCCTGCCTGGAACCGGACACCGGTTGCATCATACATGGTGATCACCGCAAACAAGGCGGACACCGCGAATACCGTGGATGAAATGCCTGCCTCATAAGCGACCGCGGTTGTCAGTGATGTCACTGCGGCAGAATGAGAACTCGGCATTCCGCCAGTTGAGGTGAAAAGTCCCCAACTCAATTCCCGGGTAACCGCGTATTGAATGGGAATTTTAACAAATTGGGCGAAAAAAATCGCAAACAACGCAATCATCAATGGCGTATTGGATAAGAGTTCCATTTGGCAAGCAGCCCCTTCCACTTAAATTCCGTACAGAAAGTATACCATATGGCTCTGGCAGCACGCGCTTCATCCTGCTATTACGGAAGCCGAAGTAATGTTACACTGGATATGCAGTTAAAAGGAGGATACGTATGGAAATCAATGTCTTGAAACCTACAGAACAGAACGAAGCAGAAATTCTAATCGTCGGCTTGAGCCGCCACCCTGAGAACGCGGAAGGATGGGAAGCGTTGGAGAAGCGCTTTGATGGGCGCCTTTCCGGCTGGATCAAAAGCGGTTTGTCATTCGATTCGAAATCGCTGAGCATTTATCCTACCTTAAAAGGCGATATCCCGCGTGTTTTATTCGTCGGGATCGGCGACCGCAAAAAACTGACGGAAGAAGATTTGCGCGCTCTATTCGGCATAGCCGGTAAACAATTGGTCAAGGAAAAAATCCGCCATGCCGCTATCTACACAGCCTCTTTCGAAAATGAGGAAGTAAGTGGCGAGCAAGTCGCGCATGTGGCGGCAGAAGGCATCCAGATGGGCGCTTACCGCTTCGCCGATTACAAAACCGGTTCGAATGAAGTGGATCACCGTCTGGAATCGCTGAGCTTTTTGACCGGCCAGCCGGCAGATGCCATCCGCCATGCCGCATTCGTCGGCACAGTCCATGCGGAGGCAGTCAACGAAGCAAGAACGCTCGTCAATATGCCAGCGAATGTCCTGACAGCGACAGCGATGGCGGAATACGCACAAGAGCTTAGCGAAGCTTACGGGTTTGAAACGGATATCCTTGGGCGCAGTGAAATCGAAGAGCTCGGCATGGGCGCGCTGCTTGCGGTCAACCAAGGATCTGTTGAAGAACCACGTTTGATCGTCATGAAATACAAAGCGACCGACACTTTCGAAGCACCGCTTGCACTCGTCGGTAAAGGCATCACCTTCGACACGGGTGGTTATTCCCTCAAGCCAAAAGACGGCATCGTCGGCATGAAAGGCGATATGGGCGGAGCTGCGACTGTGCTCGGCGCAATGCGTATCATCGGAGAGTTGAAGCCGGCTAAAGACGTGGTCGCTGTCATTGCATCCACAGACAACATGGTGTCAGGCAATGCCTTCAAGCCGGATGATGTCATCACGTCGATGAGCGGCAAGACCATTGAAATCCTCAATACCGACGCAGAAGGGCGTTTGGTATTGGCGGATGCCGTGACATATGCGAAACAGCTCGGTGCAAGCCAAGTGGTGGATGTGGCGACGTTGACAGGCGGTGTCATTGTCGCACTCGGCAAAGACAAAACGGGCGCGTTGACGAACGATGACGCGTTTTACGGAAAACTGCTGGACGTCTCGAAAAAAACGAGCGAGTTCATCTGGCAATTGCCGCTCACTGAAAACGACAAAAAGCGGCTGCGCAAAAGCGATGTCGCCGACTTGAACAATTCACCCGGACGCGACGGCCATATGATTTTCGGCGGAGGCTTTGTCGGCGAGTTTGTCGGCGACACGCCGTGGATCCATCTGGATATCGCCGGAACTTCACACGCGGATGCGGCGCATGATTTGGGCCCTGCAGGAGGTACGGGCGCCATGGTGCGAACACTTGCGTTATTTGTGGAGAAGTTGGGCAATAAGGAATAAAAAAACTGCAGCCAAATCGGCTGCAGTTTTTTTATTCGTTTTCCAATTCTTCCTGCTGGTTGTTTTTGCGTTTTTCAATTGCTGGGCCCATATCGTCGCGTACAGTTTCTTCCGCGACTTTGATGCCCGTCATATAAGCGGCACGGCCGATCAAATGACCAGCGACGGGCTGCGTGATGAACAAGAACGCGATGGCAATGACCATCTGCGTATTGAATATGCCTTCATTAAACCAAAAATGGACGAAGGTGCCGAGCAGGATCGATAATACACCGAGTGTCGAGCTCTTAGAGGCTGCGTGTGTCCGTGTGTAGACATCCGGGAGCCTGATGAGCCCGAGGGCGGTGACGGCGCTAAACAGGACGCCAGTGCCGATTAAAAGGATGATTAGGATATCAACGAGGATCTCGATCGAAAATCTCCCCTCTCTCCAGGAATTTCGCAAAGGCGGCCGTTCCGATAAAGGACAGGATGCTCATCAGCAAAATGACCTCCAGGAAAAATTCCGTCTCAATGATCAAGGATAACAAAGCGACGATCGACACGAGTGTCACGCCGATTGCATCGAGTGCGACGACGCGGTCTGCAACTGTCGGGCCCTTAACGAGGCGGAATAGAAGGCCAGCGAAAGAAAAACTGACGATCATCAAAGCGATCCAATAAAACAGTATCATGACCGGCTCACCTCCAGTATTGCCCGTTCAAATGTATTCTTGATGGATGACACGGCCGAATCGATGTCTTGGAAATCCAAGGCATGGATGTACAGGCGTTTCTGGTCTTCGGAAATGCCGATGACCAAGGTGCCGGGCGTTAACGTAATCAGCGCGGACAGCAAAGTTACTTGCCAGTCGTTGCTGAGTTCCGTTTCCATTTCAAAAATGGCTGGTTTGATGTTCATGTTCGGGCGGATGACGATGGAAAGAACCTGGATGCTCGACATGAACAGTTCACGAAGGAACAATAGGAACAAAGAGATCAACGCCCATACGCGAAGAATATACAAGCGTTTTGAGAAAAAACGGCGCATCAGGATAATGACACCGAGGCCGACCAAGAAGCCGATGACGAATCCGGAAGGAGTGAACGACACGGTCATGAACATCCAGACGAGCGCCAAAAAGAAATTCAATAGAACTTGTAAAGACATAGTGACCTACTCCTTTAATACCGCATCAATATAGAGCGATGGATTCAGCAGCACTTCACCTGCGTCCGAAATGAACGGCATGAAGAGTTCCGCACCGGCGCCAAGGAATACAGTCAAGGCGACGAGTATAGCTGTCGGGACAAACATCGACAGATAATGTTTTCGATCGATTGTAACAATCTTGGCAGGTTCTCCCCAGAATGCGTAAATGAAAATCCGCACGACGCTGAGCAACACGAGCAAACTGGTCGCAAGTATTACGAGGCTGCCCCAGAAATGGGTGCCTTCAAAGCCGCCTTGGACGATCAGCAATTTGCCGGGGAAGCCGCTGAGCGGGGGGATTCCGGCGAGGCCGAATGCCGCAACGAGGAAGGTCCAGCCAAAGAGCGGGTAGCTCTTGATCAAACCGCCCATCTTGCGCAAATCACTGGTTCCGAAAATGACGGTCAAGATGCCGACCAGAAGGAACAGCGCCGCTTTGATGAGCATATCGTGCACCAGATAGAAAATGGAACCTTCGACACCCGCTGCGTTCATTTGCGAGATACCGAACAAGATGACGCCGACTGCGATGATGATGTTGTAGATGATGATCTTTTTCACATCAAAATACGCCAGGGCACCGACACAGCCTGCAAGGATCGTCAAA
The DNA here is from genome assembly GCF_041320495.1 of Planococcus sp. SSTMD024. Taxonomy (NCBI): domain Bacteria; kingdom Bacillati; phylum Bacillota; class Bacilli; order Caryophanales; family Caryophanaceae; genus Planococcus; species Planococcus sp. SSTMD024. The sequence continues at coordinate 22,799 of NZ_JBGGNS010000018.1, read as the reverse complement.
ATTGCGATAATCGCCAGTAATTCGTGCGTAAATCCGGTATTCATCGTGAAGAACAGCGTGTATGTCCTCATGATGGCGTAGACGCCGACTTTCGTCAGCAAGGCGCCGAACAAGGCGAGAATCGCCATGGGCGGTGCGAAATAGGAACCTGGCAGCCAGAAGTAAAGCGGGAAAATCGCCGCTTTAAAACCAAAGACGACCAGGAACAGGACGGCAATGACCGTCAAGATGCCGACAGCTTCGATTTCAGGAATCTTGACAGCCAAATCAGCCATATTGAGCGTTCCTGTGACCGAATACAAATAAGCTACTGCTGAGACGAACAGGGCGGATGAAATGATATTCACCAGCAAATATTTGATTGATTCGCGCAGCTGCGGTTTTTCTCCGCCGTGGACGATCAACGCATACGAGGCCATCAAGAGCACTTCGATAAAGACGAATAAATTAAAAATATCGCCTGTCGTAAAGGCACCGTTGACTCCAGTCATCAAAAACAGCACGGCAGGGTAGTAAAACGAAACTTCGCGTTTCACTCCGATAGTTGGAATGCTGAAGAAAAGCACAAACAATGTAACAATTGTAGAGCTCAACACCAACAGTACGGATAGCATGTCCGAAACCATCGAAATGCCAAACGGTGCCGGCCAGCTCCCGAGTGTAACTGCTTGGACCCCATCGGATGAAACTTTGGCCATGAGCCAGATGGTGACAGCGAGTGTCGCAAAAACACCGATGATTGAGACCAAGCGTTGCAGATGCAACCTTTTCGGGAAGAGCATTAAAATAGTCGCAAAAATCAAAGGGACAACAATAGGGAATAGCGCTAAGTTACTCATAATCTTCTGTACCTCTCAATAGCTCCATATTGTCTGTCCCAAGTTCCTGATAGGCGCGGTAGGCCAGGACAAGAAAGAACGATGTGACAGCGAAGGAAATGACGATTGCTGTCAAAATCAGCGCTTGCGGCAGTGGGTCGGCATAATCAGCTGCAGTGACGCCGTCAGCCACGACCGGGGGAGCTGATCCACCGAGCCCGCCCATGGTCAACAGCAGCAAGTGGGCGCCGTGGCTCAAGAGGCCTGTGCCTATGATAATACGGATCAAACTTTTCGATAGCATTAAATATACAGCCGCCATGAACAATAAGCCGATGGCAACCGACATGACTATTTCCATTATTCATCCTCTCCAATCGTTTGAATAATGGTCATCGTTACTCCTACAACAACCAAATAGACGCCTATATCGAACAACAATGCCGAGTGCAGGGACGTTTCGCCGAACAGCGGCAAATCGAAATAATCATAGGCATGGGTAAAGAATGGTACATCAAAAAAGATGGAAGCAGCTGCTGTCGCAATCGCAATCAATAACCCGAAAGCAGTCAAGACAACGTAATTGATTGGCAAGACCTTATTCACGGTAGGGATATCGAATGCCAGCATCAGTAAGACTATTGCGCTTGTCGTCAGCAGCCCTCCTACAAAGCCTCCGCCGGGGGTATAATGCCCTGCGAAGAAAATATGGACAGCAAACATCAGGATGATGAAGGTCACCACTTTCGTGGCGGTTTGAAGCATGACATCATTTGTTCTCATGCTGACCCTCCTTTTTCGTGAGTCGAAGGCGGATCATCGTAATAATTCCGATGCCCGCAATGCCGAGCACTGCGATCTCGAACAAAGTATCGAAGCCGCGGTAATCGACGAGAATGACGTTGACGATATTCCCGCCGCCAGCTTCTTTATATACGGTTTCCTTATAAAACTCGGAAATCGAAGGCATAGCTTTCTGTGAATGGGCCGACAAGGCGACCAAGGTCATCGTGACGCCGACGCCAAGTGCGACGAGTGCATTGCCGAAACGGAATTTCATGCGCTCTTCCTTGCGGCTGATCTGTGGCAAATGGTAAAACGCCAGCAAGAACAAAGCGACCGAGATGGTTTCGATGACGAGTTGCGTCAATGCCAAGTCAGGGGCGCGGAAAATGACGAACAGCAAAGCTACAGAATAACCGACAGCACCAAGCGCGATAATGGCGGTCAAGCGTGATTTGGAGCCAAGTATAGTCAAAGTTGCGCCGACCAATGCCAACAGGATGACAATTTCGTAGATGCCGATAGGCGCCAGATTATTGAAATTAACCTGGAATGCTTCATTCAGGAACAAAGTCAATAAAACGATAAACGTCATAAAGCTGAACATATACACCAGGTAGGTGCGGATGAAGCCTGTCATATACAATTTAGAAAAGCGGTTGGCCCCTCCGTCGCTGAGCAGCATCATTTCATCATAAAGGCGATTCAATGAAATGGCATCAGGATACAGGTCGTAGAGATGCTGCCATTTGCGCAGCGTCCAGAACATCAAACCGCCGATCGCAAAAATACCGAGCGTCATGAACAACTCTGTATTGAATCCGTGCCAAGCCGAAACGTGGATGTCCACATTCTGCGGGGAATCATAAAGGAACGGCTGGATGGCGGCCACGGCCGGTTTCACAAGCCAATCCCCGATCAAGTTCGGGATGAAGAAAATGATTACGACCAATGCGGCAAGGAAGACCGGTGAAATAAGCATGCCGATCGGCGCTTCATGCGCTTGTTTCGGCAATTGATCCGGCTGATGTTTGCCCGCAAAGGTATGGAATACGAAATACAAGCTATAAATGAACGTGAAGACCGAGCCGACCCAAGCGATAATCGGGAACAAGACCCACCAGACGTCCATTGAGAACAGATTGAATTCCTGCAGCGACAGCATCGCCGTCAAGAACATTTCTTTACTGAGGAATCCGTTGAAAGGCGGAAGGCCCGCCATCGACAAGGAGCCGATCAACGCGACGGTAAAACTGACCGGCATCAAACTCATCAAACCGCCGAGTTTGCGGATATCGCGCGTCCCGGTTTCATGGTCGACGATGCCCGCGATCATGAACAGGCTTCCTTTGAAGGTCGCGTGGTTAATCAAATGGAAAACCGCCGCGAACGCTGCGTATTTGAGATAAGTATCGGCAGCGCCTTCTACGTGATAGGCGGCTGCGGCGACACCGAGCAAGGACATGATCAGCCCAAGCTGGGAGACGGTCGAGAAAGCCAGGATCCCCTTCAGGTCTTTTTGCTTCAAGGCGAAGAACGACGCCCACACCATCGTGAACAATCCGACCCCGGCGACTAGCCACATCCACACTTCAGACAGGGCGAAAACAGGAGTCAAGCGGGCGACCAAATAAATGCCGGCCTTGACCATCGTTGCGGAGTGGAGATAGGCGCTGACAGGCGTCGGCGCTTCCATCGCATCCGGCAGCCAGATGTAGAACGGAAACTGTGCTGATTTCGTAAAGGCGCCGAGCAGCACGAGGACCAATGCCCAGATGAAGAAGTCGTGCTGAGCGAGTTCCGGTGCCTGGGCGATCAACTCGCGGATCGAATACGTGCCGCCCATGATGCTGAGCAACACAAATCCCCCAAGCATCATCAAACCGCCGAAGACGGTGATCATCATCGACTTCAATGCGCCGAATCTGGAGCGGTCACGCGTATACCAATAGGCGATCAACAGGAATGAGGAGATCGACGTCAATTCCCAGAACAAGTACAGCGTAATCAGATGATCCGATTGCACGACACCAAGCATGGCGCTCATGAAGATCAATAGATATACATAGAAATTATGTAGTTGTTCGCGGTGCTTGTCCAAATAGAAAATCGAGTAAAGCACGACAAGCGCGCCGATTCCGGTGATCAGCAAGGTGAACAATAAACTCAACCCATCGAGGTATGCGACAAAGGCAATATCGAGGGAAGGGATCCAGGAAAGTTCAGATACGTAAGTGCCACCTTCCATAACTGAGGGAAGGCGGGTGGCGTAGTATAAGAACAGCGCTGCCGGAACCAGCAAAACGAACCAGCCTGTATGGATCTGGCCGAGTCGTTTGAATAGCAGCGGAATAAACAGCGCTGCAAGGATCGGTATGAAAATCAGAAATACAAGAGACAAATGAATCCTCCTTCCAAAGTGGTACGTGATGAGTTTCTAATTAAAAAGTATAACGCATTGGGAGCGGTTTTGCACCGCACACCCTCGCGGCGAACAGGAGGAGCATGAAGATTTCTTGCATTTTGTAATAGGAAGAAACTCGGTAATCTGACTATTGCGAATTTAAAAAGGGCATAAAAAAGAAGCGGCTGAGGAAAGCGTTCTTCTCTCAGCCGATTCTTTTTTTACAGCATTTAGGAATGTTTCAATTCCTGTTCCAAGAGCACATCTTCGAAATCCTGTTCCGGCTGTTTTTTCGTATACCAGAGGAACACGAAAGCGAAAACGAATAATGATCCCGTAACGATAAAGACGGAAGAAATTCCGATAAACCCGCTGACAATGCCGCCGAACATCGGGCCGACGATATTGCCGAGAAAGCGGAAGCTCGTGTTATAGCCTATCACTTCCCCTTGGATGTCAATCGGTGCTTCGCGGCGCATCAAGGCAGTCGTTGTCGGAATCATGCCGCCGACCGCTACCCCGAAGAACAAGCGCAGGATGATGAGCTGCCACAGTTCGGTGACGAAAGCTTGCGGAATGATGAACAAGAACGCGAGCAGCAACAGCAAGCCGAGAATCTTTTCGTAACCGACCGAGTCCCCGAGCCGCCCCCAGAGCCTAGCGAACAGCAAATTGCCGACGCCCGTCGCGCTGAAGGTGACCCCTGCGAGAAAGGCCACTTGCGCGGTGCCTTCAGTCAATTCCGCCACATACAAAGACAATAAGGGCTGGATGCTGAAATTGCCGATTTGGATCAATGCCGTGATGATCATGACATTCAGCAGCAAGCGGTGGTGCAGGATGCCCTGGATGACTGTGCTGCGCGCATAGACATGGGCATCTTTTCGTTTCGGCTTGCGGATTTCTTGGAGCCCGAAGACGACAAACAATGCGGCGATGCCGATAATCGTAGCGGTGATGAGGAACGTGTAAGTAAAGCCGAACGCATCGGCCATCAAGCCGCCGAGCACCGGCCCGAACAAAGTGCCCGACACGCTTCCCATTTGAAGCGTGCCCAGCGTTTTGCCGGCCGTCTCCTTGGATGTCTGGGAACTGACGAATGCGAGCGAGGTCGGGATAAAGCCCGTGACGATGCCCATGAATAGGCGGATCATAAACAAGCCAAGAACGGAGTCAGCCGTCCCCATCAAAAAGATGCTGGTGGCAATCCCGAAGCCGTTGATGATCAAGATCGGCTTGAAGCCGTATTTGTCTGCAATGCGCCCCCACACCGGCGACATGAACAACGCGGCGACGAAGGTCACGCCAAATACCAGCCCCGACCAGCGCTGGACATATTCATCGGAAAAATTGCCGAGTGATTCGATGTACAGCGACAAAAACGGCATAATCATCGTCGTGCTGCCGGCGACCAGGAAATTGGTGAACATGATGATGTAGAAATTTCTTTTTTGAGTATCCAGTTGGAACCCCTTCTTTCTGAAAACCAAAACTCTTCCTATATTATATTATAGTTCGTTACCCGAAAAAAGCAGAATAAATTACCGCTGTATTCTGAATTATTCTATGCTAGAATAAAGCGGGGTGAAACGAAATGAAAAAAAGTTTATGGTCAGCAATGCTCATGGTCTCTGCAATTGCGCTAACAGCTTGCGGAAGCTCGGGAGAACAACAAGAGACAGGCGGCACGGAGCCTGCTCCAACAGAAGAAGTGCAAGGCTATCCGCAGCTTGAACCAGGCATAACGGAAGAAACGATTGTGGATATGAATACATCAGAAGGCACGATCCGCATCCGGCTATTCCCGGAAATCGCACCAAAAGCGGTAGAGAATTTCCTCGGGCATGCGGAATCCGGTTATTACGACGGCGTCATTTTCCACCGCGTCATTGAAGGCTTCATGTTGCAGGGCGGTGACCCGACCGGCACAGGAAGCGGTGGCGAAAGCATTTACGGCGAGCCGTTCGAAGATGAATTCAGCGATCAGCTATTCAATTTCCGGGGCGCTTTGTCAATGGCAAATGCCGGGCCGGGAACGAACGGCAGCCAATTCTTTATTGTACAGGCAAAAGAAATAAAAGAAGGCAGCGCCTCCGATTATCCAGAGGAAATCACTTCCGCATACGAAGAAATGGGCGGGACGCCTTGGCTGGATGGGATGCATACCGTCTTTGGGCAGGTCGATGAAGGGATGGACGTCGTCGACAAAATCGCTTCAGTCGAAAAAGGGGCGCAAGACAAACCGCTTGAAGACATCGTCATCGAATCGATTGAAATCATTGAGCAATAAGACAAAAGCTATCGCCTCGAGCGATAGCTTTTGTCTGTTTATCGTAAATCATCAACGGAGTGCGCGGATGACCCGGCTGACGCCATCTTCCAAGGTCTGTCTCGGACACGCGATATTCATGCGCAGGAAACCGCGGCCGGCTTCACTGTATTTCGATCCCGGTTCGAGCGCCACTTTGCCCTTTTCAAGCAAGCGTTTCATCACTTCGTCTTCAGTGAAGCCGAGCGCCCGGTAATCGATCCATAATAAGTAAGTCGATTGCGGCTTGCGGATCTTCAAGCCGGGGACTTCCCGTTCGAGCCGATCCACCGCATAATCGATATGGTGCGCTAATACTCCGAGCAATTCGTTCAGCCACGGCTCACCATGTTCATATGCGGCTTTCCATGCAACAGGCGCAAAAGCATTCAAAGAGCCAGAGCCGTGTGCTTGCATATGCTGTTCCAAAAGCATGCGCTTTTTTGGATCTGCAGCGACAATCATGGCCGCTTGAATGCCGGCCAAGTTGAAAGTTTTCGTCGGGGCGATACACGTGAAAATGCGGTTTCGTTCACTGCCCGCAACTGACAGGAGCGGGGTATGGGTTTCGCCTGTATAGGTCAAATCGCTATGGATTTCATCCGAGAGGACCAAGACATCATGTCGTGCGCATAACTGGACGACTTTCTTCAATTCATCCACAGTCCATAACTTGCCGCCAGGATTATGCGGATTGCACAAAATGAACAAACGGGCTTTTTCGAGCTTGGCTTCGAAATCAGCCCAATCAATCGAATAATCGCCATCTTGTTCGATCAGTCGGGAATACAGTACTTCACGCCCTAAATTTTTAGGGATGGAGAAAAAAGGTGGGTAAACAGGCGGCGTGACCAGCACGTGATCCCCGGCGCCGGTGAAGACATCGATGATGCTTGCCATGGCGGGAATGACGCCTTGATGAAACAGCATCCAATCCGTTTCAACAATTAAGCTGTGGCGCTTAGCCAACCAGTTCGCAGCTGCCGTTTTGCATTCCTCGCATATATAGGAGTAACCGAAAATCGGATGTTCCAATCGTTCGCGCAAAGCGTCAGTCACTGGAGGCGGCGCAGGAAAATCCATATCCGCGACCCACATCGGCAAAATGCCAGATGCATCCTGGATTCCGTAGACTGACTCCATCCGCCCCCATTTAACGGAACGGCTGTTACTGCGGTCATGCACTTGTTCGAACAAATTCAAAACAATCTCCTCATTTCTTTTGGGTTTCTATGATATTATAGCTTTTAACGATATAGGAATGATAGGTGAAAACGAATGGATACGGTGGACATGGATAAAAGAGCGCTAAGGATACTGGAGGGCTGGGATCCGTTCTCGATCGGCATGGGCCAATACAAAGCAGAAGCGGTTGATGTCATCGGCAAGTTGCACGATATCGACCATCCGTCAGATTTAGCAAAAGCGATCCAAGGAATATACGAATCCTCGTTCAAGCGATGGATCCCGCTGGAGAAATGCGTAGAAGTTTCCTATAAGCTGCTCGCCGTAAAGTATGAAGCGAAACACATCATTTGAAAAAAGCGAAAATAAAAAAGCTCCGGCAAATTGCCGAAGCTTTTTTATTTAGTTGTTTCCAGTCCGTCAAGCAAGTTGGAAGCAGGAACTTCGAGTGCATTCGAAAGCACAAGGATCGTTTGGACGGAGGGAACTTCTTCGCCGCTTTCATAGGATTCCAGACGTGCTGTGCCGATGCGTGTCTTTAAAGACAAGTCATCGAGCGACAGGTTGCGTTCTTCCCGCAGCATTTTCAATTGGGTGTGCAAATCTTTTTTCAAAGCCATACACTCCTTTTCATAAAGACTTCCTTCTAGCTCTATCATACCACGCGGGAGTGTTTTCTTGCATAAAGAGTTGTGGCATTTTTCGAACAACGGGCTTAAGAGAAAATGTCAATGATGCCGTTGATGAAAACGACGATAATCGCGATTGGCGCCACATAGCGCACAAGCACGCGCCATACTTCTACCCATGCCTGTTGCTGCGTCAATTCATCGTGCGCATTTTTATTGGTCAAAACATATCCAGCAAATAGCGAGATGAACAAAGCGCCGAGCGGCAAGCCGATGCGGCTCGTCAAGATGTCGACAAAGTCGAAGAACGTATAACCGAAGAATACCGGATTGCTCATGACGCCGAACGATAGAGCACTTGGTATGCCGACAACAAAGATCGCGAGGCCGATGATGAATGCCAGGCGGGGGCGGCGGTCGTATTTGTTTTTCACTGCGATCGAGACGGTGATCTCAAGCATCGAGATGGATGAAGTCAAGGTCGCGAACAATAAGAGGATGAAGAAAATGATAATCAGGAATTGCCCCATGAACAATTGGTCGAAAATGGCCGGCAAGATGATGAAGACAAGCCCTGGCCCCTGATCCGGCAAGTAATCAAGTGCGAACACTGCAGGGAAGATGATCAGCCCGGCCATGATGGAAATAACAATGTTCAACGACACAACACTGACTGCAGAACGCGTCAAATTCTCGGATTTCTTCAGATAAGACGCATAAGTGATCATTCCGGCGACGCCGACGCTCAAGGAGAAGAACGCTTGGCCGAGAGCGACAAGTGCCGTTTCGAAATTGAAGAACGACCAGTCAGGCACGAACATAAAGCGGACGCCTTCCATCGCCCCGTCGAGTGTCAATGAACGAATCATCAAGATGACGAAGAAGATGAGCAAGGCCGGCATCATGATTTTGCTGGCGCGTTCAATACCGGCCTTAATGCCGCCTTGGACGATCCAAATGGTCAATCCCATGAATGCCGCTTGCGCGATCAGCACTTCCCATGGATTGCCGATGATGCCGCCGAACAACTCGGCGAAATCCGCATCACCCAGTCCCGACAACTGCAAAGTGACGGCACGCACTAAATACGATAGCACCCAGCCGCCGACTACGCTGTAGAAGGAAAGGATCAAGAAAGAAAAGATAAATCCGGACCAGCCAATCATATACCACGGCTTTCCGGGTGCTTGTTTTTTGAGTCCGCTAACGGCATCTGCCTGTCCGCGGCGCCCAATGACGAATTCAGCAAGCAGAATCGGCAGACCGATCAAGACAGTGCTCAAGATGAACAGCAAAATAAAAACGCTGCCCCCGTTCGCGCCGGTTTCGTATGGGAACTTCCAGATCGCCCCGAGGCCGATTGCACTGCCGGCTGCTGCGAGTATGAAACCGATCTTGGACGTCCATTGTTCACGTGCTTTCATAATTGGTTCCTCCTAAATCGATTAGATTTCACTATTTTACACGAGCCCTCCAGAAAAAAATAGAATTATTTAAAAATGCATTGAATTTCTTCTGTATAATAGAAATAAAAGGAAATTCACCAGAAAGAGAGCTGATGGGGAGATGGATAAAAACAGCAATCCAGTAAGCGGGAATATTCGAAACGAAGACCGGGAAATGAATCAGCTGGCGGAGGAACTCAGGCGATTTGCCTACCAGAACGGCATGGCGGCTGACAAAACGAATTCGTTTTTCAAGCGTGTCCAGGATCATGCCGACAGTGAAGGGAAAAGCGGCAATCGAGAGTTGAGACTTTACCGCGCCGCTGCATCGGAATTGGCGCGGAATCCCGCTCTGCATAACGACGGAAGCGCAATTGGTTTTCAGGAAGACCGGGAAAGCCACTTGGCGCTGCAATCGTTACCGCTTAGTGAGCGAATGGCTGTCGTCCTGTATTTGGTCAACGGCTATGAATTATCGTTTGCGGCACAGGTGCTTCACATTGATGAACGGGAGCTAATGGAACTAATAGACAGCGCAAAGCATAAATTAGCAGAAAAATTATCCATAGAGGACCCTCAAGAACTAACGCAGCGACTGCAATTCCTGGAGAAATCCATTAAGCGGATCAAGCTTCCGGATAGGGAAGCGCCGATTGAAGAAAATGCATCAGCTGACGAACGGCAAAAAGAGCCAGTCCAGAAAGTGAAAAAGCCGGCCATTTGGCTTGTCGCGGCATCGATTGCCTTGCTGGCAGGAGTAGTCGGAAGCTCTTTTTTCTTCGATAGCTTCCGTCTGCCTGCTGCATCGGAAGCATCAGAAGGTCAGCTGACACAGGAAATGGCAGATGAAACGGAGCAGCAATATGCGGAGGTGAGAGAAAATGCGAAACAACGCCTCGGGTTGGAAGAAGGGGAATTTGCCGAGTTTGCCTACGTCGCTGATGCGGACCAAGCAAAAGACAAGCTGTTCAGCCGCAGCCATCTGCAGCAGCACAAAGACGATGCGGAACTTTTCGCTCAACAGATGGAACAGTTGATCTGGATGATTGAAACGCCAAAAGGAATGGCCGAATCCTTGGCAAAATCGGGCCATATGCCAATCGATGAAATGGACCGGTTTATGGTGTTGTATTTCGCGAAAACAAACGAACTGCAGGCCTTTGCAGAAAACATTTTAAAAAATAACGAAGATCAATTGCCCGCGGCATCCGCTCATTACGGCGAGCCGCAGCTTTTAATAGAAGAGATCCCGGGCGCATCAGCTGAACTGGAACAATTGTTAGCCGCCTGGAGGGAATACGGGCTGCGCTTCCGTCTGGCGGATCCTGACAGGATGCATTTATTGGTCAAGGATACCGAATCATTGCAGCGGCTTCCTCAATTCCAGACGCATCCGTTTGCGGGTATGTATATTGAACTCTTTACATTTTATCCCTATTTTGATGAGCAGGGCTGGCTGGTGGAGCCAGTCCAACTCTCTCAAGAATTCTACAAAATGATCTACCTATTGGTCGAAGAACCGACTGAAAGCGGACTTAAAGCCGATATCGAAGTCATGTATGAGCAGACCGTCTGGCAGATCACCAAAGGTGCAGAACAGGAAATTTATACAGACGGTGTGGTCAAACCTGAAATTCGCAAACTTTGGAAAATGCTGACCACCTTCGATCCACTAGCGGCGATCCTGCTGCCGGTGATTGATGAAATGGAGGATAGCGGCTGGCAGCAATCCGATTCCCTGGACAATTTGGAATACGGAGACAGCCTGGCGATTCTCAAGTTGGCACAGCAAGGAGCGTTAAGTGAAACCTTGCCAAACGGCGATTTTCAAGTGGAATCGGAATTGGTGGACTTGGCGGATTTTGATTACGATCGCGTCAAGCAACTGTATGCGCACTTCAAACAATCCTATGACATGAAATTGCTCGCCGGCGTGCAGCCCTTGGACATCTACTTCCTTTATTTTTACGCCAATCACGAAAAAGATCCGGAAACGATGTATCATCTGTTAGCGGACAGCGAACTCAAGCCAAGCCTGGAACAGTATATGGCTGATTGGGAGCAGATTCCTGAACTGTCGGAGAATGCACTATGGGTTGAAATCCAGCAAGAAATGACGCAGCGCATCTCCAAAAAATTGATGATCCAGCCGGCAGTGGCATATGAAGAGCAGGATATCGGATTCCACCGGTCCAATCCGCTTCAGCCGGCATTGGTGACTGAACGTGACCAGACATGGCTGGTCCAATATGAGCAGCAGGAATTTTCGCAGGGCCCAAACCCGGAGCTGCAGCAAGAGGGCTTTGAGGCTTATGAATCACTCGCGAACAATGAAAAACTGCCTGCGGATACCTCACCGCTTGTCGTTGCTCATGCATTGCTGCACGCAATCGACAATGAAAACACAACGGTCGCCAATGAGTTGCTCCAACCCGGCATTGAAGAGAGGGACAGGGATTTTTGGCGCAATTTTGCCGGTAGCCACCAAGCGGCTGGATTTGAAAACTTGACCAGCATGATGTTTGCAGCGACGGATTTGAACATCTTCGGCCAAGTGGACGCCAATTTGCAAATCGGTTATGAAACAGACGGGACTGAATCCTGGTACGAGCAATTGGAGATGACTTTAACACCCGATGGCTGGCGATTCGAGTTGTATCCTAGTTACTGATTTTACTCTTATACGCAACCTGTGCTATAATATACAGATGCCAATAGGTGTACAGTAATTTAGATAAAGACTAGGAGCGGTTAACTATGACAAAAACGTATCAAGCAGGGGATAAAGTCTCCGGCAAAGTAACAGGAATCCAGCCATACGGTGCATTCGTTGCACTCGACGACCAAACACAAGGACTTGTCCACATTTCAGAAATCACGCACGGTTATGTGAAAGAAGTCAGCGAATACTTGTCTGTTGGACAGGAAGTAGACGTGAAAGTATTGGACGTCGATGATAAATCGAAAAAAATCAGCTTGTCGATCCGTGCCTTGCAAGAACAGCCGCCGGCAGCTCAAAAAAGTGAAAAGCCGCGTCAATCTCTTCAGTCTCATGTAAACGAGAGCGACTCTGAAGGCTTTAACACATTGAAAGACAAAATGCAGGAATGGATCAAACGTTCTGGCCAATAAGACAGCAGTAAAACGCCCAATCGACATTACGTCGATTGGGCGTTTTTTTTGATTTTCCGCAGCCGGTATTGAAGGTTCTGGCGGCTCATGCCGAGTGCCTGGGCGGCTTTTGTCACATTACCCCCAAAAAGGTCCATCGCCTTTTCCAAATAATACATTTCCGCTTCTTGCAAGTACTCTTCCAGCGGCAGTAGATCCTTGTCGGAGCGGACCAGGAAATCTTCAGGTTGCAATGAGCCGCTTTGCGTTTTCAACTTGAAATGATGCGGCAGCATAGAAGCCGTCACCACTTCCTGTGTCGTGACGAGTGATGTGATTTCATCCAATAGCAATTCGAGTTCTTTCAAGTTCCCCGGCCAGTCGTAGCTGAGGAATAACTTCTCCACTTCATCCGACAAGGAGCGAATGACCGATCCGACGTTCATCCGGTGACGGGAGAAATAATCGTCGACAAACGGCAGAATGTCTTCTTTCCTGCGGCGCAGCGGCTCGACTATGATGGTCATCGCCGAGAAAAAATAATACAAGTCTTTCACCAATGTATTGGATGAAATCAATTCGACCGGATCATCCCCGACGCTTGCCACAAAATAACAATCGCCTGCCGCATGCCGTTCGACGACTTCAAGCAATTGGATCTGCAAGGCGCGCGGCAACAGGTCGATGCGCTCACAATAAATCGTGCCGTGCTGCATGCGTTCGATTTCCTTATCCAATTCATCAATCAAACGGCTATCGGTGCCGTGGCAATACAAAATATGCATCGGAAGCTCGGAAGCATGGGCGGAATGGATGGCTTCTGCAAGCAGCTCTTTTCCGGTACCGGATTCACCAACCAATAACACCGGCAGTTTCGCGGCTGCGGCTTTTTCTGCACGGGCAATGATATTTTTCATGCTCGCGGATACGGCGGTCAAGCTCGCGAACGTAATCGGTTCCTCGTACTTTTTCAATGGTTGGTAAATGACCCGCTCCAAGGTCGTCACATCCCGCGCGAGCTCGATTGCCCCGATTAGCACACCTTTTTCGAAAACCGGATAACTATCATTGATGGTAGTTATCTCTTGCCCTTTCCGGTTCCAGTACGTTTGCTTGATGTTCAATATCGGCGTGCCGCTCGTCAGAACTTGCAGCAAGGTGCTCTGTGTTTGGTCAAAACGGAACATCTCCAAAAGCGACCGGTCGGTTAATTCCTGGAAATCGAAGCCTTCGATTTCCCGCATCTTGCGATTGTATAAAATGGTTTTCCCTTTGCTGTCGATGGCGTGTATCCCTACAGCCACATGATCTCCAGCGAATTTGTAAAAAGGGGCCAAGTCTATTTGCGCATCGTTCATGGCCATCACCTCAAAATTATTTTGACTTTTTAGATTAAAATACTTGAAAAACGCAATAATCTTTTGCATTATTATAAGTGGAAACAGATTAAGAGTGCAAATTTTTTTTGCGCTCGCTCAATTATAAGGAGGATTCCCAATGATTCCCTACAAACATGAACCATTCACAGATTTCTCGATCGAGGAGAATCGCAATGCATACTTGGAAGGCCTGAAAACGGTTGAAGGATACCTCGGCCAGGATTACCCGTTGATCATCGGCGGAGAACGCGTAACGACTGAAGACAAAATCGTTTCATTCAATCCGGCGGATAAAGAAGAAATCGTTGGGCGCGTCTCCAAATCAAATAAAGAGCTCGCAGAAAAAGCCATGCAAGAAGCGGACGCTGCATTCAAAACATGGAAAAAAGTGAAACCTGAAGTGCGTGCTGATGTCTTGTTCAGAGCAGCAGCGATCATTCGCCGCCGCAAGCACGAATTCTCGGCACTACTCACAAAAGAAGCTGGCAAGCCATGGAATGAAGCAGATGCAGATACTGCAGAAGCAATCGATTTCCTAGAATACTACGGCCGCCAAATGCTGCGCCTAAAAGACGGCATGCCAATGGAAAGCCGCCCTGGCGAATACAACCGCTACGACTATATTCCGCTCGGCGTCGGCGTTGTCATCTCTCCGTGGAACTTTGCATTCGCGATCATGGCGGGCACGACAGTTGCAGCGATGGTAGCAGGCAACACGGTACTCTTGAAGCCAGCTTCAACAACTCCAGTTGTCGCTTATAAATTCATCGAAGTATTGGAAGAGGCGGGCATGCCTAAAGGCGTCGTCAACTATATTCCAGGACCGGGATCTGAAGTCGGCGACTACTTGGTCGACCACCCGAACACGCGCTTCATTTCATTTACAGGTTCAAAAGAAGTCGGCTTGCGCATCGCAGAACGTTCTTCTAAAGTAAACGAAGGCCAAATCTGGATGAAACGCTTGATCGCTGAAATGGGCGGGAAGAACACGATGGTTGTCGACAACAATGCAGACCTCGAGCTTGCTGCACAATCCATCGTCAAATCTGCTTTCGGCTTCAGCGGCCAGAAATGTTCTGCAGGATCACGTGCGGTCATCGTCGAAGATGTCTACGACGAAGTACTTGAGCGTGTTGTGGAATTGACAAATGAACTGACGATCGGCAACACGGTTGACCAGTCGAACTTCATGGGCCCTGTCATCGATGGAAACTCCTTCAAGAAAATCATGGATTACATCGAAATCGGCAAAGGCGAAGGCCGCCTAGTTGCAGGTGGAGACGGCGACGATTCAACAGGATTCTTCGTGAACCCAACGGTTTTCGCTGACTTGGATCCACAAGCCCGCATCATGCAGGAAGAGATCTTCGGCCCGGTTGTCGGCTTGATGAAAGCAAAAGACTTCAAAGAGGCGATTGACATCGCCAACAACACAGAATATGGCTTGACTGGTGGCGTCATCACCAACAACCGCGAGCACCTCGAGTATGCACGTGACGAATTCCACGTCGGAAACTTGTACTTCAACCGTGGCTGCACAGGCGCAATCGTAGGTTATCAGTCATTCGGCGGATTCAACATGTCCGGTACAGATTCAAAAGCAGGCGGGCCGGACTACTTGGTTCTTCACATGCAAGCACAAACAACTTCTGAGATGTTTTAATTATTCATTTAATGGTATAATGATGCACAAAAGGCAGACTCCGTGTCTGCCTTTTTTTAAAAAAGGTACCGTTAAGCGCATTCAGCTAGATGGGATACTTCATTAGTCTCTAAGGCTCAGCGGGTCTCGCCTTAATTTAAGGAGGAATTTGGAATGACACAAACACAGTCAATCATTGAAAAAACAGAACAGTACGGGGCAAAGAACTACCATCCACTGCCAATCGTCATCTCGAAAGCGGAAGGGGTATGGGTAACAGATCCGGAAGGCAACAAATTCATGGACATGCTCTCTGCCTATTCCGCAGTGAACCAAGGCCACCGCCATCCGAAAATCATCCAGGCGTTGAAAGACCAGGCCGACCGCGTGACTCTCACGTCGCGAGCTTTCCATAACGACCAATTGGCGCCGTGGTACGAAATGATCTGCAAAATTTCAGGCAAAGAAATGGCCTTGCCGATGAACACGGGAGCAGAAGCTGTAGAAACAGCTATCAAAGCCGCTCGCCGCTGGGCATACGACGTAAAAGGCGTCGAAGAGAACAAAGCGGAAATCATTGCTTGCGAAGGCAACTTCCATGGCCGGACGATGACAGCTGTGTCGCTTTCATCAGACCCTGAATACCGCAGAGGCTTCGGCCCGATGCTTCCTGGCATCAACATCGTACCGTTTGGCGATTTAGACGCATTGAAAAATGCCATTACGCCAAACACTGCAGCCTTCCTCATCGAACCGATCCAAGGCGAAGCTGGCATTATCATGCCGCCAGAAGGTTTCTTGAAAGCAGCGCGCGAACTTTGCCGCGAAAACAACGTTTTGTTCATCGCTGACGAAATCCAATGCGGCCTTGCACGTACCGGCAAAATGTTCGCTTGCGAATGGGAAGGCGTAGACCCGGATATGTACATTCTGGGCAAAGCACTTGGCGGCGGAGTATTCCCGATCTCTTGCGTCGTTGCAGATAATGAAGTACTCGGCGTGTTCAATCCAGGTTCCCACGGCTCCACTTTCGGCGGCAACCCGCTAGCGTGCGCCGTATCCATTGCTTCCATGCAAGTCATCCAAGATGAAAACCTCACGGAACGCTCGCAAGAACTCGGCACTTACTTCATGGATGAACTGAAAAAACTCGACCATCCTGTAATCAAAGAAGTCCGTGGACGCGGCTTGTTTATCGGAATGGAATTGACTGAAGCTGCGCGTCCTTACTGCGAACAGCTGAAGGAACTCGGGCTTTTGTGCAAAGAAACGCATGACACAGTCATCCGTTTTGCACCGCCATTGATCATCACGAAAGAAGAGCTAGATTGGGCACTAGAGCGCATTCACCAAGTGTTCACAAAATAACAATCGGTGTGGCAAATGGAAGTATGCCATGTTACACTAGATGCGAGTAATTACTAAAATACAAAGAGGCGAAACTAAACAATGGCTGAAAACTTGAACTTGTTGACGTCAACGCAGGATGTCATTAAAATTGCATTGGATAAACTTGGATACGAAGATTCGATGTATGAACTTCTGAAAGAACCGATGCGGATCTTGGAAGTGCGTATCCCGATCCGAATGGACGATGGGAAAACCAAAGTGTTCACGGGATTCCGTGCGCAGCATAACGATGCTGTCGGTCCAACTAAGGGCGGAGTTCGCTTTCACCCTGATGTGAACCGCGACGAGGTTATCGCGCTTTCCATGTGGATGACATTGAAATGCGGAATCGTAGACTTGCCATATGGCGGCGGTAAAGGCGGCATCATTTGCGACCCGCGCGAAATGTCCATGCACGAAATCGAAAAGCTGAGCCGTGGCTATGTACGTGCCATCAGCCAGATTGTCGGGCCGAACAAGGACATCCCTGCGCCGGATGTATTTACTAACTCGCAAATCATGGCCTGGATGTTCGACGAATACAGCAAGATTGACGAATTCAACTCACCAGGATTCATTACAGGTAAGCCGATTGTGCTTGGCGGCTCGCAAGGCCGCGACAAAGCAACTGCACAAGGCGTCACGATCGTGATTAATGAAGCGGCGAAAAAACGCGGACTTGACATGAAAGGTGCACGCGTCGTAATTCAAGGATTCGGCAACGCGGGAAGTTTCTTGGCGAAATTCCTTCATGATGCAGGAGCAAAAGTCGTCGGTATTTCGGATGCGTATGGAGCTCTGCATGATCCAGAAGGCTTGGATATCGATTATCTTCTTGACCGTCGCGACAGCTTCGGGACAGTCACAACACTTTTCGATAATACGATTACCAATAAAGAATTGTTCGAAATCGACTGTGATATCCTGGTGCCAGCAGCAATCGCCAACCAAATCACAGAAGAAAACGCCTATGATATTAAAGCTTCTATTGTAGTGGAAGCTGCAAATGGGCCAACTACAGCTGAGGCTACGAAGATTCTGACGGATCGCGGAATTTTGCTCGTGCCTGACGTACTCGCAAGTTCTGGTGGCGTAACAGTGTCTTACTTCGAATGGGTGCAGAATAACCAAGGTTATTACTGGACACAGGAAGAAGTCGACGAGAAGCTCGAGAAGAAATTGGTGGAAGCTTTTGAGAACGTATACAATGTAGCAACGAACCGGAATATCGACATGCGCCTTGCTGCATATATGGTCGGAGCAAGAAGAACTGCAGAAGCCTCGCGCTTCCGTGGATGGGTATAAGAACCAACCGCTCGGCTGAGGCCGAGCGGTTTTCTTGTGCTCAATGTTTTGCTTTTTGAGAAGTGAAAATTCATAATGAAAACTGAACGTATTTCGGAGGAGGAGATTAGATGAACGCATTTTCATTTTATAACCCAGTCAAATTGATTTTTGGCAAAGGGCAATTGGAAGCATTAAAAAATGAGGTTCCAAACTATGGCAAAAAAGTATTGGTCGTTTACGGCGGAGGAAGCATCAAGAAAAACGGCCTTTACGACGAAGTTATGGCCACGCTAAATGAAATGGGCGTCGAAATCCATGAACTTTCTGGCGTAGAGCCAAACCCGCGCCTTTCGACAGCAAAACGCGGGATTGAGATCTGCAAGCAGGAGAACATCGATATGTTGCTAGCAGTTGGCGGTGGTTCTGTCATCGATTGCACAAAACTCATCGCAGCCGGAGCAAAATACGATGGCGACGCATGGGATTTCGTCACACGCAAAGCCGCGCCTGAAGAAGTATTGCCATTCGGAACAGTATTAACATTAGCGGCAACGGGCTCTGAAATGAACGCCGGTTCTGTCATCACGAATGAAGAAACAGAAGAAAAATACGGCTGGGGCAGCCCGTTGACATTCCCGAAATTCTCCATTTTGGACCCAACGTACACGAAATCGGTACCGCGAGACCATACAGTTTATGGCGTAGTCGACATGATGTCGCACATGTTCGAGCAGTATTACCACAACGCAACGAACACGCCAGTGCAGGATCAAATGATCGAAGGCGTATTGCGTGCGGTCATTGATACAGCGCCAAAGCTAATGGAAGACCTTGAAAGCTACGAGCACCGTGAAACCATTCTATTCGCCGGCACTATGGGACTCAACAACTTCTTGCAGATGGGTTACAACGGAGACTGGGCATCCCACAATATTGAGCATGCGGTCTCAGCGATTTATGATATTCCACATGCAGGAGGCCTAGCGATCCTATTCCCTCAGTGGATGCGCCATAACGTTCCGGTCAACCCGTCAAGATTCGCGCAAATGGCTGTTCGCGTATTCGGCGTCGACCCATCAAACAAATCCGAAGAACAGATCGCAAACGAAGGAATCGACCGTCTCGTTGAATTCTGGACATCAATTGGAGCTCCAAGCAGCCTGAAAGATTACGATATCGACGATTCCCGTTTCTCGGACATCGTTGACAAGACACTCGTTTACGGGGAATTCGGCAACTTCAATAAATTGAACGGGGAAGATGTAGAGAAAATCCTACAAGCTTCGCTATAACATAAAAAAACCCCGATGCATCATGCATCGGGGTTTTTTTATTCGGGTTTCTTCAATGAATCAGGGCGCTTACTAACATGTACCCAATGTTTTTCGCCATCATCTGCATCGAGTGATACGATTACATCGTCCACGCTAGGCTGGCTCAAAATAAGTTCAGCCAAACGGTTCTGCAACTCGTCCGCTTCTTTGACGGTTAAGTTAGGATCTACCTCCACCAAGGTTTCAACATGAAGAAATTCACCCTCTTTGACTACTTCCAGTTCACGGATATCTTTGACAGAAGGCCGCTCAGAAAGAAGATGTGCAATATGGTTGACCATCTGTTCATCAGTTTCTCCGATGACCCCACGTGCATTATCTAAAAAGATTTTGGTAACGACGTAGAACATCATCAAACCAATAGCGATCGATGCCGCGCCTTCAATTTGAAGGAATCCAGTGTAATGGGCAATCAAAACAGCAACTAATGCAAGGACACCGCCAGAAGTTGCAACTAAGTCTTCTAAGAACACCAGTTTTGTAGCTGGTTTTGCACGGTTTAAATGAGTAAAACTTGTAGTAAGGGGAGCAAGGGCGCCGCCTTTCACGCCAGCTTCATGTAGAACTTCTTTACCGGCTTTATAGAGAACAAATAACTCAAGTAAAATGGCAATTGACAGTACGACAACACTGATTATAAAACCTTCTGCTTCGATCGGATGGGTCATCTGATGCCAGCCTTCACGAATGGTTTCGTAAGCCATGATTCCAACTATCAAAACTGCTGCAAGCAATACTAAATTCAGCAGACGGCCAAAACCATTAGGAAAACGTTTAGTAGGAGCTTTTTTTGATAAGGCAGAGCCGATGAAAACAAAGTATTGGTTCGCCGCATCCCCGATCGAGTGCATCGTTTCGGCAAACATGGCGACATTTCCGGTAAAAGTGAAGGCGACGCCTTTCATAATTGCGATAAACGTATTGATTAATGCAGCATAAAGAGATGGTTTATTTCCTCCCTTTAACAATCCGAAAAATTCGCCCAAATAAATTCCTCCTTCAATTAATCATTTCGATATCCACTTGCTTCACGCAATTAATAGAAGAAATCTCGCTATACAGTTCGATGGTTTCTTTTTCTTGTGCGTAAGACAAGCGAATCGAAAGTTTGTGGTGCAAATTTCCATTTTCCTGCTTAGGGTGAAGAATGGACAAGTCTTCAATAGTCATGCCACTGTGCTTAAGCTCTTCTAAAACTTCACTGATAGCATCCTCCCCGGTAACATATACGGTGAGTCTCGCTTCTGTTTGTCTCAAACGTTTAGGACCGAAACGGAAAAGAAGAGGGGGAATCACTTCAATCCCGATCAGAACTAGCAAGACCGCGGTCAATGCTTCGATGTAAAAGCCAGCGGCGACTGCGATCCCGATTCCGCCTGATCCCCAAATCATCGCTGCCGTCGTTAATCCCGAAATGGAGTCATTTCCGCGCTTCAAGATAACTCCCGCGCCTAGAAATCCAATTCCTGAAACAATTTGTGCTGCAAGCCGGAGCGGATCCATTGTAATATTTACACCATCGTTGCTGCTGGCTTCTGCGATATAAGCCGATTCTATTGAAATAATGGTCAATAAACAACTGAATGTGGCAATGACCATACTTGTCTTCAACCCCACAGGCTTCCTTTTTAATTCCCTTTCTAACCCTATCACTAAACTTAAAACGGCAGCGATCAATAATTTCATGAATGTTTCGAATGAGGAGATTTCAAGTGCGCTGAAAAATTCCAAGATCACAACCTCCATTTCACTTCGCGGTTGAATATAGAGCCTGCAAATGGCAAACTGTAAAGTGATGTTAAAATTAATGCAGCATGAGGTGCTTAATGGAAAAACCTATGATTCATCCTTATATACCCATTCTTATCGGAGTTATCTCTGTAGCGATGTCTGCAATCTTCGTAAAGATGACTTCAGCTGATGCTGGCGTCACAGCTTTTTACCGGATGTTATTTTCTATTCTATTAATGTCCCCAGTATTCCTTTACAGCTATTTACCCGAAATAAAGAAACTAAATAGAAGGGATTGGGTATTTTCAGCGATCGCTGGCATTTTTTTAGCTTTCCATTTTATTCTTTGGTTTGAATCACTCAACTATACATCTGTAGCGAGTTCCACTGTATTGGTAACATTACAGCCTCTTTTTGCATTTGCAGGAACATACTTCTTTTTTAAGGAGCGCCTTTCTGCAAAAACTTTAATATCTGGAGTAGTCGCGATAACAGGGAGCGTTGTTATTGCTTACGGTGACTTTCAAGTAAGCGGAAGTGCGTTGTTCGGTGACATTCTCGCGCTAATTGCTTGTGCGCTGATTACTGCATATTTATTATTCGGTCAAGATGTGCGTAAGCGATTATCTTTAGTAACATATACATTCATTGTGTATAGTTTCAGTACTATAACGCTATTTTTCTATATCATTGCAAAAGGAGAGTCGTTTGGACCTTATCCTAAAGAAGAATGGATGTGGTTCCTTCTATTAGCTCTTATTCCTAATCTTCTTGGACATACGTTATTTAATTGGGCAGTGAAGTGGGTAAGCACGAATGTAATTTCCATTGCTATTCTATTTGAGCCAGTTGGTGCAGCAATTTTGGCATATTTTATACTTGGAGAACTCGTTAGTAAATCACAAATTATTGGTGGAAGCATTGTGATTGCAGGGTTGTTATTTTTTGTTACTGATTATAAAAGAATTAGAAAAATCTTTTTTCGAAAAAGCGCTTGATTTTTTCAAGCGCCCGGTATATAGTAATAAATGTCCTCGAAACAAGCGGATAAAAATATTTCGAAATAGTATTGACATCGAGTTTTAAACAGGATATAGTAATCAAGTCGCCAAAACAAGGCGCACAACATGAACCTTGAAAACTGAACAGCAAAACGTCAACAATACAGCCGCGAGTGATCGCGGCAAACTTACTGATCAGCTTCGGCAGATCAAAGCGAATCGCGCGTCTTCGGACGGCGATACGCCAGCAACTATTGAGCAATCAATACTACTCTATAATGGAGAGTTTGATCCTGGCTCAGGACGAACGCTGGCGGCGTGCCTAATACATGCAAGTCGAGCGGAGATGTTGG
>NZ_JBGGNS010000016.1:0-394 GCF_041320495.1 Planococcus sp. SSTMD024 | reverse complement strand
AAAAATAAGTTGATCGCTGTGCGATCACGCTACTTGATGCTTGTTTCTTAATCAATGTCGATCTATCCAGTTTTCAAAGAACAAGTATTGGTGGAGCCTAGCGGGATCGAACCGCTGACCTCCTGCGTGCAAGGCAGGCGCTCTCCCAGCTGAGCTAAGGCCCCTAAGAGGAAATATGGTGGGCCTAAGTGGACTCGAACCACCGACCTCACGCTTATCAGGCGTGCGCTCTAACCAGCTGAGCTATAGGCCCTCTTGAGAAATTGTAGATTATATATAGAAGAAACACGATCAACAAAGTTGATGCCTGAACCTTCAAAACTGAACGCAAAACGTCAACCCGAACGAAGTTCGGTTCCGATAAAATCCTTAGAAAGGAGGTGATCCAGCCGCA
>NZ_JBGGNS010000015.1:0-744 GCF_041320495.1 Planococcus sp. SSTMD024 | reverse complement strand
CATGGAGAAATACGGCATCAAGAATGTCTCCCAGATCAAGACGTGGATGAAATGGTATAGAAACAACGAGATCCATCGATTCGACCAACCAATTGGCAAGCAATATTCGTTCGGTCATGGACCGGAATTCGCCAGTGAGTTGGAAAAGAAAGATCGTCAAAATGCCCATCTGCGGATGGAGAATGACATCTTAAAAAAGTATTTGGAGATCGCAAAGGAGTTGGAAAGCAAGTAATTCTCCGGTTGGTGGATCAGTATCGCCGGAAATATACGGTCACGGCGATTCTTACCGCATTGGGGGTAGCACGTTCAACTTATTATCGGTGGATGGCCGAAGGCATCTCCTATGAACTCACCCAAGTCGAAAGGGATCTGATTGCGTTGTGCAAGCAGACCCGGTATCGCTATGGCCACCGCAAAATTAAGAAGTTGCTCAAATCAAAATACCAGACAGTCCGGCATCGCAATACCATTCAACGCTTGATGCAAAAACACAATTTGCAATGTCGCATCAAGAAGAAGCGAAAGTGGAAATCGCAAGGAGAATCGGTCGTTATCGCTCCCAACCTTTTGGCACGGAATTTCACTGCTTCGGCCCCGAATCAAAAATGGGTCACGGACATCACCTACATTCAGTACGGCAGTTCGACCTTGTATCTTTCCGCCATCATGGATTTGTTTAACAACGAAATTGTGGCCTACCGGCTCTATTCGCACCAACAGACCTCCCTTGTCGTCGATACC
>NZ_JBGGNS010000014.1:0-413 GCF_041320495.1 Planococcus sp. SSTMD024 | reverse complement strand
CGATTTGAGACAACCATAAAACACCTTCATTAGGCTGCTTGCGCCCCGAACTCTCGGGGTGACAAGTAGCCTAATTTTGTTAGAATCCGATCTTCGTTATAGTGCTGGATGTAGTTGTTCACTTTTTCAATCACGTGAAGATTCGGAAGGGAATTGAATTTAACAAATTGAAACTCCTCTGACTTGATACTCGAGTGGAACGATTCAATGACGGCATTATCCCAACAGTTTCCACGCCTCGACATACTACTTACTAAGTGCTTCTGTTGAAGCACCTGTTGGTAGGCGTGAGAGGTGTAGACGCTCCCTTGGTCCGAATGGACAATGACCCCTTCTGGATAGCCTCGCTTTTCTAAAGCCGCATATAAGGTATCGACGACAAGGGAGGTCTGTTGGTGCGAATAGAGCCGGTA
>NZ_JBGGNS010000013.1:0-1688 GCF_041320495.1 Planococcus sp. SSTMD024 | reverse complement strand
CATGTTCAGTTGTTGGTTAAGTCCTCGATCGATTAGTATTCGTCAGCTGCACGTGTCGCCACGCTTCCACCCCGAACCTATCTACCTCATCGTCTTTGAGGGATCTTACTTGCTTGCGCAATGGGAAATCTCATCTTGAGGGGGGCTTCGTGCTTAGATGCTTTCAGCACTTATCCCGGCCACACATAGCTACCCAGCGATGCTCTTGGCAGAACAACTGGTACACCAGCGGTGTGTCCATCCCGGTCCTCTCGTACTAAGGACAGCTCCTCTCAAATTTCCTGCGCCCGCGACGGATAGGGACCGAACTGTCTCACGACGTTCTGAACCCAGCTCGCGTACCGCTTTAATGGGCGAACAGCCCAACCCTTGGGACCGACTACAGCCCCAGGATGCGATGAGCCGACATCGAGGTGCCAAACCTCCCCGTCGATGTGGACTCTTGGGGGAGATAAGCCTGTTATCCCCGGGGTAGCTTTTATCCGTTGAGCGATGGCCCTTCCATGCGGAACCACCGGATCACTAAGTCCGTCTTTCGACCCTGCTCGACCTGTCCGTCTCGCAGTCAAGCTCCCTTGTGCCTTTACACTCTGCGAATGATTTCCAACCATTCTGAGGGAACCTTTGAGCGCCTCCGTTACTCTTTAGGAGGCGTCCGCCCCAGTCAAACTGCCCGCCTGACACTGTCTCCCAAGCCGCTAAGGCTTGTGGGTTAGAAGTTCAATACAACCAGGGTAGTATCCCACCGACGCCTCCCCCGAAGCTGGCGCTCCGGGTTCTTAGGCTCCTACCTATCCTGTACAAGTTGCACCAAAATTCAATATCAGGCTACAGTAAAGCTCCACGGGGTCTTTCCGTCCTGTCGCGGGTAACCTGCATCTTCACAGGTACTATAATTTCACCGAGTCTCTCGTTGAGACAGTGCCCAGATCGTTACGCCTTTCGTGCGGGTCGGAACTTACCCGACAAGGAATTTCGCTACCTTAGGACCGTTATAGTTACGGCCGCCGTTTACTGGGGCTTCGGTTCGCACCTTCGCTTGCGCTAAGCACTCCCCTTAACCTTCCAGCACCGGGCAGGCGTCAGCCCCTATACGTCACCTTACGGTTTTGCAGAGACCTGTGTTTTTGCTAAACAGTCGCCTGGGCCTATTCACTGCGGCTCTCTCGGGCTATTCACCCTACCAGAGCACCCCTTCTCCCGAAGTTACGGGGTCATTTTGCCGAGTTCCTTAACGAGAGTTCACTCGCTCACCTTAGAATTCTCTTCTCGCCTACCTGTGTCGGTTTGCGGTACGGGCACCTCCCGCCTCGCTAGAGGCTTTTCTTGGCAGTGTGAAATCAGGGACTCTGAGGTAAACCTCTTGCCATCACTGCTTGATGTATCCAGAAACGGGATTTGCCTCGTTTCTCATCTCACAGCTTGGACGTGCACAACCAACGGCACGCTCACCCTATCCTTCTGCGTCCCCCCATTGCTCAAACGGCGGGGAGGTGGTACAGGAATATCAACCTGTTGTCCATCGTCTACGCCTATCGGCCTCGACTTAGGTCCCGACTAACCCTGAGCGGACGAGCCTTCCTCAGGAAACCTTAGGCATTCGGTGGACGGGATTCTCACCCGTCTTTCGTTACTCATACCGGCATTCTCACTTCTAAGCGCTCCACCAGTCCTTCCGGTCTGACTTC
>NZ_JBGGNS010000012.1:0-77239 GCF_041320495.1 Planococcus sp. SSTMD024 | reverse complement strand
TAGGCTACTTGTCACCCCGAGAGTTCGGGGCGCAAGCAGCCTAATGAAGGTGTTTTATGGTTGTCTCAAATCGCTATGTCAGTCTACAAATACCGCAGAGCTTGTTGCCATCATTCTTCGATCAAACCTTTTTCAACGAGGAAGTCACGCGCTACTTCGTTCGGGATTTCCTGGTCCACGTCCACACGCGAGTTCATCGCGAGCATCTCTTCTTCCGTGATCTGTCCGGCCAGTTCGTTCAATAGATCCTCGAGTTCCGGATATTCTTCAAGCGTTTCTGTCCGGACGACCGGGACAGCGTCGTATTTCGGGAAAAATGATTGATCGTCTTCTGTCGTCTTCAAGTCGAACAACGCAATGCGGCTGTCGGTCGTGAACGCCGGGATGACATCAACGTCGCCGTTTTGGACCGCTTCGTACATAATGGCCGGGTCGAAACTTTCAGTTGCTGAAAACTCGAACGGGTAGGTGGCGACCATGTCATCGTAGCCGTCTCCTTGGCGTTCATAAAATGGGTGCGGCGCTCCGAAAGTCATGTCTTCCGATTGCGAGATTTCCGCAAGGTCTGAATAAGTTTCTGCGTCGTAATCTTTGGCGTACGCAAGGGTATAGCCATTTTCAAATCCGAGTGGTTCGAGCCATGTAGCGCCGAGTTCTTCTTCATATCCCGCACGCACTTCTTCCAATACTTCCTCTGAAGACTGTCCTGGCGTCGACTCTCGCTTCAACACATCTTTCAGGCCGGTTCCGGTGTATTCGACGTACAGGTCGATATCGCCTTGCTCAAGTGCCGGCGTCAAGATCGACACTTCCCCGAGCCCTTCTTCGTATTCCACGCTATAATCCGAATTTGCTTCGATATACTGCCCGACAATATGCGGCAGGATATACTGTTCTGTCCAAGGCTTGCCCCCGATAACGATCGGTTCCGACTCTGCGCCGCCGCTGCAGGCAGCCAGGATCGCAGATGTGCCAAGCAATACGCCAAATGCTGTTTTTTTCATTGATGTTTCCCCCTTTTCGGCCCGTTTCGAGCCTATTTGCTCATTTCCTTTTACTGCTGTGCTTTAAGTAAAACTTAGGTTTTCAACCCTTTTGGCGTGGCGCGTTTTTCAATCCATTTCAAAATCAAATCAAACCCGATCGCCAACAAGGCAACCGGCAGTGCACCTGCAAGCACCAGCGAATTATTATACGATTGCAACCCCCGGTAGATGATATCGCCAAGGCCGCCAGCACCGACAAAAGTCGCGAGCGTCGCGATCCCGACTGTCAGTACCGTCGCGGTGCGGATGCCCGCCATGATGAACGGCAAGGCCAAGGGCAATTCAATCTGGCGCAAAATCTGCGTTCGCGTCATGCCCATGCCGCGCCCTGCTTCAATGGTGGATCCATCGACTCCGACAATGCCTGCGTAAGTGTTGCGTAAAATCGGCAATAACGCATAAATAATCAGCGCAATTAACGCAGTCGGTGAACCGATGCCAAGAATCGGCACCAGGAATCCAAACAAAGCTAAACTTGGTATCGTTTGGAATACCGCAGTAACTCCGATGATCGGCTCAGCAAAGCGCCGGTAGCGGGCGATCATAATGCCTGTTGGCAAAGCGATTGCGATGCCGATCGCCACCGCGACAAAAGATAGATAGATATGTTCGATAAAGGCATCTTGAATCATGTCCTGGCGGCTTACGAGTGTATCGAAAAATGCATTCATGCGGTCGCCCCTTTCTCAACATGGAGGGCCGCTCTCAATAATTCCCGCTCTCCGGCAAAGCCGACCAATTCTCCTTCATCGACTACAGCGAGGCGCGGTTTGCCGCTTCGCTCCAATAGCTGATGCGCGTCGCTGACCGGCAATGCGGCATCTGCCGGCTCCGCTTCCCCCGCCCAGTCCTTGTCGAAGAGAAATGCGAATTCCTTCAAGCGCCGGTCTCCAAATGAACGTTTCTGGTTGATGCGTTCAGTGCCGATAAAGCTGCGCACAAACTCATTGGCGGGTTCATCGATCAATTGCTGCGGCGTCCCAACTTGTTCGACTTGCCCATCCTTCATCACCACAATCGTATCGGCGATTTTCAAAGCCTCGTCCATATCGTGGGTGACGAAAATGATCGTTTTATGGATTTCCTGCTGCAAATGGCGCAGCTCATCCTGCAATTGCTCACGGCTGATCGGGTCGAGCGCTGAAAACGGCTCATCCATCAGCACGATATTCGGGTCTCCCGCCAGCGCACGGACAACGCCGACACGCTGCTGCTGGCCGCCGCTCAGTTCCAATGGATAGCGATCCATGAAAACAGCAGGATCCAACCCGACCAATTGCAGCAGTTCTTTCGAGCGTTCGTCGGTTTTATCGGCTGGCCAGTTCAGTAATTTAGGAACTAACGAGACATTATCAGCGATGGTCATATGCGGAAATAAGCCGATGCGCTGAATGACATAACCGATCGACCGCCTCAACTTCACTTCATCCATGCCGGTGATCGGCTCATCGTCTATGTATATGGAGCCCGTTGTCGGATTTTCCAACTTGTTCACCATTTTCATCAAGGTCGTCTTTCCGCATCCACTGGGGCCGATGATAGCGGTCAACTGGCGTGCTGGCAAATCGAGCGTAACGTCTTTCAACGCCTCCGTACCGTCCGGATATCGTTTCGTGACCTTGTCAAAGCGGATCATTCGCTTCGCCCCCTTTCAATTGGTCGTTTCTCTATACCCTTTTACACAGGGCTTTACTCCCGTTGCGATGACTCAAATTTCAAGTGTACCGGATTGGCGATTTGTTCATAACCGATTTCCTGGTAAATCTTATTGGAAGTGCCATTCGCCAAGTCAGTATAAAGCATAGCAAAATCATATTCAGTAAGCAGCTCTTCCGTAACTTCCGCGACAAGCGTACGCGCGTAGCCTTTTTTACGAAGCTCTTTAGGCGTGTAAACGAATGACACGGTGATGCCATGCTTGGAAGGCCGCGCTTTTTTCATGCAGGACACCACGCGCCCCCCATCTTCCCAGAGAAACACTTCTTTGCGTGAAATGAAGTCAGCAATTTTCTCTTCCGCTTCCTCTTTTGAGGGATTGCCGATGCCGGTGTCTTCGGCGAATAATTGATACCATTCGACGAGCAGCGCAGCATCAAGCCGGTTCGCCACACGCCAGCTGCCCGGGCTTTTCGCAAGCTTCTTCCGCACGGCATCGATCCGGTACAAGCCTTGATCCATGGCGATTTCCGAGCGTTCTCCCCACGCTTTTGCAAACTTTTCAGCGGTCCCTTTATCCCCGATGACTCCGGAAACTTCAATTTCTGCATCGCGGAATTCATTCGCCGCCAGCGCTTCCACATCCCCATCTTCTCGCCAGACGATCAATTGCAACGGATGGGGAGGCGTCATCAAAGCCAATGCCGCAACTCCTTGTGCGTCTTCCGCGAGCCCTACATAGAATATTTCATAGCGCCCTTGCTCGATTTGGCCCAATATGCCAAGAAATAAACTGTATAGGTCTTCCCTTTTTTCAAGCAGCGGCCGTGCTTTTTCCATATATTCGCCAATCTCCTGGTACCATTTCCATTCCATGTCTCCACACCCGTTTCCATTAAATTCATTTCCTCATTACTTATTAGCTACTTTTGGATCATTCCCTCTTTTCATTTAAGAGAAAACGAAAACGCGGACCTTATCCGGCCCGCGTTTTATCATTCCAATTCCATTTGTTTCGTTTCAGTCCCAAGGAAAGCGACCGCCAATGCGCCGATTAAAATCGAACCGCAGAAAATCGCAAATATGACATTGATGCCGAATCCCGCCGTCAGCATCGAACCGACAAGAAGCGGTCCGAGAATGCCGCCGATCCGGCCGAATGACGCTGCCATCCCTGTGCCCGTCGCGCGGATGACTGTCGGGTATTGCTCAGGGGAGTATGCGTAGAGCGCTCCCCAAGCACCCAAGTTGAAGAACGACAGGAACGCACCTGATATCAATAGCGTCGTGACGGTATCCGCATTCCCGAACGCCAAAGCGGAAGCGGCCGTCCCGATTAAATACGTTACCAGAACGAACTTCCGGCCGGCGCGTTCGATGAGCCAAGCTGCCGAGAAATACCCCGGCAATTGCGCGAGCGTCATGATCAATACATATTGAAAACTTTGAATGAGCGGGAATCCTTTCATCACCATGACACTCGGCAGCCACAGGAACATCCCGTAATACGAGAAAACCACTGTAAACCAGACGATCCACAGCATCATCGTCGGGCGCCGATACGTTTTTGACCACACGTCACGGATATTGGTCGAAACGGAGCGAAGCACGTCTTTTTTCGCTGTGAATTGCGGCGAATCCGGTAAATTGATGCGCAGGTACAGAGCGTAAAACGCAGGCAATGCCGTCAGCAACAGCGCGACCCGCCAGCCGTATGCGGGAATGATGAAGTACGAAATGATCGCAGCCACCAGCCAGCCCGCAGCCCAGAAACTCTCCAGCAGCACCACTACCCGCCCGCGGTCCTTTGCCGGGACGCTTTCCGATACCAAAGTCGAAGCGACCGGCAATTCTCCGCCAAGCCCCATTCCGACGAAGAAACGCAGAATCAGGAAAGCCGCCAGTGTTGTGGTAAATGCCGAAACCCCGCTTGCCAGCGAGAACAGTAATAAAGTAATGATAAAGATTTTCTTGCGGCCGACACGGTCGGCGTAAATCCCGAACACAAAGGCGCCCACAGCCATGCCGATGGAATTGACGCTGCCGATCCAGCCCATTTGCTGCGAAGTGAGCCCCCAATCTTCATGAAGCGCTGCAATGATAAACGCCAGGATCCCGACATCCATCGCGTCGAATAGCCAGCCGAGCCCCGCTACGCCTAGTAGTTTTCGCTGTGATATAGGTTTTGTGTTTTTTTCTGTCGCAGTTGCCATTTACTTTCCCCTTGTCTTGACACTTGTCTGTTATTCTTTACACCCTAACTATACCTTTACAGGCTTCAAGTGACAAGGGATGTCCGAGAGCTTCGCAATCAGCTCCCGGAATTATTGGAAGAAGCGATTACCGCGCTCATGCCGAGTATCATCACCGCCTGCTGCGCCTGCATAAACATTTCCACGGAAGCCGAAAATACTGCCGCTTCACTTTCACGCAGCTCTGCCGATTGCGCCATCGCCAATTGGACTGCGGAAGGAAGAATCCACCCGCCGTACCAGCGGAATAATTTCGACGCTTCCAGTGCACGGGCCATCTCCACGACAGCAGCCAGCGCCTGTCCGTCCGCATTCGCGATAGCCAAAAAACCGAGTACCGGATAATGCTCCCCGCGCACTTTGATTTTCTCCGCCTTCAGGAAATCACGGATCGCCACGACGCGCCCCGCCACTTCCGGTTGAAACGCAGGCGAGTCGAAGGTCATGACCTGGCTAAGCCATTGCAAATGATTGCCGGCTGAAAATCCATGCGCCCGCAGTTCCTTATAGTAGCGGTTCATCGTTTCCGCACGCTCTTGGACCGCCCCTTCCCGGTTCGACAGCAAAGCGACGTACGGAATATCTTCGCTTGAAGTAAGGAATGGATGATAAGTTTTCATCGCATTGTACAATTCCCTCGCCCGCTGCGCTTGTTCAGGAGAGTCCATTATTAAGCCCGCGAGATATGTATAGGCGCTCTTCCAGAACTTGCTGTGGTTCAGCGCCTGCTGATTGGCATTGAGCTTGGCCAACCCCTCTTCGGCCGACTCATCCCCGAGCACCAGATATGCCGTGACAATGTGGTGGAGATGGGCGCGCAGCGGCGATGTGAACCCTTCTTTCTTTTTGATCAGCCGGGACACTTCAAGATGTGCGTCCGCATCGAATTCACGCCCCCTGCTCAAATACATCATCGTGATGGCAAGAGACACTTGCTTGTCCGCCGCCCAGCCGAGCGCTTTCGAGACTTGCCCATAAGTTTCTTCGATCTTTTTAGCTCCCATTGAAAAACGCCTCCTTAGCCGTTTATACGGTCAAGGAGGCGCGAGGTTTCAAGTTACGCAAGAAGGACGAGGCTGAGGGCCATGACCGCCATACCAGCAACCAAGCCATAAATCGATAAATGGGCTTCGTCATAACGCTTCGCTGCAGGCAATAATTCATCCAGTGAGATGAATACCATAATCCCCGCAACACCCGCGAAGATGATGCCAAACAAAGTATCACTCAAGAAAGGCATCAAGAACAACCAAGCCGCAATTGCCCCGACTGGTTCGGAGACGCCTGAGAGAAAGCTGTATTGGAATGCTTTCTTACGGCTGCCAGTCGCGTAATAGATCGGTACCGACACCGCAATGCCTTCCGGGATGTTGTGGATCGCCACTGCGATTGCGATGGCAATGCCGAGCGCAGGATCTTGGATCGCTGACATAAATGTCGCGATGCCTTCAGGGAAATTGTGGATGGCAATGGCCAGCGCCGTGAAAATTCCCATCTTGCGGAGGCGAGCGTATTCGTCGTTGGTCGGGCCCTCGTCCATATCTTCCACTGTGCGCACTTCGTGGGGGTTCCCCATTTGCGGCAATATCCGATCAAGCACCGCCATGAAAACCATGCCGCCAAAAAAGCCGGCAAGCGTCAGCCAATAGCCTGCCGTCTCTCCTTGGGCAGCCGTCAGCGAATCTTTCGCTTTGAAGAAAATCTCGATCATGGAGACATAAATCATGACCCCAGCCGAGAAACCGAGGGACACGGACAGGAATTTCGTATTGGTGCGCGAAGCAAAAAATGCGATCAAACTGCCGATCCCGGTTGCAAGCCCAGCAAACAGCGTCAAGCCAAGCGCGAATAAAACCGTACTGTCCATAAAGCCAACTTCCTTCCAGTAGTAATGAATAAAGCTATTCTACTCCAGAAGTTTCCTTTACGCAACTTTTTTCAACAAAGAAAGATTTTCCATTATTCATGCACTTCATTCCGCAGCAATCGGGCAAGCTTTTCCCAATCCGCATCTTTATGTTCGCGGACTGCCGGATTATAGAACACACTCGCGGGATGGAAGGTCGGGAAAATGTGATAGCTCTCCTCTGTTTCCAAAAATGTGGCACTGTCTTCATCCCAATACAGGATCGGCGTTTCCATCAAAATTCCATGTAACTGCATAATCTTTGCCTCACGCCCAATGAGCCGCTGCAGGCCGATATTGCCGAGCGTCACAATCAACGGCGGCTTTACCGCACGGATTTCTTCATCCAGGATCGGGGCATGGGCGATGATTTCTTTCTTGTTTGGGGCCCGGTTGTATTTCCTTTTTATCATTTCCCCGCTCCGGGTGCGCTTTTCACCCCATTTATACGGGCGGCTTCTGACAGCGCTGGTGATATAGACATCTTCCCTCGCCAAACCGATCCCTTCCAATGAAGCCATCAATTCTTTTCCGGCACGGCCCGTAAACGGGATCCCCGTCTCCACTTCGTTCTCTCCCGGCGCTTCTCCGACCAGCATTAACGCCGGCGATTGCGGGCCGCTCCCCCAAACAAAGCCTTCCACCGGGAAATCCGCGATGCGCTTTTTCCCCAATTCAGCCAGTTCTTGCGAAATTCTATACATAGCCATCACCTTTTCCTTTAAATTAAGTCAAAAATTAAATTTTCTCTTGATTACCGCCATTTGCAATCGTTTTCACGTAATAAAACCTAACACAAATGAAAAATAACACTTGCATTGTCAGAAAACATTGATTAATATGTTAACAAACCTAACACGAACTTAATGTTAGAAAACCTAACACAAGGAGGAAGAAGCATGAAAAAGATTGAGACTATCATTCGCCCTTCTGTTTTCGCCGACGTCCGGCAAGCATTGGCCCTGGAAGGAATCGACGGGTTGACCGTAACTGAAATCGCGGGAATCGGCAAACAGGAAGGACGCGTCGGCTTGTTCCGCGGCAATGCCTACCGAATGGAATTTTCCCCAAAATTGAAATTGGAAATGGTCGTCGAAGATGAAAAAGTCGAGGACATCATCCAAGCTTTGCTTGACTATGCCTCCACCGGTGAAGTCGGCGACGGAAAAATCTTCATTTTGCCTGTAGAAGAAGCCATCCGGATCAGAACAAAAGAACGCGGCGCCGTCGCGATTGGATAAGGGGAGATAATTATGGAAGCTGTACAAAGTTCAGTCGATATGCTGTGGGTCATGCTCGGTGCCATGCTCGTCTTTTTCATGCATGCCGGATTCGCCATGGTTGAAACAGGATTCACTCGCTCTAAAAATACCCTTAATATTTTGATGAAAAACATGATCACCATTTCACTTGGATCTATTCTTTATTTCATCGTCGGCTATGCGCTGATGTTCGGGCCATCGTCGTTTGGCTTGATCGGCACGGAAGGATTCGCTTTATCTGGTGTCACGGATATCGGATTCTTCGTCTTCCAGGCAGTGTTTGCCGCTACGTGTGCCACAATCATCTCGGGTGCCGTCGCAGAACGCATGCACTTGACCGCTTACATCTTGTTGACCGTTGCCATGACAGCCATCATCTATCCGATTGTCGGCCACTGGGTATGGGGTGGCGGCTGGTTATCCGAAATCGGCTTTATCGACTTTGCCGGTTCCACTGTCGTCCACTTGACGGGTGCTGTCGCCGCTTTTATCGCGGCTTGGAAAATCGGGCCGCGCCTCGGGAAGTATTCCGGCAAAACCGTCAATACAATCCCAGGGCACAGCTTGCCGCTCGGTGCGCTTGGCGTGTTCATTCTATGGCTGGGTTGGTTCGGCTTTAACGGGGGCAGCACGCTCGCAGCCGATCCCGCACTTGTTCCGCCCGTCATCGCGAACACTTTACTCGCAGCATCCGCCGGTGTTTTGGCTACGGCACTTTACACCCGCTTCCGCTACGGCCGCATTGACGGCACCTTGACGATGAACGGTGCACTCGCGGGTCTTGTCGGCATCACTGCCGGCGCTGCTAATGTCTCATTCCTCGGCGCTATTTTGATCGGTTTGATCGCCGGCATCATCATGACAGAAGCTGTCCATCTATTGGATACGAAAATTCGCGTGGACGATCCAGTGGGGGCTGTATCGGTTCACGGAATCGCAGGAATTTGGGGAACGCTCGCGATTGGATTCTTCGATGTGAACGGCGGCTTGCTGTACGGGGGAGGAGCGGAAATTCTCGGCATCCAGGCAGTCGGCGTACTGGCCGTCATCGCCTGGGCCTCCTTGGCTACCGGCGCCGTCCTTCTGTTGATCAGCCTTGTGACGCCGCTTCGCGTGACAGCCGAAGAAGAAGAAACCGGCTTGGACTTTGCAGAACACGGATCACAAGCCTATTCGATGCAAGACGTGCTGCGCGGTTCATCCGGCAGAGCGGATAATTTCGCAGACCGCCTGAACCAACTCGGCGAAGAACGGCCAGCTTCAGGCAAAGTATAAAACAGAGACAGAACGAAAACTTGGGGGTTCTCAATAGAAAAAACGAACGGAGAAGTTTTCTCCGTTCGTTTTTTTATTGCGCCTATTTAGAGCTCCTCCATGTCTTCCGGCTCGACAGCGCGCATTTCCTTGCGCTTGTGGAATTGCCGCTCCCTCATTTCATACCAGATGGCCACCAGGACGAATAAGGTATAGCCGAGAAACAACCCGGCCAAGACATCCGACAAGTAATGCGCACCGCTTGCCACTTGCGATAAGGCAGTGAGTACCGTCAACAATACCGCAACCAGCCAAACCATCAGCCGGGTCGATTTAGTGCCAGCCCGTTCGCCAAGGAAATACGCCAGCGTGAACAAATACAATAAACCGACCATCGCATGATCGGACGGAAAGCTATAGGAGGCCACTTCTTCCGGAAATTCCGGCATCGGGCGGCCGAACCACTGCTGCAGCAATTGATTCAACGCATTCCCTGCCCCGACCGCCAAAAAGACAAACAACATGCCCCGGTAGTTATGGCGAAACGCCCACAGGAAGACCAAAAGGAGAAAGCTGACCGTAAAGATCATCCATTGCTCCCCAATGAACGCCATGGCTTCGAGAAAGCCCATCCCGCCGAGCAACGAAGCTGCCCGTTCGTCCAGTTCCCGGACCGGTTCCCGTTGATAATAATAAAGAATGCCGAAAAACCCAAGTAGCGTCGCCATCGCCAACGGATAAAAGATTCGCTTCATACTTGCACCTTCTTCCCTGTCGCATCCATAAGGCATTTTGGAAAATTTTCCACAACCAATTAAAAAACCCGTATGGAGTACACTTCCACACGGGTCCGGGATTTCCTTGTTTTCATATTCAATAACTTCCACTATCAGGAATTGAAATATACGCAAATCCGGCAATCATTCATTTGTTGGATCGGGATGTCCATATCGTAAATTTCCTTCAACGCAGCCGATTGGATGATTTCCTCGGTCGGCCCATCTTTGACGACGCGGCCGTTCTTCAGTGCAACGATGCGGTCGGAATAGACCGAGGCGAAATTGATATCGTGAAGGACGATGATCACCGTTTTGCCGAGTTCATCGACCAAGCGGCGCAAAATCTTCATGATCTGCACGGAATGCTTCATGTCCAAATTATTGAGCGGTTCATCGAGCAGCACATAATCCGTGTCTTGCGCGATAACCATCGCGATAAACGCCCGCTGCCGCTGCCCGCCTGAAAGTTCATCCAAATACGAGTTCTCCATATCCCCAAGGTCCATGTATTCGATCGCCTGGTCGACCATGCGCTCATCTTCTGCGTTCAAGCGGCCCTTGGAATACGGAAAGCGGCCAAATGACACCAACTCGCGGATCGTCAAGCGCACATTCATGAAATTCGATTGCTTCAAAATGGAGACGCGCTTCGAGAATTCATTGGACTTCATTTGCTTCGTGTTGGTCTTATCGATCAACACTTCGCCTGTATCCGCATCCAATAGCCGGCTGACCATTGACAAGAGCGTCGATTTCCCCGCCCCGTTTGGGCCGATGAACGAAGTGATTTGCCCTCGCCGGATATCGACCGATACATTTTCCACGACTTGTTTCTTTCCATATAATTTCGTCAGTTCACGGACTTGGATCATTTAGACCGACTCTCCTTTAATAGCAAATAAATGAAATAGACGCCGCCGATGAAATTGATGATGACGCTGAGCGTCGTATTGAATGTGAAGACATGTTCAACGACCCATTGCCCGCCGACGAGCGCCACGATGCTGATGATGCTCGCGCCCGCAATGACAACCGAATGCTTATAGGATCTGAAGAATTGGTAAGACAAATTGGCGACGATCAAGCCGAAGAACGTGATCGGCCCGACGAGTGCAGTCGCAATGGCGATCAATACGGCGGACAGCACAAGCATCTTCTTGACGAGCGCATCATAACCGACGCCAAGATTCACCGCCGCATCACGCCCCAAAGACAACACGTCGAGCGAGGCATTATGGCGCCAAGCGAAGCCGATCAAGACGACAATGAACAATAGCGATGTCCAGACCAGATCTGCATTGACGTTATTGAAGCTCGCGAACATCCGGTCCTGGACGATTTGGAATTCGTTCGGGTCGATCAACACTTGCAGGAACGTCGAGACGCTGCCGAAAAAGGTACCGAGAATGATGCCGATCAATAACAGGAAATAAATCGGCTGGTTGTCTTTTTTGAACAGCAGCTTATAGAATAATAAAGCGAAGATGACCATGACAGCAATCGATAACAGGAAGTTCACTTGCTTGTTGATAATCGTAATATGCCCTGAGCCCAAGAAGAAGATCAACAAGGTCTGCAAGAGCATATACAGCGAATCCAAACCCATAATGCTCGGCGTCAAAATACGGTTATGGGTGATGGTCTGGAAAACCACCGTCGCATAAGCAATCGCCACTCCCGTCAGCACCATCGCGAAGACTTTCACACCTCTTCTCGGAAGTGCATAATCAAAGCTGCCATTCAAATTATCGAATAAATACAAACCGCACGCCGCCGCGGCAAGCGCAATCAAAATCCACAATTTATGTATATCACGCATATACCTTCCTCCTAAACAACATGATCAGGAAGATAAAGCTTCCGATGACGCCCACCATCAGGCTGATCGTGATCTCATACGGATAAATCAAGACGCGCCCGAGGATGTCACAGATCAACAGGAAGATGGCGCCGAGCATCGCGGTATGCGGCAAGGTTTTCTGGAGATGGTCCCCTTTGAAGATGGAAACGATGTTCGGGATGATCAAGCCAAGAAACGGAATCATGCCGACCGTCAAAACAACAGTCGCCGTAATGAGCGCGACCAAGGTCAAGCCGATGTTGACGACGCTGCGGTATTTCAGCCCCAAATTCTTCGAGAAGTCCTCCCCCATCCCCGCCACCGTAAAGCGGTTGGCGTACATATAGGCGATGATGAAGACCGGTACGCTTATGTAAAGAAGCTCATAGCTGCCTTTCATGACCATCGAAAAATCGCCTTGCAGCCAAGCCGACATGTTCTGGATGACGTCTGCCCGGTAGGCGAAAAAGGTGGTGATCGACGACAGGATATTGCCGAACATCAAGCCGATCAGCGGAATGAAGATCGCGTCCTTGAATTTAATGCGGTTCAGGATCTGCATGAACAAGAACGTGCCGCCGAGGGCGAACAGGAATGCCACGCCCATTTTCTCAAGCATGGACGCATTGGCAAACAACAGCATCGAAACAAGGATCCCGAGGCGTGTTGCATCGATCGTTCCGGCAGTGGTTGGCGAAACGAATTTATTGCGGCTCAGTTGCTGCATGATGAGTCCCGCCATGCTCATGCCCGCCCCTGCAAGCAATATCGCGACCAGGCGCGGAAAGCGGCTGACAAGGAAAATCTGTGTTTCTTCCGATTGAAAATCAAGGAGATCCAGCGGACTGATGCTGCTGACTCCGACAAACAGGGAGATGAACGACAGAAGGATCAATATGGGTATTAGAATACGTTTTTTCATGTAATGCCGCTCCCTATCCAGTGCTATTGCCAATTGAGAATGATAATGATTATCATTGACTTATTGTTTTTTAGTATAGCAGTATAAAAAATAGCGTCAAGGGATAATTGAGAACTATTTTCATTAAGAACGCAGGCGCTTTGAAATGTTCACTTGTTTTTCAAATTTGGTGACCGACTTTTCGCATCATTTGTGGAGTCGCTTCTTGGGTTGGAATCAGGATGTGGCGAGGGATTTGGCGTCGCTTATGGAGTCGCCGCCCTGCTTTGGGTTGGCCTTTCACAATGAGCCAAGAAGAACGCTTGTCTCATTGTTTCGGCTCACCCTTTTGCGCTGGGCGGCTGGGAGATTTCATGGATTGGAGCTTGTACACCGGATCTGCTTCTTTATGGATTCCCGGCTAGTGGGGGAATCGCTTCCTGGGTTGGAATCAGGATGTGGCCAGGGATTTGGCGTCGCTTATGGGTTCCACTGCCATCTGCTTGGCATCGTTTCAATACAAAAAAAGCAGAGGGCCCTTCCCCTCTGCTTGCTGTTCTCGTTATTAAAATTCGATTTCCTGTGCTTGTTCCAGTACTTCCGGCGGAATTTCAATCGGCTCGATGGCATTGTAATCGCTATAATCCACTTGCATCTGCGATTCGATCGCCATCATTTCACCACGTACGTCCACATCAAGTTCCATATCGACTTCCATGCGATCCGCTAAATAGGTTTCCTTATCCAGCGTGATGACGTAATTCACAGCGTGCACTTCCAGGTCTTCCGGGGAGAGCGGGGCTTCGATTTCCATCTGGCCCAGCGTTTTCTCCAATTGCTCATCCGTCAGTTCCTGGAACTCTTCTCCCGAGGCATCGAGCGTCAGGATATAGGCTTCATCCGTTTCCTCCAGCACGAAGTCCTCTTCGAAATCCCCGAGTTCGTCCAATTGGCGCGCTGGGTCAGCCGATTGCTGTCCGGCAATCGACTTCATGTTTTCGTGCATTTCTTCCGGCATCTTCAGCCACATATCGACGGACGTCTCATGCATATATAAGCCCTCTTCCGTCATATACATTTCTGTCAGCATCGGATTGGCGTTGTCGATGTCTTCCGATACAATGCTGGTCTCGCCTGTTTGGTGAAATGCCAGGGGCTCATAGGTCATTTCCATTTCAGAATCCACCGTCATGTCGATTTCCATGCCATCCGGCTGCATTTTCATCTGTTGTTCGGTGTTCGACTGCGCGCGCAAGCTTTCCACTTGCTGCGAAGCCTTCACCGCTTCTGCATAAACTTCCGATGCACTCTGCGTTTCTTCCGGAGCTTCTTGTGCAGGGTTCTCGCTTTCTTCTTCAGTTGTCGGTGCCTCGGCATTGCTGCATGCACCAAGGCCAACGACAGCGGCGCCCGTTCCTATGACTGCCACCCATTTCCTCATGGCGTTCACTCTCCTTATCAAGACTTGTCGTCCATTATACAGCATTCTGCCTTCACTCACAGTTTACCCAATTTATAGCCGGTTAATTGCCGTTCTCTTAGAATGTGGATTTTCCGCAAGAAAAAGCCGGAGAAACTCTCCGGCTTTTTTCAGGCTGTTGATAAAGGTAAGAAGTCGTATTTTCCGAAGCTTATCGCTCGCTTTCCGTGGGGCGGGAATCGAGCCTCCTCAGCCGCTATCGCGACCTGCGGGGTCTCTCAAACCCGCTAGTCCCACAGGAGTCGAGCAAACGCTTCTCCAAATACTAAGCTAGATTTTTGATTTTTAACTGTCAAAACGCAGTCACTTTTTTAAAGTTTAGTAGATTTTAGACTTCTTCAACACTCTGGAAAAAGCCGGAGAAACTCTCCGGCTTTTTGTGAATGTGTCTATTGGTGCACAAGCTGATCATTTGCCGACGACGAATTGTTCGTAGCGGTCATAATCGGCACGGCTTAGTTCCACAGTGATCAATGTGCCTGCTTCGCCATATTCGGTTTCTTTGATGCTCGCATGGTCGTTCAAGTACGCGACGACGTCCCCGCGCCCGAACGGGATTTCCATCCGGCACATGACGTGGTTCGCAAACAACCGGTCCCGGATGCTTTCGATCAGCTCATCAAGCCCCTTGCCTTCTTTTGCCGATATCCAAACAGCGTCCGCGCTTTTTCGTGGATAGACAACGCCGGCGAGGTCTGATTTATTATAGACATATAAAGTCGGGACATTTTCGACGCCCACATCCTGCAACGTCGCGTCAGTCACTTCCATCATGTAATCGTGTTCATCGTTCGAGACGTCGACAACATGAAGCAATAAATCCGCATTGCGCGCTTCTTCCAGTGTCGAGCGAAATGCTTTGACTAGATGATGCGGCAAGCGGCTGACGAACCCGACGGTATCGGACAACAAAAAGGTCTTATTGTCTTCCAACCGGATTTGTCGGATGGACGTATCCAAAGTCGCGAACAGCATATCTTTCTCGAACACCTGCTTGTCGATGTCCTGCCCCGTTTTCGAAAGCAAGCTGTTCATGATCGTCGACTTGCCCGCATTGGTATACCCGACGAGCGATACGACCGGCATGCCCTTTTTCAGGCGCTGCTTGCGTTGTGTCACACGCTGCTCTTTCACTTGGTCGAGTTCCCGTCTGAGCTTGGTGATCTGGTCTTCGATTTTCCGGCGATCCAGTTCCAGTTTCGTCTCACCGGCACCACGGTTGGCGAGCCCCCCGCTGCTGGCACCGCCTTGGCGTCCAAGCGAGGCGCGCAAGCCGACAAGGCGCGGCAGCATATATTGCAACTGCGCCAACTCCACTTGCACTTGCGCTTCGCGCGTGCGGGCTCGCCTCGAGAAGATATCCAAGATGAGCATCGTCCGGTCGATCACTTTGCATTCCAAGTCTTCCTCAAGGTTGCGGATCTGGGATGGCGACAGTTCATCATTGAAGATGATCAAGTTGGCATCCGCTTCCTCGTACAATACTTTCGCTTCATCTACTTTTCCCGCACCGATATAATGCGCAGGATTCACGCGGTCCAAGTTCTGGTGCAGTTCACCCACCACTTCGACGCCCAGCGCTTCTGCCAAATTCCGCAACTCTTCCATGCTGTATTCAAAATGGGTATCTTTTTGCAGTTGGACGCCCACGATAATCGCTTTTTCAATGAATTGTTCCATTTCTTGTTGCCTCCTAATGGCAGAATCTCAATTCCGCCCGGTACCTTATGATTCCATCAATTCGCAGTTTCCTTCTATCCTACTACAGTACCACGCCTGTCCCTATCCGAAACGCGGCACCTGATAGCTTCCTTGTTCAAAAATGATTTCCTGCCCAGCCGATTCAAAGCGCACTTCACGCAGCCGTTCCTTTCCTGTACCTTGCTCAAACACAAGACGGCAATTTTCCAGGCCAATCGA
Source organism: Planococcus sp. SSTMD024 (assembly GCF_041320495.1). NCBI lineage: Bacteria > Bacillati > Bacillota > Bacilli > Caryophanales > Caryophanaceae > Planococcus > Planococcus sp. SSTMD024. The sequence continues at coordinate 60,943 of NZ_JBGGNS010000012.1, read as the reverse complement.
TCCCCCCAATAAACTTTTCCATTCCGCTTCCTTTTGCGCTGGATCTTCCACTGAGAAAACAAGTGCATCCAAGCGCAGGCCTTCATTGAGGTCGGTGATGGCACCTTTTTGCTTCAAGCCAGCAAACCGCTCCTCATCCGGCACTTCCCACTCAATAAAGAACGGCAACGGCAACCCCGAAGAGATCGGCTGGTCGAGAAAAAGCAATCGCCAGCGGATGGTCTCGCCCGTATCCGTCAGCCGTTGGGCATCCATCGGCCCGATAGTCCCGAAACCCCGCCCTTCGATTTGTTTCGCCAATCGGTCCAGGTTATCAGAACGCAGGCAAACTGTGCCAAAGCCTCGCTGATCATAGCGCAAAAGCTCGACAAGCGGATGTGTGGAGTGTTCAGCAACGCTTTCGTCTTCAACCGTCAGCCATTCAATGTAATAATCCAGCCCGTACATAAGGGCATTTTGCGTTCCCCAGTCTTTATGGCTGCCTCCAACAACAGCGTGAAACCCAGCATCGTTCCAAAAGGCGCTGCTGGCTTCCGGGCTGGTGTGGGTGAAATGGACGATATGATCCAACTTCATTTACATACACTCCCTCTCCTAATCTATTGATTGCGTTCTGCTATATGAATATAATACCCTTTTGCTCCGTTGATTTACTGTGAATATGGTCACTTTTCCCCTGTCTATTCTGATTTTTCCGGAAAATGGGTGGTTTTTAGGTATCATTTTCGATAGGCTAGGGTATAGGAAAAGATAATCACCATATTTCAAAGGAGGTCATCATGGATAAGAAATTATTGAAAAACCCCGTGTTTATCATATCGACAGCCGTGATCCTGCTGTTGGTCCTTGCCGGGGCATTTATGCCGATTCGTTTCGGCGAAGTTGCCGGCACTTTATTTAACTTCACCACCATTAACTTCGGTTGGTTCTACTTACTCGCTGTCTTCATCATCACCCTTTTCCTGATCATCATCGCCATTTCCAAATATGGCAGCATCCGGCTCGGAGCCGACTCCGACCGCCCGGAATTCCCGTTCTTCACTTGGATCGGCATGCTGTTCTCTGCCGGTTTCGGTGCAGGGCTCGTTTTCTGGGGCGTAGCAGAACCGATGAGCCATTTCTTTACAACGCCTTTCGGCGCAGAAGGACAGACCGAAGAAGCCGCGCGCATCGCGATGGGCTATTCATTCTTCCACTGGGGCGTCAGCCAATGGTCCGTCTTTGCTATCGTCGGCTTGGTCATCGGCTTCTTGCAGTTCCGGCGTAAAAAGCCCGGCCTGGTCTCGACCGCACTTGAACCGGTCTTAGGTTCGAAGCCGGTGGTCAAGCATACAATCGATTCACTCGCGGTCATCGCGACTGTTATGGGTATCGCGACTTCACTTGGCCTTGGGGTGCTGCAAATGAACGGGGGCTTGAACGCCGTATTCGGCATCGACAACGCCTTCCCGATCCAATTGGCGATTATCGGCGTCATGTTCGCCGCCTACACCCTTTCTTCTTCTACAGGTCTTCATAAAGGAATTGCCTACTTGAGTAATTTGAACTTAGGCTTGGCACTCGTACTGATGGTGTTCGTCTTCTTTGCAGGCCCGACAGTCTTTATCATGGATACATTTACGCTCGCAATCGGCGATTATATCACTAATTTTGTCCAGTACAGCCTGCGCATGGAACCTTACACCGGAGGAGAATGGGTGCTTGGATGGACCATCTTCTACTGGGCTTGGGCAACTGCCTGGTCGCCATTTGTCGGCGCGTTCGTTGCACGGGTTTCGCGCGGGCGCACCATCCGTGAATTCGTCTTCGGCGTTTTGGTCATTCCGCCAGCCATCGCTTGTGTATGGATCGCTGTCTTCGGCGGTACGGCCCTGTGGTATGACTTGAACGAGCAAACGGGCATCGCGGAAGCGGTCAATGTCGATTTGACTTCTGCCTTGTTCCAAACCTTTGACGTTCTTCCGCTGTCGACCATCATGTCTGTATTGGCGATTTTGCTGATCTTCACATTCCTTGTGACATCAGCTGACTCCGCCACATACATCCTGGCAACAATGACGAGTTTCGGCAGCTTGAACCCGCCGACTTTATTCAAAGTCATTTGGGGCGTCCTGATGTCAGCTATCGCAGCCGTTCTTCTTTATGCCGGCGGGCTTAGCGCCTTGCAGACCGCCTCGCTCACCTCGGCCTTGCCGTTTACGGCGCTCTTGTTGCTGATGCTTTGGTCATTCACCAAAATCATCCGCGGCGAGTCGCCGCCGATCCGCAAATCCGAATTGCGCCGCTTCAGACGCTTGGAACGTGAAGCAAGAAAACAACAGAATAAGTAAGAGAGCCTGACACACTGCCTTAAAAGCTTAAGATTGAAAGCTTTTAAGGCAGTTTTTCTATTGGGCGAGCTGAATAAAGATTTGGCTTTCCTGCGTTTATAATAATTTGAAAATTGAAACAACAATACTTTACTTTCCGGCACAAGCAGTTATAATAAAATCAAAAAGGAATGTTTGTTCGTGTTTTACATATTCTAAAAAAGGAGCGATTCCCATGACTGTCAACGTTTACATGATTTTCAACGGAAATTGCGAAGAAGCAGTGGCTTATTATGGAAAAGTATTCGATACAGAGCCTAGCGAATTTTCCCGTTTCGGAGACATGCCATCCGAACCGGGACAGGAAATGCCGGAAGAAATGAAAAACCGGATCATGCATGCGAGCCTGGACATCCATGGAAGCCCGGTCATGTTCTCGGATGCCATGTCAAGCGCCCCCATTTCGATTGGCCAAAACATCCACGTGGCCGTCATATCGGACGATTTGGCGAAAATGACACAGGAGTTCGAACGGCTCGGCCAAGACGGGAAAATTCAAATGGAACTGCAGGAAACCTTCTGGAGCCTCGGGTACGGCATAGTGGAAGATAAATACGGGGTGGCTTGGATGTTCAGCCATGACGACGGCCGGCAGTGAACGGGCAGGTTGATTTTAAACACGGCGTTCCTGCTATGCAATAAAACAATAAAAATAGGCTATCCTCTGATTGAGGATAGCCTATTTCCATGAATTATTTCTTGTCTTCTTCAATCAAGCGAACTGTTTCATCGAATTCTGCGTCGATTTCAGCATTTGGCTTGTAAGTTATCAAGCTGACAGCCCAAGTTGCCAACCAGCTGAGAATAAAGCCAGGAATGATTTCATAGACACTGCCGACGAAGTTCGTCAGATCCGTAGCCCCTGCTTCATCAGGAGCGGTACCTACCAAGTCCCAAATGATAACAGTGATGGCACCGACAATCATCCCGGCGAGCGCGCCCTTAGCAGTGAGCTTGCGCCAGAAGAGCGAAAGCAAGATGATCGGGCCGAAAGCGGCACCGAAACCTGCCCATGCATAAGCGACCAGTCCAAGGATGGTATTGTTCTGCTCCCATGCGAGTGCTGCCGCGATGACGGCGATGGCTGCTACGGCGATACGACCAAGCGTTACATAGCCTTTATCGCTCGATTCTTTCTTGAAGGCGATTTTATACAAGTCTTCGATCAATGCCGACGAGCTGACGAGCAATTGAGAAGAAATCGTACTCATGATTGCTGCCAGGACTGCCGCCAATACGAAACCTGCAACTAGCGGGTGGAACAATACTTGGCTCATGTCCAGGAATACCGCTTCCGGGTCAACCAAGGTCGCTTCCGGATTTTGCTGGAAATACGCAATCCCGACCAACGCCGTACCAGTGGCACCGATGAGGCTCAGGATCATCCAGCCCATGCCGATGCGGCGGGCGGTGCGAACTTCTCCTAAAGTTTTGATGGCCATAAAACGGACGATGATATGCGGCTGGCCAAAGTAACCAAGGCCCCACGCGGCAGCAGAAATGACGCCGATCGTGGAAGCTCCTGAAACCAGGCTGAGCATATTCGGGTCGACTTCACGGATGCTCGCTGCCGTTTCACCGAATCCGCCGGTAAAGAAAATCCCGACCACGGGTACCGCGATAAGCGACAGGAACATCATGACCCCTTGCACAAAGTCCGTATAGCTGACGGCGAGGAACCCGCCGAATAAAGTATATGCGACAACTACCACCGAACCGATTATGAGGCCCAGATGGTAATCCATTCCGAATGAGCTCTGGAAGAATAAGCCAGAAGCTACCATTCCGGATGAAACGTAGAATGTGAAGAAAATCAAAATAATAATACCAGCAACGATCCGCAATAGACGCGAACGGTCTTTCAATCGATTTTCTAAGAAGCTAGGAATGGTGATGGAATCACTGGTGACAAATGAGTAGATCCGCAGACGAGGCGCAACAAAGAACCAGTTCAGGAATGCACCGATCGTTAAGCCGATGGCAATCCAGACTTCCACGAGGCCGCCGACATAAATCGCTCCGGGCAGTCCGAGCAATAGCCATCCGGACATATCGGATGCGCCGGCGCTGAGAGCCGCTACAGATGGGCCGAGTCCCCTTCCCCCGAGCATGTAATCGGATAAGTCGGCTGTCTTCTTATACGCATACCAGCCAATGAATAGCATAGCCGCAAGGTACACAAGCAAGGCTATGATTTGATAAGTTGTATCTGTCATGACATCTCCTCCTTTATTAAACACTTTAACATAATGAGTTAATATGAAAAGGGGGCTTTGCGTTTTATTTCCTATTTAAATGGGGATAGAAAGGCAAGGAGGCGATAATTATGCCGTGGAGTAAGAATGATTACCCGGATTCCTTCAAAAATTTGGATGAAGACGTCCGCAATAAAGCGATTGAAATCGCCAATGCGCTTTTGCGGGATGGCTACGAAGAAGGCCGCGCCATTCCGATTGCTTTGGACCAGGCGCGTGACACCGTAAAAGGAGACAGCGAAGGCCCGATTTACGAAATCCGCAAGCATCCAGAAGGCTGGCAACTGAAGAAGAAAGACAGCAAAAAAGCCATCCTCATTGAAGAAACGAAGGATGACCTGATGGGCGAAGCGAAGCGTTACGTCAACCGCAATAACGGAGAACTCCATATTTACTCGGAAGATGATTCGCTGCAGGAAAAACTCTACGATTGAATGACAAAAACAGCAGGACAGGAAAAGCGACGCCTTTCCTGTCCTGCTGTTTTTCGTTCAGCTTTTTTCACGGTACCGCGCAATGGCCTCGATTCTATTGCTCGCTTCGAGTTTGTCGAGAATCGTGGAAATGTAATTGCGCACAGTGCCTGTCGTAATGAACAGTTCTTTTGCGATTTCTTTTGTGCTGCGGCCTTCAGTGATCAATTCCATCACTTGCCGCTCCCGTTCGGTCAACGGATTGCTGCCTGCATAAGCAAGATCGACAAGTTCCGGTGCATAAATCCGGCGGCCATCCATGATGGTACGAATCGACGTCCCCAGTTCTTCGCTCGGGCTGTCTTTCAACAAATAGCCGCTAACGCCTGCTTTTCTGGCCCGTTCGAAATAACCCGCGCGGGCAAATGTCGTCAAGATGATGGTTTTGCACGGATGGTCTTTCAAGGCTTCCGCTGCGTCCAAACCGCTCTTGACCGGCATTTCAATATCCATGATGCAAACGTCAGGGTCGAGCTCCTCGACCAAGCGAATTGCTTCTTCCCCATTCGACGCCATGCCGACCACTTCCAAATCGTCTTCCAGATCCAGTAGCGACCCAAGCGCACCAAGCATCATGCGCTGGTCTTCTGCCAGTACAATTCGAATCATGAATTTCTCGCCTCCATATCTTGATAAAGAATGACATTCGGTACCCGGATATTCAAAGTCGTCCCGTCCATTACTGCAATATCAACTTGCCCATTGACAAAGTCCAGGCGCTCACGCATCCCGGCAAGCCCGTTCCCTTGCACAAGCGGATTGCCTTCTGGAAAGCCGACGCCATCGTCTTGCACTTGCACGAGAATTTCATTCGGCGTCTGCTTGATCAATACGGTGCAACGCGAAGCCGCACTATGTTTCACAACATTAGTGACCGCTTCCTTCAAGCACATGCTGAGCACATGCTCCATTAACAGCGGCGTATTGTTAAGCTTGGCACTTCCGTAGAAGACAAAGTCGATATCTGCAACCCGTAAAATTTGCTGGATGCGCAAAAGTTCATCTTCCAGTTTCGTCCCCCGCATATCCGTCACCAGTTCCCGAACTTCCTTCAAAGCGGTGCGTGCGGTCTGGCGGACGTCCTGGATTTCAGCTGCGGCGCGTTCCGGGTCTTTACTGAGTAGTTTCCCCGCCAAGTCACTTTTCAAGCCAATCAGTGATAATTTCTGGCCGAGTGTATCGTGGAGATCGCGAGCTATCCGTTCACGTTCCTCGATCAGCACCAGCTGCGAAATCCGCTTATTGGCATCTTCAAGCGCGCCTTCCAGCTTTTCGCGTTTGTGCCGGTTATACGTATTGAACGGCAGGAGGACCACCCCGAGCACACTCAGGATGATGAATGGCAATTGCGTCATATACAGGTTGAAATCGATCAGCAAGCCATAGATAATCGCCGCGAGCGTTGTCCCGATGTGCAAGCCATAGATGATGAAAAAGCCAACCTTGCTGCGGATATTGCCTATAAAGAACGCTAGAAAAATCGCCAGGTAAACATAGCCGAACAAGAAAATCATCGCGACATTGATGATCAGCTCGACACTTACCCATAAATAAACAAGAAACGAATGCGAACTGAACGACAATCGATAAGCGATGAAAAAAGCCAGCAGGAGAATGATGCCCGCTGCGATTTCTGTCGGCGATGACGACCGGAAAATGAAGAAAAATGGCAAAATGCAAAAAATCGTCCATGCATAAATGCTCAGCCATGTGTTGCGGGGGAAAATTTGATACCAGTTTTGCATAACTGCCTCCTAAAGTTTCTTTGCTCCCATCATACCAAAGCTCACAGACAAAGAGAAAACCTGCGCAGCTTATCCGTTGCAATGAAAAAACTGCTCTTGCCTCATGTCTAGGCAAGAACAGTTCCGTTTTATTGCTGTGCAGTTTCGGAATTGCCAAGCAAATGTTTGATGGCACCGAAAGTCACAAATCTCTTATTCTCTTCATCGTACACTTTGTACTTCAAAGATTGAAAGCTTGTCTTCAAATTGACCGTCGTCGCTTTTTGAAGCGGCGGCGTGGAAACATGGGCTTTCTCCAAGTTGTAGTTTGGAACGCGCGGGCTCAAGTGATGGACGTGGTGGAACCCGATGTTGCCAGTCACCCATTGCAGCACTTTCGGCAATTCGTAGTACGAGCTGCCTTCGATCGCTGCTTTCACGTAATCCCATTCGCTCTCGTCCTCAAAATAAGAATCTTCGAATGTGTGCTGAATGTAGAACAACCAGATGCCAAGTGCGCCAGCAGTGAACATGATCGTGCCTTGGATCAGCAGGAATGCCTGCCAGCCGATTGCCAAAATCATGATCGTATAAAGGACGACCAATGCAGCATTAATGAAGTACGTATTGTTGCGTTCTTTCTTGCGGGCATCTTTACGGTTGAAACGGCTGGAGATCAAGACCAGGAATAACGGCCCTAACCCAAACATTACGAGAGGGTTGCGGTACATACGATACTTGAAGCGTTCCCATTTGGAAGCTTCTACATATTCGTCGATCGTCATGACCCAAATATCGCCGACTCCCCGTTTGTCGAGGTTGCCGCTCGATGCGTGGTGGATTGCATGCTCGCGTTTCCATTTTTCATATGCGAAAAGTGTCAGGATGCCGGTAATCGTCCCGACGACCGCGTTCGCTTTTTTGTTTTTGAAGAACGATCCGTGTGTACAGTCATGGAAAATGATGAACATGCGGACGACAAACCCAGCCGCGATGACGGAAATTCCCACTGTCAGCCAAATGGAAACATCAAGAGCGAGATAAGCCAAGAACCAAAGAATGAAAAATGGGGGTATGGTGTTGATTATTTGTTGAACACTTGCTTTAACATCAGCTTTTTCGAAAGGGGCGACAAACTTACGTAATTGTGCTGTCTTTTCCTTACTCATATATTGTCTTCCTCCTAGAATGGGCATGCCCATCGGTATACTTGTTAACTGTTATATTACGCGGCTTGCCCATTGTTCATAAGACATAAACGCCTGTTTATATGCATGACACCTGTCATGCATTCTTCTTTTCCATAACTTTCTAAAATCAAGCAAAACGTGTATACTGAACTATATGCAGAATAATCTGAATAGAGGTGAACACTTATGACAGGACTAGTAGCTGTCATCATGATCTTTTCCATTCCCCTCGTCGCTATCTGGACGGACTATTTGACCAAAAAGAAGAAAATGCACCAGCGTGCGCTGGAAACGGAAGTGGAACTTGAAAAGCTCAAGCATGACAATTACGTCATCGAAACGCAAAAACTGCGGCTGGAACTCGAACAGATGAAGCTCGACGACGCCCTGAAGCAACAGCCACTCATAGCCGACCGGCAAAAAGACGCGTCTGCATAGACGCGTCTTTTTTGTGCAGCTTCCGAGACACTTAAACGAAAACTTGCTCTTCTATTTTCTTCAGGCCGTAGAAATAACCGCGGCGTTCCATCAATTCCTGATAATCACCTTGTTCGATCAAGCGGCCGTTTTCCAGCACCAGGATTTGGTCCATCCCTTCAAGCCCCGTCAAGTCATGGCTGATGATGACAAAAGTATCCTGTGGATGGCGCGTGAGCAGTTCGCTGTAGATGGACCGGGCGGTGATTCCGTCTACCGATGAAAACGGTTCGTCCAGCAGCCACAGCCGCTCCCCTTTCAAGAACGCCCGGGCCATCGCGATGCGCTGCTTTTCGCCGCCTGATAAATTCCGGCCCTTTTCATAAACCGGTGCAGTCAGCTCCATATGACCCAAGTGTACAAGTTCGAGTGCTTCACGCAATCGTTCTGCGTCCGCCTGCTCATCCGCAATACGCAAATTGCTTTCAATCGTTCCCGAAAAGAAATGGTTCTCCTGAAGCACGATGTTCATGCGTTCCCAGACGTTTTCCGGATCCATGCCGCTAAGCGCTTCATTTCCGAAACGGATTTCGCCGCCCTCAGGCTCCGCTACTTTCAGCAATAGCTGCAATAAGGTCGACTTGCCCGAGCCGCTCGGGCCGACAATCGCTGTTTTGGATCCTTGCGGCAACTGGAAGCTGACTTCATCGAGCGATAAACGAAGATCGTTCGGATAGCGGTAGCTCAGGCGGTCGACCCGAACATCCAACGGTCCCATCGGCATTGCCCCTGTATTGTGATCCGGTTCTTCGCCCACCACTTCTTCAAGCCTGCGCGCAGCAATCCGGCTTTCTTCATAATACGCCGGAAGCGCAGCGAGCGGTCCGACATTTTCAAACGCCCCAAGCGATACCATGACAAGCATCGCCAGATACAAACCGGACAATTCCCCGGTGGACACGAAATACGCCCCGGTCGCCAACACGAAAAATGAAGCCAGGAAAGCGACTAGCGCATTCACCGACTGGACACGGTTTTCCTCAAGCCCTTCGTTTTTCTGGGCTTGTTCATAACGGTGTGCCGTTTCCTGCAGTTCCACGCTTTTTCGGTCGAGCGCCAAATGGATTTTCAAGTCCTTGAACCCGTAAAGAAATTCCGCCGATGCCGCCGCAAACGCTCCGCGGGTTGCTCCGGTCGCATGCGTTTTCTTCCGTCTCCGTAGAGCAAAGAACGCCGGCAGGATAACGACCACAAAAATTGCGCCCGCCAAGACGACTAATGCCATGGGCAGCGAATAAAACGAAGTAAAGAACACCGTGGCCACCAAGACCATGCCCACGACAATCGGCGGATACAGCACGCGCAGCAGGAAATTCTGCAAACTTTCCACGTCGCCGACGATGCGCGACAGCAGATCGCCGCTCTGGTGGCGCTGGAAAATTCCCGGCGCGAGCGGTGCCAGCCGTTCAAAAAAACTGCCGCGTAAATGGCCAAGCATCGTAAACGTCGCCCGGTGCGAAAACAGCCGTTCCGCGTAGCGGGTAATGGCTGCTGCGAAGCCGAATAATTTGAGCGATGCTGCCATTACGACCAAAGTCGTCATTTGGGCAGTCAATGCCGCCTTGGAAATCAAATAGCCGCTTGCCCCAAGAAGCGCAACGCCGGCAAGCCCCGCCAGAAAGCCGAACACCACGGCAAGGGCGACGTCGCGTTTTTCCTTCAGCGTCAGCCAAAAAACCGTTTTTAATTCACCCATGCCTGTTTACCTCCTTGCTGCGCTTCAATCATGGAGCGGTACGGGCTGTAGCTGTCCATCAGCTCTTCGTGCGTGCCGATAGCCTCCACCCTTCCTGCGTCCAAGACGATAATGCGCGATGCATTGCGGATTGTGTGCAGACGGTGTGCGATGGTGACGACCGTCGCTTCTTTCGACAGTTCTTCAATCGCCCGCTGCAGCACTTGCTCTGTGTGAAGGTCGAGTCCTGCTGTCGGCTCATCGAAAAACAATAGCGATGGCTTTTTGAGAAATGCACGCGCTAACACGAGCCGCTGCTTTTCCCCGCCGGACAACCCGCGCCCTGCTTCACCGATCATCGTGTCGAATCCTAAAGGAAGCGATTCGACCAATTCCAGGATGCCCGCTTTCTGTGCCGCAACGGCCAATTCCTGTTGCCCCGCGCCACGGCCCATCCCGAGTTCGATATTTTCCTTGACGGTCCCTGCAAATAAATACGGATCTTGTGTAATATAAGCCAATTTCCCAAACCATGCCTCTTCGCTCACTTGTTCTTGCGGGATGCCGTTGATCAACAGATGCCCACCCGCTGCCGGCAATAAGCCCGCCATGACATTCATCAAGGTGCTTTTTCCGGAGCCGCTCGCCCCGACCAGCGCAGTGGAAGTTCCTGCTTCGAGCCCGAAACTCGCCGGTTCAAGGTGAAACCCTTCCCCGTACTGGAAGCTCACTTGCTCCAATGCCAGCTCAATCGGTGCATTGACCGGGGATTCGCCCCATACGACAGGCTGATGGCTTTTCGCCAATTCTTCCGACAACAGCTCAGCAGAAGCCGCACTCCCTCTCGCTGTGTGAAAAGCGCTGCCGAATTCTTTCAACAGATTAAAGAAATCCGGGACAAGAAGCAGGACAAGAAACGCCGGGAAAAACGTGATGCTGTCGAAGACAACAAGGCGCAAACCGATTTCGAGCGCGACGATCCCGATGCTCAGCATGGAAATGTACTCAAGCGTCAACGAAGACAAGAACGCCGATTTCAAGACATCCATCGTCGAATCGCGAAACTTCAAGCTATTGTCGCGGATCGTGTCGCTCTGCCGCTTCGCTTGGCCGAATAAGCGCAAAGTCGTCAAGCCTTGCAGCACATCGAGGAAAGCGCCTGAAAAACCAGCCAATTGCTCGACTTTTTCATCCGCTTTCTGTTTCGTCCTCTTGCCGACAATCGCCATAAACAAAGGGATGAACGGCGCCGTGATCAAGATGATAAGCCCTGTTGTCCAGTTCAGGTAAAAAATCACCCCGAGCAGCATCAGCGGAATTGTATAGCTTTGGATCATCTGCGGAATATATTTGCTGAAATAACCGTCGGTATCATCAACCGCTTCGAGCAACAAGCCGACTTTGCGGCCCGACTGCCCCGCAATCGATCCTTGCAGCGGATTTTCCTGATACGAAGAGATCAATTCCCGCCGCAAACCGCGTCTCGCTTCCACAGAAAGCGTAACGCCGAGCCGGCCGATCGCATAACTTGAACCAGCCCGCATCAAAATGACCGCCAGCAACGCACCCAGTACAGGCAGCACTTCTTCAAAAGAAGCATCTTTCAAAAATACCGCATCTGCCACCCAGATAAAAAACAAAGCCTGGCCGATCATCGCGAACCCCTTTGCGAACGAGGCTAGACACAATAAGCGTATGCGATTGTTCTGGCGGTAGGCCAGTTGCTTCAAACTTCCCATTACCATCGCCCTTTCTTTCACTTACCCTTATTATAAAGGAGCATCAGGGAGATTCCTTTGGGGACGCCCACACCGAAAGCCATTTCCCGGGAAATTGTTACAAAACGGTTCACATTTCACACAAAAAAAGCCACGCAGCAAAGCTGCGCGGCTGGGATATCGGATATTCGCCCATTTCACGGCTTTCTTCCGGAGCTTGGGAAAACGATGGCCTGTAACCACAAGGCATCATCTTGGATCTTTGTCTTCAAAGAAGCATCCAGGCATTCCTGGCACTCTGCAGTCAATTTTTGAAGTTCATATTCAAAGACTGCCTCTTCCTCTTTCGTGATCATGGCATAAACATCACCTTTCGACACTAACGCGAGGATTGCGCACGTGATTCATTACCTAATATTCTACCCGATATCCCAAAGATTATTCCTCTTTTTTATAAATCGCATCATTTTTTTATTTAAATGAACAATAACAAAACGGAATACACGGAAAGCCCTATTACAAAAGCACTTAAGCTGCTTTCCCGCTCTTCGGGCAACTCTTCTTTTAGGACGTTTAAAATAACGCCGCCCGCAATCAAGGCCATGAGAAACGCAATGATCAATTCATGCACTTCCGTCATCCAGCCGATGCCCCAACCGGCCACGATTGCCGCAGCGAGAAGCCATCTGCCGTACCGGTCGTATTCGCCTTTATGCGCTTCCCGGAGGCCCTTGTCATTGGTGATGAAATGGACGCCGAGCGCAATGAAAAACAGGGCCATCCCGACCACGCCTTCATATTCCTCGCGCATCATCAAATAGCCAATGACGCCATTGTACATGGCGAAGGAACCGATGTGGACCCAAAAGACACCTGAAGAAGACTTGCCTTCTGCTGTCCGGCGCTTCGAACTTTTCACCATTTGCTCCAAGCCGTAAAAAATGACCAGCCCGGCCATCGCAACTAAGTAAATATGATTGCTCAGGAAACCTTCCCCTGGGCCGCCGAACTCTTCATGGACTTCTTCCTGGAATTTACCCAGTTCAGGCAATAAGTGCAAAAATACATAGGCGACAGAAATGCCGCCTGCAATCGATAAGAAGCGGCTGCGCGGCACCGCTTTCAGGAAATTCATGTTTTTTGAAAATAGGTGGATGACGACAAACCCCATTACAAACAGCAAGCTAAGCCATTCCAAACTACCCCTCCTCGACTGAAAAAGCAGACGGGCGCATTCGCCCATCTGCCAGCATTCGCCTGTTTGGCGCGTAGTTTTTAGTTACCCGTTCAAACCGTTTTTAACCCACCCGGCCACTTGGACGGTGCGTTTCGCTTGATGCGCCACTGCATCTTTCACATCTTCAACCATATTGCCGTCCTGGTCGACACTGACGCTCGTGCCATAAGGGTTGCCCCCTGCTTTAAATAAGGATTGGTCCGTATAACCCGGAGCCGCGATGATTGCGCCCCAATGATGCATTGTTGTATAGATAGCGAGAACTGTAGTTTCTTGTCCGCCATGTGGATTCTCTGCAGAAGACATGGCACTGACGACCTTGTTCGCAAGCTTTCCTTGCGCCCACAAACCGCCTGTCGTATCAAAGAATTGCTGAACTTGCGAAGATACATGGCCGAAGCGTGTCGGCACGCTGAAGATGATGGCGTCCGCCCATTCGAGCAAGTCATTGTCGGCTTCCGGTACACCCTGCGTTGCTTCGTAATGCTCTTTCCAGGCCGGATTCGACTCAATCGCCTCCATTGAAGCGTTCTCTTTCACTTTTGCCACTTTCACTTGTGCCCCTGTTTCTTTTGCAGCCTCTTCTGCCCATTGCGCCATCTGATAATTGGTTCCTGTCGAGCTATAATAAATGATCGCTAAGTTTACGTTGCCCATGTCATAACCTCTCCTCTGTCCATCTGTTCCGTGACTTCAGTAAAACATCCTATATTCAAGATAACTTCCTTTACTAGTTTGCCCTAATCTGGCAAAAAATAAACTTTCTTTTCCAAATACTTTAAGTTGGGTACAAAAGGCAATCTGGATAACTCAATGCAATAGAAAACCAGATGAAACTATTTATTCACCTGGTCGCTATTTTTTCAGTTGATTTTCTCCGCGATTTCCTCTGACATCTCTCGCAGCTTGAATTTCTGTATTTTCCCGGATGCGGTCATCGGGTATTCTTCAATGAATTCAATATAACGCGGGATTTTATGATGGGCGATTTTCCCTTTGCAATACGTGCGCAGTTCATCCGCACTAATCGTCTCTTCCCCTTTCAGAATGACCCAGGCCATCAATTCCTCACCGTATTTCGGGTCCGGCACCCCGACGACTTGAACATCTTGGACAGATGGGTGCTGATACAGGAATTCCTCGATTTCACGCGGGTAGATGTTTTCACCTCCGCGGATGACCATATCCTTGATGCGGCCCGTGATGGAGATGTAGCCATCTTCATCTTCCACTGCAATATCGCCGGTATGCAGCCAGCCTTCCGGATCGATCGCTTCTTTCGTTGCTTCTTCATTTTTGTAATAGCCTTTCATGATCAAATACCCACGCGTGCACAATTCGCCCGGCATGCCTTTTACCACTTCTTCGCCAGTCGCCGGGTCGATGATTTTCACTTCCACGTCGTCATGCGGCTTGCCGACCGTCGCCACGCGTTTTTCGATGGCGTCGTCTTTGCCGGTTTGGGTGATGACCGGCGATGACTCCGTTTGCCCGTATGCAATCGTAATTTCACTTGCTCCCATGTCGCTGATGACTTTCTTCATCACTTCGATCGGACATGTCGACCCCGCCATGATGCCGGTGCGCAATGTTGACGTATCGAACGAATCGAACTCGGGATGATTGAGTTCAGCGATGAACATCGTCGGTACGCCGTGAAGCGCCGTGCATTTCTCATCTTGCACCATCTGCAATACGCGCTTCGGCTCGAACTGCTCTGCAATGACCATCGTCGTGGCATGTGTCACTGCTGCCAAAGTTCCGAGCACACAGCCGAAGCAATGGAAAAACGGCACCGGGATGCATAGGCGGTCAGTTTCATCCAGATTCATCATATCGCCGACCAAGCGCCCGTTATTGACGACGTTGCGGTGCGTCAGCATGACGCCTTTCGGGAAACCGGTTGTCCCGGACGTGTATTGGATGTTGATGACTTCATCCGGCTCCATCGATCGGAAGCGCTGTTCGAGCTGCGCATCTGTCGCCTTTTCCGCGAATGCTTCGAACTCGCTCCATGTATAGATGCCCGGATAGCTGTTTTCGCTCATGACGATGACGCGCTTTAGATAGGGCAGCTTCGGTGAATCGAGCTGCCCTTTTTCCGATTCGGCCAGTTGCGGGCACACTTGATTCAATACTTCGATATAATTCGTGCCTTTGAATTCTTCCCCCAGAATCAAAGTTGTTGAATCCGATTGCTTCAACAGGTACTCGAGCTCATTCGCCTGATAGCTTGTATTGACGGTGACCAGTACGCCGCCCATCTTGCCTGTGGCGTATTGGCTAAGCAGCCACTCGCGTTTATTGTCTGACCAGATCGCGATGTGCTCCCCTTTTTCAATGCCCAGCCCCATGAACGCTTTCGCCAGTGCATCGGTCTCCCGGTCGAATTCGGCATAGGTTTTGCGGATACCCCTTTCCGGATAAACATACGCTTCTGTTTCCGGAAACTGTTTTGCCTGCTCCCGTACGATTTCCCCTACTGTTTGATCGAGAATTGCCATTTCCTTATCCTCCTTGTTGAAAACGTTTTCACTTCAGTATTATCGCAAAATTCCAAATAAAAGGAAAGCGCCTTTTCCAGCCCATGAAGTCGCCCCAGTGTCTCAGCCGTGCTAAAATGAGGCTATCATAAAGACAGAAGGGATTTTCCATGGAACTCCAAACTATGCACGCCCAACTTGCCGAAAAACTGCAAAGCCAAGCACTCGTCACTGCCACCATCAGCCAGCCGCGCCAGAAATCGAATGACTTGAAACGCATCAAACTAAAACCGGTCGAACTGAAAGAAGGCTACTGCATCCAGTTCGAATATCAATATGAACAAATTTTGAAACACCAAAACCTATCGATTGGACAGGCAGCCGCTGAGCTCGAACAATTATTCACCGAATTCCGCCAAGGCTTGTTCCAGTTCACCGACGAAAAAGTCCAGGTCCAATTGAGCAAGAAATTCAAAGTCAGCTATAAATCCGAAGCCGACGCACGCGCTGCCGCCGATTTGTCGCACAACCGAAAGAAAGACTATTTGCTCCAGGACGGCACCCCGTATCCGTTTCTTGTGCGCCTCGGCGTCCAATCGCCGGATGGCAAAGTCAAAAAACAGAAATACGATAAATTCCGCCAGATCAACCGCTTCATCGAATTCATCGACGATGCACTCGAGCATTTGCCAAAAGACCGACCGATCCGCATACTCGATTTCGGTTCCGGCAAGTCTTACCTAACCTTCGCGCTGTATCATTATTTGCGCGTCGAAAAAGGACTCGACTTGCGCGTCACCGGCCTGGATTTGAAAAAAAGCGTCATCGAGGAATGCCAAAACATCGCCCGCGACCTCGACTATCAGCAGCTGGAATTCCTCGTCGGCGACATCAACGATTACGACCAAGACACCGCCGTCGATATGGTCGTCACGCTTCACGCATGCGACGTGGCGACCGATATGGCGCTTTCCCGTGCTGTTAAATGGAACGCCGGCGTCATCTTGAGTGTGCCGTGCTGCCAACACGAGCTCAATAGCCAAATTCAATCGTCGCCGCTCGATATCATGCTGCAGCACGGTTTGATCAAAGAACGCTTCAGCGCACTCGCGACCGATTCGATTCGCGCAGAACTTTTGTCTCTGGTCGGCTATGAAACCCAATTGATGGAGTTCATCGACATGGAGCATACGCCGAAAAACATTCTGATCCGTGCCTACCGCACGAATAAAAAACCGGCATCGGGGCAATTGGAACGCTACCGGGAATTCACCAAACTGTTAAACGCCAAACCGTTTCTTGAAAACGAATTAAAGGAGCTCCTATGAAACGAAAAAATTTAGTCAACGGCATGATTCTTGCTTTTTCAGTCATCCTTATCCGTTTTATCGACGTCCGCGTATACGATATGCCGCTCATTTTGACTTTGGCATTGTTGATGGTGCTGATTTACGGGGGCATCCGCCTCGTCGAACGCTTCCCGGCACTTGATGAACCCGTCAGTAAACGAACCTCGCTGATCACGAACACTTTGGTCATCGTCACCATCTTCCTGGCATTCTTCGTGCTCGGGCTTTAACTTCAGATATGTGTGGAAGGAATCAATGCTCGGCATTGGTTTCTTTTTTTGTTTTGATAGTGAGTAAATTGCTTCCCTGCTCGATTACATACATGAAGATAGCGAGGGTTTGCGTGTCGAAGTGTTTCTGCATTCGATTCGGGCTTCACCTTGGTAGTCGCTGCGCTGCTTTGGGTTGGCCTCTTGCAATAAGCCAGGAAGAGCACCTGTCTTACTGCGTCGGCTCACCCTTGACGCCGGCAGCTGAGAGATTTCATTGCAAGCTGACTGTTTAAGTAGATCTGCTTCTGTATGGAGTTGCCGGCTAGTGGGGAAATCGCTTCCTGGGATGCAGCAATGGAACAGAAATAATCAGACTCTCTGCATCAAAGATGATTTAAACTGCAAAACATGAAGCATTTCCACATTTTCTATCGAGTGGACAGAAGAAATTTCCTTCCGCTTTAAAACTGGAGACGAAGTGGAAGGGGGCTGACGCCTGTGGGACCGCGCGGGCTGGCGAGACCAACGTGCCGCGCTTTTTGGCACGTTGGCTCAACACCCGCCCCACGGCAAGCAGCCCCCTGCAACACAGTCGAAAAACGGAAGCTTTTCCGCTCCCCTCTTTGTACTTCATTCTTTCTACATCAATCAGTTGACCAGAATCTTGTTCCATCGCGCAGTTATTATTGCCAACTATTTTTCACACAAGAAAGCCGCTTCTTTTTCAAGAAGCGGCTTTCTCTTATTCAAGGCGTATTGTCGTTCGGATTTTCATCCGCCTGTTCTTTGACGACCGACTCAATATAAGCCTTTACCGGCTCCAGCGTCAGTTCCAGGTGGCTGGTCTCCAGATGCTTCGCCAAATAATCGAGCTGGTGGTCTTCTACTGCATCCGACTGGAGATTGAGCACATCATTGATATAAAGCATGCCTTCATTTGTCGCCATCGGGGAATCGACGCCGTCTTGGTTTCTTTCCTTGACCGTCTCCAAGCCATGGACCAAGCCTTGCTCTTTCAGTTCGCCCATCACTTCTTTGTACCGCCCTTCCCCGATGCCTTCTGACAAGCGGCGGTCGAGCTCCTGGATTTCTTCCAAAGACGCGCCTTTGTAATACTGGGCATAATACGCCATGAGCACTTGTTCTTTTTCCTGCAATTCATTCATAAGGCCAAACCCTCCATATATTCGTTGTTAATTGGGTTATTCCCGCTGAGGCGATAGTTAAGCCTGCCGGATTTCCAGAAAACTGAAACTTTCTGGGAAATGAATCGTTAGTACTGAAGGAAGCAAAACGGAAAGAGGTGGCTCATATGAGCAATGAGAAAATTGTCGAGATTCGCAAGCTCTCAAAGACGATCGGCAAAAAGCAGATCATCAAAAACTTGAACTTGGATCTCCATAAAGGGGAAATCACCGGGTTTCTCGGGCCGAACGGGGCGGGCAAAACGACGACAATCCGGATGATGGTCGGGTTGATGAAGCCGACGCAAGGCGATATCCTGATCGGAGGCAAATCGATCCGCACCGATTTCGAGGGAAGCATCGAAAAAGTCGGCGTCATTGTCGAAAACCCGGAAATGTACAAATTTATGTCCGGCTATAAAAACCTGGTGCATTTCGCGCGCATGCACAAAGGCGTGACAAAAGCCCGCATCGATGAAGTGATTCAGCAAGTCGGGATGCAAAACCGCATCAAGGAAAAAGTCGGCTCGTATTCACTCGGCATGCGCCAGCGCCTTGGCCTTGCACAAGCACTACTCAACAATCCGGAGTTCTTGATTCTGGATGAGCCGACAAACGGCCTGGATCCTGCAGGCATCCGCGAGTTCCGCATGTATTTGCGCAAAGTGGCACGCGAGAACGATGTCGCCATTTTCGTCTCCAGCCATCTATTATCGGAGATCGAATTATTGTGCGACCGCATCGCCATTATTCAGAACGGTGAATTGATCGACATCAAAAATGTCAACGAACACCAGCAATCCCGCTATTACATAGAAGCCAAGCCAGCTGAGCAGGCGAAACAAGTGCTCGAAGAGATCGGCTTTACCGTACATCCGCACGAAAACGGCTATTTAATCGATACAGAACCGGAGCACATCCCGGGCGCCATCAAGCTGCTCACAGCTGCAGGCGTCGATTTGTACGCTGTCCAGCCGCATCGCACGACTTTAGAAGATCAATTCCTTGAAATGACTGGAGGCGGCGAAATTGCTCAAGCTCATACAAAATGAATGGATGAAATTATGGAGTAAAAAAGCGACATGGATTATGGCAAGCCTACTGATCATCATCTTATTGGCCAATGCCGGCATCACCAAATGGATCGAATCCACTTCCCCTGCACCCGAGATGGCGTGGCAGGAGATGGAAGAAATGAACTTAATGTCAGCCCAGGATCAATTGCAAAATCCGGACATTGGCTCTGCCCAGCAAGACTATTATGAAGGCCAGGCCGCCATTGCCGAATACCGATTGGCCAATGACGCCGAACCGTTCAAAGTCGAAAGCTTGCAGCAGCAAATGCTCGATGGCCATATGATGCTGTCGCTCGTGACGCTTTTCACGGTCATCGTCGGCGCAGGAATCGTGGCTTCTGAGTTTTCACAAGGAACGATTAAGATGTTGCTGACCCGTCCGGTTAAAAGATGGAAAATACTTACATCTAAATACATCACAACGATGTTATTCGCTTTGTT
Organism: Planococcus sp. SSTMD024; assembly: GCF_041320495.1. NCBI lineage: Bacteria > Bacillati > Bacillota > Bacilli > Caryophanales > Caryophanaceae > Planococcus > Planococcus sp. SSTMD024. The sequence continues at coordinate 41,080 of NZ_JBGGNS010000012.1, read as the reverse complement.
ATTTGCCATTCTTACTTTCATATCGATCGCGTTATTCAGCTGGATTTTCTTCGGAGTTGGAGACGGCGCATTCCTGGTGTGGAACGGATCGGAAGTCGTCGAAGGCTCTTACTGGGCTGAAGCATTGAAACTGTCCGCGCTCAGCTTGGCGAGCACATGGATGATCGGGACGTTCGCATTCATGCTCGGGACGGTTTTCCGCTCGAGTTCACTTGCGATCGGCGTGTCGATTTTCCTGATGTTTGTCGGCGTGCAACTCGTCTTCTTGCTGCAGCGCTTTGAAATCGTCAAATATTATTTATTCACGCATACCGATTTGACTCAATTCTATACGGGCTTCATGCCAATTCCGGACATCACGATGGCCATGTCGCTCATCGTTTTGACTGTCTATTTCCTGGTCTTTATGGTGATCAGCTACTGGACCTTCTCAAAACGTGACGTTACTGCCTGATAAACAAAACCCCCTTGAACTGTAAACAGTTCAAGGGGGTTTTTGTCATTCAATAGGCAATGCCGACGCGGCTTTTCAGGAAGTCATCCGAATCCAATTGCTCGTAAGCAAATAATGCCGTATCGCCAGCCGTGATTTCTTTGCCGTCTTCCGGCAAGTAATTTTCTTCAAAGCGGAAATAGCCTTTCGGTTCACCGTCCGGCAAATACGTCGGGCACACGATTGTCCAGTCCAGGTCGCTTTGTTCCAATGATTTGAAGGCTTTTTCATGTTCTTCCGCCGCAAAGGTCAATTGGCGCTTTGAATCACCGCCCTGATAGCGGAGCAGCCCCGGGCTCAAACGGCTGTTCAAAATACCGGCGGTCCCGATCGTGATGATGCGCCGTATGCCTTCTGCTTCCATCGCTTTTACGATCAGCGGTGTCGCATCCGATAAGGTGGTCGTGCGGTCGGTGCCGATTGCGCTAATTACGGCATCCGCCCCATGCAACGTCTGGCGGATGTCCTCTTCATTGCGGACATTGCCGATTATCATATCCAGATTCGCATGGTGTTCAAGATCCGCTCTCCGAACCAGCGCTTTCACTTCGTGCCCATCACGAAGCGCCATTTTCAGGATGTATCTCCCAACTCTTCCCGTTGCTCCAAATAAAGCGATTTTCATTGTTTTTCAGCCTCCTCGATCATTCCGGTTATTTATGGATGCACTTTTTTTATTTGAATAGGTATCCGCGTTTAGCCAATACATCTTTCAAATCAGGGCGATGCGGCTTGTTCAAAAACGCTGCCATCTGTTCGCTCCATTTAGCGGTTTTTTGGTTGTTCGAGCGTGCGGCATAATAAGCCATGATCGTCTCATCGTACGCCGGCAAAATTTCTGTGTATTTCGCTTCGTCGTATTCATTTTCATGAAGCACGGCTTCTACAGGAAGGCGCGGTTTCACTTCATTGGCTTCGTTCGGCACGCCGACAGTCAAGCCGTAGACCGGAAAAACGCCTTCTGGCAAACCGGCAAGTTTACTGATCTCCTCCATGTTATTGCGCACGCCGCCGATATAGCAGATGCCATAGCCTTTGGATTCAGCGGCAAGCGCCAAGTTCTGTGCGAGCAATCCGACATCCGTAACCGCCACCAGCAAGTTCTCGGCCTGATTGAAGACAATGTCTTCTCCTTGCAATTTTGCTGCGTGGCTCAACCGGTTATAGTCGGCGCACATTAAGAAAACGGCTCCTGCCCCTTCCATCTGTTTCGGGTTTTTGGACAGTTCCCCGAGGCGTTTGCGCTTATCTTCATCCGTCACCCAAACGATTGAATACGCTTGCACGAAATGGGACGTCGCTGCGTGTTGTGCCGCTTCGACCAATTCATGGACTTGCGTACGCGTCAATGGCTGGTCTTTGTAATCGCGGACCGATGCGTGTGATTTCATTAATTCGATGACCATTATGTATCCCTCCAAAAAATCTGTTTCCCCTATCGTACCAAAAACTCCTGCCGGATACTTGCTTAAGGATTTTTGCTACAATCAAGTTATGAGGTGAAACTATTTGAAAACATTCCGCACCGTCTTTTCCTTGCTGTTCCTTTTTATCCTAGGTGCATTTTTATTTATTTGGATCGAACGGGAAATCGAAGAGCGCAAAGAACGCGCTGAACGGCCGCTCCCAAGCGGGCTCCATCCCATCGTCGAGTCCAAACGCGACCAGTTGATTGCACGGGCTGATGAGATTGGCATCGACATCCTCATCACCGACGGCTTCCGCTCCGTCGAAGAACAAAATGAGATCCATGCGCAAGGGCGTACGCGCGGTGGGAGCGTCGTCACCTATGCTGAAGGCGGAGAGTCCTATCATAATTACGGCCTGGCCATCGATTTCGCGCTGCGCCTGCCGGATGGATCCGTCGTTTGGGATATCCAGCGGGACGACAACGGAAATGGCCGTCCCGATTGGTTTGAAGTGGCGGACATCGCCAAAGAGCTCGGCTTCGAATGGGGCGGTGACTGGGTGCGCTTCAAGGATTACCCCCACCTTCAAATGGATTTTGGCTTATCGATTCGCCAGTTGCAAGAGGGCTACCGCCCCGAAGACGTAGTTGCAGATTGAGCTGCAGATAAGACTGGAATTTACTTCCTATTAAAAACCGCCAGAGAATTCCCAACGAGCACGACTAAAGAACCGGAATTGGGGTAGTATCATTATATAGAGATAGAATCATACGCCAGTATCTTATTTCTGGGTGCCAGAAATGGAAAGAGGTTGCCTGTGGAACAATTCGCCATCGTCATTCCGGCTTACAAACCGGAAGAGCCGTGCAAACTTACAATCGAACAAGCGATTTCAGCCGGTTTTTCGCGGATCATCGTCGTGAATGACGGCAGCGGTCCCGCCTATGAAGGCTTTTTTGACGAGCTCGAAAAGCTGCCTCAAGTGACTTTACTACACCATGCGGTCAATCAAGGAAAAGGGCGCGCGTTGAAAACCGTGTTCCATTACATCCTCAATCACCAATTACCGATTGAAGCCATCATTACAGCCGATGCGGATGGGCAGCATTTGGTGTCGGATATGGTCAAAATCGCCGATGAGTTGGACGCTTCGCCGAACCACGTCGTACTCGGCGCCCGGGATTTCACAAAACCGGGCATCCCTTTCCGCAGCCGCTTCGGCAACCGGTTCACACGGCTCTTGTTCCGGCTGTCGACCGGCGCTGACCTGACCGATACGCAAACCGGCCTGCGCGGCATTCCCGTGAAATTCCTGCCGAGGCTTCTCGATGTATTGGGCGAACGCTTTGAATACGAAATGAATATGCTCGCGGCTCTGAAAAAGAATTATATCCCGGTGGTAGAAGTGACAATTGAAACGGTTTACTTGGATGACAATAAATCCTCCCATTTCCACCCGCTCCGCGACTCTTACCATATCTACAAAATCTTTTTATTCTACGGAATATCGGGCGCTGCCTCTTTCGGGCTTGATATCGCCTTATTCTGGTTGTTTGTCCAACTGCTGCGCGACGAGTCGCCAGAAGCGTTCATCATTATCGCAACGGTCGCGGCCCGCATCCTGTCTTCCCTGTTCAATTATTATATCAACCGCAACAAAGTCTTTAAGCAAGGCTCCAGGCAATCCTTGCTGCGCTACTATATTTTGGCCGCCTTCATCATGGGCGCTTCCGCCGCATCGGTTCACTTCTTGTACGCGGAATGGCTCGGGCGCGGGGAAGTCATTTTGAAAGTGATGGTCGATACGGTGCTGTTCATCTTCGGCTTCGTAGCCCAGCGCGCTTGGGTTTTCCGGAAAGAGTGAAGGATGGCATATTCATGATAAACATAGAAAAAGAGCGGAAGCACATGCTTCCGCTCTTTCTTCAATGTTCCGGACGTTTGGTTTTGACCGGATCGGTGCGCCAGACTTCACCGTCTTTATAGGTCATGCCTTCTGGATAACGCAAGTCCAGAACCTCTTCCTGTGTTTCTTTGGACGGCGGCTTCGTCGCCAACGAAACGATAATAATCGTCAGTATCGCGGCCGTGGCCCCGAATACCCCCGCTCCTGTATCGATGATGCCGAGGATCGTAAAGCCCCCGAATTTAGCAGCAAAAATATACGTCAGTGTCACCGTCAAACCGACCAGCATGCCGGCAATGACCCCAGGGCCGTTCGCCCGTCTCCACCATACACCGAGAATCAGCGCAGGGAAGAATGTTCCGGATGCGAGCGCAAATGCCCATGCGACAATTTGCGTGATCGCGCCCGGCGGATTCAGCGCCACGATGCCGGCTGCGACGGTCGCGATGATGATCGACGAACGGCCGACCAGCAGTCGCTGGCTTTCTGTGGCTTTCGGGTTGATCGAGCGATAATAGATATCCTGCGATAAAGCGGCAGAAATGGCGATCATCAACCCGCCCGCTGTCGAAAGTGCCGCAGCCATTGCGCCGGCGGCCATCAAACCGATGACAAAGACGCCGAGATTGGCGATTTCAGGTGTCGCCATGACTACAATATCGTTGCTGATGACGATTTCTTCCCATTGCAGGATGCCGTCGCCGTTAGTATCAGCAACCGACAATGAGCCGGTATTCACCCATGAAGCCGTCCAAGCCGGTAGATCAGCAATTGAAGAGCCGGCCACTTGGGTCATCAAGATGAAACGTGAAAATGCGGCATAAGCCGGTGCCGACAAGTAAAGCAAGCCGATGAACAAAAGCGCCCACGCCCCGCTCCAACGGGCGGCTTTCATCGTAGAAACCGTATAGAACCGCACGATGACGTGAGGCAAGCCGGCTGTCCCGGCCATTAAGGTAAACATAAGTGCAAGAAATTGCCATTTGGTCGCTTCCGTAAACGGCACGACGTATTCAGAAACCCCCAGCTGTTGATCGAGCTGCTGCAGTTCCCCGACAATCTGCCCGTATGACAGCCACGGAATCGGGTTGCTCGTCAATTGAAGGGACATGAAAATGACGGGAATCAAGTAAGCGATAATCAACACGAGGTATTGCGCTACCTGTGTCCATGTAATCCCTTTCATCCCGCCAAGTGCCGAGTAGAAAGCGATCAAGACGACACCGATGATCGTGCCGACCGCTGTCGGAACTTCCAAAAGCCGCCCGATTACGACGCCGGACCCCGAGAGCTGGCCGATCGAATATGTAAAACTGATGATGATGGTCGCAACTGCCGCAATCAAGCGGGCGGTGCTGCTGCTATAGCGGTCGCCGATAAACTCCGGCACCGTGTAGCGCCCGGATTTCCGTAGCTGCGGCGCCAATAGGAACGTCAAAAGCAAATAACCGCCTGTCCAGCCCATGATATAGGCAAGGCCGTCATAACCGAGCAACATGACCGTCCCGGCCATCCCGATGAACGACGCGGCACTCATCCAGTCGGCGCCGATCGCCATTCCGTTGAACACGGCGGGAACATTGCGCCCGGCTACATAAAAGTCTGATGTTTGCCTGGCCATATTGTAAACGGCGATGCCGATATACAAACCGAAGGTCGCCAGGATCAATACAAGTGATACGAGAAATTGTGAATCCACTGCTTCTCCCCCTTGTCAATTACGCATTTTTATCATCGCTCTCAGACACTTGGAAAGCTTGCGCTATTCCTTGTCTTGCAGGTCCTGGTCCAAGCCGAATTTCTTGTCGATCCGGTCGTTGACGATTGCATTAACGAACAGCAGGATGATGAAGGTCAACACCGCTCCTTGCGCTCCCATGAAGTAATGGAAAGGCATCCCATTGACGCTGAAGCCCGACAATTCCTCTGCGAACATGACGACCCCGAAAGATGCCGAAAACCCGATCAATAAATAGATGGTGACTAATGTAGTACGAGTCCGGAAATACGCATCTGCTTGCTTTTTATCGATCTTCCTCAAATTACCCACCCCTTTGCCGGTTTAGAAGCCAAATTCCTCTATTGCGAAGTTCACCCCCTCAACTGGAAAATGAAACGGACCGTATCCAGGAAGGGAAGTGGCACCATGATGACTTTGACGAGCATGAATGCAAAAAGTGATGCAAATGGAAGGAAAAAATAGGCGACCTTCCGTCTTTTCAAGCCCGCGACTACGGACACGATGGTGATAAGGCTCAATGTAAGAACCCAGATCATCGACTCACTCCTTTTTTGAAAACGCTAACAACTATGCCTACGGACGGCCTATCACTGATGATGATTCGCCTCTCCCCCTCCCTTTCCATTTTAAGGATAATAGATAGTTTCTTTTTTCATTATTCTAAAACTTCTGTTAATTGTCAATGCATTATTATAATAACATTTAAATAAAATATCTTTTGAAGTCAATGTAATATGGGCTGAAATTCCAGCAACAGGTTGTGGTATCAAGAGAAATACCACAAAAAAATGAGCCTGCATTCATACAAGAATGCGGGCTCATTTTATTCAGCTTTTCGAGAAAGTTAAGAAATCGTATTTCAGCTCTTTTCGATCAATCGAATGCTTTCATCAAATTGCCCATTTCAACCGCGGAGACCGCCGCTTCGTAGCCTTTATTGCCGGCTTTTGTGCCAGCGCGTTCAATCGCCTGTTCAATCGTTTCCGTCGTCAACACGCCGAAAATGACCGGAACGCCTGTCGACATGCCGGCTTGCGCGATGCCTTTCGCCGCTTCGCTGCAGACGTAATCGTAATGCGTCGTAGAACCGCGAATGACGGTGCCAAGTGCGATGACCGCGTCGTATTTTTTCGTTTCTGCCATTTTCTTCGCGACCAGCGGCAATTCGAATGCCCCCGGCACCCAAGCAGTGTCGATGTTTTCCTTATTTACGCCATGGCGCACCAAGCCATCCACTGCGCCGTCCAACAGGCGGGACGTGATGAAGTCATTGAATCTGCCTGTAACGATTGCTATTTTTAAATCCGATCCGATCAAATTTGCTTCGTAAACTGTTTCCATTGTGAACACTCCTTAGTCGATTAGATGATGCATTCGTTGTTTTTTTGTTTCCATGTATTGCGTGTTGTCTTCAGTCGGCGGGATAACCAGCGCAAGCCGTTCTTCCACTTCAATGCCGTATTCAATCAGCGCGTCTGTCTTGGCCGGGTTGTTCGTCAAAAGCCTGACATGCGACACACCCAAATCTTTCAACATCAAGGCGCATAAAGTATAATCGCGCATTTCCGCCGGGAAGCCCAATTGTTCGTTGGCTTCAACGGTATCCAAGCCCTGTTCCTGCAATTCATACGCTTTCAGTTTGTTCAACAAGCCGATGCCGCGCCCTTCCTGCCTCATATAAAGGACGATGCCCGCGCCTGCCTGTTCGATCAATTCGAGCGATTTCGTAAGCTGCGCCCCGCAATCGCAGCGGCGCGAGTGGAAAATATCGCCGGTCAGGCATTCTGAATGGATGCGCACGATCGGCGCTTCCACCGATTCCGGATTGCCTTTGACGATGGCAACATGCTCTTCTGTATCCAGGCGGTTGGAATAGCCGACCATGCGGAACTCGCCAAAATCGGTCGGCATGTGGACACTCGATTCGCGCTTGATGAGCGGATCTTTCTCAGCGCGATACGCATAGAGATCTTCGATCGTGATGATTTTCAAGTCGAATTCATCCGCCAGCTTTTCCAAGTCCGGCATGCGCGACATTGTGCCGTCAACATTCATGATTTCGCAAATGACCGCTGCCGGTTCGCTGCCGCTAAGACGCGCCAAATCGACTGACGCTTCCGTATGGCCCTGTCGCTGGAAAACACCGCCTGATTTTGCGACAAGCGGGAAGACGTGCCCCGGCCGCTTGAAGTCCTGCGGTACAGCTTTCGTATCGAGCATCTGCAAGATGGTATCCGACCGTTCAAATGCGCTGATGCCCGTCTTGGCGTCTTTATGGTCGATGCTGACGGTGAATGCCGTTTCGTGGTGGTCGGTATTATGGCTGACCATTTGGTCGAGTTTCAGGCGCAAGGCAATATCCGGCGAAACCGGCGTGCAGATGAGCCCCCTGCCGTGCGTAGCCATGAAATTAATGTTTTCAGGCGTCGCATGTTCTGCAAGGCACACAAAATCGCCTTCGTTCTCCCGTGATTCGTCATCTACCAGAATAATGACTTTTCCTGCCTGCAAATCCTTTACTGCTTCTTCGATTGTATTTAGCATCGGTTTTGCTCCTTTAAAATCCGTGGCGCCGCAAATAATCGGCGTTCATCGGTTGTTTTGGCGCATGCTCCATAAAACGCTGCACGTACTTTCCGAACATATCGGTTTCCAGATTGACCGAATCGCCTACTTTTTTGCTGCCCAAAGTCGTTTCCCCCGCCGTGTGCGGGATGAGCGAAACGGTCAAATGATTTTCGCTGAGTTCAAAAATTGTTAAGCTGACGCCGTCGATCGCCACAGAACCTTTCACGATTGACTGCGCAAGCAATTCAGGAGGCGCCGCTATATCGATATACAGAGCGTTTTCCTGAGGACGCTTGCGCAAGATCTTGCCGACCCCGTCGATATGGCCCGCGACAAGATGCCCGCCGAAACGGCCGTTCGCCGCCATGGCACGCTCCAAGTTGACCGCACTGGATGTGCCCAGCGAAGAAAGAGTCGTACCGTGGAAGGTTTCCGGCATGACATCCACTGTGAAACGGCCGCTTGACAACGACGTCACTGTCAAGCACACCCCTTCGACTGAAATGCTGTCGCCGATTTTTGTTTCTTCTAAAACGACATTTGCGCGTATTGTCATTTCCATGCTGGACGCGCCGCGCTTGATGCCGGCGAGTTGTCCGGTTTCTTCAATAATCCCTGTAAACATTTATGTCACTCCTTTAAGGTGGAGATGATCTTCAGATCCGTTCCGAGGCGTTCCACTTTCTGCGTTTCCAAGCGAATGCCGTTTGAGGCAGAACTGGTTTGCAGGTCGCCGAATACGGAAACGGTTCCTTCGCCCCCGAGGATGATCGGTGCGATATACGTCGCAATTTCATCTACTTGCCCGCTTTTCAAGAAAGCGGTATTGATTTTTTGGCCGCCTTCCACAAGGACAGATAACACCTTGTGCTCGGCAAGCAATTTCAGCGCGGCAGTGATTTCCACATCCGGCGTGTCCAGTTGAAGAATGCGGACATGTCCCGGAAATGTTCCGCGGCTGTCGATATCGGCTTGTGACCCGACGATAATCCAAGTAGGGGCATCAGGTACTTGAACTATGTGGCTTTCTATCGGGATGCGCAGATGGCGATCCAAAACGACACGGATCGGCTGCTTCGGGGAGCCGGCAAACCGATTGGTCAAGCGGGGGTTGTCGAGTGCGACCGTCTGTGCGCCGACTAAAATGGCATCGTGCAGCAAGCGCAGTTCGTGGACATCGCGCTGCACTTCAGGCCCGGTGATTTTTTCCGAACGGCCGCCGTACACAGCGATTTTGCCGTCTAGCGTGATGGCGTGCTTCAATGTGACGAACGGCCGATTTTTGCGGATAAAAGTAAAGAACATCCGGTTCAGCTCCGCAGCTTCCTGCTCGCAGACGCCAGTCTCTACTATCACCCCGGCGTTTTCAAGCTTTTGGATGCCTCGGCCTGAAACGAGCGGATTCGGGTCCAGTACAGCAACGACGACACGCCGAATGCCGGCTTGGATGATGGCGTCTGCGCAAGGACCCGTCCGGCCGTGATGGCTGCAAGGCTCCAGCGTCACATACAACTCTGCGCCTTGCGCTTCACTGCCTGCCATATTCAGCGCATGGATTTCTGCATGCGCCTGTCCCGCTTTCAGATGCGCGCCCATGCCGATGATGCGGCCATCTTTGACGATCACCGACCCCACAAGCGGATTGGGGGAAGTCTGCCCGGCAGCTGATCGCGCCAACTCCAGTGCGTGCTTCATGATTTGCTGATCGTCCACTTGATCACACCTTTCAGAACAAAATAAAAACCCATGGATTCGCCAATGGGTTAGAAGACAATAGGAAATAGAACTATAGAAAACTCTATAATTTCCGTGTTCTTCCTTCTCCCATCCAGACTTTAACTGTCGGCTTTGGACTTGCACCAAATCCTGCCCCGAAAGGCTCACGGGCTTCGGATTGCTCCGTTACCGTCGATTGGGAATTTCACCCGACCCCGAAGGAATACTATTCAGTTAATCATCCACAGTATGCAAAAAAGCCCCTTCCATAAAAGAAGGGGCCTTGAAAATGCATATCAAAGAAACCTAAGCGATTGCTAGTAGGCTGCTTGACGGTTCTTCTCCCATCCAGACTTTAACTGTCGGCTTTGGACTTGCACCAAATCCTGCCCCGAAAGGCTCACGGGCTTCGGATTGCTCCGTTACCGTCGATTGGGAATTTCACCCGACCCCGAAGAACGCTATAGATGATTATCTGTAAGTTTAGCGCAAGCTGCAGGGGCTGTCCAGAAAAGAATCTTCATTTGTTGCGCGCAGCCAACCGAATCCCCAGAAACCGACTCGGATTTCGGCCAGTCACCACATCGGCCCACGCTCGTCTGTCAATTTGATAAAGAATGGGTAGATGCCCATAATCATTAAAAAGGAAGCCAGGAATAAGGCGAGGGAAGCAAACGGGTCGATGCCGAAAGCGACCGAAACAAACATGATGAGCGGGGCGGCAAAGACAAACAAGCTGGTCTTTTTCCTCGACTCCGTGGAAATGTATTGTTCTTGCCGGCAGGCCGGGCAAGTTAAGCTATCCCCGAGTGTGAACAAGCGGCAGACGGTCTGCCCCCATGTCCATATCGCTCCACAATTTTGGCATTTCGGCATCGCCGTTCTCCCCTTTCCTTGTACTACCTATACTTACGTACATAAGTGGGATAAGTTCCCAAAATCGTCCCATTATTTCAGCTTTTTGGATATTTCCTCTTAGTTTCGATATAAAAAGCACTGCCCGTTGTGAGCAGTGCCAAATTTTCCTTATAGGTATTCTTTGTCGATAGTCTTCGTGCTGCGCATCGTGTCGATCGGGCGCACCATGCTTTCGATCTGTTCGCGCTTCGGCTCCAAGAACGGCGGTAAAGAAAGTTTCTCCCCCAGTGTTTCATATGGCTCGTCGCCCATGAAGCCCGGGCCATCCGTTGCCCATTCGAACAATAAACCCGGTGCGACACGTGCATACAATGATTCGAAGAAGAAACGGTCGACATAGCCGGAAGTCGAGAAGCCGATTTTTTGCATGTGGGCGATCCATTCATTCAATGCTTCGCGGTCCGCCACACGGAACGCGGCGTGATGCACCGTGCCGAAGCCTTGCTGGCCCGACGGCAACTCTGCATTATGCTCGACGATCACTTGCGCACCGTTGCCGCCTTCGCCCATCTCGAATAAATGCAGCGAGCCTTCGCCAGCGATCTCGCGCATATGCATCGCTTTTTCCAATACTTCCTTCAAGTAATCGAATTGGCCGATGCGGATGTGGATCGGGCCAAGGCCAGTAATGGCAAATTCAAGCGGGACCGGTCCTTGCTGCCACGGCGTGCCGGCTTGGACGCCTTTGTTGTTCTCATCCGATACGAGCATATATTGCTGGTCATCGAAGTCGGAAAACGACAAAGTTTTAACACCGAATTGCTCAGTTATGGCACTGTGCTGAACTTCGTATTTGTCAAAACGTTTTTCCCAATAGCTAAGCGCTTCGTCCGTCGGTACACGGAAAGCCGTTTTGTAGATTTCGTTCGTGCCGTGAGAGCCTTTCGGGATTCCCGGAAAATCGAAGAAAGTCATATCCGTCCCAGCCGAACCTTTATCGTCAGCGAAAAACAGATGATAGGTTTGGATATCATCTTGATTCACCGTCTTCTTAACCAGCCTCATGCCCAATACATACGTGAAAAATTCATAATTCTTCTCGGCGCTGCTCGTGATCGCCGTTACGTGGTGGATCCCTTTCAATTCATTCATGCATACCGCTCCTTGTCCTTAAGTATTTTATCTTCTGCTTTATTGCTGTCTTGCGCTTCGTAACCGACTTTCTTCAACTTCTTGATCAATTCCATTACTTCCTGTTGTTCAAGCCGGGCAAACACTTTATCCATCTGCCGTTCATGTTCGGGGAAGATTCGCTTCATCAATTCCTGGCCGCTGTCCGTCAAAAGCGCATAGGTCACGCGCCGGTCTTCTTTGCACGCCTCCCGTTCGACATAGCCTTTTTGCTCCAGCTTATCGACAACATAAGTGATGCTGCTGCTCGCAATCAGTACTCGCTTGCCGATTGCCTGTATCGGCTGCCGGCCTTGGTGATAGAGCAATTCGAGCACCGAGAATTCCGTCGCATTCAACCCGTATCCCGCTACGTCGCGTTTGATGGCCTCATGCACAGCATCTGCAGCGCGAATCAAAACCGTCACAGCTTTCAGGTTCTGGTTGGAGAACTCCATTCATCTCACCTCTTTATTTCGAATTAAAATATCTTTAATTAAAAGTAATTATAACAAGCTGCAGATGATGGGTCAAGAGAATGGCTTCCACTTAAAGCCAATCAAAAACTCCTCTCCGCGATGTGCGAAAAGGAGCTGTTGAAATTTATAATTTGAACGTGCCTGTGCTATAAGCCAATAAGTCATCTTGATCGCTGACAACCCGCCCTGTCAGGATCGCTGTGCTGTTCGTCTGATGCAGCAGTTCGGCGCGGAAAATGGCCGTTCCCTTCGCCAGGCTTTTGATGAAGCGAACTTCCATTTGAATCGTCGAAACCGCATCGCTCCCAAGCGAGCGCGAAGCAAGCCCCATGACGATATCGATCCCCGACATGATTGCGCCGCCATGCAGCATATTTTGCATATTGTCGTTTTCAGGTTTTTTCTTCAAGCGCATGGATGCCTTGCCGTACTCTACCCCGTCAATTTCAAAACCAAGCAGCTGGAAATAAGGGCCGTTCTCGAACTGCTCGATTAATTGCGTATATTCCTGTACTTTTTGCACGCGATCTCCCCCAGTTGATTATTCTACCGTCATTATAGCATTCCTTTTTCAAGCAATTGAATGGGCAGGATTTTGCCAAATGGCAACGAATACTTAAGGACTACCTAAAAGGAGGTTTTTGGATGACGAACGATTTCGATGTACTTCCCGGCGCAGAACCATTCATTTCCGAAGGCGGGAAAACAGGGATTCTTATCTCGCATGGATTTACCGGCACGACCCAAAGCATGCGCCCGCTTGCCGAGGCTTTCGCAAAAGAAGGATACAGCGTCTATGCCCCGCGCCTTAAAGGGCATGGCACGCATTATGAAGATATGGAAACAAGCACGTATCAGGATTGGATTGCTTCTGTGGAGGAGGCTTACGCATGGCTATCGGAGCGCTGCGACAAGATATTTGTGGCAGGCTTGTCGATGGGCGGCACGCTCGCGCTTTATATGGCGGAAAACCATCCCGAGGTTCGCGCCATTTCCTTGATCAATGCTGCCGTCGAAGTCCCGGACATGGAAGGAGTGAGGGACTTGCAGGATGTGCGCTTTTTGGACGCTATTGGATCCGATATCAAAAAACCCGGAATCACCGAACTCGCTTACGAAAAAACGCCGGTCGCTTCCGTCAAGGAGATTTTGTCTTTCATGGATTTGGTCAAAAAAAACCTTTCCGCTATCCATTGCCCGACACTGCTGTTCGTCTCGCCGGAAGACCATGTCGTTCCGCCGGCTAATTCCAAATTCATTTTCGACCACATTTCATCCGAGGAGAAGGACCTCATTGAAATGCCCGACAGCTACCATGTGGCGACGCTTGATCACGACGAGCAACGGATCATCGACGGCACGCTCGCCTTTTTCCGCACGTACGAATAAATCCATATTCCCTTATGCAATAAAGGACGGAAGGCTCTCACGCCTTCCGTCCTTTTATTGTTTTTTCACTCTTGAGACGAGCAATCCATCGCCGATCGGCAGCAGGATCGATTCCAATTGAGGGTGCCTTGCAGCCGTTTCATTGAACTTTTTCATCACTTCGGTGTGCTGGCGCTGATTGCCCGCATCTGCCACACTTCCCCCTGCCAGGGCATTATCGGCGACAATCAATGCCCCATTTTCCGCCAGTTCCAAGCAAGCGGCTAGATAGTTTTCGTAATTCTCTTTATCGGCATCGATGAAAAAGAAATCGAATGTCCGCCCCTGGTCTTTCAACTGCGCCAAACTGTCTAAGGCAGGGCCCGTCAGATAATCGACTTGGCTGCCGAATCCCGCTTTTGCCAAATGGGCGTTTGCCAGTTCCGCATAATCCTGTTCCAATTCCAGCGAAGTCAAATGGCCTTGCGCGCCAAAGCCCCGCGCCAGGCAAATGCCGCTATAGCCGCCGAGCGCGCCGATTTCCAATACATGTTCCGCTTCCGTCATCGCCACGAGCATCGTCAGCAGTTTTCCGGATGCTGGCGATACGGAAATCGGCCGCATGCCTTTCTCGTTGATGGCGGCAAGCACGCCTTCCAGCACCTCATCTTGCTCGACAAACACTTTATTGATATAAGAATTGATTTGCTCCATACTCCTGTCCCTCCTTGTGATTGAGAAAAAGCCCCGGCGATGCCGGGGCTTTGATACTTAAAATGCAGATTCGATGGCGTTGACCATTTCGCTGACAGACTGCAATCCGCCGCCGGACAGGTACCAGTAATCCGGGTCCAAGTAAATGATCTTATCGTTTTGGTAAGCGTTCGTTTTCTGGACCAATTCATTTTCCAATGAATCTTTCGCGCTTGCGTCATTGCCGACTGCTGCATTGCGGTCGACAACGAACATCATGTCCGGGTTCGTATCAAGGATGTATTCATACGTGATGCTTTGGCCGTGCGTAGAAGCTTCGATGCCCTCGTCCGCTTGTTTCACGCCGAATACGTCATGGATGATGCCAAAGCGTGAAGCTGCTCCGTATGCGCTGACTTTTCCTTCATTGGCCAGAACGATCAAGCCTTTTTCATCAGAAGTCGCTGTTTTCTCTTTAATGCCTTCGATTTGCTCGTTGATGGCTGCAAGCTCTTCTTCCACTTCCGCTTGTTTGCCGAAAATCTCCCCGACTGTTTCCATATTCGTCGTGAACGAGTTCATATAGTCCGTCGTGTCCACGCCTAAGTGGATAGTCGGTGCAATGTCGCTAAATTCGTTATACATTTCCGCTTGGCGTCCGGAAATGATGATCAAGTCCGGATCCATGGCGTGGATCGCTTCAAAATCCGCTTCTTTCAATGTACCGATGTTTTCGTATTTCTCAGTATCTTCGTATTGCTCCAAGTATGTAGGAATATTCCCTTGTGCAACGCCTGCAACAGATTCTACGCCCAATTGATCGAGTGTATCCAGAATCCCGAAATCGAACACGACGACTTTCTCAGGGTTTTTCGTCACTTCCGTCTCGCCCAGTTCATGCGTCACCGTCATTGTTTCCGTTTCCGTTGTTTGCGCATCCGCCGTTTGGCTGTCTGTCGCCTCTTCTTCTGCCCCGCAAGCTGCAAGAACCGCAAACATCATTACTACTAAAATTGCCGCTAACCATTTCTTCATTTTTTCCGTCTCCTCTTCTATTGTAATTATTGGATGATGGTCATCCGCATAGCATTATGTAATCTTCCTTCGGTGACTCTTGAAAACCGCTCCTTCCATTGATCAAATGATACTGATAATCATTATCACTTAACCACATTTATTAGTATAGCAGAATAAAAAACACTTTCAAGAACTAAATGAGAATTATTTTCATTTGTTTTTTGCGAATGGGATAGCTGAAACTATCCTCCTTCTTCAGTTGTTCACAAAAAAAGACCCAGTATGAACTGCCTTTAGAGCGTTAGTTGTTCCTAACGGTTCTGGGGCAGCCCGATAATGGGTCTTTTCTTCACTCAATATTTTCGAACGTTTCTTGCAAGATGTAATAGGATTCTTTCAAGCGTTCCTCGGTCTTAGGCATTTCCCACGCCTCCCAAGAATAAAGCTTGCTGCTGCCCAGACCCATCGATTCCAGTTCTTTCCCGTCCGGATTCTCAAGAACCGCTGCAGCTTTTATGCCTTCCACAGTCATGCTCGCCGCGATGCCGCCTTTTTGCAAATCACCCGTGAATTCCTTTTTCGCCGGGTCTTTCGCATTCAACAACATCCATGGAATGCGGATTTCCAAAATCCCGTCCTCTTCTGAATAATAATAGTCATTCAATGAATCGTATTGATCGTCTTCAGGATCGGCTATGCCAAAGCGCAGCTTCCCTGTTTCGTAATACTCAAAAGGATAGACTTCCCCTGTATCCGGGCGCGTGAATTCCTTATTCAACGCCAGGCGCATCGGGTGGAAGTTGTTTTCGGCATCCGGCTCTTCTGGAATCATCTTCAGCCGCTCGTAGTAATCATAATAGAAAGTATCGTAATCGCCGGCTACTTTAAGCGCGGCTTTTTCTCCATCGATGGAAAGCTCGAAATCAGCAAGGAAGTCCTCTGCTACTTCGATTCCCTGACCATCCCGCACACTGAAGAACAAGCGCAAGCGGTCTTCATTCCACCACTCCTCTTGTGGATCGAACTCCGCTTTAACGTACACATAGCGCTCATCGGAGTTCATCGACAGCGAACGCAAGGCCCCTTGCTCTTTTTCATATAGCAGCGATCCATCCTGCCAATCGTCTTCTCCATCGACTTTCACTTTATGGCGGTCAAAACTGAGCAAGCCGAATTGTTGCTCGTTCGTTTGGGCGTTGGACCAGAACGGGCGCTCATCCGGATTGTCATAATCCATCGTATTCCACGTGCGTTTGAACCATTCATCCTGCCAAGTGAACACCAAACCGCCAAGCATTCCTTCTTCGAGAATGTCTTCATACAGGCGGCTTGCAATTTCCCCTTGCTCGCTCTCGGAAATAAAGCCCTGGTTCCAACCGAATGGATTTTTATGGGTCATGCCTCTTGAAGCCGGCACACCGAATTCCGCAATCAGCAAAGGCATATCGTGCGATTTATTCAAATCACGTAAATACCCCGCGTAATTATTGCGCTCCCCGCGGTGATCGATAAATTCCGTGTATTTTTCCTCCAAATTCAAGAAATCCGGATAATATGGATAGACATGATACGAAGCGAACATGCCCGCTTCAGCCAATTCGCCTATCGTACGGATATGGTTCGGGTCGACCGTCGCCAAGTCTTCCTGCTCGCTCGGCTCCGCCGGCTGATCGAGATTATCCGTCGTTACCCAGTTTGTAAAGCTGAGCGGGCGCATGCTGTCATAGGTTTCATATTCATAGACGGCTAAAACGTCCAGCTGTTCCGCAATCCAGTGCTCCATTGGATTGGCATCTTCGGTTTCGATATATGTGCCCGAAAACTCGCCAAGATCCGGATATTTACGGTTCATCTCGTCGACTGTAAACGGGTACCATTCAATGCCGATCATCCAACCGATGACGTAATCGGAGATGTCCGCTGTGTAAGTTCCGGAGGCATGCCCCGGCTCTTCAGCAACTTTAGCATCGCCGTGCACCGCATCCGCCACTTTTTTCATTTCCTGCTGGAAACGTTCCGTAATTTCAGGCGTGAACGCATCCAAAGTTTCTTCGAGCGGCCCCTCATCGATCCATACGCCATGGTACACATAGAGCGGTGTATCGGCTTTTTTATTGTACTGGGCCAATGCTTCATAAAAAGCAGGCGGATGGAGCGTATAGACGCGAATCGCATTGGCGTTCATTTCCCCGATCGCTTCGAACCAGTGGTCGTATTCCTCGCGGGTGATCGCTGCTTCGCCAGGGAATGTGCCGGGTTTTGCCATGCCCATATTGACGCCTTTGACGGTGAATTCTTTCCACCCGCCGTCTTCGAACACTTCAAACTGCTCGCCGTTTACACGCGATGGATAGGAAATCCCGTCTTTTTCAGCTGCCGACGACACTTGTGACGGCGTTTCCTGCTCTTTATCTGAACTGTCCGCAAGAATCTTTTCCATCATCGGCACATACGTTTTCCAATAAAAACTATCCTTGCCGCCAAATGACATCCAATTTCTCATTTCAGCGAGCCCCCCGTATTGATAGAAAGAGGGCACATCCTCAATGTCGACAAAATCGCCAGCGAAATAATAGACGCCCGCATCATTTACAGTCGTGTGCATGATGGCCGGAAAACTCTCCGGAATCCCGCGCTCCGAAAGCGCTGCTTGCCCTTGTTCGCCGAGAGACCATTCGTATTCGGCGAGCACTTCGGTCTGTCCTTGCGCTTCGTTAATATCAAACCAATAATCGAATGTCGGGCTTTCCTGAAGGCCGAAAGCCGTTTGCCCAGGCTCCGTGAATTTCACGTGCAGCCCGGCACTTTCGATATCGCCCCGCTCTTCAGACAACACGACAATCTCGCCACTGGCGTCTTCGACGAGCACGAATCCTCCGCCCGTGAACTGCCAGTCTTCGGCGTCTTGTTCATAGTTCTGGATGATCCATTCCGGCACTTCGGCTCCGGCCGCTAAATCAGGGAAATAGCGGCCGCTCCAGCCGCTCCACTTGATGCCGAGAAACTCCTCCATATCTGCACTGACAGCAGCATCTGTCGGGGAAGCGAATGTATTGAATTCAACGATTAAATCGCTGCCTGCGTCCATCACTTGCTGCTTTATTGCCTGCCATTCAACCATCTCCAAGCCGCCATAGATGAGCTCGGAGCGTTCACCTTTGGCCTCATGCCAAGGGAGATCGTCTTCGTATACCCCGTAGGCATCAGCCAAATAAATCAAATCATAGTCCGACCCGAGTTCCTCGACGCCGCGAATTTCATAATCCTTTTCGGCTTCATCCGGCATAAAGCCGAAATAATCCGCATCTGCGCGGTAGCCTGACTCGTCGTCTTTGACATAACGGTTATGGTTCAATACCCAAGTCAGCCCTTTATGTTCGCGGTAATTTTCCGATGGGACGGTTTTATCGACAATCGCCACGTTCAAAGGCTCGCTTCCTTGAGCCAGCCAGATGATGAATGGTGATAGCAATAATAGCAATGCGATTGCAGCCCCAATGAATGCCTTTTTCAAAATGATCCCTCTTTTCCTTTAAGACCTATTTACGGTTATTATATAATATAAAAATTTTGTTTAAATAGAAAATATTTCTAAAAGATGAACACTTTACATCTTTTTTTATTATTTGATTCCTCTTGTGTGTCCAAACGAAAAAAAGCCCGTCCTCTTTGAAAGGACGGGCTTTTATAGAATTTCATCAATGGGTGGGCAGTTTTGCGTTTGAGCTTTTGAAGATCGCCAATTGATCGACCAGTTTCTGGCTTCCGGCATCCAGGCCGGTCACTTCCACTTCGTTGGCATTTTCACGGAATTTCAGCACGACCCTGTCGACGGCTCCGACGCCGGAATCGTCCCAAATATGGGCATCCGTGAAATCGATAATCACTTTTTCACATTCGATATCGAAATCGAATTTCTCCAGGAAGTCTTCAACCGAAGCGAAGAACAATTGGCCTTCGACGCGATATTGCGTCGCATCAAGCAAACGCTTTTCCACTTTGATCTTGGAAATTTTCGAGACGAAGAAGATGGCGCTTAGCAAGACACCCGCCAGCACACCGATCGATAAATCGTGCGTATAGACGACGATGGCGACAGTCGCGACCATAACGATCGAATCGGTTTTCGGTGCTTTTTTCAAGTAAGTGAACGACGCCCAGTCGAATGTCCCGATCGATACCATGATCATGATGCCGACAAGCACCGGCATCGGGATTTGCACGACGACATTGCCGAGAACGATGATCAAAAACATCAGGAACGTACCGGCAACGAGCGCCGACAAGCGGCCGCGGCCGCCCGATTTGACGTTGATGACCGATTGACCGATCATCGCACAGCCCGCCATTCCACCGAAGAAACCGGTGACGAAGTTGGCGATTCCTTGCCCTCTGGCTTCTTTGTTCTTGTCGCTCGTTGTATCGGTCATGTCATCGACGATATTCGCCGTCAGGAGCGATTCAAGCAAACCGACAATCGCCAGCGCAAGTGAGTACGGGAAGATGATGGACAATGTTTCCAAGTTGAATGGCACATCCGGCAAAAGGAAGCTCGGGAGCGTCTGACTGATCGTGCCGAGATCACCTACTGTGCGCAGTTCGAATCCGGAATAGATGGCCACTGCCGTCAACACGACCAGCGCGATAAGCGGGGCCGGGATGGCTTTGAAAAAGCGCGGCACGATATAGATGATGGCCAGCGTGATCGCTACGAATAGATAGGTCATATTGTTGATGCCGATGAAATGCGGCACTTGCGCCATGAAGATCAAGATGGCCAGCGCGTTGACGAAGCCGATCATGACAGCGCGCGGAATGAATTTCATGACTCTTGCCACCTTGAAGACACCGAACAGGATCTGAATGACCCCTGTCAAAATCGTGGCAGCGAGCAAATACTCCAGCCCGTGGTCACGGACGAGTGGCACCATCAACAGCGCCATCGCGCCGGTAGCGGCAGAAATCATGCCGGGACGCCCGCCGACGAAAGCGATGATGACCGCGATACTGAAGGAAGCATACAAGCCGACCATCGGATCGACTCCTGCAATGATGGAGAAGGCAATGGCTTCTGGAATGAGTGCAATGGCGACGAGAATCCCCGACAATATATCACCGCGGATATTCCCGAACCATTGGGTTTTAAGACTTTGTGTCACGTGCTCGTGCTCCTCTATTCTTTATTTAAAAGTTTCTCCATATCCTAGAAACCTTATTTTTTCACAATGAAAATAGTTTAGCACCGACGCTCCATTAATGGAACCTTTTTGGGCCCATTTTTACAAAAAAATTAATATGTTATAATGTATTCACTTTGTACAGTGAGGAGTTTTTTACGTGCGAATCGGTTACGCAAGAGCCATTGAAGAAGATTTGGACTGCCAAAAGCAACGCGCCCTATTTGAAGAATTCGGCTGCGACGTGATCCATATAGAATCCCATAGTTCCCCAAAACAACGGACCGAGCTGGAGCGCATGCTGGAAGCTGTCGGTGCTGGAGACCGCATCATCGTAATGAAACTCCATGTCCTGGCAGATTCAACCCGCCAATTGGTGGACCTGGTTGAAGCGCTCGAAGAAAAAATGGCCTTCCTTCATGCCGTTAAAGAAAACATCGACACCGCGAAAGGAAAATCATTTTCATTTTTGGAAATCGCGAAATCCATCGCCGAATTCCAGAGCGATTCCATCAGCGCGAAGACCAAAGCGGGCTTATCGGAAGCCAAGCAAAAAGGCATGCACGCCGGGCGCCCGCGCAAGCCGGATGCCAATGTTAAAAAAGCGATTGAGATGTATAAAAGCAAATCCTACAGCTTGGCCGAGATCAAAGAACAGACCGGCATCAGCAAATCCACTTTGTATCGTTATTTGGAGAATTAAAAAAAGAGCGCCGAGGCGCTCTTTTTTATAGGCTGTCGAGAAACCTCAGCAGCTTTTTTTGCGTTTCGCTCCAGCCGGACGCTTCACTAGCGTAGAAAAATTATTTATTCAACGCTCTGCCAAGGTGAATATAAATGCTTTCTATTTTCCGGTTTTCAATTCTTCTTTTACGGGCGGTTTTGCCAGGATGGATGCGACAATCGCTAACGCTGGGATGATGAGCAGGAAGCTTAATGCTTCATCGTAGCCGCCAAGGAAATCGTAAAACAAGCCGAACGGCAAGGGTCCTAAGGCAGAACCGATGACCATGATCGCCATGGCGATGCCGCTGATGCTGCCGATATACTGGCGGCCGTAATAATTGGGCCAGACAATGCTTAACGTGACCCGCTCAATCCCGGACACGACTCCCCACACGATGCCGAAAAGAATCGCTAACGACAGAACCGTCGCTTGCTGGAGCAGCAAAATGAAAACGATCTCCCCGGCAAACAAGGCGACCAGCATCCAGCGCACTTCGATTTTATCCAGCAAATAGCCGGCTAAAAACGTTACCGGGAATCCGACGACCGCCATCAAGCTCAGTACGGTCGCTGCTGCTTCAGGCGTCAGCGATTGCTGTGAAAAAATCGATACCAAATGGAACGTGATGCCTGTGTTCACCAAAGCTGGCGTTGCGACACAAAACAGCAGCAGCCAAAAGGCGCGGGTTTTCTGCGCTTCTTTCACGGTCCAGCTAATATCTGCCGACAAACTCTTATCTGCGGTTTCCCCTTCAGGAATCACTTCCCCGTCAGGACGCAAGCCGATATCTTCCGGCTTGTTGCGGATCAGCAAAAACGCAAGCGGCGTAAAAATAACCAACACGGACGCGCCGAGCAGCATCCACGCAATGCGCCAATCGAAGGTTTCGATCAACCATACATTGAGCAATGGAAAGACGGCAGAGCCGACCATCGCACCGAGTGCTGCGAGGCTGAGCGCGCACCCCCTTTTAGCGATGAACCATTGGGGCACGAGCGACTTCGGCGTGAGTGACATCGAGCCTTGCCCGAGCAGGCGAATCAAAAAGAAGCCGATGAACAGCATGAAGGTGTTGGCGATCAATCCGTTAAACAAACAGGCAAGTCCCAGCAAGCTGGAGATGATGACCGCCATCTTGCGCGTTCCCTGGCTATCGAACAGCCTGCCGACCATGAAGATCAGGAAACCTGCGAGCAATGTAGCCGCAGAATAAACCCCTGACACCGTCGAGCGGCTCCATCCGAACTCTTCAATATAGTAATCGATGAAAATGGCATTAGAAAAGGTTTGGCCGGGTCCCGAAAAGAAATACGACAACGCCGAAATCGCGACGATGACCCAACCATAATAAAACGGCGTATGTATTGGCGCAGTCTGTTTCACCTTGTTCTCCCTTCTGCCTGCTACAGCAAAAAGGGCTCCACCCGGGAGCCCTTTTTCTTATTTTACGATCAGTACCGGGCAGTTCGCGCGCTTGACCACTTTGTGGCTGACGCTGCCGAGCACCATCTCCTGCAAGGAGTTCAAGCCGCGGCTGCCGATCACGAGCATATCGAACGCTTCTTTATTGGCGAAATCGACAATTGTCGGGCCCGGCGTCCCGTGAAGGATCTCCACGCGGTATTTGATGTTCTCCGTCGCGATTGCTTCTTCGACAGGCTGCAATTTCTTGCGGCGCTGGAAATCCAGCTCCGCAGAACTGCCGCTGTGAAGCACTTCGTTTTTCGCGTTGTCGTGATCAGCCACAAAAACGATGGTGATCTGTGAATCATCGGATCCTTTTGCTAGTTTCACGGCTTCTTTAGCTGCACGGAGTGAATGGTCGGAACCATCCACCGCGAGTAGGATTTTCTTATACACTTCTCAACACTCCCTTTAATGAGTCGGTCATTTGACGTGCTTGCGCGTTAACATGGATATGGCCCGCTGTGAAGTCGCCGGCGATACCTTTATTTTCCACGCTAAAATCGCATTTGTCCAGAATTTCCTCGGCCTATTCCAGGACTTGCATTAATAAGACCCAGCTTCCATGGCATGATGAAAGCTGGGTCTGTTCAATTATTCAATTAGTCATTCACTTTTCGTTTTCTGTTTTGACCGTTTCAACGGTGTTTCCTTGTCCCGCACATTCGTGAGCCACGCACGGTCCTGGTCCATCATTTTCTTCGCCGAATAAATCATCAGGAAGGTGATGAAAATGATCGGCAAGCCCATTAAGCCGGACACCACTTCGAGCGGTGCCAAGCCGCCGATTCTCATGAGCACCAGTGAGATGATGGTGATGATGCCGGCAACGAGGATGCGCAAAATTTTTGGCGGTTCGTTTTTGCTCATATCAAGCGTACTCGTATAAGCAGCAATCGTGTAAGTCGTCGAGTCGAGTGTGGTCGTCAGGAAGATGAGCGCGACGATAATGAAAATCACAATCGCCAAGCCGCCAAGCGGCAAGGTTGAAAGAATTTCAGGAATGACCGCCATCCGGTCTTCTTTCACCATATCCAAAATCGGCAGTTCACCCGTCAAATACCGGTGGACGCCGAGCCCGCCAAGGACGCCTGTCGCAATCCACGACAACAGCGTCGGCGCCAATAGATAGGTCATGATCATCTCGCGGATGGTGCGCCCTCTTGAAATGCGGGCCGCAAAGACCGAATGCAGCATCGCCCATGTCGCGCTATAAGCAAACCAGAACACCGTATTGCTTTGCACATGCGACGCCGCACCTTGGTAAACTGAGTCCGTATTGAGCGAAAAGCTCAAGTAATTCGTGAACAGCGACGCAACGCTGTCGGAGAAATAATTCAGGATAAAGACACCAGGACCCGCCAATAGAATAAACAGCGTAAAAGCACCGGCTAAATAGATATTGAATGTACTGAGCCGCTTGATGCCTTTTTCCACACCGAGATAAGCACTGACGGAAAACAGCGCTACCCAGACAATCGTGACGACGAGCGTCAACCCGAACGTTACGTCAATGTTCATCAAGGCGGAAATATTATAAGTAATGATCGGTGCGCCCAAGCCAAGCGTGACGGCAGCCCCTGTCATGATGCTGAGCAAGAACAGGATATCGAGCAGGCGCCCTGCCCAGCCATCCGTCAATTTATCGCCAAACACCGGGCGAGCCGCTTCAGACATGCGCATCATCGGCTTTTTCTTGACGTGCAGCGTATAGGCCATCGCCGGGGCGATCATGACGAAAATGGCGAATACTTGAAAGCCCCATAAGAACATACTGTAGGCGTTGCCCATTAAAATCGATTCGGGCGACCCTGCTTCCATTCCTGCAGGCGGATTGTTCGCCGCAGACGTCCATTGCAGCATGCCTGTGCGCATGATCGTCGACCCAAGTCCCATGGCGATTAAAATGGAAGCATACTCGAATAAAGTCAAACGCGGCTTTTCTGCCGGGTCGCCGAGAACGATGTTTCCGTATTTGGAATAAGAAAAATACAGTGCCGCCCCTACCAGAATAATGCCGTACCATAGGTAGCCCCAGCTGAATACTTCAACAATCGTCGTAAAAATCCCATTCAGCAATTCCAGTGACCGGCTTTCATAAAGCGCGAGTGGAATGCTGATTGCGATGATGATGATCAAAGCCGGAAGAAAAATCCGGTAATCGATCAAGCCTTTCTTTTTCATCGAATCCCCCTCAATTATTTAATCCCTTTCTTTCCTTCCCTGTCATTTCCTCGTTATAACCACAAAAAAAGAAAAAACTACAAAAAAATGTAGTTTTTTCAGGAAAGGCCTGGGAAATATCGTTATTTCCAACACGCCTACGAGTATAACGAAGCTAGTTTCCACGAGCAAGTAAAGCGCTGCCTGTTCGTCAGTCGTGGCCGTGCGCCCATGAAATGCGCGGGTCAATCTGACGCGACATCCGGACCATGACCGGCTGGAAACCCATCCGCGGCCAGAAATAGGAAGCCATTTGGTTTGGGGTATGCCAATCGGCAAAAATGTAATCATAGCCCTCTTTCTTCAATTCACTGAAGCAGTGGTTTGCGAGCGCGCGGCCGATGCCGCGGCCGCGCATATCCGGGTTGGTCGAAGCAGCCGGCAGTTCCACACAATTTTCGGGCGTCACCAAACTAAAAGGCTCTTCCTTGCGGAAATACACATGGAAGCCGGCAGCTTGTTCACCTTGGTCGGCGAGCCATAAATATGCTTCTTGGTCTTCCGTCAGTGCCACATAGCTTTTCTGGACGTTTTCCATCGTCTCTCTTGTAATCGGATGCCATGACGGTGCGGCTGCTTGATGGATGCTGTTCCACACCGCCATTTTCTTCAAGAGCGGCGCATCCGATTTCGTGCCGCGCCGGAATTCGAGTTTCGGCAGCGAGCCGTTTTTCGGTTCGTAATCATCCAGAGACAGGATCGCATATTTCTGTTCGAAGGCAAACCCTTGATCGAGCCATTGTTCGAACACCATTTCTTCTCCGAGCGGCGCCATCAGCACATGGTGGAAATAACCATGCTTGACCCATTCCGCTCCGGCATCCGCATATAATAAGCGCAACAGGCGCGGATGTTCATGCTCGCTGATGGCAATCGATTCATAATCCATCCACACGTAACGGCCGCGGTGTGCTTCTTCCTTGAATTCATAAATAAGGTATCCGATCACATCAATGCCACGGACGGCGACCACTCCGCTGACATAAGGGCGTTCGAGCAATTTGCGGATGACAATCTCCGCCTCGTCGATTTCCTCGAACTTATCCGGCAGATACGGGAAAATCTTCCGCTCCCTTGCCTGGCGTTTTGAAAGCAATGCAGACATTTGGCGAATGTGCTTTTCTTCTACACTGATGATCTGGATCACATTCCATCACTCCCCTGTTTGAAGTTTCACTTCAAGCATCGCATACTGGCCGTTGCGCACAACATCTCCAAGTTCCACTGGCAGCGGTTCAACAAAAATCGGGCCGTCCACCAATGTAGTGTGGAATTCCCCTTCCTCTCCACAGGCATCTATGCCGAGTGCCCCCAGCTCTTCAATCAGCTCATGGGTGAAGACGCGCCCCAGAAACTCCTCCCCGACACGCGCAGTGTCCACCACCGTAATGACGGCTTTGAACTCTTCTTCGACCAGCTCTTCCAACAGTGACCGGCGGGCTTCTTGCCATAGTGGGTGCAAGACATCGAGCCCTGCCTTTTCACTGACTTTTTCAACCCAGTCGAGATGGTCCTGCAGATCGATATCGCCGTACACGCCCAATTCGATGCCTTGTTCTTTGAAATTCTGCAGATGGCGGATGAATTCCTCTTCATATCCTGACCAGTCGGCTTGGCCAATCACTAAAGGCAAGCCCATCCGTTCCGCTTGCGCTTCCAAGATCTGTTTTTTCAACCCATGGGATTTCGAGCGCCCCCCGTCCTCTTCAAACATGGTGAACAACGCGATTGGCACATGCCCTTGCTGAACTGCCCGGTAAAATGCCAAGGCGGAGTCCTTGCCTCCGCTCCATGATGTAATAAACGATTTCTGCATACTGCACCTCTTCTGTAATTTCTTGTGTCTTGCTATTAATAGTCTTGATGAAAGAGTAGAAAGCGGCGACTCCTGCGGGAATAGCATGAGTCTTGAGACCCCACAGGGAGCATAGCGACCGAGGAGGCTCAAGCCATGCCCGCGGAAAGCGTCCGCCTGGAGCGATTTCATCACTCTCGTTCCCTCTACTTCTATTTCCTGCCGCAAAACTCCTTGTTCCACAAAAAAACAGCCGGGAGTTTCCCGGCTGTTCGCATTATTTTCCTACCATATTCTCCGGGCGCACCCATTCGTCGAATTGCTCCGCCGTTAAATGGCCGCTCTTGACTGCTGATTCTTTCAGCGTCGTGCCTTCGTTATGTGCTTGCTTGGCAATCGCTGCCGCTTTTTCGTAACCGATATGCGGATTGAGCGAAGTGACAAGCATCAAGGAATTCTTCACGTGGTTTTCGATGACGTCCAAATTCGCTTCGATGCCGATTGCACAGTTATCGTTGAAGGAAATCAGTGAATCCGTCAACAGGCGAACCGATTGCAGGAAGTTATAGGCAATGACAGGTTTGAAGACATTCAACTCAAAGTTCCCTTGGCTTGCCGCAAATCCGATCGCCGCGTCGTTGCCCATGACTTGAGCCGACACCATCGTCAAGGCTTCGCTTTGCGTCGGGTTGACTTTCCCAGGCATGATCGAGCTGCCTGGCTCATTTGCCGGAATCGTGATTTCGCCGATGCCGCTGCGCGGGCCGCTTGCAAGCCAGCGGACGTCGTTGGCGATTTTCATTGCATCCGCCGCCAATGCTTTGACCGCACCGTGCACGTAGACCATTTCATCGTGGCTTGTCAGTGCATGGAATTTGTTTTCAGCCGAAGTGAATTCCGTACCGACTGCTTCTGCGATGAATTCCGCAACATAGCCGCCGAATTTCGGGTCTGCGTTGATGCCCGTGCCGACCGCTGTCCCGCCGATTGCGAGTTCACGCATATGCTCGACGCTTTCTTTGATCATGCGCTCGCTTTTCTCAAGCATATGGCGCCAGCCGCTGATTTCCTGGCCGAGCGTAAGTGGTGTCGCATCCTGCAAGTGCGTACGGCCGATTTTGATGACATCATCGAACTTCTTCGCTTTTTCATCCAACGTCGCTTTCAATTTCTGGACCGCTGGAATCAATTGCTCCGTAACCGCCAAAACGCCGGCCACGTGCATCGCCGTCGGGTATGTATCGTTCGAGCTTTGGGACATATTGACGTCATCGTTCGGGTGAAGCTTCTCATCCGAGCCTTGTTCCGCCAAGATTTCGTTGCCGCGGCGCGCCAATACTTCGTTCATGTTCATATTGGACTGCGTACCGCTTCCTGTCTGCCAAACGACGAGGGGAAAATGGTCGTTCCATTTGCCTTCGATCACTTCGTTCGCAGCCGCTTCGATTGCGCGCATTTTCGCATCGGACATCTTGCCGAGCTTATGGTTCGCTTTGGCTGTCGCTTTCTTCAATTGAGCGAATGCCATGACCACTTCATGGGGCATACGTTCTGTGCCGATGGCAAAGTTTTGGACGCTGCGCTGTGTTTGCGCGCCCCACATTTTGTCAGCTTCAACTTGAATTTCACCGATCGTGTCTTTTTCTGTACGATACTGCATTCCATTCACTCCAATTCTTAGTCTTTAACTAGCTTCTCTTCTATTAAACACATTCCATCCGGAAAAAGCGACCCTCGCCGCTAAAATTCCCTGCTTTTGCTTGAGAAAAACGCTTCGATTATCGCTTCATCCGAATGGGGGATATACTCCCCTTTGATGATCTGGGCTCCGTTGATGCAGCCGCTCGAAAGCAGAATGATGTCTTCCGGCCCGCTTTCTTCGAGCGCTTTTTCCACTGCCAGTTTGCGCGTCGGCGCCTTCAGCACCTTTTGCATGTACGGCACGCTGAAGCCTTTGATCACTTCAGAGACGACATCTTCCGGATCGTTATAGCCCGGGTGGTCGACTGTCACGACCAACACATCAGCCTTACCTTCGGAGGCTTTTGCCATTTTCGGCATCTTCGCAAAATCCCGGATGCCGATGCCTGCAATAAGCGCGATCAAACGGCGATGAGGCAGTTTACGGGCTTCCGTCAAGACCGCGTCGATCGCGACTGGAGTATGGGCGTAATCCAAAATGATGGTCCGCTCTTCAGGACCCCTGATTACTTGAAAGCGCCCTTCCACTTGAGGCATATCAGGCAAGACCGCAATGATTTGGTCAATCGAGTGCCCTGCATGCAGCGCCGCCGCAATCGCCGCCGTCAAATTCGCGGCATTGTAATCACCGAATAACGGGGCTTCAATCACCCTGACATCGCCTCTATAATTCAATTCAAAACGCATGCCTTGTGCAGAGGCGCTGTAATCTCCCCAAATGAGGTCGGCGCCGCTCGACGGATTTTGGCTATAGCTCAGCAGCGGATAATCCGCCACCGCTAAGATGCCGCCGCTCAAACCGGGGTCATCGAGGTTGACGACGGCCGCTTTCGCGCGCTCGAACAACTTCAGCTTGGACTCCCGGTAATGTTCAAAAGTTTTATGGTACTCGAGGTGCTCCTCGGATAAATTCGTATGGATGGCTACATCGAAAACGATTCCTTCCACACGTTGCTGATCCAGCGCGGTCGAAGACACTTCCATTGCGACTGCCTTTGTTTCCGAATCGATCAACATAGAGAAAATCTGGTGGATGTCTGAAGCGATCGGCGTGGTCGGCGTGCTTTTCTCGAACGGGACCTTGCCCTTAGCCGTTTCGACACCTGTCGTGCCGATAAACCCACAAGGCATTCCCAGCAAGTTGAATAAATTGCGGGCATAGGTAGCCGTTGTGGTCTTGCCGTTCGTTCCCGTCACGCCGATTTTAAACAACTCTTGCTGCGGCGAGCCGAAAAAGAAATCCGCGGTGTGTGCGAGTGCATTGCGCACGTCCGCCACCAGCACAAAACTGACAGAGGGGTAGTTCTTAGCTTGCTGAGAAAGAATTTCCTCATTGGAGCCGATGATTGCCTGGGCACCGTTTTCGATGGCAGGCTTTATGTAGAGATGTCCGTCTGTATTTTCCCCGATGACGCAAAAAAATACAGATCCGTCCCGTGCAGCCGAAGAGTTATAAACAATCGACTGGATGTCCGCTGACTCTGGCCCGAACGATTCCAATACGCGTACCCCGGGAATTTGTGCAAAATGCAACTTCATATCGTGACTCCTCTTAAAGATAAATTTATGTGAATTTCTGATAATTTTACAGGAAAGCGCTTTACTGTTCCACAATTCGAGCCGCTTTTTCAAAAAAATTACCGCTCAACTAAGAGGTTTGGCAAATTGCAATGCATGAAAGCCTTTGACCATCTGGAAGCCGATTCCAACATATCCTTCATTTAGTAATTCTTTCTGTTTTTGCAGATCATCAAGCGGTGCCGTGATCTGATTGCCGTAATCTGCGTTTGGCTGTTCAAGATCCTTCACCAAGATATAACGTTCCAGCCCGTCGTACTTTGTTTTCAAAGCGGCGATGTGCATTTGCTGAGTGAACTTATCCTTCAAGCTCGGGATGTTCATCGGCGCCACTGTACAAGCTACGTAACGAAACTTCTTCTCCAGCTTCTTCAATTCCTTCATGACCACTTCGGCCAATTTCTGCTGAAGGCGATTTCCTCGGTAATCGGGAGCTACAGCTGAAATTTCCTGATAAATCATATCGCCGAGTTCATCTTCCGAAAGCCCGATATCCCACCCGAGATGCTCCTCGTCAATTTCCGGAACGAGCAATGCCCGAAAAGCCACCAGCTCTCCTTCCACAAAAGCTCCGACGATCAGCCCATGGTGATTCAAAATAAACAAAAACTCTTCGGTCGATAACGGCTGCAACGTATTTTTCTCTGGCAGCGAGTCAATGACCGTTTGCTGAACCCGTTCGATTTCAGCCAAATCCTCCAGGTACAGGCGCTTCATATACATTGGCACCTGCTTGTGCAATCGCACATTGGTCAGTGTACCTTCATATAGACGGTCTTTCAAAGCCCATTCCCCCTCATCTCTTTCGTACTATCAGAATACCATGTTCCCTATCCATCGTCTCCAAGTTTTTTCAATTGACTGTAAAATTGAAACTATTTACCGACTTGGGTCAAAAAAGCCTCGATTTTCTTTTGTGTACGGAGGATAAACACCTGTTTTTCAGGATGGTTCATCATAAATTCTTCTATTAAATGGTGCTGGGATTTTTGCCGTCCGCGGTAAGTCGTCACAATGAATTTCAGGAATTCAAGGTCCAGCTTCTCAGGGCATCCGGGCGCCATATCCGGCCTTGTCTTTTTATGATATTGAATACGCCTTTTCAAGACACGCCATAAACATCGCCAAAGCGGCAGCTGCAATTGGATAAGTGCATCGCATGCTGCCAGGCGGATATCGATTGTGCTATTATAGTTCCCTTCGATAATCCAGCGTGGCTCATTCGCCAACTCCTGCTGCTTGTGGCGAAACTCTTTTTCATCTGTTTCGACCCATCCCGGTTTCCAATAATACGCATCCAAATGATGCACAGGCAAAGCCGCCACTTCCCCCAAACGTCTTGCAAACCTTGATTTACCGGCTCCCGCTGACACACCAATCACCATAATCCGCTGCATCGATCCCCCTCCTATCCCTCTTCAATTAACAATAACGAATGGCAATAAAAAGAGCCAGTTGAACTTAACCCTTGCATTCCAAAGAGGACCGTGCTATTCTAAGGAAGAATTATTTTTGTTCGATGGCTTTTCATTAAGTATCAGATTTAATCTGAAGGATTTGAGCAAGGATAGTAATACAATGTATGCATTAGCATACGAGGAGGAAACACACATGGAACAAGGTAAAGTAAAATGGTTTAACTCAGAAAAAGGATTCGGCTTCATCGAGCGCGAAGGCGGAGACGACGTATTCGTACACTTCTCAGCTATCCAAAGCGAAGGATTCAAAACTCTTGACGAAGGTCAAGAAGTTACTTTTGACATCGAGCAAGGCCAACGCGGTCTTCAAGCTACTAACGTATCAAAAGCTTAATTAACCTTTAAACTTTCAATGGGCTCTTCTTCGGAAGAGTCCATTTTTTGTTGCCTAAAATTAAGCGCTTCCCTCGCGAGGTCATTGATGAAGATAGTGAGTGTCGGGATGCGGAAATGTTTCGATGTGTTGTATTAAACATCACCTAATATACGCCGCCTGGCTCTGGGTTGGCCTCTTGCCATAAGCCAGCAAGAACACCTGTCTTACGGCATCGGCTCACCCTTGGCGCTTGGCGGCTTGGAGATTTCATTGGATGATGCTAGTTTATATAGCTTTCTTTTTGTATTCAGTTGCCGGCTAGCGGGGGAATCGCTTCCTGAATAGAACAGAAGTAAAGATAACTATAGTTTGTTTGCGGAAATGTTCCGGCATATTGATATAAGCGCCGCTTTAATATTCGCCGCCCTGCTTTGGGTTGGCCTTTGGCAATAAGCCAGGAAAAGCCCCTGTCTTATTGCGTCGGCTCACCCCCTTACGCTTGGCGGCTGTGAAATTCCATTGATTCGGGTGCGTTTAGTCAGTTCTGCTTCTGTAACTGTTGCCGGCTAGCGGGGAAATCACTTCCTGCGATGAAGCATCTAGTCCTATAGCATTTGAGTCAAGAAGCTTGTAGTGAAACTAGTACTCACTATCGCCTTCTCTTGTTCCAAATGACATGAGCTACAAAGCATGAAGCATTTCCACGTTTTCAGTCGAGCGGATAGAAGAAATTCTCTTTCCTTCTAAAACTAGAGACGGAGTGGAAGGGGGGCTGACGCCTGTGGGACCGCGCGGGCTGGCGAGACAAACGTGCCGCGCTCTTTGGCACGTTGGCTCAACACCCGCCCCACGGCAAGCAGCTCCCCTGCAACGCAGTCGAATAGCATAAGCTTTCTCCACTCACTTCCCTCCCCAATTTCATCAGTTACAAAGAAAAAAGCTGCCCAATGGCAGCTTTTTTTAATTCATGATGAAATACAATTGGAAGACCAGGAAAATGATCGCGACCAACAGGAGCGTTCCGACCACTACGCTCATGGCCAGTTTTTTTCCGTCCATCGACTCACCCTCTCAGTTTTTTCTCACGTTCAATGGCTTTCACTATATCATACGCGCCTACACCGGCATTTGACAATACAGTAACAATCGTTTTTTGCTGGGGATAATAGCCCGAATGGAAGTTCACACCCGGGTCGTATCCCATTACGTGATACTTCACCGTTTCCGTTTCCTGCCTATCAATCCACACGCCATAGCCGTAAGCCTCTTCGCCTTGTTGCGCCTGGACAGCGAGCAGGCGGTTTTTCATCTCTTCGGACAATAAAGTACCGTCCATTAGCCGGTTCCAGAACTTCGCCATATCGCCTGCCGTAACGAATGCGCCTCCGTCCGCTCCACCGCGGACGGGAATCGCGTATTGATTCGTGCGCCAGGAGCCGTCCTCCTCGATATATCCATAAGCCGTATTTTTCGGCAAACGGTCCAGACGGAAATAACCCGAGTCCGACATATCCGCTTTCGCCAACACTTCCCGCTCGACGTAATCGGCGAACTCCTCGCCAGTCACTTGCTCGATGATCAGGCCGAGCGCAATATAGCCCGCATTATTATATCGGAAACGCGCACCTGGCTCTTCGACCGGCGGCAAGTCGCGGAACAGCGGCACAAAGTCAGCCGGCGTCTGCATGCGGTACATCGGGATCTCTTGCCATAATTGTTCAAAATCATCCATCGTTTCTTCATCAAAGTAATCGGGCAGTCCCGACATATGGCACAATAGCTGGTGGACCGTGGCGTTGAAGTTCGGGAAGGTCTTCGGCAACAGCTCTGATAGCTTGGCTGATAGCTCCAGCTTGCCCTGCTCCACCAATTGCAACACGGCCACGGCAGTAAAGATCTTGCTGCCGGACGCGATGCCGAAGCGGCTGTCGACGGCAATCGGCCGTTCGTCCGCACGGTTCGCGAATCCTTTGGCAAGCGACCAGTTTTCATTGCCAGCCATCTGGGCAGTCCCTGTAAATGCAGCAGATTCCATCAAATCGGAAACCGGATTATCTGCTTGCTTTTGCACCATATGCCCTTCCGCGTCGATCTCGATCATTCGCCCGTCCGTAAGTTCGATTGCCAGCGGATGGGTTTCGCTTTTCAGTTTGGAGAAGAACCACGTACGTTTCGGCGGCACCAGTACCAGAAAATGGGGATCTTTGCCGAGGAAATTCAGCGTTGTCGGATCGATGCCTTTATTGCCACGAACGGGAATCTCCATCCGTTCCAAGGACTCGCCCACTTCCTTGACATATGGCGAAACGATGCCGACTTCACTGATATCGAGCAGCGAATCGATCGTGAAGTCATCCATGATGTCGACATGGCGGCGTCCGATAAATTCAACGATATTTCCAGCAGGATCCTGGAAATAGAAGGCATCAGAATTAAAATTCGAATAATAGATTTCATCCATGCCTTCCTGGCGGTTCAACTCTACGCGTGCACGCGCCCAGAACTTGGCCAAACTGAACTGGTTGCCTGGAATATTGATTGCATAATGGTAAAAAGACGCACGATCCGATTGACGGAATTCCAAAACGGATGTGCCGATCGACAGCGCAAAACTTGTTTCGTCTTCTTCGACAATCCGGAAGCCTAGCTGGTACTCATAGAAGCCTTTCATTTCATCCAAACGGTTTGTGTACAGCATCACTTTCTTGAACATGTCCTCACCTCTACTCTCAGCATACCTAAAATGGTCAGAATTTTCCTCTTTTTCGCCGTGTCCAAACTTGGGTTTTTACATTTAAAGACAAAGAAAGCGAATGCATTTGCTGCATTCGCTTGTTACAACCGGCAATCAAGCCGGACCATGTCCCGGCATTGGATCCCGTTCTCAAAGATCGGCTCTTCGTAATGGCGGGTGAAGAAATCCCGGTCGATTGATTTCATGCGGAACCCGCATTTTTGGTAAAGCGCCAATTGCGCCAAACTTGAATTTCCCGTGCCAATCTCAACAGCGGAGAAACCGAGTGTTTTCGCTTCTTCGAGCGCCGAAAACACCAAGCGCTTGCCGAGGCCTCTGCCGCGCTCAGACTCAGCCAGCGAAATATTTTTGATTTCAGCCGTTTCCGGACCGAGCACACTCAAAACGAACACGCCGATGATGGCATCTTGTTGTTCCGCGATAAAACAATGTCCCGCAGCACAATAGTCGCGGACCAGCTGCTCAGACGGATCCGCTTCCAGCAACAGGTCGAACGGCAATTCCTCGTGCACTCTCAATTGTCGGATGTTCATTATTTCCGCTCGCGGAATCCTTGATCGAGCAGATAATCTTCGGCGTCGTCAAACGTGCCAAAACTTTCTTCGAGGTTTTTGCCTGTGTAGATATTCCAGAAAGGCTCTTCGTAGACAAGGTCGAGTTTTTCACCTTCTCTATTGGCCCACTGCTTGTCATAAGGCGGTTCCGGTTCCTGGCCTAAATAATCGATCGAATCGGCAATGATGCTGCGCAGCTGGCCCGCTGAAAAATCGCGGATATTGACCAAGCCGCGGCTGTCCGCTTCGTATTGCGGCAAATCACCGACGAAGACAAAGCCGTTGCCGTTCGGGTGAAGATGATAAACTACGTTTTTCTTATCGTAGAGGCTTTCTTCAAATTGGAAGTTGACTCGTTTCATCGACACTTCTTTTCGTGTCAGTTCCGGAAATGCTTCGATCACTTCTAGTTTTTGCTCAAATGTCAGCACTGGACATCCCCATTTCTTGTTTGGATTTCTGGCTTCATTATAACACGCATACGGCATGCTTCGCCGTTTGCAAAATAATAGAAAAAGGGCTGCCTTAAGACAGCCCATAAAACCTATTTTTTCTTCTTCAATCCAAACGGCCACCAAGCGCCGCCCGCAAATGAAACAGTAATTGCCGGCACGAGCAGCGGCAAGACGATCAAGCCGTAAAGGAGCAAGCCTGTGATGACGATTGCTGCGATCTGCATCAGGCTGAGCACTCCGGATGGCAGCATCGCCCCGAACGTTCCGGCGAGTAAAATGGCGGCCGTGATGATAACCGTCCCCATTTTCGCCATCGACCGGTGCATCGCTTTCGAGAAGTCGGCAGCCGTCAAGGCTTCTTCACGGTAGCGGTCGAGCAGGAAGATCGAATAATCGATGCCGAGCGAGACGAGCATCACAAAGCCGAAGAACGGCACGGCCCACGTGATGCCGTCATAGCCGAGCCAACCGACGAAGATCAACTCGGTGATCGCAATCGAGCTGTAATACGTCAATAAAAGAGACGCAATCATGTACAGCGGCATGATGAAAGAACGCAGCAGCACCGCCAATACCACGAACAAACTGATGAGCATGATGCTAACCGTGCGCGTAAAGTCACTCTCGGAGATGTCCTTCAAGTCGCTATTGATACTTGGCACCCCGCCGTATGCAATGTCCACATCTTCAAGAGGCGTACCGTTAATGCTTCTCTCAGCCGCTTCTTTCAAATCCGTGACGATGTCAATCGCTTCCGGTGAATACGGATCTTCTTCGAGCACCACTTCCATCAGCATGCCTTCGCCGTCGGCAAATGCATACTGCTCAAGCAGTGGTTCAAACTGTTCTTGTTCCAAAGTGCCTTCAGGCAGGTAAATGTCTGTACCGCGCACCGCTTCGCTATCGCTGATGCCTGTCAGCGTATCGGCGATTTCAGTCAAGCCGTCGCTGATTTCCGTAAGACCGTCCGATGACGCGCCCACGCCTTGTGCGAGCTCCCCGATGCCAGCTGCCAATTCATCATACTGGCCGGCGCCGCCGTTCAAGCCTTGTTCGATTTCTGAAAGCCCCGCATTTACTTGCGCAAGCGCACCGACCGTCTGTTCTATATTGCCGGTCTGCTGGAGGCCGCCTGAAATCTGTTCGAGCTGGCTGTTCGCTTGCGAAAGGCCAGCAGCGGCTTCGCGAAGGCCTGCGCCTCCTGCCTGTTCGCTGATCGCTTGAAGATTGGTTTCAATTTCAGCAAGACCTGACTGAACTTCCTCCATTCCGGCATTTGCTTCTTCGAGGCCCTCTGCAATGAGCCCTAATTGATGATCGACGAAGAACTCATCGATAACCGAACCGGTTGGGCGGGTAATGGCACGGACCATGTCGACGCCTTCGACTTTCTCCATATCTTGCGCCAAGGCATCCAAATAAGGAACCGTTTCTTCTGCCGTCAAATTCTCCTCGCCTTTGATGACGACTTGCACCGGCATCGTATTGCCTGCGCCGAATGCCGATTCAATGGCGTCGAGCCCTTTCACCGATTCATAATCCGAACTGATTTCGTCTACTGTATTAAATGAAAGGTCATTATTATAGGAGAACAGCAAAGGCACGGTGATAGCCGCCACCAATAGCATCGACCAAAGCGGGCGGTTAACGGACAGTTTTCCGATCCAGATCCACAACTTGCTGTCTTTATGGGAAGCCGATCCTTTGCTCGGCCAGAACAGCTTGTCTTTTAGCACCGCCATGAAAAACGGCATGACGGTAAACAGCACGACAAGGAGGACAGCGATGCCGACTGCGACGGCAACGGCTGATTTGAAAATCGGGAATTCCGCAAAACCGATGGCCGCAAAGGCAATAAAGCCGGAGAATCCACTGATGAACAAGGTCTTCCCTGCCGTCCGGTATGTGTTCAAAATTGCTTCTTGCACAGCTTTCCCCTCTGTCAGCTCTTCTTTATAGCGGCTCAGCAGCAAGATGCAGTAATCGGTCCCGAGACCGAACAGGATCGCCACCAGGAAGATCTGCGTATAATTCGAGACCGGGAAGCCGAACCAATCGATGAAAAACGCCACGAGCGATTGGCTGAGCAAATAGCTGAGCCCTACCGCGACAAGCGGGATGATCGGCGTGATAAACGAACGGAACACCGCCAACAGCAAGCCGAAAATCAAAATCACCGTGATGATTTCCGTTTTCTTCAAACCTTCCTGCGCGCTCGTGTTGACGTCTTGGTTGATGATCGCCTCGCCCGTCAAGTAAACCGTCAAATCTTCGGGTACGATGGTTTCACGGATTTCGTCGGCGAGCGCCACCACTTCCTCATCACTTCCTTCAACCGATACCGGCAGCAAGACCGTCTGGCGGCCTTCCGATATCAATTGTTCCTCCAATTCTTCACTTTCGAATGGATTCAACACGGCCGTCACCGGATCGCCGAGCGCTTCGATTTCCTCTCTCATGTCTACGATTTGCTGCTCACTTGTTTCATCGAGTTCTGAATCCAATTCAATGACCAATGAAATCGTCTGTCCCGACACTTCAGCCGATTCCAGGATCGTTGCTGCACGCTGCGAGTCCGCTTGTTCGGACAATTGGAACGAACCTGCTTCTTCCGCTTGTTCGGTTAAATTCGGCGCCAACAAGAACAAGGCCGCCGTCAATACGATAAGCCCGATCATGATTGGCCATTTCAATTTCAATATCGTCTGCATCCCTTACACTCCATCCGTTTTCATGATTGCGCTGAGCTTCCTGAAAATCACCAGGAATTGATCGATTTCCTGGTCATCGACTTGTTCCGACATCAGTTTTTCCAAATACTCCGCGAGTATCCTGTCCGATTCTTCGAGGACCGATTTTCCGGCATCGGTCAATTCAAGCAGCTTTTCCCGCCTATCTGCCGTCTGGACCACTTGGATCAGCTCTTTTTGCAATAGCTTTTTCGTCCGGTTCGAGACGGCACTTTTATGTACACCTTGCAGCACTGCAAGTCTTGCCGATGTAATTCGGCCTTCTTTGCCGATCAGTTTCAGCGACTGCATTTGCTCAGGCGAATACTGTTCCCATAACGGATTGTCTACTGAACGGATGACCCGCTCCGTTCCGTAAAATAATACTTCCTGAAACAGTTCAACTGCTTCTTTAATGCGCATATCCATAAATGGTTCACCCCCTCAACTACTGATAGTTTAGGGGCTAAACCATTTTCCGTCAAGCAATTCACCATAAGCAAAAACCCGCAGCCTAAGCTGCGGGTTTTTGCTTATACTTCTCTTGTTGCGGTCGAGCGGATTTCCTGGCGCCTTGCGTAAATGTTTTTGACGATCGTTTTGACAACTGCATAAAACGGAATCGCGAGGATGATTCCCCAGATGCCCGCAATATTCCCTGCCGCGAGAATCAATGTTATGACTGTCAGCGGGTGAACGTCGAGCGCATTGCCCATGACGTTCGGGGTAATGAAATTGCTTTCGATTTGCTGCGCGACCAACATGATGATGGCGACATAAACCGCCATGATCGGGTCCTGCACTAATGCAATTAGCATCGCCGGAATGACTGCAATGTATGGCCCAAGAAACGGGATGACATTTGTTGCCATGCCGATGATTGCCAATAATAAAGCATACTCAAGGCCGATGATCCAATAGCCGATCAACAGCATGATCCCGACCAAAAAGCTGACGAACAACTGTCCTTGGATGTACGAGCGCAAGGTATGGTCAATGTCTTTCAAGGTCTTGATGACCCATAGCTTGCGCTGACCGCTGAAAAACCCGGAAATGAACGGCACGAATTTCCGGTGGTCGATCAATAGGTAAATCAAGAAGAATGGCACGAGTACGAGCGTGATGACACCCGAAATGAAACTTGTGATGAACGACACGACCCAACCGCCAATATCCCCGATGCGCTCGCCGACCTGGCCGCTCATGTCATTGATCTGCTCTTCCACAGAATCCGGCAATCGATCGCGCTGGGCGAGCAGATACTGTGTATAATCCTCCACGTCATTAATGATTCCCGGCGCGTTGTCCACAAGCGAGTTGACTTCATCTGTCACCACCGGACCAACCATTGCAAATAATAGATAAAAGACCAACACGATCAAAAGTACAATGATCAGGATGCCAGACCATTTCGGAAATTTGCGTTTCTCCAAAAAATACAGCAGCGGGCGCGTCAAATAAAACAAGACGCCCCCGAGAAGCAGCGGCACGAAGATCGTTCCTGCAATGATGAAAAGCGGATCGAAAATCCCTTGGACTTCGATGAATAAACGAATGATGACCAATGTCAGGATAATTCCGACGCCCGCTTGGAACCACAATTTATTTGTCACCTATTACACTTCCTTTCTTCCATGTGTATACCCAGTTTATCACGATTATATGGTATTATATGTTTTTATGTAGTGTGAACTTTTTCAAACACTGCGCGTCCTATGATTGTGGATTTAAGAATGAATAGAATGTGGAGGATACATACAGATGGAACAAATATGGCTTACAATCAAGTTTTTGCTTCTTGGGCTATTCCAAGGGCTCACGGAACCGATCCCGATTTCTTCGAGCGGGCACTTGCTGATTGCACAGTATTTCCTTGGCGTCGAAATCGAGGGAAGCACTTCGACCTTTGCGCTGCTCGTCAATAGCGCCTCCTTGCTCGCCGTTTTGATCATTTACCGCGAGGACATCCAACGGCTGGTGATCAATGGCTTGAAATTCTTCAAAGAAAAAACGCCGGAAACACGGCGCGATTTCATGTTTGTCGTTTATTTGGTCGTCGCGACCATCCCTGCAGCTGTCATCGGCGTCTTGTTCCAGGACACGATCGATGATTACCTTTCAACTGTAGTCACCGTCGGGTTGACGCTTATTGTCACCGGGCTTGCTTTATGGCTGATCCGCAATATGCGCGGCCAGCGCAAAGACGGCAATATGACGATGAAAGATGCCTTGATTATCGGGGGCGCGCAATCGGTCGCTTTGATCCCAGGCATCAGTCGAAGCGGGGCCACGATCGTTGCCGCTATGGCACGTGGCATCAACCAAGAAACGGCACTGCGCTTTTCCTTCCTGCTGTTTATCCCGATCAGCTTGGGCGGGGCGGTATTGAGCATCACCGACATCATCAACGATGACAATCTCGCGACAATGGCTGTGCCGTATATCATGGCGTTTATCGGCTCGCTCGTCGCTTCGTACTTCTCCTTGAAGTGGTTCATGAACATCATGGCGAAAGGCCAGCTGAAGTATTTTGCAATTTACTGCTTTATTGTCGGCCCGCTCGTCGTGCTCGCTTGGTTCTTGTTGAACTAATTAAAAAAACCCCTCTATTGCACAACTGCAATTAGACTAACACAGTAAAATGAGACACTATAAAACACCTTCGAGATGGTACACTTATCACAAGTACTGAAATCGGAGGTGTTTTTGC
>NZ_JBGGNS010000011.1:0-15013 GCF_041320495.1 Planococcus sp. SSTMD024 | reverse complement strand
CGCGCGCCAAGGCGCTCGTGACGTCTTTCGTTGACGTTTTGCTGTTCAGTTTTCAAGGTTCATGTTTGCTGTCGTTCCTGACGACTCTTACTATATTAAAGCACACTCTTCGGAAAGTCAACACTTTTGGCAAATTAAATTATACTTAAAAACCTTTCTGTGTTTCCTCTACTTTCTTAACAAGAAAAAGAAGCCATTCAACCCTTTTAACTCAGAGGGTTTAAATGACTTCCTTCTATATAAGCTCTATTTA
This sequence comes from Planococcus sp. SSTMD024, assembly GCF_041320495.1. NCBI lineage: Bacteria > Bacillati > Bacillota > Bacilli > Caryophanales > Caryophanaceae > Planococcus > Planococcus sp. SSTMD024. Next base: position 14,760 of record NZ_JBGGNS010000011.1, on the reverse strand, counting down.
AGGTAAACCGGAATAATTATACAAATATCATTATTTGTCAGAATATTTTCCATTTATAAAGAGCTTAGGAAAGTTCGCGACGACCTTCAAGTGCTTTGGAAAGCGTCACTTCATCTGCATATTCCAAGTCGCCGCCAACAGGAAGCCCGTGAGCAATCCGCGTTGTCCGGATACCCGAAGGCCTTACCAATCGGGAAATATACATCGCAGTCGCTTCGCCTTCGATCGTCGGGTTGGTCGCCAAGATCAATTCTTTCACTTGCTCATCTTGAAGTCGGGTCAACAACGATGGTACGTTGATATCTTCCGGCCCAATCCCATCCATTGGTGAGATGGCACCTTGCAGCACATGATAAAGTCCTGTGTAATCGCGCATCTTTTCCATGGCGATGACATCTTTCGGATCTTGGACCACACAGATCATTGAACGATCACGGCTCGTATCCTGGCAAATCTGACACGGATCGACATCCGTGATGTGCCCACATACCGAGCAAAAACTCAAATTGCGTTTGGCATCAACCAATGCTTTCGCAAAATCAAGCACTGTATCTTCTTTCATTCCGAGCACAAAAAATGCCAGCCGGGCCGCTGTTTTCGGCCCGATCCCTGGCAACTTCATGAAGCTCTCCATCAATTTGGAAATCGGTTCCGGGTAGTGCATTATCGCTTACCTCCTAGAACATGCCGGGAATATTCAAGCCTTTTGTGAATTTACCCATTGTAGAGTTCGCATGCTCATCCGCTTTTTTAAACGCTTCGTTTGTTGCAACGATCAATGTATCTTGCAGCATTTCAACATCTTCTGGATCTACGACTGCTGGATCCAAGGCAATATCAAGAACTTCCTTATGGCCAGAAACTGTTACTTTAACCATTCCGCCGCCTGCTGTTCCTTCAAATTTCAATGTACCGAGCTCTTCTTGAGCCTCCGCCATTTGTTTTTGCATTTTCTGCATTTGTTTCATCATGCCTTGCATATTTCCTCCACCACGCATAATTGGTTCCTCCTCAAATTTTGTATTCGTTAATCATCATGGACTTCGACAAAATCTTTGCCGAAGAGCCGCTCCGCCTCAGAGACGAATGGATCTTCTTCAGGGCTTGCGCCGTCACCGGAAAATGGATTCTCTTCCTGCCCTTCCGGTTCCTGCGCATCGCCTTCATTTTTCAAGCCGCCGTTGCGGATAAACTCTTCGCGGATTTTCAGCCAATTGGCGTCCGGCACATAAACCGGCGTGTAAGCCTTGCCTGTATACTGCTCGAGCAATTGGCTGAACGCTGCCGCGAAAGTCTGATTTTCAGAAGCCATCTGGCAATGAATATCATACTTGAATTTTAACACAAAAGCATCCGGGGACGCCGCTACTGGCTCTGCATCATTGAGCAATGCCGAATGCGAGCGCTGCAATTGGCCCATCACGGTCGCCCAATTGGTTTTGATCGCCTGGATATCGGGTTTCGTTGCATTCTTCAGCACTTCTTGGATACGGCCGGTTGGAATTTTAAAGGCGCTTTGCGAACGCTGGCGCTTTTTCTGCTCGGCTTGAGGCGCCGCATTATTCGAACCGCCGCCTTCTTTCAATTGTTGCTGCAACTCATGCACCAATTGCTCAAGGCTCGCGACTTTTGCTTCGAGTTCAGGAGACGGGGCACCCGTTCCGATTGTTTGCACCGGAGCGTCTGCTTGCACCATTTTCAGGAGTGCGGTTTCCATATAGATTTTCGTATGGTTCGAGAAGCGCATTTCCTGCTGGGTTTTCGTTAAAATATCGATCCAGTTATAGAGGGTCGATGCTTCAAACTGCTCCGCCAGTTCTTCGAAACGCGGTTCGAAGGCAGCAAGTTCCAGCATATCGCTCAGCCCGGGCGCTGTTTGGATCAGCAATAGGTCGCGGAAGAAGGTAATGAAATCCTCCACTAAGCGCACTGGGTCTTTGCCATCACGCACCAATTGCTCAAGCAAGGTCAATGCTTGGCCGACATCTTTCTTCAACAGCGCTTCGGCAATGCCGTAAAACATATCCTGGCTGATGGAGCCCGTGACGAGAAGCGCATCTTCAATAGTCATTTCATCGCCGCTGAATGACACCACCTGGTCGAGCAGACTGAGCGCATCACGCATGCCGCCCGCTGCTGCCTGGGCGATGATTTTCAGCACTTGTTCATTATAAGGAATCTTGGCATCTTCCAAGACGGTGATCATGCGTGCAACGATGTCCGCTTGCGTATGCGATTTGAAATCAAAGCGCTGGCAGCGGGAGATGATGGTCAGCGGCAATTTATGCGGTTCGGTCGTCGCCAAAATGAAGACGACGTGTTCCGGCGGTTCTTCCAATGTTTTCAACAAAGCGTTGAAAGCGCTGTTCGACAGCATATGCACTTCATCAATGATATATACTTTGAAGCGGGAATTGGCTGGAGAAAAACGCACTTTCTCGATGATTTCCCGCATTTCCTCGACCCGGGAATTGGAAGCTGCATCGAATTCGATAACATCGGTATTCGAGCCTTCGTCGATGCTCCGGCAAGAAGAACATTCATTGCACGGTTCTGCCGCAGGGGCTTGTTCACAATTCAGCGCCTTGGCGAAAATCTTCGCCGCACTCGTCTTCCCTGTCCCCCTTGGGCCGGAGAATAAGTACGCGTGGGTCGTTTTATCATAAAGGAGAGCATTCTGAAGGGTTTGTTTGACATGCGTCTGGCCGGTCATTTCCGAGAAAGTCCGCGGTCTGTACACACGGTAAAAAGCTTGATACGCCACCTGGTTCTCCCCTTTTAAAAAGTCTTTGTTCCGTCCTCTTATTGTACCATAAAACGGGCATCTCCCCGAATCATTTCACCGGGCCGGCCGCTTCTTGGACAGAAAAAAACCTGCCCGCAAACTGCGGACAGGTTTGGATCATTAAGGTTAAACCGTGCACCTTTCTTCGACTGCTGTACACAAGCGTTACTCATGTCGTTGGCTCGATCTAGGCAACCCCGCGGCACATAGAAAGTACCACTTAATGCTGCTTCCTTCCGGACCTGACATGGTTCATGGGTTTCCATTGCGCAGGACCCAGATGTCAACACTACGTGCATGAGGCAGACCTTGCATACAAACAGCCTCAGAAAGGAATTCAGTCCTGCTAGAGCGGATTGCAGGTTACAGGACACCGCTACCTTCCCACCTAGCACGGCATTTACTAGTATACGGAGTGCTGGAGGAAAAATCAAACATAAAGTTAAAGACGGCTCAAAACAAGCTTTATCCCCATCTTCGACCGCTTGCCTACTGCCTTTTACGTCATTCCAAATGAAAATCGCATTTTTTTCTATCAAAACTGTTGACGGGTTTATAAATCCGTGATAAATTATATCTTGTCCAACACGGAGGAATACCCAAGTTTGGCTGAAGGGATCGGTCTTGAAAACCGACAGGGGAGTTAAATCCCGCGGGGGTTCGAATCCCTCTTCCTCCTCCATTTTTTGAATAACTACGCGCATGTAGATATGAGGTTGATTCGTTGTGTAAGCAACGAATTTTTCTTCCCATCAATATGTCCGAATATTACGATATAGCCCGCGGGATTCTTCCCGCGGGTTTTTTAGTGCCTTATTTCCCGGGAAATAAAAAAGGCGGAGACAATTGTCTCCGCTTTTTTAGCGTTTTAACACAGCGGTCTGCTGCATGAATTTGCCGATGCGCTCCACGATTTGCTCTGAACAATCGGGATCGTTCATCAAATCGTAGTCGTTGATATTGAGGCGCAGTACAGGACAGGCGTTAAACGAATCGATCCAGCGTTCGTAGCGTTCATGCATTTCCAGCCAATATTCAACGGGCGTCTGCTGTTCCATTGCGCGGCCGCGCTCTTGGATGCGCCCGAGGATGTCTTCAATCGACCCTTCCAAGTAAATCAATAAATCCGGATGCGGGAAATAAGGCGTCATGACCATCGCATCGAATAGGTTTGTATAGGTCTCGTAATCGACTTCATTCATCGTGCCTTTTTCCTGGTGCATTTTCGCGAAAATGCCCGTGTCTTCATAAATCGAGCGATCTTGGATAAAACCGCCGCCGTATTCGAACATGCGCTTTTGTTCCTTGAAGCGCTCTGCCAGGAAATAGATTTGCAAGTGGAAGCTCCACTTCTCGAAATCGTCGTAAAACAAATCCAGATACGGGTTGCCATCCACGTTTTCAAAAGAGGTGCGGAACTGCAAAGAATCCGCAAGCGCTTTGGTCATCGTCGACTTGCCGACGCCAACTGTTCCGGCGATGGTAATGATGGCGTCTTTTGGGATGCCGTACTTGTCTCGTAAGTTTTCATTCATATTGATAAGCTCCTTTTTTCAAGCGTGCCTTCCACATGAGCGAGAATCACTTCGAGGTCGGAACGGTTTTGCACAAAATCAAGTTTGTCTCCGTTAAAGCGCAGCACCGGGATTTCCGGATGTTCGCGCTCGAAACGTTCGATGAATTCGTGGTAGTCTGCAGACAATTGCTCCATGTAATCCGGCGTGATCATCTGCTCGAATTCACGGCCGCGCAATTTAATGCGCTTCATCAAGGTATCGAGGCTCGCATGCAAATAAATAACCATATTCGGCTTCGGCATATCGGCCGTCAGGATTTTATAGATCGCTTCGTATTTGGCGTATTCTTCTTCAGGCAGTGTGCGTTTGGCGAAGATCAAGTTTTTGAAGATGTGATAATCCGCAACGACCGGCTCCTGATTGGAGATGAATTTCTTTTGTATATCGCTCAATTGCTTATAGCGATTGCACAAGAAGAACATTTCCGTCTGGAAGCTCCACTCCTCGATATCCTCGTAAAATTTATTCAAAAACGGATTTTCATCCACGATTTCCTTCAGCAATTGAAATTGATGTTGTTCTGAAAGTGCTTTCGTCAGCGAGGTTTTCCCCACTCCGATCGGACCTTCTACGGTGATAAATGGCACCGGCACAAGAAGTCCCCCTTCTTCGATTCAAGTAAAATGCAATGCCATTCATTTTACCATATCCCTAAAAGTAAAAGTAGAGCCAAATGGCGTTCCAAATTACGCACGGCTTTGTAGTGCTTTGTCAGGATGAAAAGATGATACACTAAAAGGCGAGGAGCGATGAATCATGAACGGAATGGAAAAAGACCATTATTTTATGGGGCTGGCCATTGAAGAAGCCCAAAAAGCAGCCCAAAAAGGCGAGGTGCCGATCGGCGCGATTATCGTCCAAGGCGACCGTGTCATCGCGCGCGCCCATAACTTACGCGAAACGACGCGCAATGCAGTGACCCATGCCGAATTGCTCGCCATTCAGCAAGCATGCGAAACACTTGATAATTGGCGCCTTGAAAACACAAAGCTTTACGTTACGTTAGAGCCTTGCCCAATGTGCGCCGGCGCCATTTTGCAGTCGCGCATCCCGCATATCGTCTACGGCGCGCGAGATAGCAAGGCTGGCTGTGTCGATTCGCTGTATAGACTGCTAAACGACGAGCGCTTCAACCATCAATGCGAAGTGACGGAAAACGTCATGGCGGATGAATGCGGCGGCTTGCTCACCCAGTTCTTCCGGGACTTGCGCAAACGCAATAAAGAAAAACGGAAAACCCAAGCCTAAGGTTTTCCGTTTTTCTATGCCAGAAATTCCTTAATCAAACGATTAACGATAACTGGCTGCTCGTGATGCACCCAATGCGTGGCTTCGCCAATCCATACAAGTTCAGCATCCTTGCAAAACTTTAGGCTTTCTTTGGCGAGCATCGGTGATAAAAATTGGTCCCCTCTCCCCCACAAAATGCGCACCGGGGTTTCGATCGGCCTTTTCGGAACTTGATTGAGGCTGCCTTTGCGAAGTGCCCTGTACCAATTGAGCATACCTGTCAAAGCACCGGGCTGGCTCCAGGCTTCCCGATATCGATCCAACTCTTGTTCCGTAAAGGCGGACGGTCTTGACGTCCCTTTCATCGCCTGTTTCATCGATTCGAAATCATTTGCCGCCATCAGCTTTTCCGGCACTTCCGGGAGCTGGAAAAACGCCATATACGAGCTTTTCACCCATTGCACCGGATTTTTCATCATGACGCGCGGCATCGCTGCAGGATGAGGAATATTGATGGTGATGAGCTTTTTGACGTATTCCGGCTTGCTTGCAGCCAAATGCCACGCCACTGCCCCTCCCCAGTCATGGCCGACGATAAATGCCGAAGTTTCCCCAAATGCTTCAATCAAGCCAACAATATCATCACGCAGTTTATCGATTGTATAGTCTTCAATCCGTTCAGGCTTGTCGCTCAAGTAGTATCCACGCTGATCCGGTGCCACAACGCGGTATCCCTGCACAGCGAGCGCCTTCATTTGATGGTGGAATCCATATGAAAATTCGGGAAAACCATGCAATAGAATGACCAGTTCTCCATTTTCTGGTCCGGCTACTGCTGTGTGCAGGCGGATTCCATTGGTTTCGATCAAGTGAAATTCCATTTCTTGCATTTGAACCGCTCCTTTCACGTTTCTTATTGTTTACCCGTTTACTACGAAGAAAAAGACCCGAAATGGATTCGGGTCTTTCTCTTTAGCGGATTGTTGTTTTTCCACCCATATAAGGTTGCAAGACTTCAGGAATGGCAACAGAACCATCTTCCTGCTGGAAGTTCTCAAGCAATGCCGCCACAGTACGCCCGACAGCAAGGCCGCTGCCGTTCAATGTGTGGACGAATTCCGGCTTGCCTTTTGCTTCGCGGCGGAATTTGATATTCGCACGGCGAGCCTGGAAATCCTCAAAGTTTGAACAAGAAGAGATTTCACGGTACGTTTCCTGGCTTGGGATCCATACTTCAATATCGTATTTCTTCGCTGCCGTAAAGCCAAGGTCAGCCGTGCACATCTTCAAGACGCGGTAAGGCAGCCCTAGCAATTGCAAAACTTTCTCTGCATGGCCCGTCAGCTTCTCAAGTTCATCATAAGAATCTTCCGGCTTCACAAAGCGCACTAGCTCCACTTTATTGAATTGGTGCTGTCGGATCAACCCGCGCGTATCGCGTCCTGCAGAACCCGCTTCAGAACGGAAATTCGCGCTATAAGATGCGAAGGCTTGGGGAAGCATGTCTGCAGTCAAAATGTCGTCGCGGTAGAAGTTTGTTACCGGCACTTCAGATGTTGGGATGAGGAAATAATCTTCCTTCTCGATCAAGAACGCATCTTCTTCGAATTTCGGCAATTGTCCCGTGCCCGTTAAGCTTTCACGATTGACCATATATGGCGGCAGCATTTCCTCATAGCCATGCTCCTCCTGGTGAAGGTCCATCATGAAATTGATAAGTGCGCGCTCAAGGCGTGCACCAAACCCGCGGTAGAACACGAAACGGCTGCCGGTTACTTTGGCGGCGCGTTCGAAATCGACGATGTTCAAATCGGTCGCAATATCCCAATGCGGCTTCGCTTCAAAACCAAACTCCGGCTTGTCGCCCCATGTACGGATTTCTTCATTATCGTCTTCAGAATCGCCGAACGGCACGCTGTCGTGGGGGATATTCGGCACACGCATCATGATGTAGTCGAGTTTTTCTTCCACTTCACGCAGCTCGTCGTCAATTGCTTTAATTTGGTCGCCGACTTCACGTGTTTTTGCAATCGCCTCATCGGCATTTTCCTTGTTGCGCTTCATGACGGCGATCTGCTGGGACGCTTCGTTGCGCTCCGCTTTCAATTTCTCGGTCTGGACGATCAGTTCGCGGCGCTTCTGGTCGAGCGCTTCAAAATCATCAAGTACGGAAATATCTTCCCCGCGCTTTCCGAGTTTCGTTTTCACTTGGTCAAAATTTTCCCGTACAAAACGGATATCCAACATAGAAATTCCTCCTTAAGTCTTCGTCAAATAAGAAAAACAACGCAAAAATAGCCCCCGTCCCCTGGTAAAGGGACGAGAGCTACCCGCGTTGCCACCCTGATTGACCGGCAAAAAGCCCGGTCCTCTTCATCACATAACGGCATTAAAACCGGCACTGGCTCATCGCCATGCAACTCCGGGGCGGATTCAAACGCGTTTGACGCCGGTTTGCACCAACCACCGGCTCTCTTACAGAAAAACTGCGCTTTACTATTCCCATCAACGTTTCTTCTTTGAAATTATTCATATTTTACTATAATGCGCTTCGGTTGGCAAGAGTTCCCTTTTTTCCACCATGTCCAAAAACAGCTGCATCAATCGGTGGTCGCCGGTCAATTCCGGATGGAATGAACAGCCGAGAAACGGCCCGCTCCGTGCCAACACAATGCGCCCCTCATATTCGCACAAGACGTCCACATCCTCACCAGCACGCACAATATGCGGTGCGCGGATAAATACAGCGGGAAACGGCGTATCGATTCCTTCAATATCGAGATCTGCTTCAAAACTGTCCACTTGCCTGCCGAATGAATTGCGCGCAACCACAATGTCCATAACACCAAGATGCGCAGCTTCCTGCCCTTCAATTTCTTTTGCCAGCAATACAAGCCCAGCACACGTACCGAACATCGGCTTTCCGGCATCCGCAAATTCTCTTAATGGCTCCAACAATTCCGCACGGTCAATCAAACGGCGCATCGCCGTGCTTTCACCGCCCGGCAGCACCAAACCATCGAGTTCCGCCAACTGACCGGCATTTTTCAACACAATCGCCTCAGCGCCGCATGCCTGAATCGCCGCTACATGCTCACGCACCGCTCCTTGCAGCGCCAATACCCCGATTTTCATCGTTACCAACCTCTTTCCTGCATACGGTCCGCCGCACCGATTGTCGCCATTTCCAAGCCTTTCATCGCCGGCCCAAGATCTTTTGACAGTTTCGCGATCAACGCGTAATCCTGATAATGCGCCGTCGCTTCTACAATCGCACGCGCAAAACGTTCCGGTTGATCCGATTTGAAAATGCCCGATCCGACAAAGACACCATCCGCCCCAAGTTCCATCATAAGCGCCGCATCCGCTGGCGTCGCGATGCCGCCTGCTGCAAAATTGACGACCGGCAAACGGCCAAGCAATTTCACTTCTTTCAAGAATTCATAAGACGCGCCAAGGTCTCTCGCGGCTGTCATCAATTCGTCTTCGCCCATTGCGACGATGTTGCGCACTTCGGCATTCACTTGGCGCAAATGGCGCACCGCTTCGACGATATTGCCGGTGCCCGGCTCGCCTTTAGTGCGCAACATCGAGGCCCCTTCCCCGATGCGTCGTGCCGCTTCCCCGATATTGCGGCATCCGCAAACAAATGGCACTGTATACTCATTTTTCAACAAGTGGAATTCCTCATCTGCCGGCGTCAGCACTTCACTTTCGTCGATATAATCAACGCCCATCGCTTCTAGCACACGGGCTTCTGTAATATGTCCGATGCGCGCTTTCGCCATGACCGGAATCGATACCGCATTCATCACTTCCTCGGTGATGCGCGGGTCCGCCATACGGGCAACGCCGCCTTCTTTGCGGATATCAGATGGCACGCGTTCAAGCGCCATGACAGCCGTCGCCCCAGCGGCTTCTGCAATTTTCGCTTGTTCTGCATTGACCACATCCATAATGACGCCACCTTTTTGCATTTCTGCCATGCCTCGTTTTACTCGATCTGTACCTTTTTCACTCATCTGAAAATTCCTCCCTTTTGTTGGTTGTTTCCAGTATAATAAACTGTGACCATATAAAAAGACTCAGTTTATATTATTTTAAAAGGTCAGTTGGAGGAAGCCCGATGGATATGCTCATGTTCCAATTACAAAAACAATCAACCATCCCTCTTTACAAGCAACTTTATCGAGAAATCCGCACCGCCATCACAGCCGGTAAAATCGCAGTCGGCACCAAGCTGCCGAGTAAGCGCAAACTGGCGGAGTACTTGCAGATCAGCCAGACGACCGTCGAACTCGCCTATTCCCAATTAGTCGCAGAAGGGTTCATTGAACCACGCCCGCGCAAAGGGTTTTTCACGATGCCGGTGGAAGAATTGGCTTATTTGGATCTGCCTCAAGAAGAAACAGCCATCCGCGATGTGCCAAAACCTAATTATCTATATGACTTCAACCCAGCACGCATCGATACACGGTCGTTCCCATTCCCGACGTGGCGCAAAACGGCCCGCGAAGTGATCGATGAAGAAAACCATGAACTCCTTCTCGCCGGCCATCCGCAAGGCGACGAATCGCTGCGCGCTGAAATCGCCCGCTATTTGTACCAATCCCGAGGAGTCGTATGCGAACCGGAACAAATCATCGTCGGCTCCGGAACCGAACAATTGATGCCGCTATTGATCCGACTATTCGATAAAAACTTGAGCTTCGGTTTTGAAAACCCTGGTTACGCCTTGACCCATAGCATTTTCGAACACGACGACAGGCAAGCTTTCCCGATCGCAGTCGACGAAGACGGCATTGATGTGCAGGAACTCGAAAAAACCGGTGTCGACATCGCCTACGTCACACCGTCACACCAGTTCCCGACAGGCTCCATCTTAAGCGCCACACGCCGCGCCCAGCTGCTCAATTGGGCTGCCGCCAAACCACAGCGCTTTATCATCGAAGACGATTACGACAGCGAATTCCGCTACACAAGCCAACCCATTCCAGCACTTCAAAGCATGGATGTCGGCGGTCGCGTCATCTACATCAGCACCTTCTCTAAATCGATCATGCCGTCGCTGCGCATTGCCTATCTCGTATTGCCGCCAAGGCTGTTGAACGCCTACCGCAAGACCTTTTTACACTATACGTCCACCGTACCGCGCATCGACCAGCAAATCGTCGCGACATTCATGCAAAAAGGCCATTTCTCAAGACATTTAAACCGCATGCGCAAACTGTACCGCAAAAAGCTCGAATGCCTGACGCAAGCACTCGTCCCTTATCAACCAATGGTCACTGTTTCCGGTGAGCAAGCAGGCATGCACGTCGTTTTGACCATCGATACCGAACGCACAGAACAAAACTTAGTTTCCTTGGCAAGCGATGCCGGAATCCGTGTATTCGCGATGCAGAATTACGACCTGCTCAAGCAAAAATCCACTTCACCAAAAATCGTCCTCGGTTTCGGAGGTCTTGACGAAAGCGAAATCCAGCAAGGCGTCGAGCAACTAATGCATAGTTGGAACATACAAAAAACCAGTTCATCCGCTAAGAGATGAACTGGTTTTTCTTAAAATAAGCCTTTGATGAAATCCACGGCGCCTTTCATGGACAGCGCAAACCAATTGGCGCGCTCCACCGTTTCTGTGGCTGCCACAACCGCAGCGGGATTTTCGTTTTTCAAATATTCCACTTCATTGCCCTCAGCATCTAAAACCCTCACCTTACCTACAAGTTGTCCTTCCTCAACAGTTGCCTCAAGTGGGACTCCTTCTGTCAATTCAAGTTCAGCCCGATATGTGCTGGAAGAAGGGGCCAATAAACGTACCGGTTCTTTAACCGCTATCGCGACTTGCTCTTTTTCACCTTTTGAGACAGGAAGGGATTCCTGACCCATAAATTGTTGTCCGGCTTTCATGATTTCCGTTTCTTGAAATCCAAATCCGTGATCCAATAATGCACGTGTCGCGTCAAAACGTGCATCATAGGAACCCTCTCCTTCAGCATCGACTGCTTTCATGACTACCGCAATCAACCGGACTCCGTCACGTTTGGCAGTCCCTGCAAAAGAATGGCCCGCAAAGTCCGTCGTTCCGGTCTTCAATCCATCCATCCCTTCATATTCATGGTCCATTCCAGGAAGCATCGTATTCCAATTAATCATGCGGATCTGGTCAGGCGTGCCTTCCCGGAACATCAACTCCGGAATTTTAGCAGTATCCAGAATTTCAGGGTAATCATCCAACAAGGCTTTAGTCAGTATGGCAACCGATCGGGCCGACATCGTATTTTCTTCGTCTTCTCCCGTTCCTTCCGGATGCATCCCGAAAAGAAATGAATTATTAAGACCAGTCGAATTGACGAAATGAGCGTCTTCAATGCCCAGCTCTTTCGCTTTATCATTCATCATCCGGACGAATTCTTTTTCCGTGCCAGCAATCGTTTCTGCAATGCCAATCGTCGCCGCATTTGCCGAATAAATGACCATTGCTTCATATAATTCCTTCATCGTATAGGAACCATCCCGGCGCAGTGGAACATTGCTCAAGCGCAAATCTTGAGAAACTCGGTGGCTATAATCCGTCACTTCGTATTCATCATCCCAGCTAACGGTACCTTCCTCAATCGCTTCAAACAAAAGATATTCACTCATCATTTTGCTCATAGAAGCAATCCCAAGGATGGCTTCATCGTTCTGCCCATATAAAATCTGCCCAGTCTCTGTATCCACAACAATGGCTGCATCCGCCAATACAGGAACAGTTCCTTCTGCCTGTACGTCAGTCGGAGCCCATATAGTAAAGGCAATAGCTGACACTATCAGTAATTGAACCCATCTCACTAAACTTTTCACTCGCTTATCCTCCATCGTTTCATTCCTTTTGCTATTTTATCATATTCTCTGGAAGCAAAACGAAAAAACACCTCACCCGGAATCCCCAGGGAGGTGTCTCATTTTACATAGAGTAATTCGGCGATTCTTTTGTAATTTGTACGTCATGCGGATGGCTCTCGATCAATCCTGCACCAGTCATGCGGATAAACTGTGCGTCCTCACGAAGTGACCGCAAGTCTTTTGTTCCACAATAACCCATGCCTGCGCGAATGCCTCCAAGCAATTGGTGAATCGTGTCCGTAAGAGGCCCTTTATAAGGCAAACGCCCTTCGATTCCTTCAGGTACCAACTTTTTAGCTTCATCCTGGAAATAACGGTCTTTCGAGCCTTTTTCCATAGAAGCGATTGACCCCATGCCGCGGTATGTCTTGAAGCGGCGCCCTTGGAAGATTTCTGTGTCTCCAGGGCTCTCTGTAGTTCCTGCAAGCAAGCTGCCCAGCATAACCACATGGCCGCCTGCAGCGAGGGCTTTAATGATATCGCCGGAGAACTTAATGCCGCCATCTGCGATGATCGACTTGCCGTGTTTGCGAGCTTCTGTAGCACAATCGTAAACAGCTGTAATTTGTGGAACTCCTACACCGGCAACAACGCGGGTTGTACAAATGGAACCTGGCCCAATGCCGACTTTAACGATGTCAGCACCTGCTTCAATCAACGCTTTCGTTCCGCTTGCAGTGGCTACATTTCCAGCTACAATCGTCAGTTCAGGGTACGCTTCGCGAATTTGGCTAACCATGTTCAGTACGCCTGCTGAATGGCCATGGGCCGTATCGATGACAACGACATCGACATGAGCTTTTACCAATTGTTCGACACGTTTCATTGTATCTGAGGTAACCCCAACAGCAGCGCCAGCAAGCAATCGTCCCTGCTCATCTTTTGCAGCAATAGGGAACTCAATCACTTTCTCAATGTCTTTGATGGTAATGAGCCCTTTTAACATGCCACTCTGGTCCACAATCGGCAATTTCTCGATTTTGTATTGCTGGAGAATTTTCTCGGCATCTTCTAGAGTCGTGCCAACAGGAGCCGTGACTAATTTCTCTTTTGTCATTACATCTTTGATCTCTAAAGAATAGTCCTGGATGAAGCGGAGATCGCGGTTTGTAATGATCCCCACCAAAGTCAGATCTTCTTCACTTTGCACAATCGGTACACCCGAAATACGGTATTTGCCCATCAAATGTTCTGCGTCGTATACCTGATGCTGAGGAGTCAGGTAGAAAGGATCTGTAATGACGCCATTTTCCGAACGTTTGACAGTCACTACTTGTTCAGCTTGCTCTTCGATACTCATATTTTTATGAATGATTCCAAGACCGCCTTGGCGTGCCATTGAAATAGCCATTTTCGCTTCCGTCACAGTGTCCATTCCGGCACTGATGATTGGAATATTCAGCTTGATTTTCGGGGTCAGCTCCACTGACAAATCAATATCCTTTGGCAACACTTCTGAATGAGCTGGCACTAGCAATACATCATCGAAGGTTAACCCTTCTTTAAGAAATTTCGATTCCCACATAATTGACACGCCTCCTGCTTCCTTTTGAATATTATTGTAAGGTTATCAGCGGTTTCAGGGGGTGTCAAGAAACTGATAAAAGTAAAACTATTCCGACTAATGGATCATAAAATTTTCTGTATATCTTTCTCCATTTGCTCGGGCTCAACCTGTGGTTCATAACGTTGAATAATGTTTCCTTGACGATCAATAAGAAACTTAGTAAAGTTCCATTTGATTTCTCCACTTACATCGCTTGTGCCCCAGGAAGTCAAATATTTAAAAAGTGGATCAGCGAGTTCGCCATTCACATCTACTTTAGAAAAGACTGGAAAGCTCACTCCATAATTTTTTTGGCAGAACTCCACTGTTTCTTTTTGTGTGTGGAATTCCTGATCGTTGAATTGGCCACTTGGGAAACCGAGTATTTCTAAGCCTTGATCATTATATGTTTCATACAAATACTGTAAGCCTTCAAATTGCGGAGTCAGTCCACATTTGCTTGCTGTATTGACAATAACCAATGGTTTCCCTCTAAAATTTTCTAGCTGTTCCATGTTGCCATCTGCTTGCTTTACTTCATAAGTATATAAATTACTCATCTTCATTCCACCTTTCCTTTTCTTTAGCCTACCTTTGAAAAACTATCTTCACAAGAAGTAAGAAAAATTTCCATACAAAAAAGGCCGTTACCGGAATGAACCGGTAACGGCCTTTCAATTTGCCCAGCGACGTCCTACTCTCACAGGGGGAAACCCCCAACTACCATCGGCGCA
>NZ_JBGGNS010000010.1:0-34936 GCF_041320495.1 Planococcus sp. SSTMD024 | reverse complement strand
GCAAAAACACCTCCGATTTCAGTACTTGTGATAAGTGTACCATCTCGAAGGTGTTTTATAGTGTCTCATTTTACTGTGTTAGTCTAGACGGATGGGGGCTTGCTTTATGTTGCAGACCAAGCGATTCAAGCGACTATTTGTACTGGTTGCTGCGTTTCATATCACGAATAGCCTGAATGGATAGCCTGACAAGCAAGATGACGCACAGGAACAATCCGCCGTATGCGGCAGTGTTCAAGTAAATCGCATAAACGGTATCGATAAATTGGGCAATGGCCAATAAGGCAGCCGAGATGAACCCGAACGTGATTCCAGACATCAATAAGACGAACCTGGAGAATAATTGCATGACAAATCCCGAGTTGTGCTTATCGGAAAACACATCATGGTGCAATATGATTTTGCCGCCTTCTACGCGCCGGATCAATTGATCGATGCGTTTCGGCAGCTTGGCGACTTCCGGCAAAATCAGCACCAATTCCTCTTCGATGCGTTCCTTGGTCGCGAGCGGTTGTTTAAAAGGCTTTTTCAACACGGAGGTCTTGTATTCTTTCGCAAAGCTTTTCGCTTCCGTGAACATATCGAACTTCGGGTCGATAGTGTGCAAAGTGCTGTCGAGGCTGATCAACGACCTGAGCGCGATTCCCACAGACGGATAAAACGCCAAGCCGAATTCACGGGTGACATCGAATAAGGAGTGGATCAATTCTGCAGTCGGGATCCGGTCGACATAGGAAATCTTCAATAAAATCTCCCCGATGGCTTGTTCAAATTTCGCCCCGTCGAGCTTCTCGCCATTTTCCACCAGCTTTCTGACGGCATCATGGACGATGCTGGCATCGTTTTGCTGGATGCCAATGATGAAATGATTGAGCGCTTCCTGCTGCGGGGCTGTCAAGCGGCCGACCGAACCAAAATCAAGCAAAATCGGTTGGCCATCCGTTTCGTCGATAAAAATATTGCCAGGATGCGGATCGGCGTGGAATATGCCGGAAAACAGCATTTGTTCCAAGAATGAAAACAACACCGTACGCCCGAATCTTTTCGGCTCGACAGCAAAGTGACGGAACACCGCATCTCCTTTTGAAATACTTTTGCCTTGGAAATACTGCATGACGATAATCGTTGAATTGCTGTATTCCCGGTACACTTTCGGGATTTTGACTTGGTTTTTGCTGTCTTCCAGGGCGTTCTTCACTTGAATCATATTGCGCATTTCGATTTCAAAGTCGATTTCCTCGCGCAAGCCATTGGCGAAGCCAACCGCCAATTCACGGAATCCGATATTCTGCGCCCATGTGGATTTACTGGACACCCATTCGGCAAATTCCACTAAAATGTCCAAATCATCCCGCATGATGGCGCTCACTTCCGGACGCTGCATCTTAATGATGACTTCTTCATTGTTCTTGCGCAAAACGCCGCGGTGGATCTGGCCGATCGATGCTGATGCGAGCGGTTCTTTCTCGAGTTTGGAAAACACTTCTTCAATGGGCTGTGTCATGGATTTTCTTAGGATTTCCGTCACTTGTTCTTTTGGCAGAGCTTTGACGTTTTGCTGCAACTGGCTCAGTTCCTCGATGAAGACTGGAGCGAACAAATCCGTCCGGGTCGACAATACTTGGCCGAATTTGATGAATACGCCCCCGGCTTCTTCCAGCGTCCTGCGGAAAGCGACCGCCAGCTCCCGGTTGTTTTCACGATGACGCGCATACTTCAAGGTGCTGGAAATGCCGTTCTTGACCGCAATCTCCAGCACTTTGCTTAAGCGTTTCTGGCGTCTCCAGCGGCTGCGCAGCCGTTTCCAGATGAATTTGCGGTTCGTGATGCGTTCGCCGCGGTCTCCCAGTTCAATCGGATCGAATAATTCGAGGATCAAGTAAAAGAGCATCGAAATCATCAGCATGCTGCCGATCCAAATGACTGTGCTGGTATCTGTCAACATCGTCGCGAAAGCATCATCCATAAATTCGGTATAGCGCAAATAGGAATACCAATATACAAATGTCGTCAGGACAACCCCGAGCACGACAGACAATATCCGTTTGGTGAAATTCACTTTCGACCCCATTAACCGGCCGCTGACAAAATAAATAAAAATGGCGATGACCAGCATTTCAGCAATCATCCGTACATATATGACCATTCGTGCACTCCTTTCCCTGAACCACAGAACCGACGTTGTTTTACCGGTTCGTCTTTCGCTGAAATAAACCTATAGCCCTTCTATATAAGTAATTTCGAGGTGTCGCCAAGCCCTTCCTTCTTTTTGTTGGCGATGAATAAATTTTGTTTGTGGGCTGTTTTTGAATTTCTATTATTTCCTTATGTAGTTAATTACATTTATATTCTTCTTACACCATCTTCTTTCCAAGCCAACGTTTTAGCTTTCCCGTTCGGCTTGTTCCTTGACCCGGTTCATGAAATTCAATACGGTGCTTCGCGCGGCTTTTTTGCTGCCTGCCAACAGCATCATCTTCCCTGTGATGCTCATCCCTTTGTTTTGCCCTTCGTAAACAAAGCGCGTCTTTTGTGGCGACTCTTTTTCCAAGCTGAATGCGTAGCGCACTTTGAACATCTGCCCCATCTCAAAAGCCGTCTCGCGGTATTTTTTCTCCAGTTCATCCACATACGATAAAGTTTCTACGATATACCGTTGCTGCTGGTTGCCTTCTGTGTACACTTGCGCGTGTTTAGCGCCTGTCGCGTTATTCTCCCCTTCAAGCAGCTCATGTGATTCCACTTTCGGCATGATGCGCTGGATGTGCTCGTCTTGAAACAATTCCCACACCCGTTCGATCGGCGCTTCGATGACCATTTGCTCTTTCCATCTGACCATTTTCCTCATCCTTTCGTGAACTCTTTTCTACAATTCCCTTAAACGCTTACGCCTGTGCGTCAATTCCGTTACAATGAACAGAGCAAAACGATTATGGAGTGATTTGATGAGAACCTCAACGATTCTATTCATTTTTTTACTGGTGATGCATCTATTGACCGTCCTCAACACCTTGGTGTTCGGAGGCAATTTGAATGATCTTGTGTTCTGGTTCAATTCCGCCTTATTTATGGCGGCGCTGGCTGTGTTTGTATACCGGCGCGGCATATTCGATGCCAAGGAGGCGCCTCCTGCCGAAACTGCCAAAAAACGCAAATGATTGGGTGCGGGAAGAAATGAATCCATCCCCCGAAAAACACCGCCGATTTCCGGCGGTGTTTTTTCATTCAATTCTTTTCATATGATTGAAGAATTTCTTCACACTTGCCGGTCAGCCTGGTAGACCCCATGAACGCTTGCAGCAGGCCTTTGACGACCAAGTCTGTGAATTTTGGGCCCAAGTTCGCGGCCTGCTGCTTAAAAGCTTTCACATCGCCTTCGCAGCCGCGAATCAATTGGGTGAAGGCCTGGAGTTCAGCTTTTGACAAATCATGCACCACGATCGCTTCATGGATGGTCGGGTCTTGCATTTTCTCTTCCAACAATTGTCCGAGCAGCGCCTGCAGCGTCCGGTTATGAAACTTCAATTTTTCGACTTCCTCGTGCAAGCTTCTCAGTTCAGCGTGTTCCATATGTCGATCTCCTTTTGGCTTAATGCGCTCACTTTGACTGCGCATCCAGCAGTTCAAGATGGTCGATGAAATTATATTTCTGGATCTCCCAGCGTTCGCTGGCATACGCCAAGTGATTCATGCCGCCATTTTGCAAACGGACTTCGCCGTCGTATTCCCCGTGCGCCAATTGTTCAAGAATCGCATTGATGACGCCTCCATGCGCGACGACGAGCACACGCCGGTTACCGAATCGTTCATTGAGTTGCGCGAGCCCCTTCGACAGCCTGTTGTGGAATTCTTGCGCTTGTTCCTGCCCTGGGTAATTTTTGTCCGGATACAAGCCGTAACGCTCTTCCGCCGTCATGCCTTCTGCTTTGCCGAAGTGCTTTTCCTGGAACTCTGTCATTTCAAAGACGGGCAAACGCATCGTTTCATTGATAATGGCGGCGGTCTCTTTAGCACGCTTGAGCGGGCTCGTCACGATGACGTCCCACGCTTCTTTCGTCAAATGAGATTCGCATGCGCGTGCTTGCTGCTTCCCCGTCTCATTCAACGGCACATCCGTCGTTCCTTGAATGCGGCCGATCTTATTCCATTCTGTTTCTCCGTGCCGAATCAGGCAGATTGTCGTCATCGTCCTCTACTTCCCTTCCGCTGCTATGTGATTGCTTGCTGCCAGCCCTCAATCTTCGCGTTGTTTTGTTTTGCGTTGGTTGCTCCAGCGCCAGAACATGAGCGCTTCCCCGATCACCACACCGATCGCCCCGGCAGCGACCAAAGTCGATGTATCCGGGTCATCGTTGATCAAAAATGCAATGACGACACCCGCTACGAGCCCGCTCAGTAAAACAGCGTAAGCATTTTTGCGTGATTTCAGATAATCCACTGTCTTGCACCCTTTCTTGTTGCTTATTAATCCATCTTGCCGAAGTTTTCCTGAGAACGCAAGAATTGTCAGCAGCCTTCTGCCTGTATTGGCCTATTTTCTTGTGTGCTTGTTTTGAAATTCTTTTATACCCTTATGTAGTTTAATACATTTTAATTAAATGAAAAGACATCAAAAAAATAGAGCCCGCTTCGGCTCTATTTCGTTTCAACCACGAACGATGTAATTTTCGTTATTTGCAGCTCGCCGTCTCCTTGCCATTCGTAAAAATCACAATAACAATATTTGCGTTCCCGCTCGTTACCGCCTTTGGCAGTCATGACGCCTTTTACCGCACCTTCTTGCCCTTCCGCAATAATAGTGTCGATTTCAAAAGCCATTTGCGTATAATCCTGCATTCCGAAAGCCGCATCCACTAACGCCTGCTTCCCCTTTAAAGGCAGGGCCCCGACCATGATCCATACCACATCATCCGTAATATGCTGCTCGATGAATTCTTTATCTCCTTTGAAAAAAGCGTCGTTGAAGTCCCTTAAAAAGTCGGCCGTGCTGCTGGTCTTCATGTTTTTCCCTCCCTCATGCTGTCCTTTCGGTCATAGCTTAATGAACGATACAAGTTTTTATCAGAATATTCAACTTATTTACATTTTACTCCCTTTCTGTCTGCCTGCCTAGTCTGTTGTTCGATTTTCCACTTAATTTTCGCCGCTTCCATCCCTCCTTGCAAGCTTACGCTTAACAAGGGCGATGAGAAAACCTTATAATGGGGAAATGCGCATCTGCATAAGGAGGAGAAAACCGTAAATGGCCACAAAACAATTTTTCATTACTGCGGAAGAAGGCTTGCATGCGCGGCCCGCCGCAGCTCTTGTCAGTGAGGCGAACCGTTTCCACTGTGAACTATCGCTAGAATTCAAAAACAAGACCGTCAACTTGAAATCCATACTCGGCGTCATGGCACTTGGGATTCCGACCCGCTCGACCATCACGATCCATGCAGACGGCCGGGACGCACATGAAGCAATTGCCGGCACATCCGCCCTGTTGCTTGAAAAAGGCATGATCGATGCCGATCAATGAACCCATTCGGCTTTAAAGGGAGTTCTCTCTTGCTTCTTTCTTGTCCATAAAAAAACCGCCACCCGGTGAAACCGGATGGCGGTTTTTCATTTATGCAGCTGCCGTAATATTTTTCTTCAGCAACCCGACGAGGATTGCCGTCACGAATGAACCGGCAAGTATCGCGACCAAATACAGCAAGATGCTTGGAAGTCCTCCGTCGACCAAGCCGATGACGAAGACGCCGCCGTGTGGTGCACGGAGTCCGATATCGAACAGCATGACTAACGCCCCGGTCGTTGCCGCCCCTGCAATCGCTGACGGGATGACCCGCGCCGGATCGGCTGCAGCAAACGGGATGACGCCTTCGGTGATAAAGCTCGCGCCGAGAACATAAGCCGTTTTGCCGGCTTCACGTTCCGGTTTGGTGAATTTCTTCTTGAACATCGTTGTGGCGATGGCCAGTCCAAGCGGCGGGACCATGCCCGCTGCCATGACCGTCGCCATGAAATTGAAATTCTGTGCGTCGAGCATGGCGATGCCGAATGTGTAGGCGGCTTTGTTGACCGGCCCGCCCATATCGACTGCCATCATGCCGCCAAGGAGAAGTCCGACGAGAACCAGGTTCGTGCCGCCTAGGCCTTCGAGGAATGCGGAGATGCCTGTGTATACTTGCGTCAAGGGCGGGTTGATGAGCATCATGACGACTCCTGTGATAAGAATGCTGAATACCGGATAGAACAACACGGGTTTCAAACCTTCCAGGCTTTGCGGAATGCCCGAGAACACTTTCTTCACGAGAAGCGTCACGTAACCGGCAAGGAATCCGGCGATCAAACCGCCGAGGAAACCGGAACCGCCGCTAGCTTCTTCGACGCCTGTGACCGTGATCGCAAGCAAGCCCCCGATCATCCCTGGCGCGAAGCCGGGACGGTCGGCAATGCTCATCGCAATGAATCCGGCAAGGACCGGAACCATCAGGAAGAACGCCGTGCCCCCGCCGATGGTTGACAGCATCGCAGCAAATTCATTGTATTCCGGGCTATCCGGGTCTGCCGCGTTGATGCCGAAGAAGAACGACAGGGCGATCAAGATCCCGCCGCCGACGACGAATGGCAGCATGTTCGATACACCGTTCATCAAATGCTTGTAGAATCCTGATTTCGGCTCTGTCCCGGCATCCGCATCTTTGGTGCGGTCATGCTTATAGACCGGTGCATCTTGTGCAAGTGCGCGGTCCAAAAGCTGGTCCGCTTCGTAGATGGCTTTGCCGACTTGTGTCTGGATGACGTGTTTTCCGTCGAATCTTGCCATTTCGACTTTCGTGTCGGCTGCAACGATAATGGTGTCCGCTTCCGCGATCTCTGCATCGGTCAAGCGGTTTTTCACCCCGCTCGACCCGTTCGTTTCCACTTTCAAGTTGATGCCCCGCTCTTTCGCACGCCCGTTAAGCTTTTCCGCCGCCATATAGGTGTGGGCAATGCCAGTCGGGCACGCCGTGACTGCGAGGATTTTGCCGCCTGCAGCGGGTTCTGTTGTACCGGCAACCGGTGCTGCCTCATCTGTTGGTTCCGGCCCCTCCACTTCCGCTTCTTTCGCAGAGACGATATCCAACACTTGCTGTTTCGACTGCGCTTCCAAAATGTTGACGCGGAATTTCTCATCCATCAGGAAGGTCGCAAGGCGCGATAAAGCTTCCAGGTGGTCATCGTTTGCCCCTGCTGTCGCCGCGATCATGAAAAACAATTGGGCAGGCTGCCCGTCCAGCGATTCGAAGTCAATTCCTTCAAACGACCGGCCGAACGCAATGGCCGGTTCTTTGACCGCTTCGGATTTGGCGTGCGGAATGGCAATCGTATCACCGATGCCCGTTGTGCTTTGTTCTTCCCGCGCCAGGATGTCTTTCGTGAATTGCTGCTTGTCGTTCAACTTCCCGGCCTGGTCCAATTGCTCGGCCAATTCGTTTAGTACGTCGCGTTTGGTACCGGCTTTCAGATCCAGAATAATGGTGCTTTCCGTCAATAATTGTGTAATTCTCATTTTGTCACATCCTTTTTTCGAATGGTGTTACGGTCACTTCAGGAAGCAATTGCTCGACATCTGCCAGCTCGCATAAATCGGTCCGGAACGCCGTGGCGCTGCCGCTGGCGACGCCGTATTGGAATGCTTTGCTTGGATCTTGATGGTGTATATAAGAAGCGATGAATCCTGACACCAAGGAGTCTCCCGAGCCGACGGTGTTGACGACTTTGCCTTTTGGCACATTCGCTGTATAGCCATGGTCACGGGACGCATAGATGGCTCCCGCCCCGCCCATGGAGACAACAACATGCTCGACTCCTCTGTCCACCAGCAGGCTGGCATAATGGAACGCTTGTGCTTGGGTGTTGACTTCAACTCCGAAAATCTCCCCCAGTTCATGCTCGTTCGGTTTAATGAGAAAAGGCTTTGTATCCAGCAATTCCTTCAGAGCAGGGCCAGACGTGTCGAGCACAAAATGGACGCCCCGCTCCTGGCAGCGGTCTGCCAGGCCCTTGAAAAATTGGGTCGACACCGAGGACGGCAAGCTGCCCGCCAGGACGAACCAGTCGCCTGTTGTCATAAGGGCAATCTTGTCTTTCAATTGTTCCAGCTGCGCTTCCCCTAATACCGGGCCGGGCCCGTTCAGTTCCGTTTCCTGGTCCGTCTTGATTTTGACGTTGATCCGCGTAATGGCGCCGGTATCGACAAAATCGGTCTCGATGCCTTCTGCGTCCAGGAACTCTTCGATAAAGCGCCCTGTAAAACCGCCGGCGAATCCGAGCGCACGGCTTGTGAGACCTAAGCGGCTGAGTACGCGCGAAACGTTGATGCCTTTGCCGCCGGGGTAATAATACACTTCATCTGACCGGTTCAACGCGCCGCTTTCAAAATGCGGTAAATACGCTGTGTAATCAATGGATGGAGCGAATGTGCATGTGTAGATCATTGTGTCACCACCACCTTAATCGTTGTTTGCCGTTCGATTTCTTCTACTGCGTCTTCCGGCAAGCCGTCGATAATCAAAGCCGAACGGTTTAAGTCGAAAATGTGCGCAAAGCTGATTGTGCCGTATTTGGACTGATCCGCAAGCACATAACAGCTTCTCGATAATTCCCCAGCCCTTCGCTTGACGGCCGCTTCTTCTGGGTCTGGGGTCGTAAAGCCCTCTTCTGGATGAATGCCGTTGACCCCGAGAAAGCTTTTATCAAAGCGGTAATTGTCCAGCGATTCGATTGCCTGCGGGCCGACCAAAGCCCGCGTGCGCGACTTGATGAAGCCGCCCGTCAGATAGGAAGTGATCCCGTGCTCGATCAAGGCTTCCAGATGGCTCAGCCCATTGGTGACAACGGTTACATCTTTGTCTTTTAGAAAAGGGATCATCTCGGCAGTGGTCGTACCCGCATCCAGAAAAATCGCGTCCCCTGTTTTGACGAGCGAGGCCGCATAGCGCGCGACCAGTTGTTTTTCCTTCAGATGCTTCGCCGCTTTATCCGACAGGCTCGGTTCCGGCACGTTTTTTGCGATTTGCTTGGCGCCTCCAAAAACCCGTTCCAGCTTCTGCAGTTCCTCAAGTTCTGTTAAATCGCGGCGGATCGTGGATTCGGAAGCCGAAGTCAGTTCCACCAGCTCTTGGATTTTAATGCTCTGCTTTTCTCTCAAAAGGTTCAAAATCAATTGATGCCGCTCCGTGGTCAGCATGCCATCACCTTCTTTACTTTTCTGATTAAATAGATAATACTTGAAATCGTTTTCAAAATCAATCATAATCATTCATAGGTAATCAAAATCATTCAAAATATGAATGATTCCACTCAAATACGTTCATCTCTAGGAGGAAACCAACATGGTAGAAAAGCAATATACAATTACGGACGAAGCAGGCATCCACGCTCGCCCGGCATCGGCACTCGTCGGCTCCATCTCGAAATTCCAATCGGACATCACGCTCGGCTTTAACGGCAAGCAAGTGAACTTGAAATCGATTCTCGGCGTCATGTCGCTCGGCATTGCATCGGGCTCGACCGTTACGATCGCTGCGGACGGAGCGGATGAAGAGGAAGCGATGGCGAAGATCGACGAAGTGCTGAAAGCGGAAGGAATCTCCAACGAATGACTGTATCGCTCTCCGGCATCGCTGCTTCTACCGGCATTGCCATCGCCAAAGCGTTCCGTCTGGAAAATCCCGAGTTGATTGTCGAACAGCAGAAAGTGGGCGATCCTGTAGAAGAAATCGCCCGTTTTGATGCGGCCGTGGCACAAGCTGCCGCGGAACTCGAAATCATCCAGGAAAAGGCCGCACAGCAAATCAGCGACAAGGAAGCCGCGATTTTCGGCGCCCATTTGCTCGTCCTGGGCGATCCTGAACTGATCGGGCCGATCAAAGAGCGCATTTCAGGCGACAGCGTCAATGCGGAGTTTGCGCTGCAGGAAACCAGCGATATGTTCATCGCGATGTTTGAAGCGATGGACAACGAATATATGAAAGAACGCGCTGCGGATATCAAAGACGTCCGCAAACGGCTGCTGTCCCACCTGCTGGGCGTCAAAATACAAGATCCGAGCATGATCGATGAGGAAGTCATCGTCATAGCCGAAGATTTGACGCCGTCCGATACCGTCCAATTGAATGCCCAGTTTGTCAAAGGCTTCATTACCGATATTGGCGGGCGCACGTCGCATTCAGCCATCCTTGCGCGCACTTTGGAAATTCCGGCAGTGGTCGGCGCCCAAAACGCCATGGCCTCGATTCGCAACGGCCAAACGGTGATCATCGACGGCTTGCAAGGCAAAATCATCGTCGACCCGGACGAAGCGACCATCCAGCAATTCGAGCAGGAAAAAATAGCCTACGACGCCCAAAAAGCCGAATGGGCCAAACTCAAAGACGAGCCAACCGTAAGCAGAGACGGGCAGCGTGTTGAACTTGCCGCCAATATCGGCACGCCGAAAGACCTGGCCGGCGTGCTCGAACACGGCGCGGAAGGCATCGGCCTTTACCGCACCGAGTTTCTCTATATGGGAAGAGACGCCTTCCCGACAGAAGACGAGCAGTTTGACGCCTACTCCACTGTATTAAAAGGCATGGACGGCAAGCCGACCGTCGTCCGGACGCTGGACATTGGCGGCGACAAGGAACTCGCGTATCTGGACTTGCCGAAAGAACTGAACCCGTTCCTTGGCCTGCGCGCGGTCCGCTTATGCTTGGAGATGCCCGAGCTTTTCAGAACACAACTGCGCGCTTTATTGCGAGCAAGTGTTTATGGCAATTTGAAGATCATGTTCCCGATGATCGCGACTGTAGAAGAATTCCGCCAAGCAAAAGCTTTGCTGGAAGAAGAAAAGGCCAAATTGCAGGATGCGGGCATCCCCGTCAGCGACGGCATTGAAGTCGGCATCATGGTGGAGATTCCTTCTGCTGCGGTCATGGCGGATGTCTTCGCAAAAGAAGTGGATTTCTTCTCCATCGGCACGAACGACTTGATCCAGTACACAATGGCCGCAGACCGCATGAATGAACGGGTGTCATACCTTTACCAGCCGTTTAATCCGGCCATTTTGCGCTTGGTGAAGATGGTCATCGACGCCGCGCATAAAGAAGGCAAATGGGCAGGCATGTGCGGCGAGATGGCCGGCGATGACATCGCCATCCCCATTCTTCTCGGGCTCGGCTTGGACGAATTCTCCATGAGCGCTTCTTCTGTCTTGAAGGCGCGTGCGCAAATCAGCCGGTTGTCGAAACAAGAAATGGCTTCCCACATCGATCACCTCCTTGCACTATCGTCATCACAAGAGGTCGAAGCGTACGTTAAAGGAATCAGCTAAAAAAAACCCCTGAATGCCGCAAAGGCATTCAGGGGTTTTTATGCGATTAAAAGGGGTTGGTCGCCCATTGTTTCGATAAGGGAATAAAGATGCGCGGATTCAACTTCAATTGCGAAACGATGTATTCCGCGATGTCTTCCGGCTGCATGAACTTCTCTTTTTCCTGATCCGTTTCATTGCCGGAATCCGTCATGCCCGTAATGACACGACTCGGTGCCAACGCGAATACACGGATATTGTCGGGGCGCACTTCCTGCATCAAGGACTCGCTCATGCCAAGTACCGCGAATTTCGATGCGCTATAGGCGCTTGAGCCTTTCGTTCCTTTGAGTCCCGATGAAGAGGAAATATTGACGATGTCGCCACCTTGCTTCTCCACCATCTGCGGCAGCACCGCTTTCGTCATATGGACCATGCCCATTAAATTGACATTGAGCATATTTTGCCAATCTTCGGTTTCGAGTTCCATAAACTTGCCGTATTTCCCGATGCCCGCATTATTGATGAGGATGTCGATCGTGCCGAGCTCGTCGGTCAATTTCCGGACCGCCGCCTCCACTTGCTTGGGATCCGACACATCGGCTGCCGCAAAAGCTGCGCGGCCGCGCAACGAACGGATTTCCTTCGCCAATTGTTCAATTTCTTTCTCGGTTCTCGCGATCAACCCGACGGCCACGCCTTCATTGGCCAGTGCCAGGGCGGTCGCCCGGCCGATGCCGCGCCCTGCTCCTGTAATAATTGCTGTCTTTTCCGTTAACACTTGTGCCACTTAATTTTCCGCCCTTCAGCTAGATGAATTTTCTCTGCCCTAGTCTTTGCCCGTAAAATAGCGGCGGTAAACCGTCCTATTCACTGGGGATGAACTTTTTTTCAGAACGGTTCAGCTTTGTTTTTGGAAATAATCCAGCAAGCCCTGGGCGCTGACCTGTAAGTCCATTTCGATATAAGGCATGACGCGGTGCGTCTGATTGATGCCTTGTTCCGCCAACTGTGCCATCACCGGTGCCGCCAGCCGTTTCGCCAATTGATCCGCCGATTCATCGTTGTCACAAGCGGCCTTTCCTTCTTCAACGAACACTTCCAACCATGTCAGCACCTGGTCCAGCGCTGCATCCGGGTTCTGTGCAGCGCCGAAATGCCCAAAATAGAGCCAATCGAATTGCTGGTTTTTTATCCGTTCAATCGATGCTTTCATGGCCGCGGGATCGAATTGGTTCGGCGAGGTCGATGGCAAATAAAAGTCGATGCCATCTTCAATCAGCTGTACATAACGGATACCTGCCGTATCGCCCGCGAAAAACCCATTCGACACAGGGTCTAGAATGCCGATATGGTGCTTGGCATGGCCCGGCGTATCCCAGAACTCAAGCGTGCAATCCGGACCGATTTGCAAGCGGTCTCCTTCTGTTTTGATGGCGACGCGGTGTTCGGGCACCGGGACAATCGGATTGAACAATTCGTCGAATTTGCCTCCATATACCGCGCGCGCCCCGGCGATGAGGCGGCTCGGGTCCGCCAAATGCCTGGCGCCTTTCGGATGGACGATGAGTGTGGCGTTCGGGCAATCCTGCATTAGTAAGCCCGCTCCCCCGGCGTGGTCGAGGTGGATGTGCGTCACGATGATGTAGCGGACCTCCTCGAGTGAGAGGCCGAGTTCGTTCAATCCTTGTTTCACATGCTCCACCGACGGGCTCGGGCCTGTTTCGATAATTGTCAGCTGCTGTTCCATGATGACGTAGCTCCCTGTGCGTTGTTCCAGCCCCAGGTCGAAACCATCGATTAAGTGAATGCGGTCGTTCAGTTTACTGATTGCCATAAGACACCCCTTTCTGTTTGTCTTCAGTCTATCAAAGCCTATGCTCGGCCGACAACTCGGCAACTAAAAACGCCGCCCATCCAGGCGGCGTTTTATCTTAATTGCTTGGTCTATAGGAAGTCAGCGGAATGTCTTCATAGGCTTCCGGGTCCAATGAATAAACACTGTCATCAGCCACGCCTTCCACAATGGCCGTCAAACCGCGTTCCACCGATTTGACCAACTGGCCTTTTTCTTTCTGGCCAAGCGACTGGGTTTGGCCGCGCACTTCGAACAACACGGTGCCGCTGCCGTTCAGTGCGTAACTGCCGAGCGCCGTGCCCGGCAAATCGAGCCCTTGTGAATAAAGCGAGATATTGGTGAATTTCGAATTGCCATAGGACTGCAGTTCCTCATACGCCGCTACATTCAGCTGGCGCGAAAAATCATAATCGTAGCGGTCTGCATATTCGCTGTATTTCGCCCCTTCAGCAGTTGATGGGTCCGGCACGAATTGTGCCGACAGCGATAACGTCACCGGATCCGAAGTGCCATCGACATAATACATGCCTTGGTGATGAAGGTCGATAAAGACATCGACGGTGCCGTATTCCGCTTGCAGCGATTTGTAGACGTCACGCGAAACTTGGGCTTCTTTTGTGATAAACCAGCCGGGTTCGTTCGATGCGCCCGGGAAATCTTCCGCTTGTGGCACATAGTCCAGGTCCGGGTTGAAGTCACGGTTGACATCGAATCCAGGATTCGCGCCGTAATCATAGCTTTGGCTGACGCCGCGGTCCAAATAATTCCATGATGGTGTTGCAGCGGCAAGTTCCGGATAGTCCGCCACGACATCGCTCCACGTCATGCTATTGCGGCGCTTATCGCCTTCTGAAGCATCCGGGTTCATCATCGGCATGAAGACAATGGTCACTTCATCGCGCAAGGCTTTGGCTGCTTTCGAGTTGCCGGACAGGGTTTTCAGCATATTCAAAATGGCCACGGTGCCCGTTTTTTCGTTGCCATGGATTTCGCTTTGGATCAGCAGCACTTTGTCGCCTGTCCCGACTGTTGCGGTATAAATGTCGCGCCCTTCGAATGATTGGCCGGCAACATCTACCGAAACCGAGCCTTTACTATTGGCTTCGATGCGCTGGAGTTCTTTTTGCAGCTCTCCATAATCGATAAAGCCGGAAATGGCGTTTTCATGATGGTGCTCAATCGTCTGGGCAGGTTCTGCCGCCTGCACCGGCATCGCCAGCATCGCGCAAAGCCCCGCCATGGTCATGGTTTTGAATATGTGTTTTTTCACTGTCCCCACTCCTTTTGAATTGAATAGGCTGAGTATAGCAAAGCTTGTGAGGATTGCCTATAGTTGTCAGAAATTTCAGTTCTTTGGATATATAATCCACTTCGTCCACTGCACTTCGCCCGTTACCATTGCCGGAGAGGAAGTTTTCAGCTTGCCAGTTTTTATTGTTTAGCGGGACGAAATACCTGCAGGCTGCCATCACCGGCTGAAGCTGTTCATTCATGCAAAACACGATAAGCTAATCTGTTCGCATCAATCGCACGTTTAGGTTTGCCTATGGGCTGGAATCGGCTACAGTTATTGTATATAAGAAAACCGGGAGGGATTTATATGATTGAGTCACAAAAACCGCAAGACAGCATCCTCTGGTCACAGGAAATGGTGCGCCGCACATTGCCAAAACGTGCACAAGACAGCCACAAAGGCGTGTTCGGCACGGCGCTATTAGTGGCGGGAGGCCCGGACATGCCCGGGGCTGCCTTGATATCCGGTCTCGGCGCGCTGACAAGCGGCGTCGGGAAATTGGCAATCGGCACGTATCGGGAAACCATCCGCGCAATCGCACACGCAGCGGCCGAAGCGACGTATGTGCCGGATGCGCTGATCCATATCGCCAATGGCACCCATTCACTCTCTTCCTACAAAGCCATCGCCTGCGGGCCGGGTACGGTGCCGGATGCATTGACCGAAGCGGCTGTTGAAACCTTGCTGAAGTCCCAAGCCCCGCTCATACTCGATGCCGGCGCCCTTAGCGAACGAAACTATGGTGAGAGAAACGCCCCCCTCATCTTGACTCCGCATGTCGGTGAATTCAGCCGGATTTCCGGTTATTCAAAAGAGCAGATCGCAAAGTCTCCAGAATCTTGCGCATCGCATTATGCAATGGAGCATCACTTAACGGTCGTTTTGAAAGGCCCGCAAACGACCATCGCTTTCCCGGATGGCGAACTGTTTCGCAACCCGACAGGAAATGCAGCACTGGCAAAAGGCGGTACCGGGGATATGCTGAGTGGCATGATGCTCGGCATGCTGTGCTGCCACGAAAATTGGCGCCATGCTGTGCTGAATGCCGTCTACTTGCACGGAGCGTGTGCAGACGAATTCATCAAAAGCCGCTCCCCCCACACGATGCTTGCCCGCGACATTGCGGGGCTTCTGCCCGAAGTATGGAAACAATACGAGTGAACGAGAGTTCGAAATTTCGTCACCCGCATCCATGCCAGGCTGTGAACTTGTTCACAGCCTGGCTTTTGTCCGGAAACTCGGCGCAATAGGCTTATTGTTGTAAACATCGCAAGAGATGAAAAAATGGAACTTTCCGTTATAATTGAAAGCGCCAGGCATAAGATTTTCAATACGGACGGAGGTATCTTTATAATGAATAGACACCGCGCGGGACAAAGCCAATGAGCTATGTTCCAATCCTGCACCTGACCGTTCCTGCGGTATGGGTTTCTGTGCTGTTGGCAGCCGCAGCGGCAAGCTTGTTGATGCGCGCTGCGGCAGGGCACAAACCCGGCGAATGGTACTGGAACGCTTTGGCGCTCTACATCCTTGTATGGAAGCTCAGTTACATCGTTTTCAATTTGCAGCATTTTCTTGACATGCCTTTATCCATTCTTTATTTTAATGGCGGTTCGTATGGACATCTGCTCGCCATTACCTTGGTGATGGCTTATTTGCTTGTCGCGCAACAAAGACATGGCGCTTTGGGGGCACAGGCCGCAAATGCCTGGTTATTGTTTTTTTTAGCGTACCAGGCCATTTTGCAATTGTTTGAAGACAATTTCGTCCAATCAGCGCTGCATGCATCACTTTTGGCAGCGGCCGTTTTGTCCATCCGCTTGCTCGCCAAACGCCCAGACGTCCCGAACGGCTTGATGCTCGCTGCATTTTTCACAGTGGAATTGCTCATCTTAAGCGCATTCGGGCCGCTATTGACGTGGCAAAATGCAACGCTCCTCGCCGTTGCCGCATTCACTGCTGCTATGTTTAGACGTTTTGAACAGAAAGGACCGATCACATGATCAAAAAAGCCATTATCGGCATCTTGCTGCTGGCGGCAATTGCCATCATCGCCATCAACTTCTTCGAAGAAGATGCTGCCCCTATTGACACTAGCGAATCCACCAGTTCCACAACTGCACAAGAAACTTCTCTTGCAGAGGGGCTCTCACAAGGGCAAACAGCCCCT
This sequence comes from Planococcus sp. SSTMD024, assembly GCF_041320495.1. Lineage (NCBI taxonomy): Bacteria > Bacillati > Bacillota > Bacilli > Caryophanales > Caryophanaceae > Planococcus > Planococcus sp. SSTMD024. Next base: position 18,294 of record NZ_JBGGNS010000010.1, on the reverse strand, counting down.
GATTTCACATTGACCGACCAGAACGGCGAAATGGTGAAACTCTCCGATTACCGCGGCAAGAAAGTCATCTTGAACTTTTGGGCGACCTGGTGCCCCCCGTGCCGTGCTGAAATGCCGCATATGCAGGAATTTCATGAAAACAACACAGGCGGAGACGTCGAAATTCTAGCAGTCAACTTGACCGCACAGGATAACGGCGATGAAGCAATCCGCTCTTTCATCGATGAATTCGGCTTGACCTTCTCCATGCCGATGGACGAAACCGGCAGCACCGCCCAAACGTATCAAATCCGGACCGTGCCGACCACATACATCCTCAACACGAAAGGCGAAATCGCCCAAAAAATCGTCGGACCGATGGATGAACAGATCATGAAAGACCAGACAGATAGCATCGATTGAGTTTCTCCGCAAGGCTCACATGCACTTTAGGGTTTAAAGAAAAGACATTTGCGGAATACTAGAAGCAGGACTTGCAATGAAATGGAGGATTTTTTCATGGGACTTGATTTAGCAAAAGAACAATTGCCATCGACACAATCTAAAGTGAACGACCGCACACCAGATTACATCAATCAGCAAATCGAACGCGAAACGGAAGCTTCTGTCAATTATTACAAGCGCCAAGGCAAAAATGAAATCCAGGCGCGCATTGAAGAGTTGGACCACGAATGGGACACGGAACGCCTACTGAAAGTAAATTTGGCATCCGTCGCCGCCATTTCCGCTCTTTTGGCAGTTCGGACCAATAGAAAATGGGCCCTTCTGGCAGGCGCTTCAAGCGCAGCCATCATTCAACATGCGCTGCAAGGCTGGACGCCGCCGATCACCATTTTCCGCAAAATGGGCATCCGTACCGTTGATGAAATTAACCGGGAAAAAAAGGCCTTGCAGAATTTATTGAATAAGCCGGAATAAGATAAAAACCCCTAAGCCTTGGCTTAGGGGTTTTTAAGTGTTTTTCGTCGCAGCATCTGTATCACTTGCCGCCACTACAGGCCTCTTGTTCCGCTGCAGCCAGCCTTTAAACTTCCGGTGCAGCGGCAGCTCCAGCTTGAAATGCGCCATAATCCCAAAGAACAGCATCAAAGCGACAAGCACCAGGCTCATGCCGACATCGCCAAACACTTCATGCAATCCTGCTTGGTCCATCAATTCAGAAAATAAGTCGAGCACTACATTATGGACAAGATAAATTGAAAAAGCGGCATTGCCGAGCTGGTGCAGGGCGTTCGGAATGTGGATATCCTTTTTCAAATCGACGGCGCCAAGCCCAATCAGCAACAACATGATAGAGACACTAGCACTCAGTTCGAAGCTGATTTCCGTAAAAGGATTCAACGCATTCATCCAAGTTACAGGGAAGCCGAGCAATCCGAGTACAATGAATAGGTATCCTACGCCGAGCGGAATTTTAATGTTGAGTATGAGCCATGCACAAACCACACCCGCTATGAACATAAAATTATAGGAAACAAACAGGAAATCGAACAGGAAATGGTCAATATAGACAATGCCCGTGGCGCCCAGAAATGACAGGACGCCCCAGCCAGCAAATAGCGCCTTCCCGAGGAAACGCGGGCTCAGAAACAAGGCGGAAAACATGAGATAGAAATAAATCGTGTACTCCAATGACCAAGCAACAATCAAGAACGGGTCTTGCCATTCAGGATTCGGGACCAAAAAAATCGAGGTCAAAATAACCGCAGGATCCCGCTCTGCCCCCGTCGCAAACCACGGGAAGAGAAATGCCAGGATTAGAAACGCCAAGGTCACGACCCAATACAGTGGATAGATCCGAATGAAGCGATTGATCAGAAAATCCGATACTTGGCCTTTTTTGCCGAATTTTTGACGGTATATATAATACGCCATGAAACCGGATAAGGAAAAGAAATAATAGACACCGCCCGTCAGCGGCAAGTACGCCAAATTCCATATGTTAAACCCATAATAGTCCATCATGGTCGTCGATAAATGGTGAAGCATGACCAATATCGGCACCAACGCCCTGGACAATTGGATCAGCACCAGCTTCCTTCTCATACGCCTCACCCCTTTATCCCAAATCCATTTGCCGGTCTAAAGAACTAATGTAAACCGTGAGAACCATCCTATATTTGTTTTTTATAGACATAATATACCACACCCCATTAAAACCACAAGCATTTTATCCCACTGATTGCTGCCGCTACTCCACTCCTTTTTCAGGCACTCAAAAACCCGGAAACCATGGATGGCCCGGGTCTAATCGTTCAACGCCGCTCTCTAGGCACCGCTATGCCGGTCGTCTGCAATGTTTCCAGCAATAGTTGGTGCATGATCGCATAGCCCTCTTCATTCGGATGAATCGAGTCCAGCCAGATGGACGGCAATTTGCCCATTTCCCTAGTGTTCGTGACAATGACACCTTTTGCGCCGATGGCTGAGTTCCACATGCGGAACAAGAGCTTCGTGAAACCGAAATACTGCACTTCTTTTTTCATCGAATTATATAAGCTGTTTTGGACAACCACCACTCGATCGTTGCCATCTCGAATATGCCCATAAATCTCCAGCAAATTGCGGCGGTATTTCTTTTTCAAAGAAGAAAACTGGCGAATCAGCTCGCTTGCGCCTCCGCCCTGGTATTGCCTTAACAAATCGTTGCCGCCGATATTGAGCAGCACAAGGTCGGCTTGCGCCAATTCCGCCTGCCAGTAGTCTGCCCGCAGCCGTTCGACGAGGCCATCGCTTGTCAATCCGTTGATGCCGAAGTTCAGCACTTCGCTATCCGGAAAACTATCTTTCAAATGTCTCGCAATCCCGCCCTCAGTCCCGTAACCATAAGCTACGGAATCGCCGAGAATGAGGATTTTCTGTATATGGTGCGGCTTCGCCGCATTGCGTCGTTTGCGTCGGAGTGCCTTTTGATACAGGGCACTCGCCCGGAAATTCTGGCCCAATCTTCTGCACGCCCCCTCTTTATCGTATCTTTTCATTTTAGCATATTCTGCCGTTTGTTAGCCTATTTCACGCTTCGATGCATAACCCGAGGCACTGTAAGGGTATGGACAAGTAGCACCTAAAAGGAGGAATATTGATGGATCAGCTTTATCTATTTATCGGCATCCTCATCGTCGTCCTCACATTGATCGATTTCATCTGGACGACTTTATGGGTCGACGGTGGCGCCGGCCCATTGACCAACAAGCTTACTTCCGCCTACTGGACGATCCATAAACAAGTGAGCCGGAACAATGCAAAACTCCTGAGCCTTGCGGGGCCGATTATCCTGGTTTCCACCTTGGCGACTTGGATTTTCCTGCTATGGACTGGCTGGACGTTTATTTTTGCAAGTTCTGATATGATTGTCGATACAAAAGATGGCGGCCCGCTGTCTTGGATTGAATACGCCTATTATGCAGGGTATTTGATCTTCACGCTTGGCAATGGCGAATTCGCGCCGGATGACGGCATCTGGCAGATTGTGGCGATCTTTGCGACCGGAACCGGCATGCTATTCATTACATTTGGCGTCACCTATTTGCTGCAGGTCTTGAGCGCCGTAACGGAAAAACGTTCGCTTGCCTCAAGCATCAGCGGCATCGCCAAAGATCCCGCCTCGTTAGTCAACAATGCATGGAATGGGAACAACTTCGACAATCTCAACCTATTGCTTGATACGTTCGCGAATGACTTAAGCAATGCCGTATCGAAATACAATGCCTATCCCGTCCTCCATTATTACCGCAGTTCGACACATGACCGCTCACTGCCCGTGAATATCGTCGTACTCGATGAATCATTGACTTTGCTGAAACACGGCGTACCGCCGGAGGTCCAGCCAAACACTTTATTGATGCTGGAACTCTCAAGCAGCATCACCAGTTATTTGGATACCTTGCATAGCTCATCCATCGACGCATCCACCGTGGTCCCGCCCCATCAAGTGCTGGCGAATCTCGACCGTTCGATTCCGACTGTCGATGCAGAGTCCTATGAAAAAGCGATGGAATCTCTTGAGCGGCGCAGAAGAAAGCTTCTCGGCCTTGTGGAAATGACGGGCGAGGAATGGCCGGGTACAGCAACCGACCTTTGATCAATAAATGAATCAAACTCCCCTTAATACCAACCGAAAAGCCGGTCATGAAAAAGCGCGATTTCCTGGCGCTTTTTTCATTTCCTGTTATTGTCGTTTTTCCAACAAAGTAAGAAAAGGTGTTTCAATTAAAACCATTGAGGGAACAATTTGAAGGGTGAGATTTTGAAAATGGAGGCTAATTAATGCAAACGACTATACCTGCTTTATTGACAAAAGAAGATTTTACGAACCGCACCGACCTGCCTGACTGGTTGCTGCGTGAATACAAGACTTTCCATGAAACGGTGACGGACAAGACGTTTCCGTGCTATTTTGGCAGAAGCGGCGAATTGAAAAGCGAGCTGCGCTATGCATACATAAGCCAGGATGATTGGTCCAACTTGCCGGGAGCCGTTGCGGAATTTTTGACATTATTCGAAGACCCGAAACATAAGCGGCATGGCCTGTTTGTGTTTGTGGAGCCGTTTGAATCCGAAGGGCCGCTCGATGCTTACCGCAAGCAGTTCTGGGAGATTCTGCAGTATCTTCATGACATGGATGATACCGAATGGCCGGACCAAGCGCCACGGGATCCTGATCATTATCTATGGGATTTCAACTTCAAAGGAGAACCCATTTTCATCTTTGGCAACGCGCCTGCCTATAAACAGCGGCGCACCCGCCACCTCGGAAATTCGATGGTACTCGGATTCCAGCCGAGAAGGATCTTCGAAGGACTGACAGGCACTGAAAAAGGCGGCATTATGTCGCGCGAGAAGGTGCGGGAACGTGTCGAGAAATGGGACGAATTGCCGACCCACCCAGACATCAGCCATTTTGGGGACCCTGAACACAATGAATGGAAACAATTCTTCATCGGGGATGATATTGAACCAGTCAAAGGCAAATGCCCGTTTTCGCATAAAGAACTCTAACCATAGAAAAGCGTCCGGACAGGAAGACTGTCCGGACGCTTTATTTATGGTCACGCTTTACTTTTTTGCCGCTCTTTAAACTTCTTCACAGTGGTTCCCTTGACGAGTTGCAATTCGTCCTCGACAGCTTGTACCTCCGTCTCTTTTCCTTCGATCTGCTGGAGCAGGCGCCCCATCACTCGCTGGGCAAATGGCTGTGCAGCCGATGGCGGTTTAACAGCTGTTAATTCAACAGCCCCCTCTTCTTCCGGTTCTCCTACCACCACGATGCTGATGTCTTTTGGCACTTTGAATCCCGCGCTTTTCAGGGCATTGAATAATTTCAGCCCATCTTCATAGCTCGCTGCGACAAAAGCGCTCGTCGGTTTCTTGAACGACCGGAGTTTGGCTGCAATGGCGTCGAAATCCGAAGGGCTTTGTGTCGTATGGATTCGTTTTTTGCGCAGTTTCAATTGATGATGGGCCAATGCTTCATAGAATCCTTGAAGCTTTTCACCGCTGTCCGGAAGATCCCCCCCTACCCAAGCGATCTGGTGGTGGCCTTTTTCAGCAAGATGGCCGGCAGCAAGATATGCTGCTTTTCGCCCATCCAATGGTTTCGCGTCATCCGCTGTCTCTTCGGCTTGTAAAAAAACAAGGCCCGTTTCATTAAAATATTCCTGCAGTTCGCTCGGAATGCCGCCAATGCCGATAACGCCAACAGCGCCGTTCACTAAGGTTTTGCTCTCTTCCAATGATTCACTTCCAGTCAACGCATATCCCGCCAGCTGATAACCGGACAACTGTGCCGATTCGGTCAATTCTTGCAAACGGGAAAAGTCGCCGGGGGCGCAATCCTTCGAAAAAAGCACCGCTACCTGTTTCGACGGTACCGCCGGTTCTGCATTCGAAATGTTTGCGTTTCCGTAATCCAATTCAGCCAAGGCTTGCATCACTTTGTCATACGTTTCTTTTCTGACTTGCTCAGGCCGATTCAATACACGGGACACAGTCGTTTGAGATACACCTGCATGTTTTGCTACTTCTGTTGTCGATACCATCTCCGCCACCCTCTCCATTCATTCACTAATCGAATATACTATACCATACCACCACGAAATATTCATCAAGATATTCAAACTCCCGATCTATTTCACACAACACCAAACCCCAGCAGAAGAATGAGTGCTTTCCACTCATCCACACTGAATTAATAGTGAATATTTTTTGAATATATTTATGATAATGTTCTATTCATAATTATTCATTTATGGATAACTAAAAAGGCGGGGAGCTTATCGCTTCGGGATAAATAAAAAGCGCGTGGCCACTGCCGCGCGCTTTGCTCTTTTATTCATTTATGAAACAATTATTCCTATGCCATCTGAAAAATGGCGTATTCAAATCACTTGCGGCGATGCGCATATTTTTCTTTAAGCCGTACTTACCTGCTTCCCGTTGAAGCGATGTCGACATCCTGAGCGTGCCTGCACCGGTGAAGGCAATTTGTCCGCTTTCGTAAAGCCCGGCGTGGTTGGCGCATAATAGTGTGCCATTCGCCGGGTCGATCCGTTCCGCATCGGTGCTATCCTTCCAAGGCTTGCTGTAAACCGCTCTTAGCAGCGCAGGATTGGAGAGGCTGCAAATGGCGCACTTGTTTCCACGCTGTTCCAATTGCAGTGTTTTAAACCGCCCTGTCAATACCCTGAATTTTTGCCGCAGCAAGTATTCAGAATCCATCATCCAGGCGGTCAAGGAATTGTATTTTTCCTCACGCACTGCATCATAAACAAATTCCAATTGTTCTATGTTCCGCCATTTCGATGACGACAATAATTCCAAAAACGCCAATGCCAATGATTCATTGCACGGGTATAAATAACCGGAGTTGCCATTGCCGTCGGGCTGGAAAGCAGAGTATTTGACCGGCAGGTATTCTGCCACTACCTTGATGCAAGACGCGATTTCCAAAGGTTCATCCAGCTCCAAATATTCACAAGGTGCCACCCATTCAGCTTCTTGCGCACCTGTATTTTGTTCCCGTGCATCTTCCTGGATAGTCCCGACCGCAACGAGTGCCCCCCTGACATAATGGAAGGTCCGGTCTCCTTTTTGCAGCGATTTTACGCGACTCCATGAATGCGGCGTCGCTCCTGATTTATCTTTCATAGGCGCACGGAGAATTCCGAGGCGCTTTTCTTCTCTGTAAGTTTCCCCCTGCATGACGATGTAGCTATTCATTACGTGCCTCCTGACCATTGCTTTCTTCTATTCTACCATCAATTTGCTCTTTCCGCCCGGCCGCATGGAAAAAGCAAGGCGGGTTAAAACTCGAAAAAACCATCTCCCAAAAGGAAATGGCTTTCATATTGCGCGGGCGATTCGCCCGGGTGCTGTCGCTTTATGCCAGCTATAGCAAAAAAGGATGATGATGGCCATATCGACTGCATCTCCACCATAATACATTATCAGCGCCCCCATCTCCCCATCAGTTGTCGTGACTCCGGCTGGAGGCATGGCGTATAGGGATTTCGCTAATACCTTATGGGCCGCAAGTACCACAATCAAAACTGCGGCGCGCAACCGGAATGAATGCCGATGCGCAGTCAAATCGGGGTACAAAATTGACCAAGTGAACACATATCCCGCCACTAAAACATGAATATGGACCAATGCATAAATCCATGTTGATTGATGCATCAATAAGAAAAGATCTGTCCGGTACAGAATGAACAGCCCGCCAAAATTCAAGATAGCAGTACTGACAGGGTGGCTGACAATTGCAATAAAATGGCTGTTCAACAGCCGGCTCAGACGGCGCGCCGCATTTGTCGGCAAGCCCCTCATCAATAAGGTTAAAGGTTTGCCATGCAGCAGTAGCAGCGGCGCCAGCATGCCGAGCAGCAAATGCCCTGTCATATGGGCAGAAAAACTCGTATGCGCTGTGTCCGCCAACGGGCCGACCAGAGCCGCTCCTGCCGCAATGACGCCGGCATACCAAAACAAGTAACGGTGCACAGGCCATTTTTTGTAGCGTTCATTGGTCCAGATCGCGAGCATCGGGTAAAACATCAGCGCCCACGCCAGCAATAAAGCCGCCGTCAGCTGAAACCAAGGTTCCACCGGGCTAAGGTAGTGATGTAGCATCTCGTCACGCGGACCGCCTTTCCTTGCTGGATTTTGCAAGAACAAGCCCTGCAATGAGCAATGCGGCACCAAACAGGTTCCAGCTCAAGTCATAAGGCCATAATTCGACATGGTAACGAACCTGATGGGTTCTAAGTACTTTGTGGTCGATGATGCCGTCAAACAGCTGGAATCCCCCTGCGCCAATGAGAATCGAGGCTATCCAGTACCGCATCTGGACCGCTTGGCGCCTTCTTAGATCCGCGAACATGAACAGCCCGCCGATCGCTGCAAACCAAGCGAATGAGTTCAGTAAGCCATCTGCAAAAATGCCGATTTGAGGTGTCGCCAAATCATAGAAATGATGCCATTGAAGCAATTGGTGGAAAATAACTTCATCGATAAATGCCATCATGCCGATGCCGAACAATAAACCGGACCAGAAATTCCTCTTTCTGAGCTTTGAGTTCATTTCTTCAGCGTTCGATGGTTCTGCCTTTTCCATCTGCATACCTCACCTTCTGACAATATCCACACTTACCTAATATTATACCCATGCAGCTTTTAAGGAAACGAAAAAAAAGAGCCTCTGGCCGGGCTCTTCACTCGATTTCGATGCGTTTGCCATTTCCGGACTCTTTTTCTTCCGGCTTCGGCACAGTTAATTGCAAGACACCATCCTTGAAATTCCCTTTGATGGCCTGGTCATCGACATCCCCGACATAGAAGCTGCGTTTGAAGGATCCAAAAGAGCGTTCCTTGCGGATGTAATGGCCTTCGTCTTCCGACGTTTCCGAGCTTTCTTCTTTTTTGCCGCTGATTGATAGATAGCCGTCTTTGTAATCGACTTGGATGTCATCTTTTGAGAAACCAGGAACATCGACCACCACTTCGTATTGCCCATTCGCTTCTTTTACATCGACTTGCGGGTAATTGCTTTCCTTGAAGAATCGGTCAAAAAAATCCGAATCCAAATCGCTTTGGAACAGTTTCGGGAAGAAATCCTCCCGCTTTCTGGGCATGAACTTCATCACTCTTCCTCCTCGATCGCCGATTATTTATAACGAGGCCAGAGACTCTTTTCCATAAACGATGCTGTTACTGTGAATTATAGGTGGTTTACTGCAAAAGTCAACCAGTTTTTTCCCAATTCCCAATTGTTCGAAGAATGCTCCCATATCTCCTTTTTGCCGGCAAAAAAGGCGGTACTTTTCCTTTTCGCAAGACTGATTTCAAAGGGCTGGCATCGATATTTTTCTGCTAAAACCATTGTCTTTGCGTTGGCAGTAAGTTTTGCTCTGAAAGTGGGTTTAAAAAAACCCCTTTACAGGAATACTACAGAAAGCATATGTGTACTACCAATATAGATTTCCCTGTTATAATGGGAGATATACACTGAAGGAGATGATAGCGATGGAAATGGGTACGATTAAAGGTTCGAGCATGATGGTGAAAGTGGTGCGTTCCCTTATGGAAGAAGGCTGGTCTTTTACACCGAACGAATTGGACATCATCGTCCGCGCCGAACATCCTGAAACCGGCGAATCCATCTCCTTCCCTTCATTCGGGAGCTTGAAAATGTGGCTCTACGAAAAAGGGCTTAGCTATTAACTGAAAAAGCTGCCCCTCTGCCGGATTGGCAGCAGGGACAGCTTTTTTGTTGGTCATTACAAGTTCATTAGCGGCAGTTCGAGAGCTGTTAGAGGTTCAGACAGACGGTTCAAGAATCGCCGGCTTTTTACATAGTGAAGCGTTGACGCCTTGTTTGCGCAGTTCGGAAACGATGGCGCCGTTGGTTTTTCTGCACGCTTCATACGATTCATCGAACATTCTTTTTAACTGCTTCATTTGATTGGATTGACGGTTCATTCCACACACCCTCCACTCGGATGACTTCCTAGACCAGTATACAGGGCAACTATGAACAAACTATTAACAAACGGAAAAAACTTTCGAAAACTCCGGTTCCCCCCATAACAACGTCCTCCCTGTGTTCTCAAATCAACCCAGCTCGCCAAAAAAATCCGCCTGCTAAGAGGCGGATTTTCTTTTTTACATGCGCAAGCTGATTCCAGGGCCGATCGGCAGCCCCGTCAACGCAAAGATGATCATCATGACAAGCCAGACCCCGAAGAAAATGAGGCTGTATGGCAACATTAAGGAAATTAATGTGCCAAGGCCCGCTTTTTTGTCGTATTCCCGCATAAAGGCGAGGACAATCAAAATATACGGATTGAGCGGCGTGATGATGTTCGTCGATGAATCCGCGATGCGGAACGCCAATTGGACAAATGCCGGATGATAATCAAGCAGCATAAACATCGGGATGAAAATCGGCGCCATCAACGCCCATTGTGCGGACCCGCTGAAAATCAAGAGATTCAACAGTGCGGCGAGGACACTGAAGCCGACCATGACCGGCAATCCTGTCATATTGATGCTCGTCAAGAATTCAGCGCTGTTGACGGCGAGCCAGATGCCGAGGTTGCTCCAGTTGAAATAATTGATGAACTGGGCTGCAGCGAAGATCAAGACGATATAGCCGGACATGTCCTTGATGGCATCTCCCATATAGACAGGAATATCTTTCGATTCGGTGATTTTCTTGACGGTGATGCCGTATGCAACAGCCACCGTTATGAAAAAGAACAAGATGATCGGGACGATGCCAGATAGGAATGGCGACGGGATGATGCCGCCGTCTTCGTTTCGGACAGGCGAACCAGGGAAGAACAGCAGCAAGGCGATCAAGCCAATATAGACAGCCCCTGCAATCACGGCATTTAATAAGCCTTTGTTTTCCTGTTTCGTCACCGGCTCAAAGGAATTATCGGCTTTGCCCGTGTATTTGCCGAGTCGCGGCTCGACCAACTTCTCGGTGATGATCGCCCCGACGATCGCCATGACCACGACCGAGGCACTCATGAAGTACCAGTTATCGACTGGCGTCACGACGAAAGAATCGTCGATGGCTCTGGCCGCTTCCGTGGAAATACCAGATAGCAGTGCGTCCGTTCCGGTAATAAGGATATTTGCTGTAAATCCAGCGCCGGTTCCGGCAAACCCGGCCGCAAGTCCAGCGAGCGGATGCCTCCCGACAGAAGCGAAGACCATCGCTGCAAGCGGCGGGACCAGGATAAAGGCGGCGTCTGACGCCAAGTTCCCCATGATCCCCGTGAAAATGACCGCATAAGTGATGAGTGATTTCGGTGCGTTCAGGATGGATTTTTTGATGGCGGTCTCCATCAGCCCGACACGTTCTGCCAAGCCGATTCCGAGCATCATGACGAGCACGAGCCCGAGCGGCGCAAAGCCGGTGAAGTTGTTGATCGTCTCTGCCAGGATATAGCGAATCCCTTCCCCTGAAACGATGCTTTGAATCGCCAGCTCCTCACCCGTTCCCGGATGGACGACTGTGGTGCCGAGCGAACTGACCAGCCATGACAGCAATACGACAAAAACTGCTAAGTATACAAAAATGAAGAATGGATCGGGCAAGCGGTTGCCCCACTTTTCAATGAAATTCAAAAATCCTTTTTTGTCTGGTTGTTCTGTCGGTGTTGCCATTCCCATTCCTCCCTTTTCGTTTTATGCACCGAATATCAATCGGTACAATTTTCGAGGCCGGCCACGCCGGCCGGCTTCTTCCCCCGCTACTTCCGCTACGCCGATGTTTTCGAGTTCCGTCAAGATCCGGCGCGCATTGCGTTCTGTGCTATTCATCCATTGCGATAATTCCAAGGCGGTGATTTCGTCTTTCGCATAATGGCGGGATAAGGATTCAATGCGTGCGATGACAGTTTGGCTGATCGCTGCGCCTTTCAGCGCTTCTTGCCATTTTGCCTCTGAGCTGCGTCGACTATAGCGGAGACGATCGCCCGATGAGTTGATTTCAGTCACTTTACCGCCTTCGTCGATATTGATGACGACGCCGTTTTCTTTTTCTCTTGCATAGTCGAGCGCCAGCCGCACATTCTGTTCAGACTCCGTGACGGTCCGGCCATAGCCGATGCCGATACGGACCTGGAACTTGCTGTTGGCAAAAATCTCTTCCTTCAATTCTTCAGGGTGATGGGATTTGCCGTAAAGCTCGAGTTCTCCCCGAGTCGTATAGATAAAATAGATGCCATTGCCCATTCCGACTTTCGAGCCTTTGACTTCTTCGGCGAAATCGATGAGCACGCGATTCATTGCGAGTTCCTGGCGTTCGATCTTGAATGGTGTCTTGCGCTGCTGCGCTTGGCTTGGGTAAATGATTTCGATGCCGATCATCGCCAATTGCTTCATGCGGTATAAATCCGACAGGCTTCTTTCCTTGATGACGGAAATCGCGCGGTGGGCTGCGAGTTCCGATACGCTGATCCGGTAGACAGGCACGCCGCGCTCCTTCAAGCCGTTATAGGCAGCGTGGACGCAAGTGAGCGCTGCTTGAATGTGCCCCGAACGGTACAGTTTCTCGTGATAGTCGATCAATTCCTCAGCTGGGATATAGCCGAGCTCCGGTGCCGTATGGATCTCCATTTTTTCCAGATCAAAATCCTTGAGCATTTTCAAAACTTCACGGCGCGGGACCGAATCGACGCTGATGCTCGACAACACTGCCCCTTCTTGCATAAAGGCATCGAGCATCGTCCCGAGCAAACTTGAGCCGTGCAGCAAAATATAATCCGCGTGATCCGCATCGATCAACTTTTCTTTCAATGCAAAATGATAAGGCGCGGGGCCTGAAAACAGCCAATGGCCAATGCGCGCTGAATGTTGGTTGATGATGTTTTTCGTTTCTTCCGTATGCTGGTAAATAAACGGGATGAGTTCGATGCCTTCTATACTTCTTGCCGCTTTCATCGTTTCATTGACCGAATCGTTCGGCCCGATCAACCCGACTTTAACGATCTCCCTCATTTGCAGTGGCCTCCATCAAGAAGCGGGACAATAATTCAACGCCCATCTTCAAATCTTCAGCAGTAGCGTATTCGTCAGGATGATGGCTCAAGCCATCCTTGCAGGGAATGAACAACAACCCGCTTGGCCAGGTTTGCGCCATATTCATGACATCATGCCCTGCGCCGCTATCCATCCGGTGCGCCAAATAAGCTTCATGGTCGCCGGCATTGACCAATTGCTGGGCGATGTTGTCATCGAGCAAAACGGATGGGTTGTCGACCAGCACTTCGATATCGATCTTTACGCCTGTCGTTTCTTCAATGCGCTTCGCTTCGCTCTGTATGGCATCTGCCATCTTCTTTTTCAATGAATCATCCACACTGCGGATATCGACCCCTGCTGTGACGGTTTGCGGGATGACGTTCATCGAATTCGGCGAAGCCGTCAATGTCGAGACGGTGGCGACCAATGATTTTTCGTATGCGTCGTTCATTTGAAGCGCCGTCTCCTGGACAAACGAAATGAACGGCGCAGCAGCTGCCAGCGCATCTTGCCTTTGGTCCATTGGCGTCGTCCCTGTATGGCCGGCCTTTCCGTTAAACGTGACCGCTAAGCGGATGGGGCAAGCGACGCCTTTGACGACACCATAATCTTTTTCATGATTGACGATATGCATCCCTTGTTCGATATGCAGCTCGACAAAGCATTTCAACTCTTGTTTCGGGCGCTTCGCATTCATCAGGTCTTGCCATACAAACCCTTGGCTTTCGACAGCTTGCGCAAGCGTGATGCCGTGTTGGTCTTCAAGCGTGCCTATGGACGGATCCAATAATCCGCTCATCGCTTTGCTGCCGATCGTCGAGACGCCAAAACGCGACGATTCTTCCGAACGGAAGCAAATGACTTCGATCGGGCACTGCGGTTGAAAATCGGCCTCTTTCAGCATCTTGATGGCCCCGAGCCCGCATACGACGCCTGCACCGCCGTCGAATGCCCCCCCGTTTGGCACAGTGTCAAGATGCGACCCGGTCGCAACTGCCGCACGCCCGCCCACAACGTTCCAGCGGGCGATGGCATTACCTGCGGCGTCTTCTGAAACCTCGAGCCCCAGTTCTTCAGCGATCGCTTTAAAGACCTCAATGGCCTCTGTTTCTGCCGCTGTATAGCCTTCACGTGTAAACCCTTGCGGTTGGACCAGTGCATCGCTCAAATTCATCCGCAGTAATTGCTCAATCAGCCAGTTCTTCACGGGTCTCGTCCTCCTTCAGCAAATGATCGGTCGTCCGGATCAACGTTTCCAATCCTGCCGCCAATGCCTGTTCCTCGTAATCAAAACGCGGGTGGTGATGGCCTGCCGGCAAGGGGCTGGCAAAAATCATGAATGTCGCTTTGCCGCCGCGGTCGCGGACTCGCTCCAGCATATACGTGACATCTTCTGACGCGCCGATCGGCAAATGCGGCACGATGTTCAAGCGTTTCGACACTCCACAGGCCCGATCCACGGTATCAGCAAACTCAAGATCTGCGTCGGCTGAAATCGCTTTTCCCATATGCTCGATTTCCAATTCGACATCAAACATCGCTGCGCTCGCTTTTAGGATGCGCACTGCTTGGTCCTGCATGTATTCGTCCAATTCGTTGGTCTCGCCGCGCGTCTCGATTTCCATCAGCGCTCGATCAGGGATGATATTGCGCCCCGATCCGGCATGCAAGGTGCCGACATTGATGCGAGTCGCCCCGTCTTTATGGCGCGAAATGCCGTGTAAGTGCATGGTGGCGGATGCTGCCGCGAGCAAAGCATTGCGGCCTGCGTTCGGTTCTAATCCGGAATGCGCCGATTTGCCGCTGAATTTCGCATTGATTTTGGAACTCGCCAAAAACTTGGACGTAGCCGCTGCGACAGTGCCTGATGGCAGATCGTGTATGCCGACATGGCCGCTCAGGAAATAATCCGCATCGTCGAGCCAGCCTTTATCGACAACGGCCTTCGCCCCGCGTCCGCCTTCTTCGGCTGGCTGAAAGATAATCGTGTACTTGCCCCGCAGATTGTCTTTTTCATTCGCCAGGTATTCAGCCAGCCCGAGCCCGATAGCGGCATGCCCATCGTGGCCGCAGGCGTGCATCATGCCGGGAACTTCTGAGCGGAAAGCATGCTTAGCCGGCACATGGCTTGAAGTATCGTCTTCTTCAATGGGCAAGGCATCGATATCAAAGCGATAAGCGAAATTCGGCCCCTTTTTGCCGGTATCGAGCACAGCAACAAATCCGGTATGGCCGCCTTTCATCCGCTCCAGAAAGTCACGAGGGACACCTTGATCGAGTGCCCGTTGTTCTTGTTGCTCCAGAAATTGTTGTCGCGGCACGCCCATGCGTTCAGCACTTGTTAAAAAATCGGTGCCGAAAAAAAATTCAAAGCCTTTACCGGCTAGCTGTTCGCTTAACTCATACGTCGTCACATATTCCGCAAAACCGATTTCAGGATATTTATGCCGTTTGCGCCTTTGGTCGATGAGATGCGGTTCTATTTCTTCCATAAACTGCTCAATAGCATCTGCCATGTCCATTCCTCCTATTTATTCAATTCCGCAAGCACATCGAGTGCTGCTTGCGCCATGAGTCCGGTCCCGATCGGCAATGCCTGTTCGTCGATCATAAAACCCGGGTCATGGAGCGGCTTTTGGTTTTCCCCGACCGATGTACCGAGCCAGTAGTAAACGCCTTCATACTTTTTCAAGAAGCGCCCGAAATCTTCGCCAGCCATGCTGCCGATCACTTCAGGAGCAGATTCCGTACCCAATTGCCTTTTCGCAGAGTCACGGACCACTTCAGCCCAGCGTTTTGTATTGACCGTTGCCGGATATCCGTCCGAATAGTCAATTTCACACGAGCCGCCCATCATTTCGGCTGTCCCTTGGACGACTTCGTGGAACCGTTTTTTCAATAATTTCTTCGTCTCGTCTGATAATGAACGGATCGTGCCTTCTAGCACCACGCAGTCTGCTACGACATTATAGCGGTAGCCGCCGGTGATTTTTCCGATCGTGATGACGCCGGAGTCCATCGGGTTGGCGTTTCGGCTGATGATGGTCTGGATCGCCGACATCACTTGGTTGGCGATGACGATGGCATCAATTGTCTGATGCGGCATCGAGGCATGGCCGCCCGATCCGTGGATCGTAACGTGGAAACGGTCAGAATTCCCCATGATAGCCCCGTCAATGACGCCAACTTGCCCGGCTGGAAGCCCTGGCCAAACGTGCTGCGCCAATAAGACGTCCGGCTGGTAGCGATCGAACACCCCGTCTGCCATCATCTGTTCTGCTCCGCCAGTCGGCGCATTTTCTTCAGCCGGCTGGAAGACGAGCAATACCGTTCCCGCTATCTCGTCTTTTTGTTGCTGGAGCAATTTTCCCACTCCCAGCAGCATCGCAGTATGCGCATCATGGCCGCATGCATGCATTTTCCCGTCGACTTTGGATTTGAACGGAACATCTGCTTTCTCCAGGATCGGCAAAGCGTCGATATCGGCACGCAAGCCCACCGTTTTCCCGGGCTTGCCCCCTTCAATGACGCCGAGCACACCTGTTTTCGCAAATCCAGTGTGGTATTGAATGCCGTATTCATCGAGCTTTGCCTGGATTTTTTTCGAAGTTTCCATTTCTTCGCCGCTCAGTTCTGGATGTTCATGGAGATCCTGGCGGAACGCGCGTATTTCTTCAAATAATTCTTGTGCTTGTTGTTTCATGGATGTCACCTGCTTTTCTTATTTAAGGAAATAAACCTTAATCCTTCCGTTAATAGAAAGTGTACCGTACTTGCCTTGTGAAATGCTACCCCTCATTTAGACTTTTCTGAATATCCTTTCAATAAAAAGAAGCCTTCGCTGCTGCGAAGGCTTCTTCAAAAGTCGTGTTATCTTCATTCTGCTGAACGGTCGTATAGTATGGGAAGAAAAATCAGCCGTATAACGCGGTGAATTGATTTTTGCGCTCCTCAATGACAGTGAAAATCGCATAATCGTGTACTTCGTTGTATTTGGTGCCCAGTGTTTCCAAGTACTCCGCCAGTTCAGTGTAAAGCTTCTCGTAGATTTCCATGAAGGGCGGGCCAGTGAGTTCCCTGATTGTTCTCGTGTAGTCGTCCGCCTGTTCCGTTTCGCCCGCTTGCCTCATAACATACAGTTCGCTTAAGCTGTGGATTAAATGGCGGAATGTTCCTGTAAAATATGGCGCAGAAAAACTTTCTTCCTTTTTCGCCAAGACAAACGGCAAGCTTTTCAAAAACATATCCGCAGATCCTTCCAACCCGTGCCGGATGGCTGAACTATGGACCTGGCAGAAATACGTTTGCCAGCATTGGTAGTTGTCACTTTTGTCCAACTCCTGCCATTCGGCGTGCCGCCGAATATCCATATTTTGCTTAAAATGTTCAATCGCCTGGCCGATCACGAAGGCAATCAAGGGAATGGTGTCGTCTCCCGATATTTCAATGCCGATGATGCTTTTAACGCCAAATGGATGATGGACCGCTTTCTTGCCGTCAAATTCATCGTCGATGATGCCGTATTCAGTGAAAATCGCATGGCTGAAATCTTTGCGTTCACTGTAAAAGAAAAGTAGTTCAATCTTATCTTTAAAATTAAACGGTTTGTATGCTGTTTTCGCTTTTTTCACCATAGCCGGAATGTCAATTTCCGGCTCTCCATCCATCAATTCAATGTAGCGGATCCCTTGTTCCGTTGTTTTCAATGGGTTTACTCCTTCTCTGTATGTCCATCTCTCGCCATTTTTCAAGTCATTTCCATTCTCGACTGATAGTCCTATTATAAGAAAAAGCTTTTCAAAAATACAAGCAAGAGCATTTTCCCTTTTTTTAAAAAGTATAAACATTCAAGTAGCTAGACCGCGGCATGGCGCACGCTGGCTTCCTTCTGGATTTTCCCTCTGCTTAACTATGCCATTTAACGCAAAAAATAATAATTACCCAGTCATTCAGCCCGCTAATTAACTGCCTCACCACCTTTTTCCGTGTTTCAGCTCACCAACCCCTACGGTTAGCTTATATCCTGTAAACTTACATAATAATCAGTTAAATCCGGTCTCGAAAGCACAGGCTTTATTTTTTGGAACCAGATGAAAGCGCTTCAAAAATCTTGTCGCCTGTTGTTTTGACCGGCAACCAGAATGATCAAAAGGGAGAGATTATTATGACAGCAACAACTAAAGGTTTAGAAGGTGTAGTCGCAACACAATCGGCGATCAGTTCGATCATCGATGATACCCTTACATACGTCGGCTACAACATCGA
>NZ_JBGGNS010000009.1:0-698 GCF_041320495.1 Planococcus sp. SSTMD024 | reverse complement strand
AAAGGTTTAGAAGGTGTAGTCGCAACACAATCGGCGATCAGTTCGATCATCGATGATACCCTTACATACGTCGGCTACAACATCGACGATCTGGCGGACAACGCCAGCTTCGAAGAAGTGATCTACTTGTTGTGGCACCAGCGTTTGCCGAAGGCGGACGAATTGGCCGAGCTGAAACAACAGCTCGCGGACAACATGGCAGTGCCGCAAGCGGTGCTTGACCACTTCAAGACATACGACATCAAACATGTCCACCCAATGGCCGCGCTGCGCACAGCGGTCTCCATGCTCGGCCTCTTCGACGAAGAAGCGGAAGTGATGGAAGACGCGGCCAACTACCGCAAAGCCATCAAAATCCAGGCGAAGATCTCGACGCTCGTGACGGCATTCGGCCGCATCCGCGCCGGCAAAGAACCGATCCAGCCGAAAACGGATTACAGCTTCGCGGCGAACTTCCTGTACATGCTGTCTGGCGAAGAGCCAAAAGACATCGAAGTCGAAGCGTTCAATAAAGCGCTTGTGCTGCACGCCGACCACGAACTGAACGCATCGACGTTCACGGCACGTGTCGCGGTCGCAACCTTGTCCGACGTCTACTCCGGCGTGACGGCAGCGATCGGCGCGTTGAAAGGCCCGCTTCACGGCGGCGCCAACGAGCAAGTCATGAAGATGCTGACAGAAATCGGGTCCGTCGACAA
>NZ_JBGGNS010000008.1:0-24761 GCF_041320495.1 Planococcus sp. SSTMD024 | reverse complement strand
GCGATCGGCGCGTTGAAAGGCCCGCTTCACGGCGGCGCCAACGAGCAAGTCATGAAGATGCTGACAGAAATCGGGTCCGTCGACAATGTCGAGCCGGTCATCAAGCAAAAACTCGCGAACAAAGAGAAAATCATGGGCTTCGGCCACCGTGTCTACCAACAAGGCGACCCGCGGGCGAAGCATTTGCGCGAAATGTCGCAAAAGCTCACCGAACTTCGCGGCGAATCAAAATGGTACGACATGTCCGTCAAGATCGAGGAATTGGTGACGAGCGCAAAACCGCTTCCGCCTAACGTCGATTTCTATTCGGCATCGGTCTACCACTCCCTGAACATCGAGCATGATTTGTTCACGCCGATCTTCGCGGTCTCCCGTGCGTCGGGCTGGCTCGCGCACATCCTTGAGCAGTATTCGAACAACCGCCTGATCCGCCCGCGTGCGGAATACATCGGGCCGGGCATGCAGACCTACGTGCCGGTTGAAGAGCGTTAATTCAGGCAATACAATAAAATTTGATGGGGCTGACACAATGTGCAGCCCTATGACTTTGAACTCAGGAGGAACTTACACATGACGAACGGCGAAAAAATCTCAGTAGAAAATGGCGTTTTGAACGTCCCTAACAATGCAGTCATTCCATACATCATCGGTGATGGAACTGGACCGGATATCTGGCACGCAGCTTCACGCGTATTGGAAGAATCGGTAAACAAAGCTTATAACGGCGAAAAATCAATCGTTTGGAAAGAAGTCTTGGCTGGCCAAAAAGCTTTCGACGAAACGGGCGAGTGGCTTCCAGCTGAAACACTTGATGTTATCCGCGAATACTTGATCGCAATCAAAGGGCCACTTACTACGCCAATCGGCGGCGGTATCCGTTCATTGAACGTGGCACTACGCCAAGAGCTTGACCTTTATACTTGCTTGCGCCCTGTACGTTATTTCGAAGGCGTGCCTTCACCCGTGAAACGTCCTGAAGATACAGACATGGTCATCTTCCGTGAAAACACTGAAGATATCTACGCTGGCATCGAATACGCTAACGGCAGCGACGAAGTGAAAAAATTGATCTCATTCCTTACTGACGAAATGGGCGTTAAGAACATCCGCTTCCCTGAATCATCAGGTATCGGCATCAAACCGATTTCTGAAGAAGGAACAAAACGTTTGGTACGCGCTGCAATCAACTACGCGTTGACTGAAGGTCGCGACTCCGTAACACTTGTCCACAAAGGGAACATCATGAAGTTCACTGAAGGTGCTTTCAAAAACTGGGGCTATGAAGTAGCTGAGCAAGAGTTCGGCGACAAAGTCTTCACTTGGAACGAATACGATGCAATCAAAGACGAAAAAGGAACAGATGCTGCGAACAAAGCACAAGAAGATGCTTTGGCTTCAGGCAAAATCCTTGTTAAAGATTCCATCGCTGATATCTTCCTACAGCAGATCCTTACACGCCCAAGCGAGTTCGACGTTGTTGCAACAATGAACTTGAACGGCGATTACATCTCTGATGCACTTGCAGCACAAGTCGGCGGAATCGGGATCGCACCTGGTGCGAACATCAACTACGATACAGGACACGCAATCTTCGAAGCGACTCACGGTACTGCTCCGAAATACGCTGGCCTTGATAAAGTAAACCCATCTTCTGTCATCCTTTCAGGCGTCTTGATGCTTGAGCACCTTGGCTGGTCAGAAGCTGCGAAATTGATCTCTGATTCTATGGAAAAAACCATCGCGTCTAAAGTTGTCACTTATGATTTCGCTCGTCTAATGGACGGCGCAACAGAAGTGAAAACATCTGCATTCGCTGATGAACTAATCAAAAACATGTAAAATGAAAGAGGAGGCTTCGGCCTCCTCTTTGTTGTATCATCCGACGGAAAGGGGAGTTTTTCATGACATTTAAACGCAAGAAGATTTCGGTGATCGGTTCAGGATTCACAGGCGCCACGACGGCATTCCTGCTGGCGCAAAAAGAGTTGGGGGATGTCGTCATCGTTGATATTCCCGCAATGGAAGATCCGGCCAAAGGAAAAGCGCTGGATATGGCGGAAGCAGCACCTGTTTTGAATTTCGATGCACATATTACGGGGACTTCGGATTACGGGGATACGAAAGATTCCGACCTCGTCATCATCACGGCAGGCGTGGCCAGAAAACCGGGAATGAGCCGCGATGATTTAGTGCAGACCAACCAGAATGTCATGAAATCCGTCACGAAGGAAATCGTCGCCCATTCGCCAAATACGACAATCTTGGTGCTGACTAATCCGGTCGATGCGATGACTTACACTGTTTTTAAAGAGTCCGGCTTTCCAAAAGAGCGGGTCATCGGCCAGTCTGGCGTGCTTGACTCGGCACGTTTCCGCAGCTTTGTGGCGGAAGAGCTCAATCTGTCCGTCAAA
The DNA here is from genome assembly GCF_041320495.1 of Planococcus sp. SSTMD024. Lineage (NCBI taxonomy): Bacteria > Bacillati > Bacillota > Bacilli > Caryophanales > Caryophanaceae > Planococcus > Planococcus sp. SSTMD024. The sequence continues at coordinate 22,350 of NZ_JBGGNS010000008.1, read as the reverse complement.
GACATTACAGGATTTGTGCTGGGGGGCCACGGGGATGATATGGTGCCGCTTGTCCGTTATTCATTTGCAGGCGGAATTCCGCTCGAAACCCTTATCCCAAAAGACCGCCTGGAGCAAATCGTCGAGCGGACACGTAAAGGCGGCGCAGAAATCGTCAACCTTCTCGGCAATGGCTCCGCGTATTATGCACCTGCTGCCTCTTTGGTGGAAATGGCGGAGGCAATCATACTTGACCAAAAACGCGTGTTGCCATCGATTGCCTATTTGCAAGGTGAATATGGTATGGATGGAATCTATCTGGGCATTCCGGCAGTCCTCGGAGCATCCGGAATCGAAAAGATCATTGAAATCGAGCTGAATGAAGAAGAAAAACAAGCGCTCGACAAATCGGCTGCTTCTGTGAAAGCAGTAATGGACATTTTAGCGTAATTCATGAAGCCGGACAGGCAACCCTGTCCGGCTTTTTCAATAGCTGGCCAATAAGCCCTCAAGTGCGGCAGGAAGGCGGACGAACTTGCACTTATACCGTTGTAATTGATACTATAAGGATATGAAACACCTAGGGGAGGGAAAGCCTGTGTTGCTCGGAAAAAAGCGCAAATTAGGCAGGAAGATTGAAGACATTACAGTCGGCGAGAAGTTGAAGCTGACGGAAAAGGTTGAAGATAAGGACTTGCTCTTATATCTTGGGCTAACAAACGATGGAAATCCTTTGTATATCCAGCATGACTTCGCTTCAACGACCAGTTTTGAAAAGCCGGTCGTGCCGAATATCATGTTGACCGGAATCGTCACATCAGCAGTATCCAAGTATATGCCAGGACCAGGCTCATATATTTGCGAACAGCATCTGGTTTTCAAAAAGCCGGTCTACCATTACGCCACTATTGACTTTCTTTTGGAAGTGACGGATGTGGATGTAAGACGGAATTTGGCGACTATCCGTGTAGAAGGCACGGATGAAGAAGGCGCCATTTGCATTGAGGGGAAAGTCGTGGCACAGCCGCCGAAAACGTCGAACAAACTGACGACCCAGGCGATGGAGAATTTCTAAAGCGGTTTGGGATGGGGGTTCCAAATTGAGTGTGGAGGATGCAAAATGCCGAAGAAACTTTTGATCATTGAAGACGAACATTCGATTGCAACGCTGTTGTCGTATAATTTGGTGCAGGCAGGATATGAAACGATCATTGCGAATGACGGAAAACAGGGATACGATCTTGCGTTGAGCGAAAAGCCGGATTTGATCGTGCTCGACTTAATGCTGCCATCAATGGATGGCGTGGAAGTCTGCAAATCACTGCGCCAGCAGAAAGTGAACACCCCGATCATCATGCTGACGGCAAAAGGCGACGAATTCGATAAAGTGCTTGGCCTGGAGCTGGGAGCGGATGATTATATGACCAAGCCGTTCAGCCCGCGAGAAGTGGTTGCCCGCATCAAAGCGGTATTGCGCAGGGCAGAAACCAGCCCTGTCATCCAACAGGACGGGACTGCCCCGTATGTGTTTGGGAAATTGCAGATTTTCCCGGATCGGTTTGAGGTGTTTTTGGATGACAAGCAATTGGAGTTCACCCCGAAAGAATTCGAATTGCTCGTCTACCTGGCGGAAAACAAAAATAGGGTGTTGACACGCGATCAATTATTGAGCGCCGTGTGGAAATACGATTTTGCGGGCGATACACGGATTGTCGATGTCCACGTCAGCCATTTGCGTGAGAAGATCGAAACGAATACGCGCAAGCCGACTTATATCAAGACCATCCGCGGTTTAGGCTATAAATTCGAGGAGCCGAAAAGTTCATGACTTTCCGGCGCCGCTTGCTGATCTCCTTATTGCTGTGGATCGGTACGCTGCTCGTCGGGCTCTATTTGATCGTGCTCCAGTTTCTGCCTTTGTACGAGGAGGCGGAAAATAAATCCGCCGTGTGGCTGGCGCTTGGGCTGATTTTTCTCATCGGTTTTGTGGCATCGGCAGTCATCGGAAACCGCATCATCCGTATGCAAGTGGAGCCGGTGGAAAATGCGACGGCGACCGCAGTGGAACTGGTGAAGGGCAATTATCGCGCACGGGCTTATGAATCCGACGCCCAAGGCAGCTTGGAGCTGAACAAGACGATCAACGTGCTTGCCCGCAATTTGCAGGAAGTCGCCACTGTCCGCCAGATGGAACAGGAGCGGCTGAAAACCTTGATCGAGAATATGGGAAGTGCACTGGTCATGATTGACCGGCAAGGGACGATTTCCCTGGTCAACCGGGCGTTTCTCGAAGAAACCGGTTTGAGCAGTGAAGCGGTTCTTGGCAGTTTGTATAGGGAAATCAGCATTGCGCCCGAGTTGAAATCTTTTATTGAAACAGTGTTCATGACCGAAACCCGCGCGCGCGACCAAATCGAATTTGCCGAAGGGCTCAAAATGAAGAACCTGGACGTCTACGGTGCGCCGGTCATCGGTGAACACGAGCGGTGGCTCGGTGTAGTGATCGTTTTCCACGACATTACCGAACTGAAAAAATTGGAGCAAGTGCGCAAGGATTTTGTGGCGAATGTTTCCCATGAACTGCGGACGCCCGTTACCTCGATCAAAGGGTTTTCTGAAACCTTGTTGGACGGGGCCTATCAAGATACCGATACTTTATTGTCATTTTTGGAAATTATTCAGACAGAAAGCAATCGCTTGGAAATGCTCATCAACGATTTGCTGAACTTGTCGAATATGGAGCGTTCTGCATTCCATCTCGAGTTGGAGCCGACAGACCTGAAAGCTGTCATTGAACGTGCCGTCGAAACGGTGCACCCGAAACTGGCAGAAAAGAACATAAGCCTTGAATTGGATCTGGTACCGGTTATTGTGAACGGCGACGGGAACCGGCTCATCCAAGTAATCGTCAATTTACTGATCAATGCTTGCACTTATTCACAGGAAAACACCAAAGTGTCGCTGAAGCTTTATGCTGAAGGGCAGCAGGCCATCGTAGAGGTGGAAGATCAAGGCATCGGCGTCGAAGCCTCCGAAATCGGGCGCTTGTTTGAGCGTTTTTACCGGGTTGACCGGGCCCGGAGCCGGAATTCAGGTGGCACGGGGCTCGGGCTTTCAATCGTCAAACACATCATTGAAGCGCATCATGGCAATGTCGAAGTGGAAAGCGAAGTCGGCGTAGGAACGACTTTTACCGTCTATTTGCCGCTTGCGGAAGAACTTTAGGAGGAACATATGGAAACCAAACACCCATTTTTGCCGATTATTGTCGGCACCGATATGAATGCTTATAATATGGCGATTTCATTTCATGAAGCATATGGCATCAAGCCGATCTTGATCGGCAAAGAGCCGTTGTCCTTTACGGAAATGAGCTCCATCACTGAAACCATCGAATTTGATAAAAAACTATCCGAGCCGGAACATTTCGCTGATATTTTGATCGGCCTGGCGGATAAATATAGAGCTCCCGGCAAGACGTTGCTGCTCGTCGGCACGAACGATCTGTATGTGCGTTTGATCATCGAAAATGCCAAAGTGCTGCGCGAGCATTATGTCTTCAATTACCCGAACGAAGAATTGATGAACCAGCTGCAGATGAAGGCGAATTTCTACGAATTATGCAAAGAGCATGGCATCGATACGCCGACCACTTATTTTTACGATTGCAGCCAGGATGTGCCGTTCGACGATAGCGATATGATGTATCCAGTCGTCGTCAAGCCGAGCAATGGCATCGAATACAGCCGCAATAAGTTCGAGGGGCAGGAAAAAGTCTATAAAGTGGACAGCCCGAAGGAATTGTTTGAAGTCATTCAGAAAATCAAGGCAAGCGGCTACCGCGATGAATTGATCATTCAGGATTTCATTCCAGGCGATGATACATATATGTGGGATTCCGTCATTTACGCGAATGCCAAAGGCCAGACGCAATTGGTGACGTTCGCGCAAGTCGTCTTGCAAGAGCACACCGTGACGGCCATCGGCAATTACACGGCGCTCATCACGCGCTTTGACAAGGAAATGATGCAAAAGCTCCAGCATTTCCTCGAAGCGGTCGGCTATACCGGATTCGCCAATTTCGACTTGAAATACGATTCGCGCGATAAGAAATTCAAGGTGTTTGAAGTCAACATCCGCCAAGGGCGCTCCAGCTATTACGTGACGGCGCTTGGCCATAATATGGCAGAGTATCTGGTTGATGATTTGATCTATAAAACAGACAAGCCGATCACTTATTTGAATGAAGACTTTTTGTTCACGGTGGTCCCGAAAGTGGTATTGCGCAATTTCGTCCAAAACCAAGCCGTCCAAAAAGATATCAAGCGCTTGATCAAGGAAAAGAAATGGGGCAATCCGCTGTTTTATAAAAAAGACACCCATATGAAGCGCAAACTGTATCTTTTTGCGCGCCAAGTGAATTATTATAAGAAATACAAAAATAATCAATGGTAAGTTTACAAAGGCTTAACACCAGCTTCACAATCGGGTGCTATTCTTTAATAGAACCCCCTTCAACCGCATGACTTGAAAAAGAGCCCCTCCCCGGGCTCTTTTTCTATTTTGCTGAAACTATTTCACAATTATTCCGTATACATAGTTATAAAGATAAAAGGGGGAAACACCATGACTACGAAACGAGTGCTGTCGATTATCGGCTTATCGATTGCGGGCATACTTTTATTGGTCGCTGTCTTTACTTCCTGGTATACGGTTGATGAATCGGAACAGGCAGTCATCATCACATTCGGTGAAGCAGGAGAGCCAGTTACAGAATCCGGCCTTCACTTTAAGATGCCTTGGCCGATCCAAAAAGCGGAAGTGATGTCAAAAGAAACCTATAGCCTTCAATTCGGCTATGATCAAAACGCGGAAGGTGAAATCACTACATACGACAAGGAAACCAAAATGATCACAGGGGACGAGAACATCGTCCTGACGGATCTCGTCGTCCAGTGGAAAATTACCGATCCGAAAAAATTTCTCTTCAATGCAGAAGATCCGCGGGAAATGCTTCACGATGCCACATCGGCATCCATCCGGTCAATCATCGGAAATTCATTGATCGATGATGCCTTGACTTCCGGAAAGGCGGAAATTGAAGCGGAGACACGCGACCTGTTATCATCTCTTATCGAAGAATACGATATCGGCATTTCCATCTTGGCCGTGAAGCTTCAGGATGTGGAGCTGCCGAACGAAGATGTCCGCGCAGCGTTCACGAACGTGACAGACGCCCGGGAAACAATGAACACGAAGATCAACGAAGCGAATAAATACGAAAACCAGAAGCGCAACGAAGCCTTGGGTGAGAAATCGGCCATCAATTCCCGTGCGGAAGCGCAGAAAGTGGAACGTGTGGAGCAAGCGCGTGGCGACGTTGCGGTGTTCGATAAATTGTATGCCGAATACGAAGGCAATCCGGAAGTGACCCGGCAGCGCTTGATCATGGAAACCTTGGAGTCGGTGCTGCCGAATGCCAAATTGTATATCATGAACGATGACGAAGGAACGATGAAGTACTTGCCGCTAGGTGAAATGCAGACTGCGGTACCGCCGGCAACAGAAGAACAAACTGAAGAAGGGGGCGGCAACTGATGGATCCGAAACAGCCATTCGGCAATTCCAATACAACAGATATTTTTGGCAATAAAAACCGGCCCAAAAAACCGAGAGAGCCGAGAGAACCGATCAATTACAGGAAATACTGGAAACCGATCCTCATTTCGACCCTCGTCTTCTTTGCATTATTGATCGTGCTGACCAATACCTACGTCGTGAAAGAAAACGAATACCGCGTGGTCCGGCAGTTCGGCGAAGTCGTCAAAGTCCAGGAAGACCCAGGCATCAAAATGAAAATCCCGTTCATCCAAAGCATCACGACAATCCCGAAATACCAAATGACATATGATGTGACCGAAGCAGAAATCAACACGAGAGACAAAAAGCGCATTTTGATCGACAATTATGCCGTGTGGCGAGTGACCAACCCGCTGAGCATGATTTCGAACGCCGGCACAATCGTCAATGCCGAATCGCGCATGGAAGAGTTCATTTATTCTGTCGTGCGCACCGAGCTCGGCCAATTGAATTACGATGAAATCATCAACGATGAAAATTCCTCGCGCGGCAGCTTGAATGACACGGTGACGGAAAGAGTCAATGAATTGCTCAACACCGATCAATACGGCATCGAAGTTGTCGACGTCCGCATGAAGCGCACCGATTTGCCGGCAGAAAACGAACAAGCCGTCTTTACGCGCATGATCTCGGAGCGGGATTCGACTGCACAGGATTATTTGTCGCAAGGCGATGCGCGCAAACGTGAAATCGAAGCGCAAGCCGACCGCGAAGCACAGGAAGTCATCGCGACCGCCAAAAAAGAAGCGGCTTTGATCCAGGCGGATGGGGAAGCGGAAGCCGCCCAGATCTACAACGAATCGTTCTCAAAAGACCCGGAATTTTATGAGCTATACCGTTCACTCGAATCGTATTCGAAAACGGTCGGTGAAGATACGGTCATCATCATGCCGTCGGATTCGCCTTATGCACGACTGTTATCCGGAAATCTTGAATAGCTGATGAGCCGTCATTTCTCTTCTATTTGCCTGCGTGGTAAAATAAAGGGAATGACGGCTTTTTTTATGGAAAGGGGTAATTTTGTGTCAAAGAAAATTTTATTGCTCGATGGCAACAGCTTGGCATACCGCGCATTTTTCGCGCTGCCATTATTGACGAACGACAACGGAGTGCATACGAATGCGGTGTACGGCTTCACGACGATGCTGCAAAAGCTATTGGAGGAAGAAAAGCCGACACATATGATGGTGGCATTCGATGCCGGGAAAACCACCTTCCGCAACGAAGCCTATCAAGAATACAAAGGCGGCCGGCAAAAAACACCGCCGGAACTGTCCGAACAATTCCCATATTTGCGCAAGCTGCTTTCAGCATACCAAATCAAACAATACGAACTTGATAATTACGAGGCGGATGATATCATCGGCACGCTAAGCCTTCAAGCCGAACAGGCAGGCGACCAGGTCGTTGTCGTTTCCGGCGACAAGGATTTGACGCAGCTCGCCTCGAATTCGACGGTCGTCTACATCACCCGCAAAGGCATCACCGATATCGAGAAATATACAGTGGACCATATCCAGGAAAAATACGGCCTGACGCCGCTTCAGATCATCGATATGAAAGGCTTGATGGGCGATTCCTCCGATAACATTCCGGGCGTTCCGGGCGTCGGGGAAAAAACGGCTTTGAAGCTGCTCGCCAAACACGGGTCGGTGGAAGGCGTCTATGAGGCGATCGAGGAACAAAAAGGCAAGATGAAGGAAAAGCTCGTGGAAAATGAAGAGCTTGCCTATCTATCCAAAAAACTGGCGACAATCGAACGCCAGGCGCCAGTGGAAGTGTCGATCGATGAACTCGATTATGCTGGTCCGGACCAAGATGAGCTGGTGCGCATCTGGAATGAACTCGCCTTTAAATCTTTGCTCGAAAAGCTGGATTATACGGCTGAGGAAACCGAAAAGGAGGACTTGCATTTTAAAGTCCTTGAAACTGTCGATGCGAGCCTTCTTGAGGATGGCATGGCGGTCCATTTGGAATTATACGACGAGCATTACCATAGCTGTGATTTGCTTGGTGTTTCATTGGCATCCGAAAAAGCGACGTATGTCATCCCGATGGAAGTAGTGGTGGAGTCGGATGCGCTGAAAGCCTGGCTTGAAGATGAAGCCGCCAAGAAGTATATGTCGGATTCCAAAGCGGCGACAGCAGCATTCCTCAGAAAAGGGATCAAAATCGACGGGGTCGACTTCGATTTGATGCTCGGCGCCTATATTGTCAATCCGTCGCTGAAATACACGGACTTGGCTGATATTGTCCGTGAATACGGCTATTCGGATGTATCGACCAACGAACAGGTTTACGGCAAAGGGGCGAAGAAAAAAGTTCCTGCAGCGGCTGACTTAAATGAGCACATGGCGAGAAAAGCGAGAGCGATCTTCAACGTGCGCCCAATAGTGGTCAAGAAGCTCGAGGAAAATGAACAATTCGACTTGTACGACAAGTTGGAGCTGCCGCTCGCAAAAGTGCTTGGGCAAATGGAATCGCTCGGGGTCAAAGTGGACCGCGAACAATTGGCTGACATGGGCGTAGAATTGAAGCGCAAGCTCGGCATGATTGAACAGGAAATCTATTCACTTGCCGGACAGGAATTCAATATCAATTCGCCAAAACAGCTCGGGCTTATTCTTTTCGAGCAATTGGGCTTGCCCGCAATCAAAAAGACCAAAACCGGCTACTCCACTGCAGCGGATGTGCTGGAGAAATTAGAAGGCAAACATGAGATCATCCATCATATCTTGATGTACCGCCAGCTCGGCAAATTGTTGTCGACGTATATCGAAGGGTTATTGAAAGAAATCCACCAGGACGGCAAGGTCCATACCCGTTTCCAGCAAGCTTTGACGACGACCGGCAGGCTCAGTTCCACGAACCCGAACTTGCAAAACATCCCTGTACGCCTGGAAGAAGGCCGCAAAATCCGCAAAGCGTTCGTCCCATCAGAACCGGGGTGGGTCATGGTCGCAGCAGACTATTCACAGATCGAATTGCGTGTACTCGCCCACATGTCAAAAGACGAAAGCTTAATCGAAGCGTTTAAAGCGGATCTCGATGTCCATACGAAAACGGCGAGCGATGTCTTTAACGTAACACTGGAAGAAGTGACTCCGGACATGCGCCGCGCCGCCAAAGCAGTCAACTTCGGGATTGTTTACGGCATCAGCGATTACGGCTTGTCCCAAAACCTAGACATCACCAGGAAAGAAGCGGCTGATTTCATTGAAAAGTATCTATCCAGCTTCCCGGGAGTGCAAGGCTATATGACGTCCATTGTTGAACAGGCAAAAAAGGATGGTTTTGTCACGACCTTGATGAACCGCCGCCGCTATTTGCCGGACATCAACAGTTCAAACTTCAATTTGCGCAGTTTTGCGGAACGCACTGCGATGAATACGCCGATTCAAGGAAGTGCCGCCGATATCATCAAGCAGGCGATGATTGAAATGGATATCGCGCTTGAACGCGAAGGGCTGCAGTCGAAGATGATCTTGCAAGTGCACGATGAACTGATCTTTGAAGCACCTGCTGAAGAACTCGAAAAACTCATGGAATTGGTTCCGGAAGTGATGGAGTCGGCTGTGAAACTCAATGTGCCATTGAAAGTCGACATCGCTTCAGGCGACACTTGGTACGATACGAAATAAGGAGGAATGTGCGATGCCGGAACTTCCGGAAGTAGAAGGGGTGGTCCGGCAAATACGCCCCGTATCGATCGGCAAGCGCATCGTCTCGGTCGATGTGTCCGATACGATCCGAAAATCAAAGAAAGCGGGTAAGGAAGCGATCTTGAAGCGCATCGAAGCAGATGATTTTCAAGACCGCCTGGCCGGTGCCCAAATACTCGCCGTCGAACGGCGCAGCAAATATATTTACATGACCATGAAAAACGAGCAGGAATTCCTGCTCGTCAATCATCTGGGCATGTCGGGAGCGTGGTTTTTCGTCGATAGCCTGCTGTCGATCCCTGAAGATAAGTTCAGGCGCCACGTCCATGTGGTGCTGACACTCGATGATGGCAACCTGTTGGCGTTCTCGGATATCCGGCGTTTCGGGGAAATGCGTGTGCTGGATACGGAAGCGGATTTTCCGCCGCTCTTATTGATGGCGCCGGAGCCGTTTGCTGATGGGGCACTGGAATGGTTTTTGCAACAATCGGAAAGCCCGAAATTCCGCAACAAGCCAATCAAGGAAGTCATCATGGACGGCACGGTCATCTCAGGATGTGGCAATATATACGCTACCGAAGCCTTGTTCCGCATGAAGATCCATCCAAAGCGTGCCGCAAACCGTATCAGCCGCAAGCGGAAAATTGAATTGTTTCAAGCCATTGCCGCGATATTGCTCGAGAGCATCGAAGCGGGGGGCAGCACGATCTCCGATTACCGCAACATCAACGGGGAGTCGGGCAGCATGCAGAACCGTTTTGGCATGTACGGCAAGAAAGCGTGCACGGTTTGCGGGACAGAGACCAAAACAGTGAAAATCGCGAGCCGGGCGTCTGTCTATTGCCCGTCTTGCCAGAAATGAGGAGTACAGATGATCATTGGATTGACTGGCAGCATCGCGAGCGGCAAAAGCACCGTCTCGCAGATGCTCAAGGAATTGGGATATCCGGTCGTTGACGCAGATCTGGTCGCCAGGCAAGTCGTCGAACCCGGAACGGAAACCTTGCAGAGCATCGAGCAAGCATTCGGTCCTGAAGTGATACGTGCCGACGGGTCGATGGACCGCGAGAAAGTCGGGGCGATCATCTTCAATGATCCGGCGAGCCGAAAAAAACTGAATGACATCATCCACCCGGCAATACGCCGGGAAATGCTTAGGCAGCGCCAAGCATTTTTGGCTGAAGGATATGAAACCGTTATCATGGACATTCCGCTGTTATTCGAAAGTAAACTCCAACACATGGTCGACAAGATCCTGGTCGTCAGCGTATCGGAGCAAGAACAATTAAAGCGCCTCATGGAGCGCAACGGAATGGCTGAACAGGAGGCGAAAGCACGGATCGCGTCGCAATTGCCGATGAGTGTCAAAGAACAAGGCGCGGATGAAGTGCTCGATAATAACGGTTCTGTCGATGACACAAAACGCCAATTAATGCGCGTATTGGACAAGTGGCTGACACATCCGTAAAAAAGTATGCGCTTTCTTTCTTTTTCAGGTTCTCTAAAGTGAATAATGTGTTATACTATATATCGAATTAAAAATTTGAGTATGACTTATTTAATTGGGGGACAAATACATGACAGTTTCGATTGCAATTAACGGGTTTGGCCGCATTGGCCGTATGGTTTTCAGACAAGCGGTATTGATGGATGACGTAACAATTTCGGCGGTGAACGCCAGTTATCCGGCAGAAACACTTGCCCACTTGATTAAGTATGACACAAACCACGGCACCTTCTCCGGTGAAGTGAAAGCGGAAGAAAATGCGTTGGTTGTAAACGGAAAGCGTATCCGACTGGTCAGTGAACGCGATCCATTGAAACTTCCATGGGAGGAAATGGGCGTCGATATCGTCATTGAAGCCACCGGCAAATTCAACTCGCGCGATAAAGCTGCGCTTCATTTGGAAGCAGGGGCGAAAAAAGTCATCCTGACGGCGCCTGGCAAAAATGAAGACATCACAATCGTCATGGGCGTCAATGACGATAAATTGGATGTCGAAAAACACGACATCATCTCGAACGCCAGCTGCACGACGAATTGCTTGGCTCCTGTCGCAAAAGTGTTGAATGATGCATTCGGCATTGAAAACGGTTTGATGACGACTGTCCATGCGTATACCAATGATCAAAAGAACTTGGATAACCCGCATAAGGATCTTCGCCGTGCGCGTGCTTGTGCCCAGTCGATCATCCCGACATCAACAGGAGCTGCCAAAGCCTTGTCGCTGGTTCTCCCTGAACTCGAAGGAAAATTGCATGGCCTGGCGCTTCGCGTGCCGACGCCGAATGTCTCGCTCGTTGACCTTGTCGTCGATGTCCAACAGGATGTCACAGTCGAAGACGTCAACCGCGCGTTCACGGAAGCATCCGAAGGGGCGCTTGCAGGCATCCTTGATTTGACGATGGAGCCGCTTGTATCAATTGACTTCAATACAAACCCGAAATCCGCAATCGTTGACGGCTTGACGACCATTGTCATGGGCGACCGCAAAGTGAAGGTGCTCGCTTGGTACGATAACGAATGGGGCTACTCCGCACGCGTGGTCGACTTGATGAAAAAAGTAGCTAATTCTATGGCTGTCGCTTCAAAATAATGTAAAAAGAGCCCGCTTTTCTTCTTATTGAAAAGCGGGCTCTTTTTTTGTCTATACTTTGAAAAAAATTTCCGATAGAGCATTTATTTATTGCATTTAGAAAACATTCATCATATACTATGAATCGTAGCCAAAAACGGCTGCCACTTCTCAATTCTATTTATTATGTAGAGCAAGGAATTAGGAGCGTATATTATTATTCTTATGACTGCTTAAAGGGTTAGGACCTCTCTGGACTAACTTTCCCCCGTGGTAGTCAACTTTGAATATTTTGCGCAAAACCAAAATGTTATCAAAGGGGGAAACGAACCATGGAAACTATGGGACGTCACGTAATCGCAGAACTTTGGCAGTGTGATTTTGACAAATTGAACGATATGGATTATATCGAAAAGACTTTTGTCGATGCTGCACTCAAATCAGGTGCGGAAATCCGCGAAGTCGCTTTTCATAAATTTGCACCACAGGGTGTCAGCGGCGTAGTCATCATTTCGGAATCACACCTGACTATCCACAGCTTCCCGGAACACGGGTATGCGAGTGTCGATGTGTATACTTGCGGAGATCTCGATCCGACAATTGCAGCTGATTACATCGCGCAAGCTTTGGATTCAAAACAAAGCGAAGTAACTGAAGTGCCACGCGGCATGGGACCAGTCGGTGCTGGAGCGACCAAAGTGTCACTGACAGTGTAACTGGCCATTAATAACGCAAAACACAAGCAGAGGAGAAAATCCTCTGCTTTTTCTAATGTTTAGGGAATATTTTTGTTATACTGTTACTACCAGATAGAGAATTTTCGGGGAGATGTCTACCATGAAATGTCCAGCTTGCCAGCATAACGGCACCCGCGTAGTAGATTCGCGGCCAATAGATGAAATGAAATCAATCCGCAGGCGCCGTGAATGCGAAGCGTGCGGTTACCGCTTCACCACGTTCGAGAAGGTGGAAGAGATGCCGCTGATCGTCGTGAAAAAAGATGGCTCCCGCGAAGAGTTCAGCCGGGAAAAAGTGTTACGCGGCTTGATTCGCGCTTGTGAAAAACGCCCAGTCTCGCTCGATATGCTAGAAGGGGTCGTTTTCGATATCGAAAAAGAACTTCGCCGAAGCGGCAATCCTGAAGTGAAATCGGAAGAAGTCGGTGAATTGGTCATGAACCGCTTGGCGGATATCGACGAAGTCGCTTATGTGCGCTTCGCTTCTGTCTATCGCCAGTTCAAAGACATTACGGTCTTCATCGATGAACTTAAGGATCTGCTTGACCGCAATCCAGGCGACAAGGACAGCAAATAAGGCGGTGACGACATGATGATGTTCAAAGAACTCCAGCCCGCCGACTTGTACCGGATCCGCATGCCTTATCCTTTCTCCAACTACGACCGCCAATTGCTGACGCTGCTTTATCAGCCGATGGTCGGGTCGGACGCCATCTCGCTTTACTTGACGCTTTGGGCAGAAGGGGAAATGCGGTCTGTGGATTCAACGCATTATACATTGATGAACACGCTCGGAAAACCGGTCAAAGCGATCTTTGAATCCCGCATCCAACTGGAGGCGATCGGCTTATTGAAAACTTTCCGGAAAGACGGGGAAGACCGTTCTTTCATATATGAACTGTGCCCGCCGCTCGATCCGAAAAGCTTTTTTGCTGATCCGCTGTTGTCGATGTTCCTGTTCAGCAAGATCGGGGAATCGTCTTACCGCCGCGTCCGCGACCGTTTTGTCATCCAGACTCCGCTCGCTGAAGGATACGAGGAAGTCTCGAGGACTTTCACGGATATCTTCCAGCCGGTGCATGCGAAGGCCGGTTATCCGGCAGACCAAAAAGAGCTCGAATCACGGACGGACGGGGAATACGGAATGGAGCAGGACTTTGACTTTGCGCTGCTGCGCCAAGGACTTTCCGAACAGCTCGTGCCAAAGCGAGTATTGACGCCCGCCATCCGCAATTTCATCGTGAAACTTTCGTTCCTTTATGGTTTCGGCCCACTTGAAATGCAAAAGGTCGTATTGCTGGCGATCGAAGATGATTACCGAATAGATGAGGAAGGGCTGCGAAAAGCCGCTTCCGATTATTATAAAATGACCGTCACAACGACCGCGCCGAAACTCGAGCCGGTCACAAAGGCAGAACCAAAAACGCAACAACCTGACACGCAACAAGCGCCTGCAAACAAAGAAGACGAGTTGATCGCATATCTTGAATCGACATCGCCGCTTCAAGTACTGCGCGATATCGCCGACGGCAAAGAACCGCTTCCGGCCGATGTGCAATTGGCGAACCAATTGGTGACGCAGCACGGCATGGAGCCGGCGGTCGTCAACGTGTTGCTTCAATATGTTTTGTTGCGCACGGACATGAAATTAACGAAAGCGTATGTGGAAAAAATCGCATCGCATTGGTTGAGAAAAAATGTCACCACGGCCAAGCAGGCGATGGAATTTGCCCGCATCGAGCATACACAGTACATGAAATGGAAAAACGAATCAGGCGCCGCGCCGAAAAGGGCGTCATCTTCCGGGCGCAAGCCGATCCGGGAAGAAAAACTGCCTGAATGGTTCAACAAGAAAGATGAAGCGGAAACCCCTGTGCAAGGAGCTTCCAGTGAACAGCTCGAACAGGAAAAGCAGAAATTGCTTGCGAAGCTTGCGTTGAAGAAAAGAAAGGGTGATTAGATGGAACCGATTCGTGAAACGATGAAACGAGTGGTCAATGCGCCCTCATTTTCCGAGCGCTACGATGCGATGAAGAAAGAAGTGCTGGAACATCCCGGCGTCCTCAAATTCCTGAAAGAACACGAAGAGGAAATCGACGGGCCGACAGTGGAAAAAGGGATGGGCAAGCTATACGAATATATTGACCAATCGCATGACTGTAACAAATGCCCAAACCTCGGCGGCTGCATCAATCATCTGAAGGGCTTCGAACCAAATCTCGTATTGGAACGCGGCAATATCGGCATCTCGTACACAAAATGCCGTTTGAAGACCGCTGAAGACAATATGCGCCATGCTTCGTCATTGATTCACAGCATGTATATGCCGAAAGAAGTAATGGCGGCGAGAATTGAAAACTTCGAGCTGGACGACCGCAGGCTTCCTGCTTTTCGTGCAGTTGATGAGTTTCTGGAGAAAGCGACAGGCCCGGACTCGCTCCCGGAAAAAGGCTTGTATTTATATGGCAAATTCGGAACTGGAAAATCCTATTTGTTGAGCGCAGTCGCAAATGAACTCGCGGAGATCAATGTGAAAACGGTTCTCGTGTTCGTGCCGGAATTTATGCGCGAAATGAAACAAGCGATCGGCGACCATACACTGCAGGAGAAAATCGAATACGTCAAAAAAGCTGATGTGCTCATGCTCGATGATATCGGGGCTGAAGCCATGTCGAGCTGGACGCGCGACGAGGTACTCGGAACAATCCTTCATTACCGGATGGCGGAAAAATTGCCGACTTTCATGAGCTCGAACTTCAGCTATTCTGAACTCGCCCATCATTTGACTTATTCCCAACGCGGCGAAAAAGAAGACTTGAAAGCAGCGCGTATCATGGAACGGATCCAGGCATTGACCGTACCAGTCAAACTTGAAGGCGAAAACCGCCGCAACAAGTAACAGAAACTATTGCCTTTTGATTTTTTTCATCGTATAGTAAGAATCATCAATAATGATTTACATGCAATGACAAGGACATGAGCGATCACGCATGGCACACAGAGAGGGAAGACGCGGCTGAAAGCTTCCCGGCACAGCGTTTTTGTTTACCCCCTTCGAGCAGCGCCTGCGAACACCAGTAGCAGGCGACGGTACCGGCCCGTTAGCCGATGCAGAGCTTCATTCCGCGCGCAAAAACTGCGTGGAAGAGAAGAAGGGTGGAACCACGAACAGAGCTTCGTCCCTTTTGGGATGGGGCTTTTTGTGTGGGCAAAAAGAAAAGCTGAAGCTGCCAAAAGCGGAAGCTAAGCTAAGGACGCGACGTCCTGTCGCAACGCTTAGCTGACCCACATCCTGTGGCCCTCCGACAGGCGTAAGCCGGGTTCTCGAAGCGGCGCTTTATGCCGCGCAGCCAGGGTGACTTAAGACCCCGAGGAGCTAGGCGCTGAAGCTAGACACCAAGAAAAGCGGAAGCTGCCGAAAGCGGAAGCTAAACTAAGGACGCGACGTCCTGTCGCAACGGTTAGCTGACCCACATCCTGTGGCCCTCCGACAGGCGTAAGCAGGGTTCCCGAAGCGGCGCTTTATGCCGCACAGGGAAACTGGCTTACGACCCGAGAGGCAGGCAGCTGAAGCTGGACACCAACAGAAATGGAAGAGCTGAACCAGACCCTGTGGTTCGCGATTCACCCGACAAAATTTAAAGGAGAGATTCATATGGCAGACATGATTCAATTAACATTTCCAGACGGCGCAGTAAAAGAGTTCGCCAAAGGAACATCTACAGAAGAAATCGCACAGTCGATCAGCCCTGGCCTTCGCAAAAAAGCAGTAGCGGGCAAACTTTCCGGCAACTTGGTTGACTTGAAAGCGCCACTTGAAGAGGACGGCGATATCGCGATCATCACACCGGAATCCGAAGAAGCATTGGAAGTTCTTCGCCACAGTTCAGCACATTTGATGGCTCAAGCAGTCAAGCGCCTGTATCCGGATGCCAAGCTTGGCGTTGGGCCGGTCATCGAAAACGGCTTCTATTATGATATCGACACAGAGTCGGCGATTACTGCTGAAGATTTACCGCTCATTGAAAAAGAAATGAAGAAAATCATTAACGAAAACTTGGACATCGTCCGCGTGGAAGTGTCGAGAAATGAAGCACAGCAGCGCTTTGAAGCGATCAGCGACCCTTACAAGCTGGAGCTTCTGGAAGCGATTCCTGAAGATGAGCAAGTGTCGATCTACGAACAAGGCGAATTTTTCGACCTGTGCCGCGGCATCCACGTGCCATCGACTGGGAAATTGAAAGAATTTAAATTACTGAGTGTCGCAGGTGCCTATTGGCGCGGCGATAGCGATAACAAAATGCTCCAGCGCATCTACGGAACAGCTTTCTTCAAAAAAGAAGAATTGAAAGCCCATCTTGAAATGCTGGAAGAAGCGAAAGAGCGCGACCACCGTAAAATCGGCAAAGAGCTCAATTTGTTCATGAACTCCCAAAAAGTCGGGCAAGGCTTGCCGATGTGGCTGCCGAAGGGCGCGACAATCCGCCGCATCATCGAACGCTATATTGTCGACAAAGAAGAGCGCATGGGCTATGACCACGTGTATACACCGGTCATGGGCAGTGTCGAACTGTACAAGACTAGCGGCCACTGGGACCATTACCAGGAGAACATGTTCCCGGTCATGCAAATGGACAATGAAGATCTAGTGCTGCGCCCGATGAACTGCCCGCATCATATGATGATCTACAAGCAAGGAATTCATTCCTACCGCCAATTGCCGATTCGTATCGCAGAACTTGGCTTGATGCACCGCTACGAGATGTCCGGTGCCTTGTCCGGTTTGCAACGAGTGCGCGGCATGACATTGAACGATGCGCATCTATTCGTGCGCCCGGACCAGATCAAAGAGGAATTTAAACGCGTCGTCAATCTCGTCATCGAAGTGTACAAGGACTTTGATCTGAAAGATTATTCGTTCCGCGTGTCTTACCGCGACCCGGCGGATAAAGAAAAATACTATGACGATGACGCGATGTGGAACCGTGCGCAATCGATGCTGAAAGAAGCGATGGATGAACTCGGCCTCGATTATTTTGAAGCAGAAGGCGAAGCGGCATTCTACGGGCCGAAACTCGACGTTCAAGTGAAAACGGCACTCGGCAAAGAAGAAACATTGTCGACTGTCCAGCTTGATTTCCTATTGCCGGAGAAATTCGATTTGACATACATCGGCGAAGACGGCAAACAGCACCGCCCGGTCGTCATCCACCGCGGCGTCGTCTCGACCATGGAACGATTCGTCGCATTCCTGATCGAAGAATACAAAGGCGCCTTCCCAACTTGGCTCGCGCCGGTACAAGTGGAGGTCATTCCGGTATCGCTTGATGTGCACAGCGAATACGCAAAAGAGCTTCAGGAAAAAATGCAGCAGCATAAATTGCGCGTCGACATCGATGAGCGCGATGAAAAACTGGGCTATAAAATCCGCGAAGCACAGATGCAGAAAGTTCCTTATATGCTCGTTATCGGCGATAAGGAACTCGAAAGCGGCTCGGTCAATGTCCGCAAATACGGCGAGCAGAACTCGGAGAGCATGCCATTTGAAGACTTCCTTAAACTCGTTCAATCCGAACTTCGCTAAAGTGCTTGACAGTAAAAGCGCTGCGTGATATTCTTATTTAGGTTATTGAATACTTATATGTGCAAGCAGGAGCGCCCGCTTCTCACCTGATCGACCGATTGTTGGCAGGTAGACACGATTGACTTTTACATGCAGTTAGCATGTGTCATATTATGGCGGGCGGACTCCTCGGGGTTCGCCCGCTTTTTGTTTGCGCCTGTGAACCGGATCGTCCGGTTTACACATTTAAGCTATTCGCGACACTACCCGGAGGTGGATCATTATTAGCAGAGACAACAATGTAAACGAAGGCATTCGTGCACGTGAATTACGGGTTATTGACCAAAATGGTGAACAGCTCGGAATCAAATCACGCAACGAGGCGCTCGAGATTGCAGCTCGTGTCAACTTGGATCTAGTACTAGTGGCTCCTCAAGCTAAGCCGCCGGTCGCACGGATCATGGACCACGGCAAGTTCAAATTTGAACAGCAAAAGAAAGAGCGCGAAATTCGTAAAAACCAAAAAATCATCAATGTTAAAGAGGTTCGTTTGAGCCCTGGCATCGATGACCACGATTTTAACACGAAGCTCCGCAATGCCATCAAGTTCCTTGAAAAAGGCGACAAAGTGAAAGCTTCAATCCGTTTCAAAGGCCGTGCGATCACGCACAAAGAAATCGGACAACGCGTCCTTGAACGCTTCGCAGAAGAGTGCAAGGAAGTCGCGACGGTTGAACAGCGCCCGAAAATGGAAGGCCGCAGCATGTTCTTGATGCTGAACCCGGTCAACGAGAAGGAATAATAGCATAATTGTTTAGGAGGAACCCGAAATGCCGAAAATGAAAAGCCACAGTGGAGCGTCTAAACGCTTCAAGAAAACTGGAACTGGTAAAGTAAAACGCAACCGTTCCCACACAAGCCACTTGTTCGCAAACAAGTCAACTAAGCAAAAACGTAAGCTCCGTAAGGGCTCATTGGTTTCTGCAGGCGACTTGAAACGCATCAAATCTTTGATCTACAACATGAAGTAAAACTAGAAAAGCGTAAGCGCCCGGTTAGATTCGACGGGCATAAAGCGAAGAGGCGAAGCGGCGCTTTTTGCCGCACAGCCGCTTGGACTTATGACCCCGAGAATCTGGGCGCTGCAGTCTAGACAACACCAACAACTACAAAAATCGAATTTTTCATATTCAAGCAGGAGGTAATTCAATATGCCACGCGTAAAAGGCGGAACAGTGACGCGCAAGCGTCGTAAAAGAGTATTAAAATTAGCTAAAGGTTATTACGGTTCTAAACACTTACTATTTAAAGTAGCGAACCAACAAGTCATGAAGTCAGGTAACTATGCTTACCGTGACCGTCGCAACAAAAAACGTGATTTCCGCAAATTGTGGATCACGCGCATCAACGCAGCAGCTCGTTTGAACGACATTTCTTACAGCCGCTTGATGCACGGATTGAAACTTGCTGGCATCGACATCAACCGCAAAATGCTAGCTGAAATCGCTGTATCTGATGCAGCTGCTTTCACAGCTTTGGTTGACCAAGCGAAAAAAGCATCTAACAACTAATTCACCATGGGCCTAGCGCCTGGTTGAAGAGAAGGAAGGCCGGCTAATTGCCGGCCTTTTTTTGTTGAAACGGGTCGGGAGGGAAAATAATGATCATTTTGGCAGCTTATTTGGCCGCCATGTCGAGTTTTGCCTTTGTCATGATGTGGGCAGACAAACGGCAGGCGCAAGCGCGTGGACCGCGCATCCCTGAAAAACGCCTGTGGCTGGCCGCAGCAATCGGCGGCGGTATCGGGGCATACGCAGGAATGATGCTCTTCAGGCATAAAACGAAGCATACGAATTTCCGCATCGGATTCTTTGCTTTAGCCTTGATGCAGGCAATCCTCCTTGTTTGGGTTGCAGCTCAATAAAAAAGAGGAAGAAGCTCAGGCTTCTTCCTCTTTTTTCATCAATTGTTCGATTGGGCTTTTCCAGGAAATGTCGGCATCCGGATAATTCATGCGGATTTCCTTCTCCAGAAAATGAAAATCCTCTTTAGAGAAGCCGATCAGCTTGTCGGGTGTCTCCGTCCAGATGAAAATGGACACGACATCAAAAGCCTCTTTTGTGGTCCCTAGATATTTCTCGCCTTCAAACAGGACGCCGCGCATGGCGATGAAAAAGTTCTTGCGGACGTTCCCTACGTCGTCATGGAAATAATAAGTGCCGGATTCAAGCGCGGCATCAAGCTTGCGCTTTGGGTCAAAAATGAATTTCAGGAGACGGTAAAACAGATAGATGATCAAGGCGATGATGATCAAGCGGATCAAAAATGCCATCGGATTGCCCCCTTATCAAGATAGTCTTGTGTATAATACGTAACAGAAGCTTGGAAGTTTCACTATTTTTATGGAAAAGAGGAAAATCTATGAACCTTCAGGAATTATTCCGCATGCAGCGCGAGCTCGACCGCTATATCCAAACGAACAGAAACGTTGAGGAATCCGTATTCCGCAAGAAAGTGCTGGCGCTTCAAGTGGAATTATCGGAGCTTGCGAACGAAACGAGGTGCTTCAAGTTCTGGAGCACGAAAGGCACGTCAGATAAAAGCATTTTGCTAGAGGAGTACGTCGACTGCATTCACTTTATCCTGTCGCTCGGTATTGAGAAAGGCTTTGATTCACTGGAAAAATGGCCAGCGCCGGCGAATGAACAAGACTTGACGGAACTGTTCCTTTCTGCGCATCAAGAAGTCGGCCGCTTTGCAGAACAAGCGACCTCGGAAAAATACGAAAACTTATGGCGGACGTTTGGCGCTCTGGCAGAAGCGCTCGGCTTCAGCTACGAGGACGTGCTGACAGCATATGTAGAAAAGAATGAAACCAACTACAAACGCCAGCAGCAAGGGTATTGAATGAATCTTTTGATAACGTAACCGCTTTCCTATATACTGAAAAAGCAATGACTATTTAGGAGGTCGAAATAATGTCGAAATTAGATGAAACACAACAAATGTTGAAAGAACTTACAGATGCGAATGGCATTCCCGGCAACGAACGCCAATCCCGCGAGGTTATGAAGAAATACATAGAGCCGTTTGCCGATACGATCGAGACGGATAATCTCGGCAGCTTAATTGCTAAAAAAGAAGGGCTTGCAGGCGGGCCGAAGATTATGGTCGCAGGGCACCTGGATGAAGTCGGCTTCATGATTTCCCAGATTGACGACAAAGGATTTTTGAAATTCCAAACGGTCGGCGGCTGGTGGAACCAGGTCATGCTCGCTCAACGCGTAACGATCACGACGCGCAGCGGCAAAGAAATCACCGGCGTTATCGGATCCAAACCGCCGCATATCCTGTCTCCGGAAGCACGCAAAAAACCGGTGGAAATCAAGGACATGTTCATCGATATCGGTGCCTCTTCGCGTGAAGAAGCAAAAGAATGGGGCGTCACGCCAGGCGATATGGTCACTCCTTACTTCGAGTTCACGGTCATGAACAACGACAAGCTGTTGATGGCAAAAGCCTGGGACAACCGCATTGGCTGCGCCATCGCCATCGATGTCTTGAAAGGCTTGAAAGGCGTTGACCACCCGAACGTCGTGTATGGCGTCGGAACGGTCCAGGAAGAAGTCGGCTTGCGCGGCGCGAAAACGGCGACTTCATTCATCCAGCCGGACATCGGGTTTGCAGTGGATGTGGGTATCGCAGGAGACACGCCAGGCGTCACATCAAAAGAATCCAACAGCAAAATGGGCGACGGCCCGCAAATCCTGTTGTTCGACGCCTCGATGGTGTCACACCGCGGCTTGCGTGAGTTGGTTGTCGATACCGCGGAAGCGTCAGGAATCCCGTACCAGTTCGAAACGATTGCAGGCGGGGGGACAGATGCCGGCTCGATCCACTTGACGGCAAACGGTGTGCCGGCCTTGTCAATCGGTGTAGCGACGCGCTACATCCATTCACACGCAGGCATCCTGCACCGCGACGACTACGAAAATGCGGTGAAACTGATCATCGAAGTGATCAAGAAATTGGACAAAGACACCGTCACACGCATTACGTTTGATTGAATAATGAAACCCCTCGCGCTTTTAGACTAACACAGTAAAGTGAGACACTATAAAACACCTTCGAGATGGTACACTTACCACAAGTACTGAAATCGGAGGTGTTTTTGCATGGGCAAAAACGTGTAT
>NZ_JBGGNS010000007.1:0-82067 GCF_041320495.1 Planococcus sp. SSTMD024 | reverse complement strand
AAAAACACCTCCGATTTCAGTACTTGTGGTAAGTGTACCATCTCGAAGGTGTTTTATAGTGTCTCATTTTACTGTGTTAGTCTATTGGCTGCAGGGTTTTTTTGTTTGCCTGAAATTTCGTCTGCCCCTTTTTCATGTAGTAATCCTTTAAGGATTCTTGTACAATTAACGAAGGTGAGTGAATAGTCATTCAATTCAGTTTAATTTAATGAAAGCGATATCAAATTAGGAGTGATCATGAATGAAAGAAGTAGTTATCGTTGAAGGTGTCCGGTCGCCAGTCGGCAGGCGCAAAGGGCAATTCCGGGAGATGCGCCCGGATGAACTCGCAGCTGTCGTATTGGAAGAATTAGTGAACCGCGCAGGCGTCGATAAAGGAAGCGTGGAAGACGTCATTCTCGGATGTGTTTCGCAATCGGGCGAACAAGGCGGCAATATCGCCAGAACGGCAGCATTGATTGCCGGGTTCCCGGATTTTGTGCCGGGGGTTACCATCGACCGCCAATGCGGATCGAGCCAGCAAGCCGTGCATTTCGGAGCGCAAGCGATTCTGTCCGGCGATATGGATGTCGTCATCGCGGGCGGCGTCGAGAGCATGACGCGCGTGCCGATGTTTTCCAATATGCAAGGGGCGAAACCGAGTAAAAAATTAACCGATCAATACGAAATCATCAACCAGGGCTTGTCTGCAGAACGCATAGCTGAAAAATGGGGATTCAGCCGCCAGCAACTGGATACTTATTCTGTACAAAGCCACCAACGGGCACAAAACGCAATCGATGCAGGTGTATACGATAAGGAAATCGTTTCTGTAGATGTACCGGATGAGCAAGGCGATTTTCAGAAAGTCACAAAAGACGAAGGGCCGAGGCCTGGAACGACCGAAGAAGTGCTCGCCGGGTTAAAGCCGGCTTTCGATGAACAAGGCGTCATCACGGCAGGCAACGCCAGCCAAATGAGCGACGGGGCGTCCGCTGTTTTATTGATGTCAAAAGAAAAAGCCGATCAGCTCGGTTTGAAACCGAAAGCACGCATACTCGCCCGCGCGGTTGTGGGGTCGGATCCAACTTTGATGCTGACGGGGCCAATCGCCGCGACGAAAAAAGTGCTGGAGAAAGCCGGGCTGTCAATCGGAGATATGGACCGCTACGAAGTGAATGAAGCATTTGCGCCTGTTCCGCTTGCGTGGCTATCGGATATCGGAGGAGACCCGGACAAGCTCAATGTCAACGGCGGCGCGATCGCACTCGGGCATCCACTCGGTGCGACCGGCACGAAATTATTGGTGTCGCTTGTGCATGAATTGGAACGCTCTGGTAGCCGCTACGGCTTGCTTGCGATTTGCGAAGGCATGGGGATGGCCAATGCGACCGTCATCGAAAGACTCACATAATTAGTGAAAGACATCGGCAAAGGGGAGAATGGAATGGATTTTGCAAAAGTAACCGCCATCGTGACAGGCGGCGCATCGGGTCTTGGTGAAGCGACCGTGCGCCATATCGCTGAAAACGGCGGGCGTGCGATTATCTTTGATTTGAACGAAAAGCGTGCGCAACAGGTGATGGGTGATTTCAGTGAAGGGCAAGTCAGTTATTTAGAAACAGATGTAACAAACGCACTTCAGGTGGAAGAAAATGTGAAGAAATCAGTGGGCCAGCTCGGTGGCGTCAATCTTTTGGTCAATTGCGCAGGCATCGGCACACCTGGAAAAGTCGTGTCGAAAGGGCAGCCGCTTGCGCTCGACCGATTTGAAAAAGTCATTCAAGTGAATTTGGTCGGCAGTTTCAATGTATTGCGCGCTGTGGCGGCGGCCATGCAAACCAACGAGCCGAATGAAAACGGCGAACGCGGTGTCATCATTTCGACCGCATCCGTCGCGGCATTTGAAGGCCAGATCGGGCAAGCGGCCTATAGTGCCTCAAAAGGCGGCATCGTCTCGATGACTTTGCCGATTGCGCGTGAATTGGCGCGTGATGGCATCCGTGTCATGGCCATTGCGCCGGGCCTCATGAAAACGCCGATGTTCGACGGCTTGCCGGAAACGGCCATCGCTTCGCTTTCTGCGACCGTGCCGTTTCCGGCGCGTCTTGGGCGCCCTGCGGAATACGCAAAATTGGTCGAAAGCATTGTGGAAAATCCGTTGTTGAACGGCGAAGTGATCCGCTTGGACGGCGCGATCCGCATGCAGCCGAAATAAAGTAAGAAAAGGGGAATGGGAGAAATGGGAAGATATCGTTTTGAAGAAGAAGAACATACGATGTTCCGCAAATCCTTGCGCAAGTTTTTGGAAAAAGAAGCGGTGCCGCAGTACGAGCAATGGGAAAAAGACCGCCTGATCCCGAAATCGTTCTGGAAACAGCTCGGCGAGATGGGTTTTTTATGCCCTCAAGTCGAAGAACAGTACGGGGGACTCGGTCTCGATTTCCGCTATGGCGTCATTATCGGCGAAGAAATGGAGCGCGTCGGGGCGAGCTTGACGGGTGTCGGGCTGCATAACGACATTACCGTCCCTTATATTGAAGCATACGGGACAGAACAGCAGAAACAGGACTGGTTGCCGGGGTGCATCAGCGGCAAGTATATCACCGCCATTGCGATGACTGAACCAGGCGCCGGGTCCGACCTCGCCAATATTTCCGCAACGGCCGTAAAAGACGGCGACCATTACATCGTCAATGGGCAAAAAACTTTTATCACCAACGGCATCAATTCGACCCATGTGCTAGTGGTCGTCAAGACCGACCCGAAGGCGGAACCGAAGCATAAAGGCATCTCGCTCTTGATGGTCGAAGAAGGGACGCCAGGCTTCACGAAAGGGCGCAAGCTTGATAAAGTCGGGCTCCATGCGCAAGATACGTCCGAGCTGTATTTTGAAGATTGCAAAGTGCCCGCCGCCAATCTGGTCGGCGAAGAAAACAAAGGCTTTACCTATTTGATGGAAAAGCTGCAGCAGGAGCGGCTCGTCGTGGCGCTTGCCGCGCAAATTGCATCGGAAGATATGCTCGAAATGACGATCGATTATGTAAAATCCCGTAAAGCATTCGGCAAGCCGATCAGCGCATTCCAAAACACCCAATTCAAATTGGTGGAAATGGCGACCGAAATCGAACTCGGCAAAGCGTTCCTTGAATCTTTGATTGAAGAGCACATGGCCGGAAAAGACGTCGTCTCGAAAGTGTCGATGGCGAAATACTGGCTGACTGAAACGGCGAAGAAAATATCGGGTGAATGCATGCAATTGCACGGCGGCTACGGTTATATGGAAGAATACAAAATTGCCCGGCGCTACCGGGACATTCCGGTCGCAGCGATTTATGCCGGTTCGAATGAAATCATGAAAACCATCATCGCCAAGCGGATGGGGCTCTAAATGGAAAAGGCATTGTCTGGCGTCCGTGTCCTGGATGTGACGTATTATGTGCCGGGGCCGTTTGCCGGCATGCGGCTTGCGGAATTTGGTGCGGAGGTCATCAAAGTCGAACCGCCGAACGGCGATCCATCACGCAGGATGGGCGGCGGGCTGGTGCACCGTGCGCATAATGCCGGTAAAAAAATCGTCCAGCTGGATTTGAAATCAGAAAGCGGCAAGCGCGAGGTGCTTGAGCTCGTGCGTTCTGCTGACGCTCTCATCGAAACTTTCCGTCCCGGCGTCATGAACAAGCTGGGGCTGGATTATGAAAGTGTCAAAGAGTATAAAGGCGATATTGTCTATTGCTCCCTATCGGGGTATGGGCAAGCAGGTGAGCTTGCGCATCTCGGCAGCCATGACCTGAATTACTTGGCGCTTTCGGGTGCCTTGGACCAACTCCGCGATAAAATCGGCCGGCCAGTGCATCCGACCAATACACTCGCTGATTATACTGGGGGATTGCTTGCCGCTGAGCAGATCCTCGCGGCGCTGATCCGAAAGTTCCGGACGGGCGAGGGGGCTTATCTGGATATTGCACTTGCGGAAGTGATGGCGGAGTTTCTGCCGAATCACGATGCTTACGCGGAAGCGGGATTATCGGAGCACGGTGTGCCGGACATTGGCGGCGGCCACATCAGCTACGCGATTTACGAAACGAAAGACGGACGCTTCGTGACGCTTGGGGCTTTGGAGGAAAAGTTCTGGCGCAATTTCTGTAAACTGGCGGGACGGCCCGACTGGCTGTCTTGGGGAGAGTGCGCGCCGGACACGCCGGAGCACAGGCAGGTCCAGGCGTTTTTCAAATCGAAAAGTTGGCAAGAGTGGTATGGGCTGTCGCTCGTCCATGATTGCTGTTTAGCGCCGGTTTTGACTGCAGCTGAACGGCACCGGCATCCTTTTTTCCTCGGCCGGGCGACAGGCATGAAAACAAGCAGAGTGCGCTAAGTGAATTTGATTGAACGGCGAATGTGGAGGATTTGAAGTTTGACACTTGACAGAATATACAAAACCTTTTAGTATGAAGGACAACTTGTTGGTAGCGGCAAGTCTATTCGAGAGAAGAGTTAGCAGAGAAGAGAACAGAAGAGTATAAATCGAGGAATGAGACGAGTAGGCAGTGGCCTCTATTTAGAGAGTCAGCGGGTGGTGGAAGCTGATTAGAAGTGCTGTGCGAATGGACTTATGAGAGCCAGCCGGAAAGCGGAAGCGAGTATGGCGGACGTATCCCTGCGTTAAAGGGAAAGGCTTAAGAAGCCTGTTTAAGTGAGTGCAAAATGCATTAATGCGTGGTGGTACCGCGGTTAAAACCGTCCCCGCAACCGGAATCGATCCCGGTTGCGGGGATTTTTGCATTTAAAAACGAGACGAGGAGAGATTGAGATGAGCAGAGCAGAGCATAGAAATGAACATACAATGAAACAGCAAGCATTGGAATTATTGGAAGGGCGCATGGACCGCCAGCAGATGAAGGAATTCTTGAGCGAATTGCACGAAAAGGGCGAGACGGCCGATGAACTGGTCGGCATGGTGCTGGCGATGCGGGAGAAAGCAGTCGCGCTTCCGGAAGTGGCGGGTGAGCTGGTGGATGTTTGCGGCACCGGCGGCGACAAATCGTTCAGCTTCAATATCAGCACATTGACGGCTTTTGTCTTGGCGGGCTGCGGCATGAGCGTCGCAAAACATGGCAACCGAAGTGTCTCCAGCAAAACGGGCAGCTCGGATTTATTGGAAGAGATCGGGATATCCACTCAATTGGCTGTAACCGAACTGCCGGCACTCGTCGAACAGACGGGCATCGCCTTTTTGTTTGCACCGGCGATCCATCCAGCGCTCGGAGGCTTGCGCGAGGTGCGCAAAGAAATCGGCACGCCGACCATCTTCAATTTGGTCGGGCCGCTCGCCAATCCTTTGCCGATTGCCATCCAAATGAGCGGCGTCTACCGCCCGGATATGATGGAACCGATGGCCGATGCCTTGATGCGCCTCGGCAGAAAGCGCGGGGCGATTGTCCACGGGGCTGGCGGCTTGGATGAGCTGTCTCTTTCCGGAACCAACCAATTGATTGTCTTTGACGAACAAGGCAAGCGCAGCATGACGGTCCATCCTCACGAAGTTGGGCTTGAGACAGCGCCGATCGAGGCGATTCGCGGTGGCGATTCGAAGCGTAATGCCGAGATTTTCATGCAAGTGATCGGCGGGACGCCGAGCGCGTACTTGGACACGGTAGCGCTGAATGCGGGAACGGTGCTTTACGTGAGCGGACGTGCCGCGAGCATTGCAGAAGGCGTGCACCAGGCAAGAAAATCAATCATTTCAGGCGAAACGGCGCGTGTGTATGAACTGCACCGCCTCGCATCGGGGGTGCTCGTATGACGATATTGGATAAGATTATGGATACGAAACGGCAGGAAATCACTACTTATGAAGACAGTTATCCAGCTGTTGAGCAATTTCCAAATAAACCGAAACTTATCGAC
This sequence comes from Planococcus sp. SSTMD024, assembly GCF_041320495.1. Lineage (NCBI taxonomy): Bacteria > Bacillati > Bacillota > Bacilli > Caryophanales > Caryophanaceae > Planococcus > Planococcus sp. SSTMD024. Next base: position 76,181 of record NZ_JBGGNS010000007.1, on the reverse strand, counting down.
AGCTTGCGAAAAAGCCGCGGCGTCATTTCGGAAATCAAGCGCGCATCCCCATCAAAAGGCGCCATCCGCATGGAAGTGGACGTCGTTGAACAAGCCCGCCAATACGAAGGGGCCGGCGCAGCCGCCATTTCCGTTTTGACGGATGAGCAATATTTTAAAGGGTCCATCGACGATTTGAAGAAAGTGGCACGCGCAGTTTCGGTGCCGGTGTTGTGCAAAGATTTCATGGTCAGTGAAATCCAAATCGAACGGGCGAAAGCGGCTGGTGCGACAATCATTCTATTGATCGTCGCAGCCCTTTCTGACGAAGAATTAGAACGTTTATTCAGCTATGCAGAGTCGCTGAACTTGGAAATTTTAGTGGAAGTGCACGATGCAGCAGAGCTGAAAAAAGCCGTAGCGCTCGGCGCACAATTGATCGGCGTCAATAACCGCAATTTAAAAACTTTTGAAGTGTCATTGGAGCGGACGGCAGAACTGGCTGAGAAATTTGCGTTCGACAGCGGTTCGGTGCTGATCAGCGAAAGCGGCATGAACGATGCAGCGGATGCGCACCGCGCCTACGAACTCGGCGCGCAAGGCGTATTGGTCGGGGAAGCGTTGATGCGTTCGGAAAATCCGGCAAGCTGGATCCGCCGGGCAACAGGACAGGAGGCAGCGCAATGACACGTGTTAAAATTTGTGGGTTGATGGAAGAGCAGCACGTTAAAGCCGCATCACAAGCAGATGCCATCGGCTTCGTCTTTGCCCCTAGCAAACGGCGTGTATCGATCGAACGGGCGCAGGAATTATCGCGTCTCGCGAATAATGGCGTGCAGCGGATCGGCGTATTCGTCAACGCTTCCTTTGAAGAAATCGACAAGGCCGTCAAGACGGTGCCGCTGACGATGGTGCAATTGCACGGCGATGAACCGGACGAATTGATCCGGCGCATTGAAGTGCCGGTCATTCAGGCGTTCTCCATCCGCACGCCGGAGGATGTGAAAAAACTGAACCACTCGATTGCGGACTATGTATTGGTCGATGCACCAGGCGCGGACTACCGGGGAGGCAGTGGGCGTGTGTTTGATTGGAGCCTCCTGGAAAACGTGAATTTGGATCATAGCCGCCTCATTTTAGCGGGTGGTTTGAATAGAGACAACGTACAAGCGGCCATCAGCCAAACTGCTCCGTTCATGGTCGATGTGTCGAGCGGCGTGGAAACCGATGGCCGAAAAGACGAAGTGAAGATTCAGCAATTCATACTACAGGCAAAGGGTGATTCGATGGAAAAAACACAAGAGAAGACGATCGATCCAGTAGGTTTTTTCGGTCGCTACGGCGGCCAGTTTGTCCCTGAAACTTTGATGAAAGCGGTCAAAGAGTTGGAAGCGGCTTATGAAGAGGCGAAAAACGACGATGAGTTCCAAAAGGAATATCACCATTACCTGAAGGAATATGTCGGACGTGAGCAGCCGCTGACCTTTGCGGCGCGCATGACCGAAGCGTGGGGTGGGCCGAAAATCTATTTGAAGCGCGAGGACTTGAACCATACCGGTGCGCATAAAGTAAACAATGCGATCGGCCAGGCGCTGCTCGCACAGCGCATGGGCAAACGTAAAATCGTCGCAGAAACCGGGGCCGGCCAGCACGGCGTCGCGACGGCTACCATTTGTGCCTTGTTCGATTTGGACTGCGTCGTCTTCATGGGCGAAGAAGACATCAAACGCCAACAGCTTAATGTGTTCCGGATGAAACTGTTGGGCGCGCGAGTGGAAAGTGTGACAAAAGGCAGCGGCACGCTCAAGGATGCAGTGAATGAAGCGTTGCGCTACTGGGTCACCAATGTTGAAGACACCCACTATTTGATAGGATCGGCACTTGGGCCGCACCCTTTCCCGACGATGGTGCGCGATTTCCAAAGCGTCATCGGCAAGGAAACGAAGCGGCAAATCCTCGAGAAAGAAGGGCGTCTTCCGGATGCGGTTGTCGCATGTGTCGGAGGCGGATCCAACGCCATTGGCATGTTCCATCCGTTCGTGGGCGATGAAAAAGTCCGCTTGATCGGGGCCGAAGCGGCGGGCGAAGGTGTCGATACCGAGCGCCATGCAGCCACTTTGACGAAAGGTTCGGAAGGCGTGCTGCACGGGGCGATGATGAAGATATTGCAAGACGATGCCGGGCAAGTGCAGGAAGCGCATTCGATTTCCGCGGGTCTCGATTACCCAGGCATCGGGCCGGAACATGCGCATCTGGCGGATAATGGGCGCGTGACTTATGAAGCGATCACGGACGATGAGGCGCTCGCATCGGTCATTGAAATGTCGCGCTTAGAGGGCATCATTCCGGCTTTGGAATCGGCCCATGCGGTAGCGGAAGCAAAAAAACAAGCGCAGTCGATGACAGCGGATGAATTGCTCGTCATTTGCGTGTCCGGCAGAGGCGATAAGGATATGGCGACATACGCCGAAAAATTGGAGGGGCTGTCATGAAACGATTAGCAGAACTGAAACAAGCAGGGCATAAAGCTTTTGTTGCCTATATCATGGCAGGCGACGGCGGCATTGAAAAACTTGGTGAGCAGATCCGGCATCTGCAAGAACGCGGGGTGACGGCGATTGAAGTTGGCATCCCGTTCTCGGATCCCGTTGCTGATGGCCCGACGATCGAAGCGGCAGGGAACCGTGCGCTTGCGGAAGGCATCACGTTGGAAAAAGTGCTCGATGCAATGCAACGTTTTGAGTTCGAAGTGAAAGTCCCGCTCATCATCATGACCTATTTGAATCCGGTCATTCGCTTCGGGGCGGAGCGTTTTACGCAGGAAGCGAAAAAAGCGGGGGCCTCAGGCGTCATCATTCCGGATTTGCCGTTTGAGCATCGCCAATTGATTGAACCGTTCGCGAAACAGCAGGAACTTGTGCTGATCCAGCTTGTCACCTTGACGACCATCGAGAGCCGCCTGGAAGAAATTCTGAAGCAGGCGGAAGGTTTCGTTTATGCGGTCACCGTGACCGGCATTACGGGAAGCCGTGATGAGTTGGCGGAAGAAGTCGGCGCCTTCACGCGAAAAGTAAGGGAATTGAGCCCTGTCCCCGTCTATGCAGGATTCGGCATCTCGAAAGAAAGCCACGTCGATAGGCTGCGTAACGATGTCGACGGCTTTATCGTCGGCAGTGCGATTGTTCAGGCATTCCATGAAGGCCGTATTGAAGACGTTGAACCCTTAATCGATGCAGTGACCGCCCCTCATTCGGTATAATACCGTTAGGAGGGGTTAGCATGTTTGAGCCATTGGAGGCGAATTATTTTGAAGCGCCGACACTCGATTTGTCGCGTGATTTATTAGGGAAGATCTTGGTCCATGAATTGCCCGGTGGAATTGTCGCCGGCAGGATCGTCGAGACCGAAGCCTATATGGGCGCAGACGACCGGGCTGCGCATAGTTTCGGCAACCGCCGCACCAAACGTACGGAAGTGATGTTCGGCAGGTCGGGCCTCGTGTATACGTATCAGATGCATACACATACATTATTGAATGTCGTCAGCGGGCCGGAAGAAACGCCGCGTGCCATTTTGATCCGCGCGGTCGAGCCAGTCGAAGGCGCCGAGTTCATGGCGGAGCGCAGAGGGCAGCATATGCCGATGAAGCAATGGACGAGCGGCCCCGGTAAACTGACGAAAGCGATGGGCATCACGATGGACTATAACGGCCACCATTTCACGGAGCGCCCGCTTTATATTGCTGAAGGCGAAGCTGTGCATGCGGTGTCGACCGGCCCGCGCGTCGGCATCGGCAATTCACAGGAAGCGGTCCATTATCCGTACCGTTTCTGGGAATCGGAAAATCCGTTTGTCTCGAAATTCCGTCCGTAATCCGGATGTTTAAGCTTTCCAATTCGTGGAATACTGAAAGGGAGCACATAAACAGAAGGAGTGAAGGAAAGTGGCAAAAATTGCAACGTTAATTACAGATATGTTTGAAGATGTGGAGTATACAGAACCGGCAAAAGCGTTTAACGAAGCGGGCCATGAACTGATCAATATCGAAAAGGAAGCGGGCAAGAAAGTGACAGGCAAGCAAGGCGAAGCCGTGGTCACCATCGATAAAGGCATCGACGAAGTGAACCCGGATGAATTCGATGCGCTGTTATTGCCAGGCGGTTTCTCGCCGGACCAATTACGCGCAGATGATCGTTTCGTGACATTCACGAAAGCCTTCATGGATGCGAAAAAACCGGTCTTTGCCATTTGCCACGGTCCGCAGCTATTGATCACGGCGAAAGCTTTGGAAGGCCGTGATGCTACGGGCTTCAAGTCGATTCAAGTTGATATGGAGTATGCGGGCGCGAAAGTCGTCGACAAAGAAGTCGTCGTATGCCAAAACCAGTTGGTCACAAGCCGCCAGCCGGATGACATCCCTGCATTCAACCGCGAGTCCTTGAAATTGCTTGAAAAATAAATAAGGAACCATCCAAACCGCTCCCCAATATGGGGGCGGTTTTTTTGTGTTTGAAATCAGTAAAGAACCAAATGCCCTCTTGCATACATAAGCATTCGCTTATATAATGAATCCATTGCCAAAAAAGAGGTGACTGAAATGGACTATAAACAAATGGAGCAGAGCTTGAAAGCGGTGAGTGATGAAACCCGCATGCTGATTTTGAAATACTTATCAAAAGAGGCGTTGTGCATTTGCGAATTCACGGAGTTGCTCGATATGACGCAGCCGGCCATCAGCCAGCATATGCGCAAGCTCAAGCAAGCTGGGCTAATCTGCGAAGAAAAGCGCGGGCGCTGGACGATCTGGTCGCTTAATGATCAGCATGGGCTTTTCGGCGTGCTGTCATCGCTTCTTGCGATGCTGCCCGAACCCGAACGCACAGTGGAATCGCTCATTGCGGAAGGCAAGAAAGTGAATTGCAATTAAGGAGTTGGAATTGAAATGGGTGTTTGGTTAGCGATAATTATTTTTCTGGTCACATTGCTGTTCGTCATCTGGCAGCCGCGCGGTTTGTCGATCGGCTGGTCGGCCATTGCCGGGGCAGTGGTCGCTTTGCTGTTTGGCGTCGTTGATTTCGGCGATGTGTGGGACGTTACGGGAATTGTGTGGAATGCGACATTGACGTTTGTCGCCTTGATCATCATTTCCTTGATATTGGATGAAATCGGATTTTTCGAATGGGCAGCTTTACATATGGCGCGTTTTGCCAAAGGCAGCGGCTTGCGCATGTTTTTCCTCGTCACACTGCTTGGCGCGGTCGTAGCGGCTTTGTTCGCCAATGACGGCGCAGCGCTAATTCTGACGCCGATCGTTCTCGCGATGGTAAGGGCGTTGAAATTCCGCGATACGATGATTTTGCCGTTTATCATGGCATCCGGCTTTATCGCCGATACGGCGTCATTGCCGTTTGTCATCAGCAACTTGGTCAATATCGTGTCGGCAGATTTCTTCGGCATCGGCTTTACGGAATACGCATTGCATATGGTCGTTCCGAACTTATTCAGCATACTGGCAAGCATGCTTGTGCTGTTCTTATTCTTTAAAAAAGACATCCCGGGCCGTTTCGATCCCGGCGTGTTGAAAAAACCGGAAAGCGCCATCAAGGATATCCGCATTTTCCGCCTGTCTTGGGTCGTTCTTGCGGTCTTGCTGATCGGCTACTTCATGAGCGAATCGTTGGAAATTCCGGTTTCCTTGATTGCTGGTTCAATTGCGATCATTTTCCTGGCGATTGCGCGCAACAGCAAGCACGTTGAAACGATGACGGTACTAAAAGGCGCGCCATGGGCGATCGTCTTCTTCTCAATTGGCATGTACGTCGTCGTCTACGGCTTGCGCAATGTCGGATTGACTTCGGTTCTCGCGCAAGCGATTGAATGGACAGCGGGACATGGCTTGTATGCGGCGACGATCGGCATGGGCTTTATCGCGGCGATCCTGTCGTCAGGCATGAACAATATGCCGACGGTCATGATCAATGCCTTGGCCATCGCCGAGACGAACACGGACGGCGTCATGCGCGACGCCTTGATCTATGCCAATGTCATCGGGTCCGACCTTGGTCCGAAAATCACGCCGATCGGCTCGCTGGCGACACTTTTATGGCTGCACGTATTGAAGGCGAAAGGTGTCGAAATCAGCTGGGGTTATTATTTCAAAGTCGGCATCATCCTCACCGTCCCGACCTTGTTCATCACCTTGACCGGGCTGTATCTATGGTTAACGGTGTTGAATTAATCAACGCAAAGAAAAATGCCCGCCATTCAACAGTGAATGGCGGGCATTTTTTAAATGGCGGCTCAATCCAAAAACTTGGCCAAGTAAATTTCGTCGTGTTCCTTGCCGTCGATGACAAGTGAGCGGCGGCGCGTGCCTTCTGCTTCGAACCCAGCTTTTTCATACAGCTTGCGGGCGCGTTCGTTGGCTCCGAGGACCGTCAATTCCAGGCGGCTGATTCCTTTTTGCTTGGCCCAGTCTTCCGCTTTTTCAAGAAGGGACTTGGCGATGCCTTTTCCTTGGGCTTCCTTCAGGAGGCCGAGGACCAGTGATGCACGGTGTTGTGCCCGCTTCGCTTCATTGCCGATGACCATCAAATAGCCGACGTGCTGGCCGTTCAAGATGGCGATGATGATGGTGGAATGGCCGCTTTGTTTCCATTCAATGATTTGCTTACGGACACGCTGTGTGGAAAGGGAACGTTCATCTTTGCCGTAAAGCATGAAGTCGGATTCAGCCTCTACGGCTTTTTGGAGCAAGGCCAGTGAGCGGGCATCCCCGTGTTCAGCGGTTCGGATCAACAAAATGTCTTTGTCTTCGGCGTCCGTGTCGGCTGCTGTGTGCTTGGCGTCCGCTTTCTCGAAGACGACGTAGCGGTCGGGCTCGACTTCCGTCACGCGGTAGCCAGCGTCCATCCAGGCGTGAAAATGTTTCGCGGGGGGTTTTGACTTTTTCCACCAGCTTTTGTTCAAATAAGCGGCATTGGGCAAGTTCTGGCCCATAATCTGTTCGATTTCCGAAAACGTCAAACGGATGCTTGAATTTGTCGCGCCTTGGAAATAATGGGACAAGGGAATGTATTTCTTTTCCAATAATATAGTCACTGGCACATCTTCCTTCCAAGAATATAGGATTAGTTAGTCATATAATACCATTCAAGTATGCTAAAGTACACACTAAACTTTAAAAATACTGATAATTCTAAAATCATTTCCGTATTTAGTCGGTGGAATACTGGAAAACACTAGGTTTTCAGTAGCAGATTTTTTCTGGAGGGGCAATTTGTGATAGAATAATCACAGAAACTACACAAGCCAGGAGGCCATTATTCATGTCAAAAGTTTTTGTATTAGGTCACAAAAATCCGGACACTGACTCAATTTGTTCGGCAATCGCTTATACCTATCTGAAGAAAGAGCTCGGGATGGACGCTGAAGCCGTCCGCCTAGGTGAACCGAACAATGAGACGCTTTTTGCACTCGAACATTTTAAAGCCCAAACCCCCCGCCTGGTAAAGCGCGCTTCAGACGAAGTGAAGCAAGTCATTCTTGTCGACCATAACGAGCGCCAGCAAAGCATCGACGATATCGACGAAGTGCAAGTGATCGAAGTGATCGACCATCACCGGATCGCTAACTTCGAAACAACCGACCCGCTTTATTTCCGCGCAGAACCTGTCGGCTGCACAGCGACGATTTTACTGAAGCTCTATAAAGAGCATGCCGTCGAAGTGCCGGCTGGTATTGCCGGGTTGATGCTGTCGGCAATCATTTCGGATTCCTTGCTGTTCAAATCCCCGACCTGCACCGACCAGGATATTCAAGCGGCGAAAGAACTGGCAGATATCGCCGGCGTCGATTCCAAAGAGTACGGCCTTGCCATGTTGAAAGCCGGTGCCGATCTGAGCAATAAAACGCTGGAAGATTTGATTACGCTCGACTCCAAGGAATTCGAAGCGGGCAACCACCGGTTTGAAGTGGCGCAAGTCAATGCTATCGACGTATCGGAAGTGCTGATGCGCCAAGCGGAACTGGAAGTGTTGATCGGCAATACGATTGCTACAAAAGGCTTGGACCTTTTTGTCTTTGCCGTTACGGATATCCTGAACAATAACTCGGAAGCAATCGTCCTTGGCCGCCGCGCAGACATCATCGAATCTGCCTTCCAGTCAAGCGTCGTCAACAACCGCGTGATTTTGCCGGGCGTCGTCTCAAGAAAAAAACAAATCGTTCCGGTCATTACCGAAGCTTTAAGCTGATTCCCTCATGGGGGATCAGTTTTTTTGTGCTGGGAATTATTTTCAAGCAAAAAAATTGTGGCGTATCTATGTCATTGCTATAGTAAGTGGCGAGGTGAATAGTTATGAAAATCGAAGTCTGGTCAGATTATGTTTGTCCATTCTGTTATATAGGAAAACGCACATTGGAACAGGCACTCGTGCGCTCAGGCTACGAAAGCCAAGCGGAGATCACATTTAAAGCATACGAATTGGATCCGCATGCGCCAGTGGACTCCAGCAGATTTGCCTATGAACACTTGGCAGAGAAGATGGGGCAAAGTCTCGAACGGGCAAAGGAAATGTCAGCGGGCGTGGCACAACAAGCGAAAGCGTTTGATTTGCATTACGATGTGGAGAACATGCCGCACGCCAATACATTTTCTGCGCACCGGCTCGTCAAATGGGCTGCCACACAAGATGCAGAACATCGCCTGACCGAGCTATTGATGCATCATTACTTCGAAAAAGCGCATAATATCAGCAACGCGGAAACGTTGCTGTCGATTGCTGAAAAAGCAGGGCTTGACCGCGACCAGGCGGCGGAAGTCCTGGAGTCGGACCAATTTCAGGGCGAAGTCGAACGAGACATCCAAGAAGCCGGGCAGATCGGCGTGCAAGGCGTCCCGTTTTTCGTTGTTAACCGAAAGTACGCCATTTCCGGTGCGCAGCCGCTTGAAGCGTTCATTGAAGCGCTGGAGCAGATTGGGGAAGAGGAAGGCATGCGCCCGGCATTGAAGCCGATCGGCAAGGCGAAGACAAGCTTTTGCACAGGAGATTCCTGCGATGGCGACTGAGCTGAGCAAGCTCGTTGACTTTATATCTTGAATTACTTATAATTAAAAAGTCTCGAATTGAAGAATAATAATGATAGCATAAAGGAGTTTTTATCAGTGGAAAACATTTTAGTCGTAAAAGCCAATAACCGCCCGGCTTCTGAGGGCGTTTCAAGTAAAATGCACGAGGTCTTCATGGAGAACTTGAAGACGGATGCAGAAGTCAACACGTTCGATGTCTTTGCAGAAGACATGCCATACTTCGGCCAGGATTTCTTCGATGCGATGCAAAAATCCGCACAAGCAGAAGAATTGTCCGATCTTGAACAACGTATTTTGACTGCAGCCAACAAAGCGATGGACGCATTCATGGATGCAGATGTAGTCGTGTTCGCCTTCCCGTTGTGGAACATGACGATTCCGGCGGCATTGCAGACGTTCATCGATTATGTTTACCGTGCAGGAATGACCTTTAAGTACACGGAAGAAGGCCCAGTCGGTCTAGTTCCAGAGAAGAAAGTCATCATCTTGAACGCGCGCGGCGGCGTCTACTCGACTCCGGAAGCGGCACCTAGCGAAATGAGCGTCAACTATATCCGCGGCATCATGAATTTCTTTGGCATCACAGACATCGAAGAAGTCATCATCGAAGGGCACAATATGTACCCTGACCGCGCTGAGCAAATCATCGCAGACGGCATGGAACGCGTAAAAGAATCAGCAGGATCACTTTCTAAAGTAAACGCATAATGTATGGGAAAGACGGTAACGCTTCGGCGTTGCCGTCTTTTTTTTTTGCTTAGAATCGGCGGGACTAAGCTTTTCCAATCAAATGGATGGGGTCAGCTGTCCTTTATCGATTTATTTGCTCGACTTTCGCTTTGCTCAAGCCTCGCAAACGAATGTCCGAGGCAAGCCTCGCTAGTTTGCTCCCACATCTGCGTGGCAGATGCGTCGCAAATAAATGGACTCAGCTGCCCTTCGTCCATTTATTGATTAGCAATTTCCACATAGGGGTAGACAATCAATAAGCAAAACATTCAATAAAGGAGGGGCAGCATGTCTCAAAATGAACAGCAAAGCCGCATTCCCGAATCGAAGGAGTCTTTTTGGAGAGCCTATAAGGAACTGCCGGATTATCCGGCATTTACCGGCAACAAGTCCGCGGAAGTTGCAGTAGTGGGGGCTGGTATTGCCGGTGTCATCACCGCCTATCTATTGGCGAAAGAAGGAAAGAAAGTAACGCTTCTTGATGCCGGGAAATTGATCGATGGCGTCACGGGGTATACGACTGCGAAGATTTCGGCCCAGCACGGCCTATATTATGCACCGTTGATCAAGTTGGCTGGTGAACAACAAGCGAAGCTTTATTACGAAGCCAATATGGCCGGGTTGAAATTTATCGAAGAAACGGCAAAAGAGCTGAACATCGATTGCGATTTCTCGCATCGGGATGCGTTCATCTATTCAACGAAAGATTCCACGGTGAAGTTATTGGAGAAAGAAGCGGAAGCGTACCAGCAACTGGGTATCGACGGGGGGCTTGCGCGCGAAGAGTCGGAGCTGCCATTCCCTGTCACAGAAGCGCTTGTCATGCGCAACCAGGCACAGTTCCATCCGGTGAAATTTTTGACCGGCCTTGTAAAAGAGCTGGAGAAAATGGGCGTGGACATACACGAACAAAGCCGCGCCATGAAAATCCTAAGCAAAAAAGACCCGGTCATCCAGACAGAAAACTTATCTCATTTATCATGCGATAAAGTAGTCGTTGCGACGCATTATCCGTTCAACGATTTCGATGGCATGTATTTCTCCAGGCTGTCAGTCAACCGCTCCTATGCCATTGCCGTCCGGACCGCTGGCAAGATTCCAGAAGGCATGTACATCAGCGCCGACAGCCCATCGCGTTCGATCCGGTTTACGCCGGGAGAAGACGGGGAGAAACTCTTGCTGCTCGGCGGCGACGGCCATGCTACCGGCCAAAGTTCTGTTGAGACGATGGAACATTACGAGAATCTGGCGAAATTCGGCGAAGATTATTTTGCAGCAGAAGAAATCCCATATCGCTGGTCGTCACAGGATTTGACGACTTTGGATAAAATCCCTTATGTGGGAACGATCACCGCCGGCTATGAAAACATCCTCGTCGCGACCGGATTCCATAAATGGGGCATGGCGAACGGCGCTATTGCGGGGCGGATTTTGACCGACCAAATCGTCGGGCGCGACAACCCGTACGCTGCGTTATTCGATCCAACGCGGCCGAAAGTAAAAACGGCCGATGCGGCAAGCTTCTTGAAAGACAATGCCTCAGTGGCGAAAGAACTGGTCAGCGGCAAATTGAAAAAAGCATCCAAGACTGTCGATGACCTTGAAAAAGGGCAGGGCGGGCTTGTCAAAGTGGACGGCAAAAAAGCGGGCGGCTACCGCGATGAATACGGCCAAGTGCATCTTGTCAAACCGACCTGCACACACATGGGCTGTGACGTGGCGTGGAATGATGCCGAAACCTCGTGGGATTGCCCGTGCCACGGCTCGCGCTTCTCACATACGGGGGAAGTATTGGAAGGCCCTGCCGTGAAACCGCTGAAAAAATTGGAAGGCGGCATGTAAAACACAAAAAAGAAGCAGCGGCGGCTGCTTCTTTTTTGTGCTTACTTATGCTGGGTTCGCTTGGATTTCCAAGTTCAATTTGATGTCTTCGCCGACAAGCACGCCGCCTGTTTCAAGCGCCTGGTTCCATGTCAAACCGAAATCTTTGCGGTTGATTTTGCCGTTGACGTTGTATGCAACGACTTCGACGCCCCAAGGGTTGGTAGCTTTGCCGCCATATTCCGCTTCGAATTTCGCAGGGCGCGTAACGCCTTTGATCGTCAAATCGCCTTCAAGCTCATATTCGTCATCGTCTTTTTGGCGGATATCTGTGGCATTGAACGTAATGTAGGGATGCTGTTCGGCATCGAAGAAATCTGCAGAGCGCAAGTGGTTGTCGCGGTCTTCGTTATTGGTATCGATGCTTGTCACGTCGATTTTGAAATCGATCAATGCATTTTCCAGGTTGTTTTCATTCGCTTCCACCTGTGCTTCATATGAAGCGAAAGAGCCTTTCACTTTTGAGATCATCATGTGTTTCACGGAAAATCCGATTTCTGAATGCGCTTGGTCTACTGTCCATTTTTTCATGAGTAATTCCTCCAATTTCGTATGTGTTAGCTTTACTATAAACAATTAATATCTCGAAGTCAATAGGTTTTAATTAAAATAGTTTTAATTAGAGATAAAATTTATCCAGACTTTAGTCCTTAACAAGGCAATATCGCTTGTCAAAACATGATGAAAAATGGATACTATTAAGAGCGAAAAGTTTAGAAGGGATTTGCTTGGAATGATGAAAGAAACTTGGTTGACGGATTTGCGCCGTTTTGTGGCGGAAGATCACGTCAAAATGGACGAGCCTTTGCATTTGCATACATTGACGAAAATGGGCGGGCCGGCCGATATATTTGTAACACCGACAACTGAAGATGAAGTAGCTTATACTGTAAAATACGCATATGACAATGATATCCCGCTTTTGATGCTCGGGAATGGCTCCAATATGGTCGTTCGCGATGGCGGCGTCCGTGGAATCGTGCTGACGTTCAAGAAGCTCGACAGCATCATGATCAATGGTACAACTGTAATTGCCCAAGGCGGTGCGGATATCAAGAAAGTATCCCGCGCAGCAGCTGACCGCCAACTGACAGGTTTGGAATTCGCCTGCGGCATTCCGGGTTCGATCGGCGGCGCGATGGCGATGAATGCCGGCGCATACGGCGGTGAGATCAAAGACGTCATCGTACAGGCGACCGTCTTGACGAAAGAGGGAGAAAAGCTGGTCTTGACGAAAGACGAGCTGGAACTTGGCTACCGGAAAAGCATCATCACGAAAAAAGGCTTTTATGTCCTGTCTTCCGAGTTCGGCCTCGAAACCGGCGAGCAGCGGTTCATCGACGCGAAAATGGACGAATTGACGTTCCAGCGGGAAAGCAAGCAGCCGCTTGAATTCCCTTCTGCAGGGAGTGTCTTCAAACGGCCGCCGGGAAATTTTGCCGGCAAGCTGATCCAGGAAAGCGGATTGCAGGGGAGAGGATTTGGCGGTGCAGAAGTTTCAACGAAGCACGCCGGATTTATCGTCAACAAAAACAATGCAACGGCCAATGATTACATCCAAACCATTGAAATGGTGAAAAAAGCGGTGTTCGAGAAATTCGGCATCGATTTGGAGCTGGAAGTGAAAATCGTCGGCGAAGATATGGCTTAAAATCAACGGGCGGCACTCCTTATAAGGAGTGCCGCTTTTTTAAGTAGAGCCATTATTATGGTATAATGAATTCAAAGTAATTTACGGAGTAGGTGGTCAATATACAGAATTTTAGTGTAGACGGTGTAATACTGATCGGCGGGATCTTCCTGCTGGCTGGCGTTTTGATGACGAAAGTATCAGCTCGCGCCGGCGTTCCCTCGCTCGTTTTGTTTATGTTCCTCGGCATGGTGTTGGGCAGTGATGTTTCTGGACTCATTTATTTCTCCAATGCGGAACTTGCCCAGATGGTCGGAATTGTCGCCCTCATTATTATCCTCTTCGAAGGTGGTTTGCAAACCCAGTGGAAGCATATCCGCCCGGTTCTCGGTGGTTCACTCGTCCTGGCGACGCTTGGGGTTTTGATCACGACAGGCATCGTGGCTGTCGCAGCATATTATGTCTTTGATTTGACTTGGCTGCAGGCTTTGCTGCTTGGTTCCATTGTCGGTTCGACGGATGCCGCAGCGGTATTCTCGGTTCTCGCCGGCCAAAACATCAAATCCAAAATTTCCTCAACGCTCGAAGCGGAGTCAGGAACGAACGACCCGATGGCGATGTTTTTGACCATCGCGTTTGTTCAATTGATTATGATCCCGGATTCATCGGTCTGGAACATGCTCGGCAGCTTCCTGCTTCAAATGGGGCTGGGCTTGGTTCTTGGCTTAGCGCTTGGATTTTTCGCCTCGTGGACCATCAATAGGATCCGGCTTGATGCATCCGGGCTATATGCGGTGCTTGCCGCAGGCTTTGCGATTTTCATCTATAGCTTTACGGCCGTTCTCGGCGGCAGCGGGTTGCTTGCGGTTTACTTGGCCGCGCTTGTGATCGGGACACGTGATTTGACGCATAGCTATTCGATCGTCTCTTTCCATGAAGGGTTTGCTTGGCTTATGCAGATCGTCATGTTCGTCATTCTGGGACTGCTCGTTTTCCCGAGCCAATTGGCCGACTGGGAACTTATTTGGAAAGGGCTCGTGCTATCGTTCGTGTTGATTTTCGTCGCCCGCCCGATCGCTGTCTTCATCAGTACGGCGTTCTTCGATTATGACTTGAAAGAAAAATTATTCATGTCCTGGGCGGGGCTGCGCGGGGCGGTTCCGATCGTTCTGGCGACGTTCCCGATGCTTGCGGGCATGGAAAACAGCATCCTGTTTTTCAATATCGTTTCGTTTATCGTGCTGACGTCTGCGTTGCTGCAAGGCTCGACCATCCCGTTCTTTGCCGAGAAACTCGGATTGAATGGCCGCCCGGTACCGAGGCGCATCCATTCCCTGGAACTGGTGTCGATGGACCGTGCCAATGCCGAAATGCTCGAAGTCGAGTTGTCGGAAAAATCACCGTTCGCCGGCCAGTTGGTGCAGACAATCGGCCTGCCGAACCAAACCTTGATCAGCGCCATCATCCGTTCCGGCAAGCTCGTCATGCCGACCGGAACGACGCGCCTCAGGAAAGGGGATGTGCTGTATGTCCTCACTGAAAAGAAACAAGTGCCGAAAGTGAAATTGGTGCTTGGAGAAGAAGATTTCGTCAACTAAGCTTGCCCTTGCGGCAGGCTTTTTTTATGGTGAGGAAGGATTTTCCACTAAGCCGGTCGAATGAAAATCACAAAGGGGGATTGATCATGAAAAAGAAAAAATGGATGAAATGGCTGTTGATTGCGTTCGGGTCGCTGCTCGTACTGGCAGTCGTTGCGGGAATTTTTGCAAACGCTTACATATCGAAGTCGAAACCGGTCATTGAAGGAGAAGTGGCAGTAGGGGTGCTGGAACAACAAGTGACCGTCATACGGGATGATATCGGCGTGCCACATATCCAGGCAGAAAGCGATGCGGACCTGTACCGGGCGCAAGGCTATGTGCAGGCACAGGACCGTTTGTTCCAAATGGATCTATCGAGGCGGCAGGCAAGCGGCCGCTTGGCTGAAGTGATCGGTGAAGCAGCCGTCGATACCGATAAATATTTCCGCACCTTCAGCTTGCGCCGTGCCGGGGAAGCATCTTGGTCCGGCTATGGGGAAGAGGCGAAACAAGTGCTTGAATGGTATGCGGAAGGCGTCAACGCGTATATCGAAGAAGCGAAAGAAGAGAGGCGCCTCAGCTATGAATTCGCGCTGCTCGGTTACGAACCCGAACCGTGGACGCCTGTCGATTCCTTGGCGATCGGCAAGTTCATGGCTTATGATCTCGGCGGCCATTGGAATTCGCTCGCTGTGCGGCATTGGGCGTTGAATGAATTCCCGGAAGACAAAGCGCGCGAATTGTTCATCAACTACCCGGAAGAGGCACCTGCGATTTTGGCAGCCAATAAGAAACAGCCGGTTTCCGTCGCAGGCGCTTTCGATCCATCGGTCATCCCGCCCGAATTCAACGGCAGCAATAACTGGGTCGTGTCGGGGGATAAAACGGAAAGCGGGCTGCCGCTATTGGCGGACGACCCGCATCTAGGCCTCAGTACCCCGTCGATCTGGTACCAGATGCATTTGGAGTCGCCTGAACAAAATGTCAGCGGCGTCATTTTCGCGGGCATTCCGGGAATCATCCTTGGGCATAACGAACAGATCGCGTGGGGCGTGACGAATGTCGGGCCGGATGTACAGGATCTGTATATCGAAACGCCAAACCCTGATGATCCGACACAGTTCCGCTACGAAGGGCAGTGGGAGCAAGCAGAAGTGCTGGAAGAGCCGATCAAGGTAAAAGACGGGGAGACCGTCGATTTCGAAGTGCTCGTCACGCGCCACGGCCCGGTCGTGTCGCCGGTCCTATATGAAGAAGAAGAGCCTTCCGCTGTCTTTTCCATGCAATGGACCGCGCTTGAGCCGACGCTTGAACTGCAGGCCGTGTTGAATTTCAATAAAGCCGAGAACTGGGAACAATTCGAAACGGCGTTGGAAGATTTCCAGGCGCCTGCACAAAACTTTGTCTTCGCATCGACGGACGGCACCATCGCGTACAAGGCGAACGGGCGCATTCCGATACGCAAACAAGGCGACGGGCAATTGCCAGTGCCGGGTGATTCTGCTGAATATGGCTGGGACGGCTATGTGCCGTTTGATGAGCTGCCGCGTTCGGTCAATCCGGAATCCGGGTTTATCGCAACTGCCAATAACCAAGTCATTGATGATAGCTATCCGTACCATATCACGGATTTCTGGGCGCAGCCTTACCGCTATGAGCGCATTGCGGAAGTGCTCGAAGGCAGCGATAAACTGACGGCAGAAGACATGATGGCCTTGCAGATGGACCAGAAAAATCTATATGCCGCAGAGTTTCTGGAAGGGATGATGGCAGAAGTCGAAAACGTGACGGATGAACACGAAGGAATTTTCGAGATGCTGCGGAAATGGGATCAAGTCGACAGTGCTGGCCAAGCTGCACCATTCGTGTTCCATACATGGATGCGCCAATTGCCGGACACCTTATTTGAAGAACAATTTCCTGAAGATGTTTACGATATGCTGTCAGGCAAAAACCATATTACGGACGCCTTGTTGCGCAGGTCTTTTGAAGGCGACGAGGGCGCATGGGTACGTGAATACGGAGGCACCGGCAAGTGGCTGGCAGATTCACTTGATATAGCACTTGCCGATATCAAAAGCGAACAAGGCGATAATCCGCAAGATTGGGAATGGGGCGACTACCATCAATTGACCTTCCCGCATCCCGTCGCCGGGGCATCGCCGATTCTTGAACGTTTCCTGAATCCGGACAAAGTGCCGGTGGGCGGCTCGAATATCACGGTCCAGGCGGCGGCTTTCAATGATGACGGCGATGTCGACCACGGGGCCTCTTGGCGTTTTGTCGCCGACCTTGCCGATTTATCGAAAGCCTATCATATTGTCGGGCCGGGGCTAAGCGGCCACGTGAAATCCGATTTCTTCCATAACCAAGTCGATAAATGGGCGCAAGGCGAGTTTCATGAAACCCGAATCGAAGGCGATGTGGAAGGAGCCGAATTAACGCTCATCCCTGAATAAGGTATACTGGAGAAAACGTTTCGGGGGATTTTATGAAAAATGTATTGGCTGTAGGATTTGGCGGCATGGCCGGATCGCTTCTCCGCACGGTTGTGTTTCAATTCGCTGGAGCGGGGCTGGGTTTGTGGCTAGTGAACATTCTCGGAAGTTTCGTTATCGGCATTGCAGCAGCCCGCTTGGTGAAGCGTTCGGCGGAGACGCGGCTGTTCGTCTCGACCGGGCTGATCGGTTCGTTCACGAGCTTTTCCGCCTTTTCGGCGGATTGGTTCCGCTTGCTTGAATCGTCATTGTTTACAGGCATCATTTATGCTTTTGGCATGACGTCTACGTCGATTGTAGCGGCGGCTTTGGGGTTATTGACGGGGCGCAAGGGGGCGGTCAAATGATCGGCATCGCTATATTCGGCTTTCTCGGGGCGGTGGCCCGTTATCTCTGTTATATGGCGGTGGAAAATCGTGCGCGCCAGCCGAAACTGGCGACTTGGTTCGTCAACAGCCTCGGGTCGCTGATCATCGGCGCATGCCTGGGGGCAGGTGTGCCGGCAGCTTCCGTCATCTTCGGGTTTCTCGGCGCCTTCACGACGTTTTCGACGATGGCGCTCGATAGCGTGAAGGATTTTGAAGACGGCCATTGGAAACAGGGCATATTTTATCTTTCCGCGACGCTTGTTTCCGGCTTGCTGCTGTTTGCTGTCGGGTATTCCATTGCTGCTATGTAAAAAACCGTTCCGCTGAATTAGCGGGACGGTTTTTTGCGTTTTATTTTTATTCGAACAGACCTTTTTCGACGACGCGGCCAAGACGCCCAAAAGTGGTCTCTGCATGGAACAGCGATTGATAGACCGCTTCTTCCGTAGATTCGATAATGCCTTGGAAAAGCGAAGCCATCACTTCGTGGTCATCGCGCAATACCCGCAACTCGGTAAAAGGCGATTGCTGCTGGTGGGGAATCGTATAAGCGGTGGAGAAGGCGATAATGATATCCCCTGAGCCGTTATGTACATGCGTGCCGGTTCGGCCGAGCCCGATCGCCGCACGTTTGGCGAGCCGCTTCAGCTGGCGGCTATCGAGCGGCGCATCGGTGGCAATGACGATGATGACGGATCCATCCGGTCGCTGTTCCGGAGCATTTTCCGGCAGCCAATTGGCAATGGCGATTTCTTCTTTGCGTCCGAAATTGGTCAAAGCGAGTGCGCCGGCCGTGAACTGTTCATCCCCGTATTCCACAGTGCGTGAAGAAGAACCGATACCGCCTTTGACGCCGTAGCAGATCATCCCTTTGCCGGCACCGACCGCCCCTTGTGCAAAGTCAGGAGAAGCTGTGCGAATTGCCTGGGCAGCGTGAGCCGGTTCGACCGCCATCCGCCGCATCGAATTCAAATAGCTGTCATTGCATTCACCGACAAGCAAATTCAATGAGCTGGTCGAGTCGCCGATTGATGGATTCTCGGCGAGCATATAATCCATCGTGCCTTGCAATATTGCCGCCACGCTGAAGGTGTTAGTCAGCATGATCGGGGATTCAAGCACGCCAAGTTCATCGACCTGGACAAGTCCTGCCGTTTTCCCGAATCCATTCAACACGAATGATGCGGCGGGCGTTTTTTGTTCGAACCAGTTGCCGGCATGCGGCAAGATCGCAGTGACGCCGGTGCAGACCGATTCCTCATCATTGATCTTTTCATCGAGCGTGACATGGCCGACGGTGACGCCCGGCACATCGGCGATGGAATTGCGTTTTCCTCTATGCATCGTGATCCCCATTTCCGTTTTCCTGCATAACAGGCTGCGGATTCCAATATTGTTTAGAGGTGTGGAATCGAACAGTTCCGCAGCATGCAGTTTCTTTTTACTTGATGACCAAGACAGGCGCTTTGACGCGTTTTGCCACTTTATGGCTGACGCTGCCGAGCACAAATTCCTGAACAGGATTCAAGCCGCGGCTGCCGATGATGACTATATCGTATGGATGTTCGTTCGCATGGGAGACGATGGCCGGTCCGGGTGCTCCCTGTACAATGACGCTTTCCACACGGATGCCTGCGTGGCGGAAAATGTCTTCGAATGGCGACAGGTGCTCGTGGGCAGCGTCGATTATTTGCTCGCTTGTGAGCCCGCGATTGCTTTCCTTTTCGGATTTTCCATAATCGACGGCACAAATGATGGTCACTTTTGCCCCAGGCGTACCTTGAACAAGTTGGATCGCATGGTGTGCGGCGCGTTTTGAATGATCAGATCCATCGATGGCGACTAATACGTGCTGGTACATAATTCGTCTCTCCTGTTCTATGGTGTCGTTGGTTTTCTTAGTATAGCATTTCCTGAATTAGGAGAGGGCGGCTGTACTTTTCATTCAAATGAGCATTTGACTGTTTAACGGTATAGTCTTATACTGTAATCAATCAAATGAAGGTTTGAATGAAGGGTGTGAACAGGATGAAAGAAATGTGCGATATTACAAAAGTCCATCCCGAAGCGGTCGATCGGGTGCAGCAGCATATGGTCGACCTTGATGGCGTTTCGGCTTTGTTCAAGGCATTGGCGGATGAAACGCGCTTGAAAATCGCTTATGCACTGACAATCGAGCCTGAAATGTGCGTGTGCGATATCGCTGCGGTGATCGGTTCCTCGACAGCGACGGCGTCCCACCATCTGCGGTATTTGCGCGAGCGGGATTTGGCGAAATCCGAACGCAAAGGCAAACAGATTTATTATTCCTTGTCGGATGACCATGTGCGTCAGCTTGTGACCATCGCAAATGAACATGCGAAAGAAGGTGTTTCAGTTGAGCAAAACCTATCGTCTTGAAAATTTATCTTGTACAAGCTGCGCGGCGAAATTCGAACAGAATATCCGCAATTTGCCGGAAACGAAACACGTTGAACTGAATTTCGGTGCCTCCAAACTGCGGGTCGATGGCAATGTATCAATCGAAGAACTGGAAAAAGCGGGCGCATTCGACCATATCCGCGTCTATCCGGAAAAACAACGCGTGCCGCATGTGCCGTTTTATAAACGGCGACAGACGGTCGAAACGGCCATTTCGTTTGTCTTTCTGATCGCTGGCATCATCGCTTCATTCCAACTTGGCGAGACGCATCCATGGTCGATCGGCTTGTTCGGCGCATCGATGCTGATCGGTGGTTACCGGATGTTTTCCACCGGATTGAAAAACCTCAGCCGTCTGGAATTCGATATGAAAACCTTGATGACCATCGCGATCATCGGCGCGGTCATCATCGGAGAGTGGCGGGAAGGCGCGGTCGTCGTGTTCTTGTTCGCCATCAGCGAAGCATTGGAATCGTTCTCGATGAACAAAGCCCGCCAATCGATCCGTTCGCTCATGGACCTTGCGCCGTCACGGGCGTTGATCCAGCGAGGCGGCGAATTGATTGAACTGGAAACCGAAGACATCCGCATCGGTGACGTATTGATCGTCAAACCCGGACAAAAAATCGCGATGGACGGTACGGTGCTGCGCGGTGAATCCGCCGTCAATCAAGCAGCGATCACCGGTGAATCGATTCCTGCCACCAAACAGCGGGGCGATGAAGTATTTGCCGGCACGATGAACGAAGAAGGCGCACTCGAAGTGACCGTGACCAAACGTGTGGAGGATACGACCATTGCGAAAATTATCCACTTAGTGGAAGAAGCACAGGCAGAAAAAGCCCCTTCGCAGCAATTCGTCGACCGTTTCGCAAAATATTACACACCGGCAATTATTGCGGTGGCCTTTTTGGTCGCGCTCGTTCCCGGATTTGCCACGGGAAATTGGGAGCTGTGGGTCTACCAGGGCTTGGCGGTGCTCGTCGTGGGCTGTCCGTGTGCGCTCGTCGTATCGACGCCTGTCGCGATTGTCACGGCGATCGGCAATGCGGCAAGACAGGGCGTGCTCATCAAAGGCGGCATCTATCTGGAGGAAACAGGGCGCATACAGGCTGTCGCATTCGACAAAACCGGTACTTTGACGAAAGGTTATCCCGAAATGACCGATGTCTTGCCAGAAGAAGGCTATACACCTGAGGAAGTGGTCAAGCTCGCAGCGTCAGTCGAAGCCTTGTCGCAGCATCCGCTCGCACGCGCCATCACGAAACAAGCGCCGGAACTGTACCCATCCGAGCGTTTCCAATCCTTAACCGGCAAAGGCGTACACGCAGAAATAGGCGGCACGCGCATCCGTGTCGGCAGCTTGAAATGGGCAGAAGAGCACGGGTTCCATGCACCAGCAGCTGCCTATCGCTTACAGGAAAGCGGAAAGTCTGCGATGGCGGTATTTTCCAGCAAGCATCTATTCGGGGTGATCGGCGTTGCGGACGCCATTCGGGAAGAAAGCCCGGCCATCATCGAAGCGTTGAAAGGCATCGGCATCCATCAGACCATTATGTTGACAGGGGACCATCCTGCGACGGCCAAAGCAATTGCTGCGGAAATCGGCGTGACGGATATTCGCGCCGGCTTGATGCCTGAAGACAAACTGGCCGCCGTCAAAGAGCTGCAGTCGCAATATGGCCGCGTGGCGATGATCGGCGACGGCATCAACGACGCACCGGCGCTTGCGGCGTCCGATATCGGCATAGCCATGGGCGGGGCCGGAACGGATGCGGCGCTGGAGACGGCGGATATTGCCTTGATGGCCGATGATTTGGAGAAACTTCCATATACCATTCGACTAAGCCGAAAAACTTTGCGTATAATAAAAGAAAATATCATCTTTGCACTGGCACTGAAAATCTTGGCTCTGCTATTGATCATTCCGGGCTGGCTCACTTTATGGATCGCGATCTTTGCGGATATGGGGGCTACACTATTGGTCATCTTGAATGCATTGCGCTTGGTGAAAGTCCAGAAGTAAGAGGCGTTTGGGGGTTGTGATTTGAAGTTAACTGAATGGACCATGGAAGAGCACGAAAAATTGATCGAGTTTATGACGACCAACTCATGGCCCTATCATGGCCATGAGCATCCGGTGCGCGCCTTGATCGAGAAAACGATTGTAGAAGGCGGCTATAAATCGGACCAGGTCAAGACCTTCTGGATTGAAAACGACGAAGGCGAACAAGTGGGATTGGTAAAAATTTTCGACTTGCAGGATGAGATTCCGCTGTTTGATTTGCGGATTGCAGATTCTTACCGCGGGCAAGGTTACGGCCCGAAAGCATTGCGCATGATTGCCGATTTCGTCTTTTCCTTGCCGGAGAAGAAAATCCGACTGGAAGGCCATACGCGCCACGATAATTTTGCGATGCGCAAAGCGTTCGAGCGGACCGGATTCGTCAAGGAAGCGCATTTGCGCCAGGCTTGGTTCTCGCCCAAAGAAAATCGCTATTACGATGCCGTAACTTACGGCATGACCCGTGAAGACTGGGAGGCGGGAGTCACGACACCGGTCATGTGGGATGATGCTGTCAAAGAACCTGCCGAGCTGCCGTTTAACCCGGTATTGCTGGAATTTCCGGATGCTTTTGAATCGGAGCGGCTATTGATCCGCGCACCGAAAAAGGAAGATGCCGTGCTCAGCTACGAAGCGGTGCGTCATTCACTGGAAGCCTTGCGCCCTTGGATGCCTTTTGCCCAAAATGAGCCGGACCTTGCACAGATGACGGCGAACCTCATCGAAGCGGCAGCGGATTTCGAACTGCGCAAAGATTTGCGGCTGCATTTCTTCGATAAGAACAGCGGGCAGTTCATCGGTTCGAGCGGCTTGCACCGCATCGACTGGGAAGTGCGCAAATTCGAGATCGGCTACTGGGTGGACAGTCGCTTTGAAGGAAAAGGCTATGTAACGGAAGCGGTGGAACGCATCACCCGTTTTGCGTTCGAAGAGTTGCAGGCGAACCGCGTCGAAATCCGCTGCGATCCCGACAATGTCAGGAGCCGAGCGGTTGCGGAGCGCCTTGGATTTGAACTGGAAGGCATTTTGCGCAAGGACAGCCTGTCGAGGCATGACGGCAACATCCGTGATACGTGCGTCTATGCGAAAGTGAGAGCATGAAAAAACCCCGGGAAAGCAGATCGATCTGCTTTCCCGGGGTTTTTTGGTCCGATGCTTATCTAAACACCTTTCCTGCCTGTCACTAAATTAACGATCAAGACGATTGCCGCGATGATCAAAAGAATGTGAATAAGTCCGCCTGCTACGTCTAATAAGAATCCGATCACCCATACTGCAAGAATTACTACCAAAATAATCCAAAGAATACGTCCCATGTCCTCCACCTGCCTTTCATTTTCGTATAACTTTTGTGTTATAACTATCACTACCCTGAGCGAAAATCCGTTAAACCTCCCTTGCTCCATTCGCAGCCGCTTTTGTGAATGTTGGAAAATTGCCTTTATTCGGCGCTTTGGAATCGCGCGTGCCAAGCGCCCATGCTCAGTTGTTCACAGGGCGGCAGTATAGTAAACTGAACATAGCGAAGCGAGGGAGGAACGGAATTTGCCTACTCCAAGTATGGAAGACCATATTGAAATCATTTATTCATTGATAGAGCAAAAAGGGTACGCGCGCGTCTCGGATATTGCCGAGGCGCTATCGGTGCTGCCGTCATCGGTGACGAAGATGGTGCAAAAACTCGATAAGGACGGTTATTTGATTTATGAACGCTACCGGGGGCTGATGCTGACGCCTAAGGGGCAGAAGCTTGGCAAACGATTGCTTCAGCGCCACGACCTGCTCGAGCAATTCCTGCGGTTGATCGGCGTGGATGAAGATAAAATCTACGAAGACGTAGAAGGAATCGAGCATCATTTGAGCTGGAATTCCATCGACCGCATCGCCGACCTGGTCCAGTTGCTTGAAGAAGATAAAGGCGTAGCGGAAAAATTGAAGAAGTTAAGCAATGAGCAAAAAAACAGCTAACACAAATAGAGGAGGTATGCAGCATGGCTTTGCATCCAGGATTGAAAGCATTATTGCACATTAAAGACCGTTCCACATCCCAATGGATTTTAACGGATGGTTCCGGTGATGAGGTGACGATGAACGCATCGGAAATCGAGGAAGGCCAAGAGATCGGCGAGGAGATTGAGGTCTTCTTGTACCGCAACCGCCAAGGGGGCATCTCCGCGACACCGATGATTCCGCATATTTTGCCGAGTGAATACGGGTGGGCGAAAGTATTGAAGGTGTCACCGCGTGAAGGCGCAGTCGTTGATATCGGCACGACACGTGAAGTATATGTCCTGCCGGCGGATTTGCCGCAAGTGCAGGATCTATGGCCGCAGCAGGGGGACCACATCTTCATGACGCTTCGCACGGACCGTTATGGTGATCTGTATGGACGCCTGGCGACAGAAGAAAAGGTGCTGGAACTTTACGAGCCGGCGCCTGCTGAAGTATACAATAAAGATTTGAAAGCACGCGCTTACCGCTTATTGCCGGTCGGTTCGTTCATGCTCTCCGTTCCGGAGAACTACCGTGTCTTCGTCCATGAGTCAGAACGCGAAGCAGAACCGCGCCTGGGCGAAGAAAAAACGGTGCGCGTCATCGATGTCAAAGACGATGGCACGCTCAATGGGTCTCTGTTGCCGCGCAAACAGGAACGACTGTCGGATGATGCGGAAGAAATTCTTCGTTATTTGGAAAATGCAGGCGGCCAAATGCCATTTACAGACAAATCGTCACCGGACGAAATCATGGAAATGTTCGGCATGAGCAAAGCGGCGTTCAAGCGTGCGCTCGGCCGGCTTTACAAAGAACGCCGCATCCTCCAGGAAGATGGCTGGACAAAATTGATCGGCTAAGGAACCTTTCTGCCTCAAATGCGTACTAATATTTGAAGAAAGGGGCAAAAAAAGATGAGAAAAACTATGACACTTGCCGCACTTGCGATTGCCGTTGTGTTGGCATTCGCCGGTACGGCATCTGCGAATGTCGGGATAAATGAGAAATTTGGCTTGCCGATTGTCGTCTACGGAGGCGACCTGTCTGCAGATGAAAAGGCGCAAGTCGCTGAAAGCCTGGATGTTGCAGGAGAAGCGGAAGTGGAAGAAATCGAAGTGACCGGACAGGATCTGGTCAAATACATCACGGACGGCGACGCACGTGCGCGCATGTATTCTTCTGCCAAGATCACACGCACTGACGAAGGCGAAGGCCTGGTCATCGAAATCGCCACCCCGGACAACATCACCCAGGTGACGACAGAAATGTACGCCAATGCCATGCTGACGGCCGGTATTGAAAATGCGACCGTGGAAGTGGCTGCGCCGAAAGCGGTAACCGGACATTCTGCGCTTGTCGGCATCTACAAAGCCTATGAAGTGAACGGGGAACAACTCGACCCTGAACGGACAGATGTCGCCAACGATGAATTATCCGTTGCGACGGAATTGTCCGAAGGCGGAGTTGATCAAGAAAAGGTCAGCGA
This sequence comes from Planococcus sp. SSTMD024, assembly GCF_041320495.1. Lineage (NCBI taxonomy): Bacteria > Bacillati > Bacillota > Bacilli > Caryophanales > Caryophanaceae > Planococcus > Planococcus sp. SSTMD024. The sequence goes on along the minus strand of NZ_JBGGNS010000007.1, from coordinate 50,461 downwards.
ATTGCTGACGGAAATCAAAAAGCAGATTGCTGAGCAGAATCCGGCAACACGCGAAGACGTGGAGCAGATCGTCGAAGAGCAATTGAGCCGCCTCCAGATCGAATTGAGCCCTGAAGACCGCCAATTGCTGGTCGATTTGATGGACCGCATCCGCCAGCTTGATATCGATTTCTCGAAATGGTCGACTGAATTGGAAGATTTGAGCAAGACGATTGAAGATAAAATTGGGACAATCGTCAATGACGAAGGATTTTGGGAAAGCGTTAAACAGTTTTTCCGCGATCTGGCCAATACCGTTCGCGGTTGGTTCAACTAACCCATTCTTTGCGCAGGTAAGCGGGTAAAATCGCCGCAATGTGAAAAATAACAACACAGGGCTGTCCCGGAAAATCATGAAAATGGTTTCCGGGACAGTTTTTTTGGTTTTTCACCCGCCTTATCGTGAAGCGGAAACAGCTATCTTGCAGAAAAACAGGGAGGAATGCTAAACTATATATAATAATCTCGAATTCGAGATAAAGAAAGGGTGCTTTTCATGCAAGTAGCAGGCATTCATCATGTATCAGCAATTACAGCAAATGCAGATAAAAACCATGACTTTTTCACGCGCATTCTCGGGATGCGACTCGTCAAAAAAAGCGTCAATCAGGACAACCCGTCTTCCTACCATTTATTTTACGCCGATGCGGTAGGGACACCGGGAACGGATATGACTTATTTCGATATTCCAATGGCGGGCAGGACCTATCCGGGCGTGACTTCCATCAGCAACACCGGTTTCCGGATCCCATCAAGCCAGGCGCTGGATTACTGGTTGGAGCGTTTCCGTGAGTTCGGCGTCCCGCACGGTGAAAAAACACAGCGCTTCGGCCGGGATACTGTGGAATTCCAGGACTTTGAAGGGTCTCGCCTGATGCTTGTCGTCGACAATGGGGAAGGCATTCCGTTTGGTAAGCCGTGGACACAAGCGAGCGTTCCGGAAGAGTTTGCGATTCGCGGGCTCGGGCCTGTCAGATTGACGGTGCGGAAATCGGAGCGCACGGCTAAAGTATTGACGGATATTCTCGGTTTTTCGAAAGTCGGTGCTTATGCGCCGGAAGTGGAAGGGCAGCCCGAAATTCTCGTCTTCTCGACAGGAGAAGGCGGCCCGGGCGGCGAAATACATTTAGAGGAGCGCTCAGACCTTCCGCCGGAGCGCCCCGGCCGGGGAAGCGTGCATCATGTAGCATTCCGCGTAAAAACTTACGAAGAGTATAATCAATGGAACGCATATTTGCGCGCCAATGGCTTCCAGACGTCCGGGGAAGTGGATCGCTATTATTTCAAAGCGATTTATTTCAGGGAGCCGAACGGGATCTTGTTTGAATTATCGACAGATGGGCCCGGCTTTGCGACGGATGAACACGCAGACGAACTTGGCGAAGGTTTGGCTTTGCCGCCATTCCTTGAGCCGAGACGCAAGGAAATCGAAGACTCTCTCCGCCCGTTGGAAATCAACCGCTAACTGGCGTCGAGGCTCTAGCGGCAGGAAGTTTCGATTCGCCCGCACAGATAAAGTGGACATAAGGAGGAATTGGACCGATGGAATTGAAATTTACAGAACTCGGGCAAGATGAATTTGCATTTCGCGAAACAGACGGCGAGACAGTGAAAGCGGAAATCACGTGGACACAAATGGCTGATTTGATGGTCGTGGAATATACCTATGTCGAAGAAAGCCTGCGTAATCGAGGGCTTGCCAAAGAATTGGTCGACCGGGCGGCTGCTTATGCCCGTGAAAACCAATTCAAGATGCAGCCGGTTTGCTCGTATGTAGCGGAAACATTCGAACGTTCCGATGAATACAACGACGTCAAAGCTTAGCCCGCCATTCAGGTGACGCTTGATAAAGAGACACAAAAAAAGCAATCCGTTTCCTCTTGGAATGGATTGCTTTTCTATGTATTGATGAATGTTCGTCTCATAGGCTCACTCCTTCTTACAGGCTTGTCATGAAGAACACGATGGCTGTGAGGATCGATGCGCCGCCTACTCCGTACATGAAATCTGCTTGGTTAAAAATTAGTTTATTTTCCATTTTTTAGAACCCCTTTTATAATTTGTCTTTTGTTGCTGATAGTAATAAAATACCCAGCTTGACAAGAGTTAAACAAGTTTTAATAACTTTTTAGCGGGAATTGAAGTAATGCGAAACCAAAACGGCGCGAAAGCGTATGTATGGAGAAAGAAACTTAGTAATAGAAGCTAAGGGGCCGTGGGCAAGACAGAACATTCATTGCAGCGGAAAGCCCCGAAACAGAAATGGGAGGGTTATTTATGGATCAGGCACCACAGAATTACGGAACCATGAAGAGGACAGGTGAAAAAGCTCTTGGCATCATCGGCATCGTTTTCAATGTAATCGGCATCATTTTGTCAATCATCCTCATCACCAGTTTGGTTGGGTTTGAAAACAGCGATATGCACCGCCAGATGGAACAGGATTTGCGCAATGACCCAATGATGACAAATCCGCAAGAAGCAGAAATGGCAGTCGATACATTCAATGCATTTGTTGCAGGGTTCGATGTCGTGGGTTGGGTATTGGTCATCTTATTAGCGATTAGTACCGTCTTTGCCATTTTGGCCATCACGAAATTAAAATCTTTTGATACGGCAAACACGGCAGGCATTTTCTTCATCCTTGCCGGAATCTTCGCCGGGATCTTGTCGCTGACATCGATCCTCTTCTACATCGCTGCGATCATGTGCTTCGTGCGCAAGCCGCCACTCCGCGAAGACGAATTGATGGGCCACAGCAACGAACCGGCCACAAGAAGCGATGCGGTAACGCGTGAAGACGACACGCCGTACCGCCCGTTATAAGAAAAGAAAAACAGTAGAATTTCAGATTCACAAAAACCCCCTCGAAGCGAATTCGAGGGGGTTTTTGTGGAGCTATGGGTTTATTGCGCCTGGCGGGAAAGATCGAAAACGTATTTGGCTGTCTGGAGGGGATGCCCTTCGAACAACTCCTCGAATTCTTCAAGCAACAGGAAGCCGTTCGCTTCATAGAAATTGCGGCCTTTTTGGTTTTCGCTTTCAACGTAGACGAATAATTGCTGCCCGCCTTTTAAGCGAGACAAACCGTCCGACAGCAGTTTCCTGCCAAAACCTGAACGCTGGTGCTCAGGTTTCATGTACATGGCGATCAATTCGGCATCGCCGTCTTCATCGACTTTCGTGAAGTTCGCGAAGCCCACTGCCTGCCCGTCTTGTTCGGCAAGCAGGAGGATTGTCCGCTCCATGCGCATTTCGAGCATCGGAGTCGAATAAGATTGTTCCAAAAACTTCTGTTGTATGGGAGATGGAATGATCCCTTCGTACGTATCATTCCAGCTGATGTGAGCGATTTCCCGTACAGATTCGATATCTGCCGGTGTACCTGTGCGAATCATGCAATCACCTCTGGAATTATTTTTGCTATCATATCAAACTCTAGCCTGAATAGCCATTGATGTGGAATAATGAAATCACAGGAGGCGATTGATTATGGCATGGAAAAGTTATCAATTTGACGACTTCACAGCACAAGCATTATACAATATATTGAAGCTGCGTGTCGAAGTATTTGTTGTGGAACAGAATTGCCCGTATCCGGAATTGGACGGCTTGGATGAAGTTTCAACCCACATCGTGTATGAAGAAGGCGGCCAGGTGCTTGCCTATGCCAGGCTGGTGCCGGCCGGGAAGAAATACGACGTGCCATCGATCGGCCGCGTTATCGTTCGCAAGGAAGCACGAGGCCGTGGGCTGGCGAAGGAGCTCCTTGTGCGCTCGATCCGCTATATCGACGAACAATGGAAAGAACCCGAGATCCAATTGCAAGGCCAAGAGTATTTGAAAGATTTTTATGGCTCATTCGGTTTTGAAGCGATTTCGGCTGTTTACGACGAAGATGGCATCCCGCATATCGATATGAAACGGTCCGCAACCGAAACAGCTGAGTGATTCATGATTAGCTTTAGGCGAATAGGGTAAACAAGGGATAACAAGAAAAGTAAAAGGAGTGCTGCAAATGGCTAGGAAAAAAGGTGGCGGCAGAGGCCTGCTTTTGGCAGGACTGGCAGCCGGTGCATATGCATATTTCAAAAAACCGGAAAACCGCGAAAAAGCGACTGTTGCATTTAATGACGTGAAAGCGAAGGTGAATGAGTATATGGAATCCCAAAATTTGGACCAGAACAAAGACCAGCAAGACCAAAAGAGCGAAGGCCTGGACAAGACCGACTTGCAGGAAAACAAGATGACGGCAGAAGGCGGCACACAAGCAACCGTCCAGTACTACAATGAAAAAGAACAGAAAGAAAAGAAAGAAGGCAACGACGATGTGAAGCTTTCTTCAAATGATGACAGCGAAGAAAAATCGGAAAATACCGAATCGGTCTCATCCGAACCGCGTTTGAATACCGATAAACTATAAACTTCAAAAAAGACCGCCCTGGCACCTTTGCCGAGGCGGTCTTTTTCATGGCCAAGAAAATCAGCGTTTGAGCGTCAGCCAATTGGCCAAAGCGATCGACAGCAATAACGCACCGCTGAACAAGAAACCGCCGTCTGCAGTAAGTGCCAAAGCCCCGGTGGCTCCGGATCCCGCAACGACCCCGATGGAGAAAAAGGCATAAAAATATCCGTAAGCACGCCCTCTTGACGCGGGTTCTGTGGCGTCGATCAATAAAGAATTGATGGAAGGAAACAATAACGCGAAACCGAAACCATACGTACACATCGCCGCATACAACAATGGTTCTGATGAAATACTGGCGAGTGCGAACAGCGAAGTGCCCATGACGGCAAAGCCAATAATCAACGTGATGATCGGGCGGACGGCATCGAAGAGCCGGTTGATTGGCAGCAGGAAAACCAGGATGGCTGATACACCGAATGCACTCAGCAATAAGCCGCTCAGCTGAGTGGGAAGTTCGAGCGCTGCCACTTTCAGCGGCAGCATATAAGCGAGCACGCCCTGGGAGAACATCAAGAAAAATGCGCCTGAAAACGAACGCCAAAGCCCGGCGTTCCATTGGAAAGCTTCGCGTTTGGCTGCACGGTCCGCTTGCTTTTGCACTTGATGCGTCCGCAATAGAAAGAACGCTGCGACCGCGAGCAATCCAATCAAGGTGCCGGTGACGGCCATCGTCTCGGGAACACTGCCCCTGCCCGTATAGATCGCTCCATAGGCAGGGCCGATGATTGCCGCCAATCCCACAAACGCACCGGAAATCGCTGCATTTTTGCCGCGGCGGCTATGGTCGGTGCGATTTGCTAAATAAGTGAAGGCGGCCGGCACCGTCAAGCCTGCAGCCAAGCCATGCAAAAAACGGATGGCGAGGAGGCTGTAAGCGCCTTCCGCCAAGCCATAGGCGAATAGCGCCGCAGCTGTTAAAGCAAGCCCTGTCAGCAAGATGGCAAAAGGGCCTTTGCGGTCGGAGAAGATGCCGGAGATGATATTGCCGAATGTATTCGACAAAGAATACATTCCGACGGCCAGGCCCGCCAAAAACGGCCCTGCGCCGAGCGATACGGCAAACGGGCTGATGATCGGCAATTGGGCAAATAAATCGAAAAACGCGAAGAAGATGATAAGATAGATGAAAAAGCGCAAGAGGGTCCCCAACTTCCTTTAAGATGTAATGCTGGGTGGCACTTCCGACTTCAGCGAAGCACTTGTGAAAATGGCTGAAGCAGTCAAAAGGCGCCCGATTGAAAAGAAATAAATGCGGCAATGTGGATTACATTCCGCTTTGTTTAGGGTATTGAAATACATGACCTTATTATAGCACCGGAGGGGAAAAGATGAAAAAAGCGATGTTCATATGGAATCCTTCCTCAGGGAAGGAAAAAGCGGCGGATTATAAAGATTTTGCGGAAAAGACATTGGTCGAGATGGGCTACGAAGCCGATACGCGTGAGACGACAGGCCCGGGAGATGCCACGCTCTTTGCCGAAGAAGCCTGCGAAAAGCACTATGATCTCGTCGTGGCGATGGGTGGCGACGGAACAATCAACGAAGCGGTGTCGGGTTTGGCGGAAAAAGAACATGAACCGCTTTTCGGGTTGGTTCCACTCGGCACAGTCAACGACTTCGCCCGTGCGCTCGGTATTTCCTTGAATCCGGAAGAAGCGATCGAAGGCTTGAAAACGGGACGTGAAAAACGCGTGGACATCGGAAAAGTGGGCGATCAATACTTCATGAACATCCTGGCGATCGGCGAAATTGCCGAATCCACTTATGAAGTGGAGCCTGAACAGAAGACCAAGCTCGGAGCTTTCGCTTATTTCGTTGAAGGTGTCAAAGCAGTCACTTCCGACGAAGTCACAACATTCGTCATCGAGCATGACCACGGCACCTGGGAAGGCGAGGCCAAGCTCGTCCTCGTGGCATTGACCAATTCAGTGGGCGGCTTCGAAAAGCTGGCGCCGGAAGCATTGACCGATGACGGTCTGCTCCATTTGTATATTGTCGAAAATGCTGCGCTTCCGGCATTTGTCCGCATGGCGACTGCATTGGTACGCGGAAAATTCGAGGAAGATCCATCGGTGGAAGCCATCCATACGAAGCGGGTCTCGATCCGTACGAGCGAACCCTTGTCTTGCAATATTGATGGCGATGAAGGCAGCACGACGCCATTTGATATTGAAATCATGCCGCGCCACATACGGGCGGTCGTTCCTGGGGAAACCGACTGATAGCTGTTGCAGGGCAGCCGAGCGGATATACATGAAGCACAGAACAGGCCGTGTACCATCGACGGTCTGTTTTGAATTTTTTGTAAAAACATTGGAAGTTGGAACTTTTTCATCGCTGAAACGTACAGTTAAGTGTATAATTGGTTTTAACTGTTACTGATGTCATATGTTTGAAAAATAAATTAGCTCAATTTACTTAAAAACTTGTAAATTTATCTGTAAAACGCTATTATTATTATTTATCCAAGCAGTTTATTTATTGAATAAGTTCGTTAAATTTTTTACATAGAAAGCCGGGGAGAAGATGAATATACTCGAAACGCCATCAATTCAGGAAACTATTTCCAGAATCTTTATGAACGAAACAGAAAACGTCGCGCAGCTGGAGGGGCTCGAACGTTTTTTTGAAGTGGAAACTCAATTGATGCATGAAATCCACAACCTAGAGAAAGACCGTGCCAAAGAAACATTGCGTGAATTGATCGACATGCTGGCCCTTCATGCAGGAAAAGACATCATCCGTACCGTCCGTAATTATTACATTATTTTATCATCCGTTATGGCACGTAAATTGTATGAAATGCGCGTGCCGCCGAAAAAAGCGTTCGCTTTCAATGCGGCTTGCGTCGAATTGGTCGATAAGCATATGAACGATTCGGAATTCATGTATGTAGCCGATGAACTGATCGAGTTTTTCACATCAATCATTTCGGAACGCAAACAGCCATCATTCGGCCACCAGACCGTCAACAAAGTCGTCATTTTTATCAACGACGAAGTCGAGCGCGATTTGTCGGTAGAGGAAATCGCCAAGCACTTCAATATTTCGACGAGCCACTTGTCACGCATTTTCCGCGAACATGCAGGCATTACCTTGGTGGAATACTTGAACGTGCGCCGCGTGGAAGAATCGCAATATTATTTGCGCCATTCCAATAAAGGCATTTCGGAAATCTCTAAGCAGTTCCATTTCTGCAACCAGAGCTATTTCACGCGAATTTTCAAAAAGTATACCTCGGTGACGCCGAAGCAATTCCGCGACAGCCAGCATATTCCTTATTTCCGCTATACCTTACCGAATGCCAAGTAAAGGAGAAGCAATTCTCCTTTTTTCTTATGCCTAATTTTTGTCACAAGAAATGAAAAAAGCAGCCAGTCCCGGGACAGTGCATTGAATTTTTACGGCCATATCGTTATACTTCTTAGTAGTCCAAAAAGGTGAAGGTGACAAACGTGAAAAAGAAACTTACATTACTGCTCATGCTTGCGGCAACGATCGCTTTCTTGAGCGGCTGTTCAGCAGTTGAAAACAAAGAAGGATTTTTCTACACGATTTTTGTAGCGCCATTTGATTTTTCGCTCGATTATTTAGGGAACCTCTTCGGGGGAAGCTACGGCATGGCGATTGTGGTCATTACGATCATCATCCGCCTCGTCTTGATGCCGTTCATGCTGCGCACGTATAAACGCCAGCAAGGCATGAAAGTGAAAATGGATAAGATGCGCCCGGAAATGGAAGACATCCAGAAGCGCTTGAAGGAAACAAAGGATAAAGAAGAGCAAATGAAACTCCAACAGGAAATGATGGGGCTGTACAAGAAGCATGACGTCAATCCGCTCAATATGGGCTGCTTGCCCGTCGTCATCCAGATGCCGATCATCATGGGCTTGTATTTTGCGATTCTTTATTCACCGGATGTACGCTCGCATGAATTCCTCTGGTTCAGTCTTGGATCCCCGGACATCGCGATGACTTTGATCGCGGGTGCGGTGTACTTCTTCCAGGCGAAAGTGTCGCTATGGACCATGCCGGAACAGCAGCAGAAGCAGATGAAATTCTTCATTTACCTGTCTCCGATCATGATCATGTTCATCTCGTTCACATCGATGGCTGCACTGCCTGTTTACTGGGCAGTCGGCGGGATCTTGTTGATCATCCAAACCTTCATCGGCCGGAAATTCTATTCGGAACATCCGGAAAAAGCGTTGGAAGCGGTTGAAGAGACAAACACAGCCGACAAGAACAAATAAACAAAAAAGCCGGCGCAGCTGCCGGCTTTTTTCTTAGGAGAGATAATTGATGAACCCGAAAATTTTGCAAGGCGTCTTGATTTTACTACTCAGTATATTGGCGATCGTCTTCTTGTTCATGGGCAGCATGGAAATTGCCGTCTTGTTCATGACGCTCCTGTTCGTCTTGACGAACACGTTCCGCTATAAGCAAATGAAAGAGCGTGGCATGGACCGGGAAGCGAAATGGATGAAAGGCATGGCAATCATCTTCGGCGTTTTGTTTTTCGTCGTCCTCGGCACGATCTTCATCTAATGGAAAAACAGCACAGGCTAATTAGCCTGTGCTGTTTCTGTATGATGGTGTTTATCTTTTTTACGCTCTTCCAGAAGAAAGTCCAACTGACTCATGAGGGCCAGCAGGTCATGCTTTGATATCTCTTTCAAAATTCCCAGCTCCCTTAACAGTTATGCCAAATTATTCGCAGCAGTGGCGGCCGTTAAGGGGGTCAGAACATTATTTTTAAATATTTTTAATAAGCAAAGCGTCTGCGCGTCAACAACACCAGCACAACGGCCGGGAACGAAGACGCCGCCATTCCGAGGAATGAATAGCCCGGGGCGATTTCGTATAGATAGCCGCCAATAAATGTCAGCAACGCGACACTCAAGCTCATGCCGAGTGCGGCGTACATGCCTTGCGCCGCCGGGATATTGACCGGGTCGAGCTTTTTGAAGATATAGCGGATAAAGGCAAAATGCGCGACGCCGAAAGACAAAGCATGAAGCGTCTGCGCTAAAATGAACACCCAAACCGACGGAAACAGGAAAATCAAGATCCAGCGAACGGTCGAGCCGATGCCTGCCAGCAGGAACATCGACGACACCGACCATTTCTCGAACAGCGTATCGGCTTTGACGAAAAAGACGATTTCAAAAATCACGGCGACATTCAAGATCAAGCCGATGTAAAAGCTGTTGACGCCGATATCCTGAAGGTAGATGAATCCGTAATTATAATACGCCGCATGCGCTCCCTGCAGCAGGATGGACACGACAAGAACGGTTAAGAAGCCTTTTGATTTCAGCAGTTCCGCCGTGGCGCTCGGCCCTTTCGCCCTACTCGGTGCTGGCCTCGATTGAAGCGGTACCGGAGAAGCAAGTGATTGGGTGACCGCCATGAACAGCAAGCCCAGAAGCATAATCCATAAAATCGCATTTTCCTGCCAGATGGCGGTAGCCGCCCCGACAATCAGTAAAGCGATTGTATAGCCGAGCGAACCATAGGAGCGGCTTTTGCCGTAATGGATGCGGTCGGTCTGCATCAAGACGGTCGCGCCGCTTTCCATCGCCGGCAATAGATTCGGGTAGATAAAGCTGAAAGCAAATGTAATGATGAACAGCAAAGTATAGGAATTGGCCGGGATATAGAACGCCATTACGATAAACGAGGCGATGGCAAGGATCTGCATCAAGCGCCCAAGCGAGAACAGCCGTGTCAGGAGCGGGAAGAAAAACAAAGTCGACAGCGACCGTGCGACCATGCCGGTCCCCATGATGACACTGGCAGCCGATACGCTCAGCCCTTTCTCATTGGTCAGCCAGCCGGTCCAATAAGGCAAAAAGACGCCCCATGTAAAGAAAAACGCAAAAAAGTTCAACGAAAGCCATTTTTGATTGTGCATGAATAAATCTCCACTCTTTTCCAGAAGTCTGATTAAAGTATACCGAAATATTTTCGCGCCAGGGGAATTTCCGGAAAGAAAATGATAGAATGGAAAAGGAATTGACAGGAAAGTTGGCCAACCCATGAAACCGACAAAGAAGAAAACCGAATTTGACAAGAAATTTTATATAAAATGGATGGTGATCGCAATGACAGCAATCTGGGCAGCAATTGCCGCAGTTTGGCTCTCGATGCATAATTGGGATACAGAAGAAAGCATGAAAGCATTGGCACAGGCCTTTATCGAACAACCGGCAGAAACCGAGCAACAAGCTCCGGCAGAGGAGGAATCGGCAGTGAAAGAAGAACAAGCATCGACAGAAGAAACAGAACAGCCTGAAACACAACCGGAAGAGCAGCCGAAAGAAGAAACGCCTGCACCGGCACCAAAAGATGCGACCGTCTATCCGGACATCGATCAATTGCCATCAGAACCTACTATCGTGAACGGCATCCTGCTGGCGAATAAACAGCACCCGCTGCCGGAAACGTATGCACCGGGAGAAAACGCGGAAGCCCGTGCGGCATTTGACTCCATGGCACAGGCAGCTGCTGAAGACGGCCTGCAATTGGTTGCTTTTAGCACATACCGCGGATTTGACCGTCAAAAACAATTGTACGAAGGCTATGTCGCGAAAGACGGCCAGGAAGCAGCCGACCGCTACAGCGCACGGCCTGGCTTCTCCGAACACCAGACCGGTCTTGCTTTTGATATCGGCGAAGCCGGCCAGGAACAGCACTGGGCCTCTTCATCCTTCGGCGACACGGCAGGGGGCCAATGGGTGAAAGAAAACGCCCATAATTATGGATTCATCCTGCGCTACCCACAAGGAAAAGAACAGATCACCGGTTACATGCACGAATCCTGGCATTTCCGCTACGTTGGAAAAGAAGCAGCCACCGCAATTTACAACCAGAACATCACCTTGGAAGAATATCTCGGAATATAAATAGCAAACGAATAACAGAACCGGCCGTTTTCCTGAAAAGGGGGAACGGCCGGTTTTTTATTTGATATTACTTGTCAGGAAGTGTCGCTGTTAGTTGGTTTCATCAGCTCTTGGCGACGCTTAGCTGGACTTGATGGTGAGATGAATCGTTCGTTAAGGCGCGCATCTCTAAGTAGCCGCCTCCCGCTTGGGGCTGGCCTTCCGCCATGAGCCAAGAAGAAGGCTTGTCTCATGGCTTCGGCTCGCCCATGTGCGCGGTTCGGCTTTAAGATTTCATTGGATATTGCGTGCGAACACGTGTCGCTGTTAGTTGGTTTCATCAGCTCTTGGCGACGCTTAGCTGGACTTGATGGTGAGATGAATCGTTCGTTAAGGCGCGCATCTCTAAGTAGCCGCCTCCCGCTTTGGGCTGGCCTCCCGCAACAAGCCAAGAAGGGCACTTGTCTTATTGCTCCGGCTCGCCCGTGTGCGCGGTTCGGCTTTTAGATTTCATTGGATATTGCGTGTGAAGACGTTTCACGGTCAGTTAATTTCATCCACTGGCGGGGACGCTTAGTTACACTTGATAGTGAGGTGAAACGTTCGTTGAGGCGCGCATCTCTAAGTAGCCGCCTCCCGCTTTGGGCATGCCTCCCGCCACAAGCCAAGAAGGGCACTTGTCTTATGGCTTCGGCTCGCCCGTGTGCGCGGGGCGGCTTTTAGATTTCATTGGATATTGAGTGCGAAGACGTGTCACTGTTAATTGTTTTCATCGGTTGGTGGGAAAGCCTAGCTGGACTTGATAATTGCAGAGAAATTCCACGTGTTGTTCAATTTGAGTTTACGAAGATGGTTAAAGCTTTCCGCGCTTACTTCAGTGTGTGAGGAATTTCATTTCCTCTCTAAAAATAGAGATGAAGCGGAAAGGGGCGAATGGATGGCGAGCGGAAGCCGAGTCCATTCATTCGCGACGCATTTGCATGCAGATGTGGGAGCAACGGCTCTTCTGCGATGCTTGAACCCAGAGAAACTGGGGCCCATAAAACTGAGCGCGCAGCGATCGAAGCGGCTCAATGAATGAATGAGCGAGGTGAACCGAGTCCATTCATTTGCGACGCATCTGCATGCAGATGTGGGAGCACAAGGGTTTAGCCCTCCGGAAAGCGTCCCCTTGAAGCGTAATCTCTCTCATATACCTTTTCTATCATTGGTCGTGCAAAAATCACTAGTATATACATTTCACCAAACGAAAAAACGCCCTTCCATATGGAAAGGGCGTTTACGGGTTTGATTAAAGAATCGGTGCCAGCAGGCGGGCGATGGATTCCTTCGATTTGATCATGCGGGTTCTAGCCATGTACATCTCATAAGTCAGCTCCGACGATAATTCCGTATCCTGCCTGAACAGGTCGGCCAATTCCATCGACACCTTCTCATCATAAATGAATGCATTCACTTCGAAATTCAACTTGAAGCTGCGGACATCGATATTCGCTGTCCCCACCGTCGACGCTTCGTCGTCAATGACGATCATTTTCGTATGCAGAAAGCCGTTATCGTAAATGAACACACGAGCCCCCGCCCGCAACATCTGGCCGGCATAAGAATACGTCGCCCAATAGACGAACGGGTGGTCCGGCTTGTTCGGGATCATGATGCGCACATCGATTCCGGACAACGCCGCAATGCGTAAGGCGTCATAGAAGCTCGCATCCGGGATGAAATACGGCGTCTGGATGTAAATGTATTCACGCGCCAAATGGATCAGCTTTAAATAACCGTCTTTAATCTGTTCCCAATCCTCGTCCGGGCCGCTGGAGACGATCTGCATCGAAGTCGAGCCATCTTCGGGCTGTGAAGGGAAATACGCTTCATCGTATACGATATCACGCCGCGCAGAAGCTTGGTTCCAATCAAGGATAAACCGCGTTTGGAGCGGGTACAGGGCATTGCCTTCCAGACGGAGATGCGTATCGCGCCAATAGCCGAAGCGGCGGTTAAGCCCGAGGTATTCCTCCCCGACGTTAAAGCCGCCGAGATAGCCAACCTTTCCGTCAATGACGACGATTTTGCGGTGGTTTCGGTAATTCAGCCGCGGGTTGATAATTGGCATGATAGATGGGAAGAAGGTTTCCACTTCGCCGCCAGCTGCCGAGAATTCCTTGAAATGGCGCTTGCTCAAACTGCGGGAGCCCATGTCGTCATAAAGCAATCGTACTTTGACGCCTTCTTTCGCCTTGGCGAGCAAAGCATCCATGATGCGGTTGCCGAGCTGGTCCAGCCGGAAGATGTAGTACTGGATGTGGATATGGTGCTGCGCTTGTTCGATATCGCGGATCAGGGCATCGAATTTTTCGCGGCCATCGTTGAAAATTTCCACGTGGTTGTTCTGGGTCAATAAAGCGCCGTTATTGCGCAAATGCAAGTAAATCAAGTTGCTGTAATCCTTCGTGCTGACATCTTGAAAAGGGAAAGTGCCATCGTGAATTTCATTCATTTGATGGGCAATCAAGCTTTCGATCCCGATCCGCTTACGGCCTTCCTCCCATTTGAAAAGCTTTTTCTTGCGAAGTTTGCGGCCGAGTAATAAGTAGATGAAGAAGCCGGCTATTGGAATGAAGAACAGGACCAACAGCCATGCCCAAGTGGAGGAAGCGTCCCGGCGTTCCAAAAACACCAGCGCCGCTGCCAGGAAAATATTCAAGATGAAGATTGCAGCAGTCAACACACTGATAATGGTGACGGTCATGGCCATTCTCCTTTTTAGGTAATTGCTTGTTGCCTCTAGTATAGACTAGTTGTGTAACTGAAAGAAAGGAAGAGTCGGCTGGATGATATTTACTATGAATAAAATTTTGTGTAATTAACTGGATAGTCGTGTTGTGACATTAAAAAACTGCACTCTGCGGATGAGAGTGCAGTTTGATTTAGCTGAGGCGTTCTTCTTCTTTCAATTGTTCGACAATGCCTTCAACTTCCTGGCGGCTCATCTTTTCCTTGCCGGACTTGAGCGCTTTTAAGGTGCTGTGGGCCAGTGCGAGCGGCACTTTGCAGAACATGAGAATGCGTTTGTTTTTGATGGATTTTACGTATTGGTCGGCTTGCGACAGGTTTTCACGTGCATAGCTGAACATATCGTCGCGCGTCCAGCCGTCCGGGACGAAGGTGACGCCGCGTTCGTAATCTTCATCGTAATTGCGCAGCATGTTGACGGCTTGCAAACCGCGGCCAAAACCGATGGCGAGTTCTGTGTCGGTTTCGGTGCCGTCATGCCATCTCCAAAGGTCGGAAAGCATGACGCCGACGAGCCCGGCGACGTAATAGGTGTAATCGTCCAGGTCTTCACGCGTATGGATGACCCAGTCCTTTTCGACCCATTTGGCCATGCCTCCAGCCATGATGGCCGTCGATTCGAGTACTTTCCCGCGGATTTCAGGCGGGCACACTTCGACCCAGTCCGGAAGCCGCATCGTCACGGATGGCAAATCGTCCGCGTAAGGGGCGACAAGTGCCGCGTATTCCGTTTCGTTAATATCCGTTTCGAGCATATGTTGGATGGAGCGCAGAAGAGACGCTTTCACTTCAGCCGGAAGCTCGGGATGATCCTCGATTTCATCGATTGCGCGCATGCACAAATAGGCGGAGCCGACGGTTTTCTTCAGGACAGGATCCAAAAAGCTGATCGGAATGAAAAAGGTCCGGCTCGTTTGTTTCAGCATCGCGAGTGATTCTTTTTGCAGGTTGGCGACTTTGCTCATCTTCAGTCCTCCTTTATGTAGAATTTAAGCGTGCTTATGTATGGGCGTCGCCCACTTGATTCGTAAAATGTCTTCCTTCTAAATATAAACGATATGGCTGAAAAAACAAATGATTACCCATAGCGCCACGAGAAAACCCTTTGGAAGAAACACGTTCTCCAAAGGGTTCAGTCTGCATGAAAATGGTTCCACGCTTCGTAAATTCCGCCGGCGCAATGGCGATTCGCGCGGAAAATGAGCGGATGCTCTTCGTGGGTTTTGAGTTCGGGCTGGGCGTTTCCGACGATGACCGAAGGGAAACCGAGCGTCAGCATTTCCAAGTCGTTTCCGGAGTCACCCGCGACCAGCAGTTTGGCGTCAAAAATGCTGTGGCGTTCCAATAAGTAGCGAAGCGCCTGGCCTTTTCCGCTATTCGGAGGCAGGATATCCAAATCCTTGCCGCCGCTGAAAATCAGCTTATGGGGCACGTTTTCCGCTTCGAGCAGATTACGGAATTGTTCGACCGCGTGTCCATCCGTGACATGGTAGGAGCGCCGGCTTGTTACAGGCAAATCTTGTGGAGCCAGGCCGTCGATTGTTTTCGCTAGCGCTTCGATTTGTTCGGGCGCCCAATCGTCCATCAAGCGGGATTCCCAATTTTCATCTTTCTGGAAATCGGGTCCTACATAGATTTCGGTTCCGACATCGGTGACGAGCGCTTGTGGAATCGGAAGCCCCTCATCCGCAATCAACTGACGGGCGGAAGCGAGGTGGCGGCCGGTGATATAGATCAAGCCGACTTCATAAGGTTGTTCTTCGTAAAAGTCCAACAGTTCCTGAAGGCCGGCTCTATCGCCGACTAAGGTTCCGTCCAGGTCGGTCGCCAGCAAGTGTGTTGCTCCGTTCACGGATAATCACCTCATACAATGTATTTATTTTTTTTGAAATGCTCACCCAATTGAAATCTTTGCGGGCGATGCGCACCGCTTGGCGGCTAAGGCGTTCCACCAATAGCGAGTTGACGGACAGCACTTCCATGGCAATTGCCAGGTCGATCTCGTTCTGCGATTCGACAAGCAAGCCGCTGACGCCGTCTTCAACCACATTTTTCAAACCGCCGACTTTCGAGGCGATGACCGGGCTGCCGCAAGCTTGAGCTTCGGCCGCGACCATGCCGAATGATTCGTAGAAACTTGGGACGATAGTGGCCGTTGCTGAGTTGAACAGCAGGGCCAATTGTTCTTGGTTTTTCGGGCCGACAAAGCGGACGTGCTGTTCAATGCCGCTGACCGCTTTTCGCAGCTCGGGGTCTTTCGGCAAGCCTGTTTCCGTATCGATGGCATCCGGTTCACCGCCGGCAATCACCAATTCAGGCGTGTAGCGGCTGCCGCTTTTTTCTGTAAGAAGCTTGAAGGCTTTCAATAAGGTGAAGATGCCTTTTGTTGCTTCCAAGCGGCCTGCAAAAACAAAGAGGGGATCCTGGTAGCCGAATTTTTTCCGGATATGGTGTCGGCTGCCGCGGACGCGGAACGCTTCGTCGACTCCGATGGGGATTACTGAAATGGGAGAAGCGGCAGAAACGTTCTCTTTGATCACTTGCTTTTCGGTGTTTGTCGTCGCCAAAATATGGTCACTGTGGGCAAGTACGGTTTCTTCCGCTTTTTCCCGCCGGGCATCATGCGTGCCGGTCGCTTCTTCTTTTGCCCATCCGAGCGAGTGGGATGTATGGATATAAGGCAGCCCGAATTCTTCTTTGAGCTTTTTGCCGATCAATCCCGAAAGCCAGTAGTGGGTATGAACGATATCATAATTCGATAGTGGCAACAGCCGTTTCATTTCTTCATAAAATGCCGGGAGCATGGAATACATTTCGTTTTTTGACACAAATCCTTTAAAGCCCGCTTCTACACGGATCACACGGCAGCGTTCGCCGAAATGTTCGATTTGTGGGGCATTTTCATCGCACCAATGGGTCACGACATCCACCTGCCACCCTCTGTTTTCAAGAGCGAGTGCCAGTTGCTTGACGTAATTGTTTTGGCCGCCTGCTTGTTTTCCGCCGAGCTTTGCCAAAGGGTCGCCATGGTCTGATACAAAAAGCACTTGTTTGGTCATTGTCGTTCATCTCCGTTCGTTAGTTCCTCCCCCCAAAAAGGCGGGAGTGCATATTATATATACCCATATATAGGGAATGCTAAACAGGATTTCTGAAAAGTTCCAAAACTTTTCTGTGCATTAAAAAAGAACGCTTTTGAAAGCGTTCTTTCGCCTTTTCACTTGGTATGGACGAATTTGCCGTATGACGGCACAGCGACATCCGGGAAATGATCTGCGAGTTCCACCAAGCCTTTTGCCAATTTCGCGCCTTTCATCGGCTTGCCGTGTCCTGTGGCAGCGATGGAAGGCTTCAGGTCCGTGAGTTTTGAGACCGATTCCCATGCGGCACGCCAATCGGTCGTTAAATAGACCGGCGGGCCATGCACTTCTTTTTTCTGGCGCATCACTTTATACAGTGAATCCTGCTTGACCGTGACGAAGGCGTCCCCTGCGATCAATACGCGGCCAACATCCTTAAAGAACGACACATGGCCTTTTGTATGGCCAGGCGTATGGAGCCAGCGCCAATTCGGAAGGTCTGGAATGCTGCCGTCTGCCGGGAGCTCCACCAATTGCTCGGAAATGTCGATCGCCTTGACAGGGAAAGTTTTGGACATTTTCGCCACCATTCCGCCTTCTACGCCGGAGTCGGGCTCTGGGTAATCTTCCTTGCCGGTCAAGTAAGGGAATTCCTGGGGATGCGCATAAACAGGGACCGGGTGCTTTTCCAGGATGTCGATGAGTGCGCCGACATGGTCGAAGTGGCCATGCGTCAGCAAAATCGACTGCAATTGCTGATCTGGGCCGAAGCGGTTTTCCGCTTCTTTCAGAATTTTTTCGGCAGAGTGGGGCATGCCGGCGTCTACCAATACCCAGCGCGGGCTGATGGAAGGGTTCCCGATCAAGAAGACATTGGAGATTTTCGTCGTGTAGCAATACGTATCCGGAGCGATTTCGATGCCCGAGCCACTGCGGATCGATGTCATCGGCATGATTGCCTCAGTTTCAGTGCTGCGTTCCATAAACATTGATTCCTCCTTAAAATTCGTCCGTTGAATTTTCTTCATATAATTGCTTTACCCAAAATGAAGATTTCCAATCCAGCCCGGCACAATTTGAGTCTCTTGCCGCGATTCGTTAGAATGGAAAGAAGATTGTCAAGGAAGCAAGGTGCAGAACATGAAATCGATCATCATCATCGGCTCTGGCATTGTCGGAGCCAGCGCAGCGTATTGCGCAGCAAAAGCAGGGAACAGCGTCACATTGATTGACCGGGCGGATCGCGGGCAGGCGACAGGCGCGGCAGCAGGCATCGTCTGCCCATGGATCTCCCAAAGGCGCAATCAGGCCTGGTACCGTCTCGCTTCAAACGGCGCCGCTTATTACCCCGTGCTCATCAAGGAACTCGAAGCACTTGGCGAGAAAGAGACCGGCTATAAACAAGTGGGCATCGTCAGCATCCACGAAGACTCGAAACTCGACAAGATGGAACAAAAAGCGCGCGAACGCCAAGCGGGATCTCCCGAGATGGGCGAACTCGAACGGCTGACACCTGAACAAACGAAAGCCAGGTTTCCGTATGCGGGCGACCGTTACGGCTCTTTGTATGTCAGCGGGGCAGCGCGCGTCGACGGCGGGGCGATTCGTGATGCGCTGATCCGCTCCGCCAAGAGCTTAGGGACAAGGTTCATCCAAGGCGACGCCCAGCTGCTGGTTGAAGCAGGGCAGGCGACAGGCGTGGAAGTGAACGGCGAGCGCTTGAATGCAGACCGGATCCTCTCTGCCGGCGGTGCGTGGGCGGCGGAACTGTTCAAACCGCTCGGGCTTCAGTTGAAAGTCGTCCCGCAAAAAGCGCAGATTTTGCATTTGCAATCCGCCGACACCGGCACAGGCGACTGGCCGGTCGCGATGGTGCCGTTCGGGCAGTACATCGTGCCGTTTGAAGACGGGCGCATCGTCGCAGGTGCGACCCATGAGAACAATACCGGTTTCGACGACAAACTGACCGCCGGCGGCATTTTTCATATACTGGAGAAAACTTTAGACGTTGCACCAGGGCTTGCCGCAGCTGAATTCACAGGAGCCGCGACAGGTTTCCGGCCGGCAACACTGAGCGCCTTGCCGTTCATCGGGCAAGTGCCGGGGCAAGCGCAGCTGTTCGCGGCCAACGCGCTCGGCGCATCGGGCCTCACGGCAGGGCCGTATCTCGGCATGCAGCTCGCGAAACTTGCCACGGGCGAAACAACGGACCTCGATATCAGCTTGTATCCAATTGAGGAAGCTTTCGAAGAAATTAAATAAGAAAAGGCAGGAGACCCGGGTCTCCTGCCTTTTCTGCATTCAAGAATCAAAGACTTGTCTCAGTATTTGAAGAAGCGTTTGTTTGTGAATGCTTTTGCGATGTAATGCAGAGCATTGCATCGCAAAGATAAGCTCTCACGTAGTTCGAGCTTATCTTTCCTGCCGTTTTATGTGGGCCTTGATGATCAGTCTGCCTTGCCAAAAATTTTCCGGTATGTCTCCAAGATGAACTGTTTATACGGAAGGTCCGGCATCGGCTCAATCAGTTCTTTTGCTTGTTGTGCATAGATTTTTGCGTGTTCGTGATCTCCCATCTGTTCGTAGATGAGTGCCATATACGCTTCTTTCTCATAGTGCATCGATAAATCATACGGGTGGTGGATGAAACTATTCATGCGATGCTGCTTGAAGCAGGCGAGCGCTTCCTCATTCCGGCCCATGCCGAAAAGCGCCTTGCCTTTTTCCAGGAAGTAAAAATCTTCTTCATCCAGCAGGCTGCGTGTTTCTTCGAGCAGCCGGTCTGCTTTTTCGTGCTCATGAGTGAACGAATTCAAGTAATGGATTTCGATGGCCGTGGCATAGGCCTCAATTTCCGGATCCTCTGAAAACTCCGCGAAAAGTTTAAGCTTGCCCACATAATAATCTTTGCGCTCCAAATCACCAGCAAGAAGCGCTTCGAAGCCCGCTAACCTGTATAGCGCATTGATCTGGTAGAAAATCTGCTGTTTCCTGGAATAGGAGATGGCTTCTTCCATCATCCGGCGGGCATTTTCCTTATCGCCAGTCGCGGAATACAGGATGGACTCGTAATAATCGAAATCCAGTTTCTTCAACGGATCGAGGCTGCCCGTTTGCTCTTCGATTAATTTGCGAGATTCCTGCAATGTGGATAAGGCTTCTGCGTAATGGTGTTCGGTGAATTTCATCAGCGCGCGGAACATGTGAAGGTCAGCGATGGAATTAATCAAATGCAATTGTTCGTAAATGGCTTCCGCACGGTCGAAGGCGGGTTTCCAATCATAGCGTTTCGTGTGGTAGCAGCAGCGGCTGTAGATCTCGAGCAGCCGCGCCGATTCATAGCGGAATGGAAGCTTTTCGACATATGGATGGATGCGTTCTGCAATTTCTTCATAGCCCGCTATCATTTCATCGCCGGTTCCGGAGACGTTCCGGCGCTTTTCTTCGATTTCATCAAGCAGCGACCGAAGCTCTGCTGTGGGCATCTCCTGGAGCAATTCATTGCGCTCGATCCCAAGCCGCTCCGCGATATAGGAAAGGCTCTCCATCGATGGATTCGCTTTGTTGTTCTCGATCAGACTGAGCATGCCCTTCGACAGTTCATCTCCGGCAAGCGCCTGCAAAGTCAGGCCTTGCTGTTTTCGTAGCCGTTTAATCCGTTCCCCCAAAGTTGCCATTAACTCACCTGCTTTTTCTGATGTTTATCTTTTATCGGCGGCACAAGCCGCAGCGGCCGTGCCGTTGTTTCCTTTATTGTAAACGAAGGAAAAGCTCTTTGCCTGTCCGAGATGAAAGATTGATTTAAAATTAGTTTAATTATATTAAACTTTTTCTTGTAATGCGAATAAAAGCATGCTATATTTTGTTTAATTAAATTAAACTTATTGAAAAGGGAGCGAACAACATGAACGAAGCGGGTAAAATCAAACAGGCTACGTACCATCTGTACACCTTCACCATCAGCAAACTGATTTCCACATTCGGCAGTTCGGTATACGCATTCGGCATCAGCCTCTATGTCCTGGCTTTGACCGGTTCCGCCGCCAGTTTCGCCGTCAATTTGATCTGCAGCATCTTGCCGCGGACTTTGCTAGCCCCGTTTGCCGGTTATGTCGCGGACAATTATCCGAAAAAAGCGGTCGTGCTCTTGTCGCAGGCGGCGAGTGTGTTGTCGGTGGGGGGGTTATTGCTCTATAGTTTGTCGAACGGTTTGTCGCTTCCAGCGATTTATGCAGCGACCGCGTTGATTTCCGTCAGTTCCATGTTCACAAGCGTCGCCTTTTCCTCTTCCATTGCCAATTTGATCGACCCGGACCGCATTCAAAAGGCGATGAGCTATAACCAGTCGGCACTCGCCATCGCGACAATAGGAGGGCCGGTCATCGGCGGAATGCTGTTCGGCTTCGTGTCGATGAACGTCTTCCTGCTGATCCAAGTAATCGCCTATGCACTTGCCGCGGCACTCGAAGCGACGATGAACTTCCGGCTTTATACGAGACGCAGTGAAGCAGAGGCTGCGGAAGACAAGCAAGGCGTCTGGCAGGGCATGAAAGAAGGCGCTTCCTATTTGCGGAGAAACCGTGTCATCACCGTCATCGTCACAACGGCTATCGGATTGAATTTCTTCTTCTCCGCTTTGATGATCGGCTTGCCGTTCATCGCCGTCCAGCAATTGAAAGTGCAGGCGACGCATTTCGGCTTCATTGAAGCGATGATCGCGCTCGGCATGCTGCTGGCGTCGATTTATTTCTCGGTGCGCAAGGAAGTCAAATTCCCTCTGCAATTTTCCAAGCGCGCCATTATCGCCATGTCGTTGTTGCTTGCGGCGGTCTCGCTGCCACTCGTTGCGGGTTTGTCTTATTGGGGCAATGTCATCTATTTGCTCGTCTTGATGCTGGCGTTTGGCATCTCGAATGTTTTCGTCAATACGCCGATCGGGGTCATGATGCAAAAAGACGTCGACGAAGAATACCGCGGCCGCGTCTTCGGGATCTTGGAATCGATGGCGATGGCCATGATGCCGCTCGGTTATTTGCTGTTCGGCTTGCTTTATGACTTAGTGCCGGCTCAATACGTGTTATGGGCTTGCAGCCTTTGCCTGTTGATCTTGACGGCTTACAGCATGCGCCCGGCAATCATCCGCGAAGCTTATCCGGAACTCGCGGAAAAGCCGCTTAGTAAAGTGTTGTCCTGAATCAAAACAGCCGCCTACTCTCTAGTGGGCGGCTGTTTTCTTGAGTCCGGACAATTCCATGTTTTAGGAGAACGTAGAAAGGGAAAAGCGGAGGAGACGCAATACTCGAGAAAGGTGGAGGTGCACGATGAAAGACAAAGTGGAAAAAGTGCCGGCGCAGCATCAGGAGCGCCAGCCTGGATTTGAGAACGAAATGGAACCGCGCCCGGATTTCCTGGGCAATCTGGCGGGGGCTTCGCAGCGCTTGCCTGGAAAGGCCGCGCTCATCACCGGAGGCGACAGCGGAATCGGGCGCGCCATCGCCGTCGCTTTTGCAAAAGAAGGGGCGGACGTGGCGATTTCCTATTTGGATGAACACGAAGATGCCAAGGAAACAAAGCAGCTCGTCGAAAAAGAGGGGCGCAAATGCTTGCTTGTTGACGGAGACATCGGCGATGAGGCATTTTGCAAACAAGTCATTTCGCAAGTAATCGAGGAGTTCGGGAAACTCGATGTGCTCGTCAACAATGCCGCAGAGCAGCATGTCCAGGAATCGCTTAAGGACATCACGGCAGAGCAGCTGGAAAAAACGTTCCGCACCAATGTCTTCAGCATGTTCCATCTGACAAAAGCGGCACTGAACCATTTGAAGCCCGGCGCATCGATCATCAATACCACATCGATCACCGCTTTCCGCGGCGAGCCCAGCTTAATTGATTATTCTTCTACAAAAGGCGCGATTCTGGCATTCACCCGCGCATTGTCCGGATCGCTCGCAAAAGAAGGCATCCGGGTTAACGGCGTCGCACCCGGCCCGATCTGGACGCCGCTCATTCCGGCTTCCTTCCCGGCGGAAGAAGTCGAAGGTTTCGGAAGCGGCACGCCGCTCGGACGGCCAGGGCAGCCCGATGAACTGGCTCCAGGATATGTGTATCTGGCTTCAGATGACTCATCGTACGTTACAGGACAAGTGCTCCACATAAATGGAGGGACGCCATATTAAGCATTTTCAGGCATTCAATCAGCCGAGCTGATTGAATGCCTTTTTTATCCATAAATAAATTAATTTACAGAGAGGAGAGGTGCGTGACATGTCCGAGCAACTGAGAATGCCGTTAAAGAAACCGATCTGGACATTGGCTGTGTTGAATTTAACGGATGGTTTTTTGACTTATTGGGGATTAATTGCAGGGGCGATTGAAGAGGCAAATCCCTTGCTCAGTGGCTTGCCGCCGCTTGCGATTTTCATGCTCAAACTATTGTTATCCGCTTGCCTTGCCGCGTTCCTCTTCACCCCGCTCGTGCGGCTCGAATCCCGGGTCTGGCGTTATTTTCTTCTGGCAGCCAATTTGGTATATGCCGGTATTTTGTCGCTGCACATCGTCTGGATCGCTTTATTGTATCTATAGAAAAATCCCCGGACAGCTTGGCTGTCCGGGGATTTTTTAAGCTGGGGTTTCGCCAGCTTGTGATTCTGTATAGCGCAATGATTTTTTTGAAGCTTTGAACAGGACAATCAATACAATACTAAATATGGCGAGTGCACCCGAAAGATAATAGATGGCACCCGATTGCATTGTCAAAAGCCATGTGAAAGACAATGGGCCGATAATGCGCCCGAGATTGTCCATCGAATAAGTCATGCCGGCCGCGGTCCCGTACTTGCCGCCCGCTTCTTTGGAAGTGAGCGAGACGAGCACAGTGCGCGCGAGGGCGTTGCCCGCAGTAAAGATGCTGAGTGCGACACCTGCAAACACCAAGCTCGTCGTAAACGGCAACAGCATCAAGCCTAGAGCGGTGACGATCTGTGCGCCGATGATCCACTGCGTCTCGGTCCCGTTTTTCACGCGCCGCACCACGCCGCCTTGGATCGCGGCATCCACAAAGCCTGAGGCCATGAACAAATAGCCGAGCTGGAGCGGGGTGATCTGGATTTGGTCAATTTGGAACAATTGGAACGTCGACTCCAAGCCTGCGAGCAGAAACGTCACCATGAAAGAAAACAGGAATAAATAGCGGATGCGGTATTGCCAAAGCGTGCTGGCGCCTTTTGGCAGCAGTTTGCGCTTGACTGCTTCGCCCCGGCGGACCGGTTCTTTCAAGACGATGCTTGCATAGACCATCAATAACAGTACAAGGATGGCGGAAGCGGTGAAGGGCAAGGACAAGGACACCGCGCCGAGCAAGCCGCCGATCGCCGGGCCGAAAATAAAGCCAAGCCCGATGGACATGCCGAGAAGGCCCATGTATTTATTGCGCTCTTCATCCGTCGTAATGTCCGCGACATATCCCGTAACGGCTGTATAAAGCGCGCCCGAGAACAAGCCCCCGATGATGCGCGACATGTACAATAATGCAAGATTATCGAGAAACAGCGAGAATAGGAAGAAGCTGAGCGCGAATCCGGCAAGCCCGGCCAGGATCAATTTTTTGCGGCCGGTGCGGTCGGATAATTTGCCCCATAACGGCGCAGTGAAAAAGGACGACAGGGCGTATATCGTAATTAATCCTCCGACATGGATGTCCCCATACCCTTGCTGGACAATCACTTCAGGGAGTATCGGGATGATCAAGCCAAAGCCGAGGTAGACAAAAAATTGGACGGACATGAGCAATAAAATGGTTTTCTTCATAAAGGAATTCCTGCTTTCTGCAAAGACTGGTGGTTTCATTTTACTCTTGTTTGCCACTCAGAACAACGGCAGCCGAAAAAAGTCGGCCAACGAAAAAAGCTCCCGCTTGCCATCAGGCAAGCGGGAGCTTTTGAAGTCGTTCATTTATTCAATTTCACGCGCTGCAAGCGCAATGCGTTCATGACGACGGAAACGGAACTGAACGCCATCGCTGCACCTGCTAGCCAAGGGGCGAGGAACCCGGCAGCGGCGATCGGGATGCCGACTGAATTGTAAGCGAGCGCCCAGAACAGGTTCTGCTTGATGTTGCGGACAGTCAGGCGGCTCATGCGGACGGCATCCGCGACGCGCATCAAATCGCCTTGCATCAAGGTGATGTCGGCCGCTTCCATGGCAATCGCAGTACCGGTGCCCATCGCCATGCCGATATCGGCAGTCGCAAGCGCCGGCGCGTCGTTCAAGCCGTCGCCTGCCATCGCGACTCTGCGCCCTTGTTCTTGCAGTTTCGCGACGTGGCCCGCTTTTTCTGCCGGCAGGACGCCGGCTACGACTTCATCGATGCCGACTTGTCTGGCGATGGCATCGGCGGTGCGCTGCTGGTCGCCGGTCAGCATGACGACTAGCAGCCCCATGCGTTTCATTTCTTCGACGGCAGCTTTTGCGGAATCCTTGATCGTATCTGCAACAGCAATCAGGCCGGCGTATTTCCCGTCGATGGCAATGAACATCGCGGTCTTGCCGTCTTGCTCCAATTGTTCGGCCGCTTGTTCATCGACTGTCAAGCCAGCGAGCAAACGCCGATTGCCGACCCAAACGTCCTGGCCGTCGACTTGGGCTTTGATGCCGTGTCCAGGAACTGCTTCGAATCCAGTGACTGCAAGTTCAGCGGCGCCGAAGTCTGCGATTGCTTGCGCGACGGGGTGCTCAGATTCGCTTTCCGCGCTGGCAACGAGCCGTTTGAGATGATCCGCATCGATATCCGGAGCCGGGATGAAGTCGGTGACGACCGGCTTGCCGTTGGTGATCGTGCCGGTCTTATCGAGCACGATTGTGTCGATATGTTTTGTTGTTTCCAGGGATTCTGCCGTCTTGAACAACACGCCTTGTTCAGCGGAGCGTCCGGAACCGGCCATGATCGAGGTCGGAGTTGCAAGCCCAAGCGCACAAGGGCAGGCGATGACGAGAACGGCAACCGTACTGGTCAGCGCCGCCGCAAAATCTCCGGGCGCGGCCAGGAAGTACCAGACGAGGAAGGTCACGATCGCGATTCCGACAACAATCGGAACGAAAATGCCCGAGATCTGGTCAGCCAGACGCTGGATCGGTGCTTTCGATCCTTGCGCCTGCTCGACAACGCGGATGATGTTCGACAGTACCGTGTCTTTGCCGATTTTATCGGCGCGCACTCTCAGTGAACCGTTGGCGTTGACGGTTGCAGCGTACACTGCGTCGCCTTCCGCTTTATCGACCGGCAAGCTTTCGCCTGTCAGCATCGATTCATCGACCGCCGAACTTCCGGAGATGACGGCCGCATCGACAGGGATGGAAGCGCCCGGTTTGATCAGCAGGACATCGCCTTCTTTGACGTCTTCGATCGGCGCGCTGACGAATTCCCCGCCGCGTTCGACGAGCGCATGCTGCGGCTGCAGCTTCATCAGTTTCTTGATGGCATCGGACGAGCGGCCTTTTGCACGGGCTTCAAATACTTTCCCGAGGACGATCAAAG
This sequence comes from Planococcus sp. SSTMD024, assembly GCF_041320495.1. Taxonomy (NCBI): domain Bacteria; kingdom Bacillati; phylum Bacillota; class Bacilli; order Caryophanales; family Caryophanaceae; genus Planococcus; species Planococcus sp. SSTMD024. The sequence continues at coordinate 23,662 of NZ_JBGGNS010000007.1, read as the reverse complement.
TGATCAAGACGGCACTCGTTTCAAAATACAAGCCCATGCTATGGCCCATCCCCCAGTTTGCGAGGACGAGATAGACGCTGTAGAAATAGGCGGCCGATGTACCGAGCGCAACCAATACATCCATATTGGCGCTTTTGTTTTTCAATGCGAAATAGGCGCCTTTATAGAAAGTAGCACCAATCCAGAACTGCACCGGCGTCGCGAGCGCCCATTGCACGAACGGGTTCATCAGGAATTCCGGGACGTACATCCAGGACGTGAACGTGAAATGGCTGAACATCGTCCAGAGGAGGGGCAATGAGAAAGCGGCAGATATCCAGAACAGCCGGGTCTTTTTCTTGATTTCCTGTTCCTTGTAATCGGTCGCTTCCTGCTGGTCCTGCTCGAGCACGGCGTCATAGCCGAGTGATTGGATTTTTTGGACAAACGCTTCAGGCGTCAAGGTGCCGGGGCTGTAAACAACGTGGCCGCTTTCTGTTGTCAAGTTGATCGTCGCATGTTCAACGCCGTCCATTCGATTCAGCGCTTTTTCGATCCGTGCCGAACAGTTTGCGCACGTCATGCCCTGAATCGAGAAATCGACTTCTTCTTGCTGGATGCCATAGCCGAGCTGTTCGACTTTTTGATGCAAATCAGCCAGATTGGATTGTTCGTCATCGAAACTGACCGATGCTTTTTCGGTTGCGAAATTGACTGTCGCGGATGAGACGCCAGGGAGCTTTTGCAAGCCTTTTTCGACCCGGTTCGCACACGCGGCACAGGTCATGCCGGTAATCGGCAGTTCCGTTTGCTTAGTAGCCATGTATTACCCACCTCCATACCTTATAGGGGTATATAGTTTTGAAAAAAATAACTGCGTTTCCGCAGTTATTCGCTTAATGCCGCTACATCATAGCCTTGATCTTCAATAGCAGAAGCGATTTGAGCGACATCGACATTCGCGCTGTCATACGTCACATCCACTGCGCCTTGCTCGAGTGACACATGGACTTTTTCGACGCCGGACAATGCGCCGACGCTGTCTTCTACGGATTTAACGCAATGTTGGCAGCTCATGCCGCTTACTTGCAGGTGAACTTGTTCTTTCATGAAAAATTCCTCCTTGTTATAAGGTAAGCAAATCGCTTCCTCTATATTGTTATTTCCTCATCAGCTTTTGGAAAGTGACGAGCAGTTCGTCCAGAATCTCCTCGTCGCCTGAAGCCAGGCGGTCTTTTACACAGCCTTTCAAATGGCCGTCGAGCAGCACTTTTGTGACGCTGTTCAATGCAGACTGGGTAGCTGCCAACTGGGTGATAATGTCATCGCAATAGACATCCCGGTCCACCATGCCCTTGATGCCACGCACTTGGCCTTCGATGCGGTTCAGCCGGTTCGTCAAATCCCGTTTGACCGAAGGGGGGTGGTGGCTTTTTCTGCAGGCGTCGGGGGCTGGCATTTCTTCGATCGCATCATTCATAAAAAACCCCTCCAATTTTTCGGTTAGTGAATCAATCGCCGGCTTGAGCCAATCAACAAATAAATGGTTTCGATTACACCCCGAGTATACCTTAAGGGGGTATAAGATTCAAGAGATTAACTCAAGCTTTGCATTTGTCATCAAATTGATACGTTTGAAACCCTGAAATGATGGTATTATATACATAGATAAAGAAAAGTCAACTATTTCGAGCGGAACAGCCACATCAGCGAGATCTGCACACGTCCAAATAGCAACAACTACTCTTAAAGAGGTGATCATGGATGATTAAAAATGGAGAGATCCGCAACATTGTATCGAACCTTGCAAAACTTGGCGTCCAAGCGAAGATAACAAAATCCCGTGTAGAGTTGAGCAAAACCCTGTCATTGCCCCAACCGCCGCAAGCCTCATCGCATTCTTCATAAGAAAACTCCGACGCCCGATGCGCCGGAGTTTTTTATTTAACTTATGAATTTTGGTTTGAGCGGTCGAACATATAGTTCTTGTGATGGAAGCGCATGCTGAAGACGACGCCGAGCGCGAGCATATTGCCGATCAAGGAGCTGCCCCCGTAGCTGATGAATGGCAATGGAATCCCGGTGATCGGCAGCAATTGGATCGTCATGCCGATATTCTGGAAGACGTGGAATGTAATCATCGCGATGATCCCTGCGCACACGTAAGTGCTGAAGGTATCCTTGAATTGAAGCGTGATTTTCGTCAAATGGTAAATGAGCATGAAGAATAAAATGATGACAGCACTTGCCCCAATAAACCCGAAATCTTCCGAAATGACGGTGAAGATGAAATCGGTATGGTTTTCCGGCACATATACTTGGCGGCCTTGATAGCCTTTTCCGAACACTTCTCCGGAACCGATCGCATTCAGGGCGGCGATCAGGTTATAGCCGCCCGATTCCGCATAAGAGTAAGGGTCAAGCCATGTGTAGATGCGCTCGAACATATACGGCTTCAAACCGAAGCGCCCGAGCAGTTCCTGCATATTGAGCGTCATCCACAATAAAGTGACGCCGACGAGCGCCACGCCACCGAAGCTTGGCACGATGATTTTCCAGGAGACACCGGAGACGACCACGATGGCCAATGTGATGGCAATGAACACGAGCGCCGTTCCAAGGTCGGGCTGCAGCAAAATAAAGCCGAGCGGTACAGCGAGCATCGCCACAATCTTACCGAGCAATAATAAATCGGTTTTGATGGTGCTCAGCAAATGATGTTCATGATGCGAAGAAATCATTTTAGCGAGCGCTAAAATATAGAAGGTTTTCATGAACTCGGCTGGCTGGATATTGACGAATGGCGTGTGGAACCAGGCTTTCGCGCCATTGATCGGCTGTGCGATCTGGCCTTGCCCGTCCGGTGCGATCATCAAGGCGAGCAAGAGCAAAATGCCTGCTCCGTACAAATAATACGCCATTTTTTTGTATTGGTCGGTATCGAAGTACATCAATACGGCAATCATCCCCGCCGAGACAATGTAGAACAGCGCCTGGCGCGGGACGAAATTGGTCAAGTACTGCCCCGAAGTCTGGGCGGAGGAGATCGCGACCAAGCTGACGATGAAAAACAGGAACAATATAAAGGTGAGCGACCAATCGAAACGATCGGAAAAACTCTTGTTAGTTTGCATATCAATTCACCCATACTTTTCTTAATCTTTAACGCCCATCATTATACAGCATATGCCAAACTTGTGCGCATGCAAAAAGTAATGACGATTTGAAAACAGGAATGTTTCCTAACCGGCGCCCAAGCCGTATAATGAAAGAGGAAATGGAGTGGGGCACATGGAGAAAAAACCGTTGAAGGCGGATTTTTACATACAGCATTTATATATCTATGTAAGCGAAGCGGACAGAATGGCGCTTTTCAGCGGTTTTGGCTTCGGGCATTTTCTCGAAGCGGTCGACATGCCGGAGAATTTATTGCTTTTGAAGCATCCGTACGAGGAAGCTTCTTTTAATATGCACACCCACCTGGACTTCGCGACAAGGGAAGAATACAGCCAATTGAAAAGGGCCCGCTCCAACCGGAAAAGTGAATTCTGTTGGGTGGATTTCCGCAGTGAAAAGCAATTGAATTCACTGACGGCCCAGGAGCAGGCGGAACTTCTCTATTTGGGGCATAAAAAAGAACCGGTGAAAAGCCCCTTCTTCACGACGCTGCAAAACGACTATGTGTATTTGGCGGGCGAAGAAAAGGAATGGACGAAAATCTATTTCCGGCGCATGGAAAAACTCGGCGCATTGATTGCCAATCATTTCACGCAAATCATCCGCAAAGAAACGAACGGCCAGCATTTTTTCCGCCGCCGGATGAAGGACTTGATTCCGGAGTTGCCGAAAGAGCAATTCCATAAGCTGCGCATGGACATGGGCGAAGGGGTGCTGCTGTCTTTGGCTGACCCTGAAAAAACGAAAAATACGATTGAACTCCACGTCCGGACCGTCGGCGAGATCGATTTTATGGACGAGTTCTGGGAAGATCTCGGCGAAACGATCCGCAAACCGCTATCGGGACGGATTGTCTACGACCGAAAACAAAAAGGCTGGAAATGATACCTGGTAAGACGCGGGTATCATTTTTATTTGCCAAAGTTAAAAGGATTCGTGACATGCCTATTCAAATAGATCAGATGAAAGAGTGGAAGGCGGCGACTAATGAATAAGCGAAAGGTACTTGAGCTTGTTCATTTGCGACGCATTTGCTCGCAAATGTGAGAGCAGCTGAGGGAATAGCTGAGTTTTAAAGTGAACCATTAGCGAAAAAAGAGGCTGAGTCCATGCCCTGGCAGCTGGAAGCGCGACGTCCTGTCGCACCAGCTGCATGACCCACATCCTGTGGTCCCGAAAGCGTCCGCCTGGAGCGATTTAACTACTTTCTTTTACGCTATCTAATTCTACAACCTAACTTAATTCAGTGCGATTTTACAGCTGCTGACAAAAAGATTTTTCGGCTGACAACGTTCGTGATAAACTAAGCAATATGCAAAACGAAATGAGGGGCACTAATGAAAAAACGAATTGGGCTTTTATACGGCGGGAAATCCGCTGAACACGAAGTATCGTTGACCACAGCGAGCGCATTCTCTAAAGCGCTTGATTTTGATAAATACGAAGTTTACCCGATCTACATTACGCAAGAAGGCGAATGGCGAAAAGGCACTCCTTTAACTGGGCCTGTTTCTTCTATAGAAGAACTTCAATTGGCAGGGGAAGGGGAACGCAAAAATGACATTTCCAGTTTCCTTCCAAATAATCAAGAGCCAGCACTGGATGTCATCATCCCGCTGCTCCACGGGCCGAACGGGGAAGACGGCACGGTGCAAGGGTTGCTCGAAGTGATGAACTTGCCGTACGTCGGCAATGGCGTTCTTGCTTCATCCGCCGGCATGGACAAAGTGGTCATGAAGCAATTGTTCGAACAAGCCGGCCTGCATCAGACGCCTTACGTCTATTTCCTGCGCCGCGACTGGAAAAACGGCCAGGATTTGTGGTTGGACAAAGTCGAGCAGCAGCTAACATGGCCGGTATTCGTCAAGCCGGCAAATCTCGGTTCAAGTGTCGGAATCAGCAAAGCCGAATCACGCGAAGAACTGATTGCCGCGGTTGAGGAAGCACTTAAATTCGACCGGAAGATTGTCATCGAACAAGGTGTCGCCGGGCGTGAAATCGAAGTCGGCGTACTCGGCAACGATGAGCCGGAATGCTCGGTGGCAGGCGAAATCAAACCGTTGAAAGCGTTCTATGATTACCAGGCAAAATACAAAGACGGCAACACGGCGATGATCATCCCGGCGGAACTGCCGGAAGCGGTGTATGCAGAACTCGTCGAGTCGGCGAAAAAAGCATTCAAGATCCTTGATTGCGCAGGACTAGTGCGCGCAGACTTTTTCGTGACGGATGCACATGAGATCATCATCAACGAAGTCAACACCTTGCCGGGCTTTACGCCGTATAGCATGTTCCCGCTCTTGTGGCAGCATACCGGCCTCGAATATCCCGATTTGATTGAGAAACTTATCGCACTTGCCGTAGAACGTTACGAAGAAAAACAATTATTGCAATTCAAAATGGATTGAGTGGGGAGAACCTATGAAAAAAACGATTGAACAGATAGCCGAATGGCTGGATATCAAGACGAATTTAAAAGGGATTGAAGTGACTGGCGTGTCGATCAATACGCGGACGCTGAAGCCGGGCGATTTGTTCATTCCGTTCCGCGGCGAAACTGCCAATGGGCATAAATACGTCCGCTATGCGATCGAGGCGGGTGCTGCCGCTGCGTTATGGCAGCGCGATGAACCGGAGCCGCCGTCCGATTTGCCCTTATTGATCGTCGATGATTGCGAAAAGGCGCTGCAGGAAATGGCGCGTGCTTACCGCAATGAACTCAAGGCGACTGTCATTGGCATCACAGGGTCAAACGGCAAGACCTCGACGAAGGATCTGGTCGCAAGCGTCTTGAAGCCGTATTACAAAGTCCAGAAAACACAAGGCAATTTCAATAACGAACTGGGGCTGCCGCTGACGATCTTGTCTTTGGATGAGGATACCAAATACGCTGTCCTTGAAATGGGCATGAGCGGTTTCGGGCAGATTCAATTCCTGTCGGAGCTGGCACGCCCTGATTATGCGGTCATCACCAATATCGGCGAAGCGCATATGCAGGACCTCGGATCGAGAGAAGGCATCGCCGAGGCGAAATTCGAAATCGTCGCAGGGCTCGAACAGCACGGCAAACTTTTCTATGACGGCGATGAGCCACTCTTATTGCCGTTTGTCGAAGATTTCACCCAAGCGGTATCGTTCGGCTTTGGCCCGGATAATGAATTGAGCGTGACCGACATCCAGGCGACCGAAGACGGCAGCAGCTTTTTGGTCAACGGCATCATCGACGCGAAGTTCTCCATCCCCGTGCTAGGCGAACACCAAGTGAAAAACACCTTGCCTGCGATCTTGATCGCCCTTGAAGCCGGATTGACTGAAGAAGAAATCCGCCGCTCGTTGAAGAATGCAGCGCTGACCGATATGCGCATGCAGCTGGTGCCTGCGGAGAACGGTGCGGTGTTCATCAACGATGCGTACAATGCGGCACCGACTTCCGTGAAAGCGGCACTGAACTTCATTCGCGAGACGACGATGAAAGATGCGAAATGGGCAGTGCTCGGCGATATGCTTGAACTCGGCGAACACGAGCAGCGCTTCCATGAAGAACTGGCTAGTTCGATCGGACCTGAACTTGAAGGTGTCTGCCTGTACGGCCCGCGCATGAAATGGCTTTACGACAAACTGGCGGCTTCTTATGAAGGAAAACTATTGTGGAGCGAAGACGATTACGGCCCGATCATCGACTTGTTGAAGAAAAACGTCAAAAAAGACACGGCTGTTCTCGTCAAAGGTTCGCGTGGCATGGCGCTTGAAAAAGTCATCGAACCGTTCACTGGCCAATGAAAACCGGCGTCCTGTGCATCCATGGGTTCACCGGGGGGCCGTTCGAAGTCGAGCCGTTTGCCGATTACTTGAACGAACAAACGGATTGGATCATCGAGATTCCGACATTGCCGGGGCACGGCGAAAAGCTCAAACTCGGCGCGCAAAGTGCTGAAGTGTGGATGATGGAAGCGGAGCTGGCGTTAAAACGCTTGAAAGCGAAAGCCGACCGCGTCATCATCGTCGGCTTCTCGATGGGCGGCTTGATTGCGCTTTACTTGTCGATGCGCTATAAAATCGACCGGCTCGTGTTATTGAGTGCCGCGGTAAAATACATCAGCCCGGTGCAGATGCGGGCAGAAGTGCGTGGAGCGCTCCGCGATTTGATCAGTAAACGGATCACCCAAAATGCGCTATACCATTTATATGAATACAAATTCCGCAATACCCCGATCCGTTCGACTGTCGAGTTTTTGCGCGTCGTCAAAACAGTGGAACCTTATTATCACCTGATCGATGCGCCGGCTTTCATCGTCCAAGGGGAAAAAGATGGCATCGTCCCGCCGTCCGCAGCCCAACATATTTACGACCACCTGGGTTCTAGGGAAAAGCATCTTTACCACTCGGCGAACGGCAAGCATTTGATCTGCTATAGCGACGATGCTGCCGAATGGTTTCCGAAAGCCTTGGAATTCATGCGCAAGGGACAGTAAACTGATAATTGGAACCTTTGCATATCAATTGCATGTGGAGGTAAAGCATGTTATTCTGTTTAGAGCAATGGATACATTTTTGAGACACTCTTCCTTCGTGAAGAGGTTTTTTTTGAGCATAAACGGTTTGTTCTACTTAATGGGGAAGACAACCCCGCTGTGCAGACCGCTCGGCAACGACCGAGCTTTTCCTGTTCACACATCCCCTCTGACTTAAAACTCCAGAGCATGATTTTCGACGTGAAAGTTCTTAATAAAGGCTCGACCTTGTCATAAATTCATCTAAAATGTGTACCATTTGTAAATAAGATGAAGACAAAAGGAGATTGAAAAAATTTGGTTAAATTTACAGAATTAAACATCAGCGAAACAACATTGAAATCCGTAAGACGTATGGGCTTTGAGGAAGCGACACCTATCCAGGAAGGCACAATCCGCCTGGGCATGGAAGGCAAAGACATTATCGGGCAAGCACAAACAGGTACTGGTAAAACAACCGCTTTCGGTATTCCGTTGATCGAGAAAATCGACACACGCGACGGAAATGTGCAAGGTTTGGTCATTGCACCGACACGCGAATTGGCGATCCAAGTTTCTGAAGAACTTTACAACCTAGGTAAAGACAAAAACGTGCGCATCTTGTCTGTATTCGGAGGCCAGGAAATCGGCCGCCAGATCCGCGCTTTGAAAAACCGCCCTCAAATCATCGTCGGCACGCCTGGTCGTTTGCTTGACCACATCAACCGCCGCACGCTGAAGCTTGAAAACGTCAATACACTCGTGTTGGATGAAGCTGATGAAATGCTGAACATGGGCTTCATCGAAGACATTCAGTCCATCATGTCGAATGTCCCTGAAACCCGTCAGACGCTTCTGTTCTCTGCAACGATGCCGGATCCGATCCGCCGCATCGCAGAAAAATTCATGAAGACACCTGAAATCGTTAAAATTAAGTCGAAAGAAATGACTGTCGAGAACATCGAGCAGTTCTACGTGAAATCCGTAGAACGCGAGAAGTTCGACATCCTTTCCCGTTTGTTGAACGTTCAACAGCCGGAGCTTGCAATCGTCTTCGGACGCACGAAGCGCCGCGTCGACGAATTGGCGAAAGCTTTGAACCTCCGCGGTTACCTTGCAGAAGGAATCCACGGCGACCTTAGCCAAGCGAAACGCATGTCTGTTTTGAAGCAATTCAAAGCAAACAAAATCGACATCCTTGTTGCCACTGACGTAGCGGCACGCGGTCTTGATATCTCAGGCGTATCCCACGTATACAACTTCGATATCCCGCAAGACCCTGAAAGCTATGTTCACCGTATCGGCCGTACTGGCCGTGCAGGCAAAAAAGGCGTAGCCGTAACTTTCGTTACACCACGCGAAATGGGCTACTTGTCAATCGTTGAAAGAACGACGAAAAAGAAAATGGAAGCTCTAGTTCCTCCGACTGCTGACGAAGCGGTCATCGGACTTCAGCGTGTTGCAGTAGAGCAATTGGAAACAATGACCGAGAAAAACAACCTCGGCAGCTACCGTGAGCTTGCAACAGAAATGTTGGAAAAACACGATGCAGTTGATTTGATTGCAGCAGCACTTAAAACGCTGACGAAAGATCCGGAAGATGCGCCAGTCCAAATTACTGAAGAGCGCCCATTGCCATCACGCGGCGGTGGCGGCTACAAAGGTAAAGGCGGCGGACGTTCCGGCGGCGGATATAAAGGCAAAGGCGGCGGCGGACGTTCGTCTGGCGGTGGCTATAAAGGCCGCCGTGAGTCAAGCTCAAGCCGTCCTTCAGGCGGAGGGCGTCCAGGACGCACTCGCCGTCACGAATCCTAAAATCCAGTTAATACGATAACGAGACGGAGAACCGGCAGTAACTGCCGATTCTCCGTCTTTTTTGTCGTTTCGGAATAAGGTACAATGAAATGAAACGTTCCGGTTCATGAAACGTATAGATGAAGAGAGTACTCTTGATTGGAGATGACATAATGAACCATCAACCGAAAAATCGGATCTCGCGAAAAGGGCTGACCGTCTGGCGCCTCTACGGGATGATCGAGACAGTGGTCATCGCTGTGCTGTTGGCCGGTATTGGGGCCCTTACATATTTCTTCGACTGGCCGAATTGGATTTATGCTGCAGCGGGAGGCGTCTTAGTGCTGTTTGCTTTTCTGTTCGTCTATCTATTCCCGAAAATTCGCTGGGAAAGATGGCGCTACGAAGTGCGCGACCAGGAAATCGAATTGCAGCACGGCTTGTTCATCGTCAAACGGACGCTTGTGCCGATGGTCCGCGTCCAGCATGTCGACACCGAACAAGGCCCGATTCTCCGCAAATACGATCTATCGGAGATTTCCATTTCGACTGCCGCAACGACCCATACCATTCCAGCATTGATTACGGAAGAAGCGGATGAATTGCGCTCCCGTATTTCCGTGCTTGCAAGGGTGGCGGAAGATGATGTCTGAGACACGCTACAAACTGCATCCGATTTCTGCACTCATTAATTTCTTGAAAGGCCTGAAAGAATTAATCTTGCCTTTCGTTATCATTTTCGGCGCGAACCTGTTCCGGGAAGACGGCATTTCCGGCATGTTCACCCAAGGCTGGCAAGGCTTATTGCCGCTGATCATCGGTGGGGTTGTGTTGTTGTTCATGCTGATTGCCGGCATCATCAAATGGAAACGCTTCGTTTACTGGTTTGAAGACGGGGAGCTGCGGATCGAATACGGTCTATTCGTCAAAAAGAAACGCTACATCCCGTTTGAGCGCATCCAAAGCTTGAATTATACGGAAGGGATTTTCCACCGGCCGCTCGGGCTCGTGAAAGTGAAAGTCGAAACGGCGGGTTCCGGAAAAGCCGGGCAATCGGAAGCGGAATTGACCGCCATTTACCGTGCGGAAGCCGACCGCATCGAACAGGAGATGCATATGGCGAAGCGCGGCTACGCAACGCAAGCCGAGGCATCCGGCGAAAAGCTCTACGGGCCGGTGGAAGCCGCGCCGCCGCGCGATGAGCCTGCGGAAGAAGAAGCGCGTGTGTTGTACCGGATGAGCATGAAGGAATTATTGGTGCTCGCGACAACTTCCGGGGGGATCGGCGTCGTCATATCCGGTGTCGCTTTATTCCTGTCGCAGTTTGCCGAACTGATTCCCTATGACGCGATTTACGAGGAAGTCATGCTGTTCATGCGCTTCGGCTACCTGGTTGTTGCGCTGACCGTCTTTGCCGGGTTGTTGCTTGCGTGGGTCATTTCGGTGGCCATGACACTCATCGCCTATTATCAATTCACCATCCATGCAGATGATGAACGGATTTACATTACACGCGGCTTGTTGGAGAAGAAAAAAGTCTCAGTGCCGTTCAACCGTGTGCAGGGCATTAAAATGACGCAAAACCCGCTACGCCAATTATTCGGCTACGTCAACGTCACGGTCGAAAGCGCGGGCGGCACCTTGGCCGATAAAGACGAAAAAATCCGTTTGTTCCCGCTCGTGAAGCAAGAGAGGATGAAGCCGGTCCTCGATGAACTGTTCCCTGATTTCGACTGGTCACCGGAACTGACCCGTTTGCCGAAAAGAAGCCGGCCGTTCTTTTACCGGCTGTCGATCGGCTGGCTCGTGCCGGCATTCGCGGCGCTGGGTTATTTCTTCTATCCGTATGGCTTGTGGGCACTTGCGGTCGTGCCGGTCATCATTGCGATCGGCTTATGGCAGCACCGTTCGGCGGGATATGCCATTACGGGCCGCCAATTGACGGCGCAATTCCGGGGCATCAGCTTGCACCGCTTTTACATGCTGAAAAAACGCATACAAGTGGTAGTGGTAACACGGACGATCTTCCAGCGACGCCGCGATGTCGCTTCTGTCCATGCGACAATAAAATCCGGCATGCTCGGAGCCACCGCGCTCGTGCCGAACTTGGCGAGGGAAGATGCTGAACGCATCCTGGCCTGGTATGAGCCATCAAGGCAACGGCAAGCAACAGGTCTTGAACACACGAAAAACCCTCAACCGAGTGAAATCGGCTGAGGGTTTTTTCATGAGGGTCAGCGGCGGTTTTTAGCGCGCCAGCTGACGATGCGTTTCGGGTGGAAATAGCTGAGCCCGATCAGGAATCCGGTGATCATCCCGGCGATGTGGGCCGTGACATTGATGTTTGGCGTCACGAATGTCATGACTATACTAATGACGATGATCGGGAGTATAATTTGTTTGAGCTGCGGCAATGCGCGGCCGCCGTAATAGACGAGGGCGCCGAATGCGCCGAAGATGCCGAATATCGCGCCGCTTGCCCCGACATGTAAATAATCGAGTGGCTGCAGGAAGTACGTCGCGGCCGATGCGAAAAGGCCGGCCAGCATATAGATCGTGATAAAACGCACCTTGCCGGTCAAACGCTCAAGTTCCGGACCGAACAGGAACAGCGAAAACATATTGAACAGCAAATGCATAAGTCCGCCGTGCAGGAAAATCGGCGTCACAAAGCGCCACCACTCGCCGTTTGCGATATGGAAGTTCGACCCGACGCCATAAAAATAAATGTATTCGCCGAGCATCGGCAAAAATGTCAGCAAATGAATGAAAACATTCAACGCGATCAAAGTCGACACGACCGGATACATTCTTAAGTACTGTGAAAAACTTTCTCTTCTGATAAACAATAAGGTCACCTCAATTTCATAGCTTTATTATACCCGTTACCCATTTGCGAATGAAAGGAGAAACCTTTATGATAACAGGAATCGGTCTTGATATTGTCGAGCTGGAAAGAATCCGCAAGCTTGATGAAAGATCTTCGAAATTCCGCGAGCGCGTCCTGACCGAATCGGAGCTAGCCGAGTATCTTCTATTGAAGAATAAACGCAAAACCGAATTTTTGGCAGGGCGCTTTGCAGCGAAAGAAGCATTCGCCAAAGCTCGCGGTACCGGAATTGGCGCAGCATGCCCTTTTTCGGATATGGAAATCAAAAAAGATGAAAACGGCAAACCCGGCATGTTTTTCCGCGGTGTGGAATGCGGGTTCGTTTCAATCACCCATTCAAAAGAATTTGCCGCCGCGCAAGTTGTTTTGCAAACCGAATGAACAGGATGTGTAGAATATGGAAATGTTTCGACCGACAAAAGCAGTGATCAATTTAGAAGCGATCCGGAATAATCTCGCGGCTTTTCAAAAACGGGCTGGCGACGCCGAAGTGATCGCGGTCGTCAAAGCGGACGGCTATGGCCACGGGGCAGAAGAAATTGCCCGCACGGCTATTGATTGCGGCGTCCGTACGCTGGCAGTCGCCACGCCAGACGAAGCGCTGTTGCTTCGCCGGGCGGGAATTGAACAGGACATCCTCGTAATGGGAGCAGTGCCTGCTGCATTCGTACCTGTCGCGCAGCGTGAAAATATCACCGTCACCGCCCTGTCGCTTGAGTGGATCGAGGTGGCTGAGAAAGCGGCCGCTCCAGGACAGCCGCTGCAAGTGCATTTGAAAGTCGACACCGGAATGGGGCGCCTCGGTATACAGCCCGGGGAAGCAAAGACGGCATTTGCCAAACTGGCTTCGGAAAGTTTTTCGTTCGATGGCATCTTTACGCATTTTGCGGCAGCAGACGATGAAGATCTCACGCTTTTTGAGCAGCAAGTCGAGCGGATGAACGGCGTATTGGAGCAATTGCCGGAACGGGTCATGGTTCATGTGTCAAACAGCGCCGCGGCGCTTATGCATCCGTCCGTTGCATGCGATGCGGTTCGGATCGGCATTTCACTTTATGGCATCGCGCCGTCTCCTTACGTTGGCGAACATTCGCCGATTGCGCTTGAGCCGGCACTTGGCTTGGAAACGGAAATCGTCCACATCAAGAAAGTGCAGCCGGGTGCGACAATCAGCTACGGCGCGACGTACCGGAGTGAACAGGAAGAATGGATCGCTACGCTTCCTGTCGGTTATGCGGACGGCATGCTGCGCGGTTTGCAAGGGCAGGAAGTGCTGGTGCGTGGCGAGCGTGTGCCGATCGTCGGGCGCATCTGCATGGACCAATGCATGGTCCGCTTGACGGAGCAGCTGCCAGTCGGAGAGCCAGTCCAGTTGATCGGCCGCCAAGGGGACGGGGAAATCTTAATCGATGAATGGGCCGAAAAGCTGGGCACAATCCCCTATGAGATCCCTTGTATTTTGACGAAGCGGGTTCCGCGCGTCTATGTGAATGGCACCAAAAATGCCGGATCGCCTTTTCAGTCGAACGATTCAATGGTAAGATGAGAAGGTAAACTAGACAGAGATCGGGATTTTCGGAGGTGTCGGCTGTGTACGAGAAGTCAAAGACGAAAGAAGTGGTAGTCAAGTTGCCGAAACAATTCATGTCGGAACTTACTGCCCATTCAGATGAACGCATTGAGGAGAACGGTGAATTCATCTATGTATCCACTCAACGGGTAACAAAAAATGTCTACGATTCATATCATATTCGGGAAGCGATGATCAAGGGCTACGTGGAAATGTCGCAGATCAACCTGTCGATTGCCTGCGAATGTTCGCACGCTGAGTACGAAGCGGAGCACACGACAGTGCAACTCGTAAGCGGAGGGTGACAACTTGATTGTAAAACGCGGGGATGTTTTTTTCGCAGAATTATCACCGGTCGTCGGGTCTGAGCAAGGCGGGACCCGACCGGTCTTGGTGATACAAAACGATATCGGGAACCGATTTAGCCCAACAGTGATCATTGCGGCGATCACCGCCCAGATCCAGAAAGCCAAATTACCGACCCACGTGGAAATCAATGCCAAGAAATACGGCTTTGAGCGTGATTCTGTTATTTTGCTTGAGCAATTGCGGACGATTGATAAATCGCGTTTGACTGATAAGATCACACAGCTGGACGATGCGTTGATGGAGAAGGTGGATGAAGCCTTGGAAATCAGTGTCGGACTTGTAAAATTTTAGCATACATACTCCATGGTAATGCCCCGGGATGGCTATTCTCGGGGTATTTTCGTATAGAAAATCATCATAATGGGACAGGTTCATCAAAAAAGATGTGAAATGCTTCGTTTTCCGATACAATGGATAGACAAGTATGAAATTGTGGCTGCTAGGGTCACCGGGAGGGTTTTACGACAAGATGAACAAACAAATGGCTACATATATACAAGAAAACATGACCGGCATCATTGCCGAATGGCAGCAAATGATGCGAGATGAAAAGGACGAACCTTCATTTCAGGTGATGTCGGAAGATATGGTGAACCAGACGAGCCGTGAATTCGCAGGACTGATGACTTCGAGTCTTCTCGAAAGCCATCAGGTCTACGAAAGCCGCTTGCAGGATTTTGCCGAGAAAGTGGTGCGCCTTGGCTGGTCCATCACGTTTATGACAAAAGCAATCGACCATTTTGCTGAGATCGTTTACGAAGGAATGCGTGATGCCGGCACGATCCATCCAAACAACATGGATGGATTTATCCATGAATTTGCAAATTGGGCCACGCCAATCCGCAACAGCATGATCGACACATACTCTAAAACCTGGGAGCGCACGGTCAGCTTGCAGAAGATTGCGTTGCAGGAACTGTCTGCTTCCCTGATCCCGGTGTTCGATAAGGTTTCTGTCATGCCGCTCGTTGGAACGATTGACACGGAACGGGCGAAATTAATTATGGAGAACCTGCTCGACGGTGTTGTTAAACATCGTGCGGAAGTGGTGCTGCTGGATATTACTGGCGTGCCGGTCGTCGATACGATGGTCGCCCATCACATTATCCAAGCTGCAGACGCAGTGCGTTTGGTCGGGGCAAAATGCATGCTCGTCGGCATACGCCCTGAAATTGCCCAGACAATCGTAACGCTCGGCATCAATTTGAACGACTTTACGACAACAAGCACATTGCAGCGCGGCGTAGAACAAGCGTTGGCTTGGACAAACCGAAAAATTGTGGAGGTTGAAGAAGTATGAATGTGAGAATCCCAATTCTAAAACTGAAAGATACATTAATCGTTTCGATCCAATGGGAACTGGATGACCAAACAGCTTTGCAGTTCCAGGAAGATCTTTTGACTAAATTGCATGAAACCAGTGCCCGCGGGGTGGTCATCGATTTGACGTCTATCGACTTTATTGATTCATTCATTGCCAAAGTACTGGGGGATGTCATCAGCATGTCCAGCCTGATGGGGGCAAGAGTGGTTATTACCGGTATCCAGCCGGCAGTTGCCATCACTTTGATCGAGCTCGGAATTCGACTTGAAGATGTTATGACGGCACTTGACCTAGAGAACGGCTTGGAGAAACTTCAACTGGAATTGGAGGCTTGAAGATGAGCGACCAATCCTCAGTGGAAATTTTAACAGAATGGGATATTGTAGCGGCACGGCAGCTTGGGCGCAATGTCGCCAAAGAACTCGGCTTCGGCACCGTGGACCAAGCGCGGATTACGACGGCCATCAGTGAGCTTGCCCGCAATATTTATTTATATGCCGGCCAGGGCAGGATTGAAATCCAGCAGCTGACCGAAAACGGCATGAAGGGAATCTTAATCATCGCGGCCGATAGCGGCCCGGGAATCCCGGATGTCAGAAAAGTAATGGAAGACGGTTTTACGACATCAGGAGGATTGGGTGCAGGCCTGCCAGGTGTCAAGCGCTTGATGGACGATTTCAAGATCGAAACGATCCAAGGCGAAGGGACAGATATACGGGCTACGAAGTGGCTCCGCTAGGGGGAACGCTAAATGCCTCAACATATTGAAGCACAGTATCAGGAAATTCTGAACGAATACGTAAAAAAGCAGACGGAACAAAATTTGTACGTCGGCCAAAATTTCAGCAGGCAACTGATTTTGGAGAACATTTCTCCGGAAGAAGTGATCAGTATGCACAAAGCAGCCATCCGGGAGCTCTATAGCGATCTCCCGGATGTTGTTTGGCATTCATTCGATTTTCTGATCGAAATGATGATCAATTATGGCTTGGCATTGCAGGAACGCCAAAGTTTGCTGAAGCGCCAGGAAGAGTTGAAAGTAGAGATGGACTTGGCGGCAAACGTGCAGGAAACTTTGCTCAAAACGAAATTGCCGTCGCTTGACGGGCTGGATATCGGCTTATTGTCGATTCCGGCCAAGAAGATGAACGGGGATTATATTTATTTTGTCAGTGATTATGATGGATACGCTGGGGTGGCCGTTGCCGATGTTATCGGCAAAGGCCTGCCGGCGGCTCTTTGCATGTCCATGATCAAATTCGGCATGGACAGCTTGAACAGCTCGCACGCCATGCCGAAAGACGTGCTCGGGGTCATTAACCGCATCGTGGAAAAAAGTGTCGATGATTCGATGTTCGTGTCGATGTTCTACGCAAATTACGATGCGGGGGCAGCCAAACTTACATACGGATCGGCTGGCCACGAGCCTGCCATTCTCTACCGCGCAGCTACAGGTGAATTTGATGAACTCGAAGCAAAAGGCTTGCTGCTCGGTGTTTCTCCGGCAGCAGTATACGAAGAGCATTCCGTCACCTTGGACAAAGGCGATATGGTCATCATGATGACGGACGGGGTGACCGAAGGCCGCACGGAAGAAGGCTTTATCGAGCGTGAGGTCATTTATAAATTGATTGAGCAAAAGAAGAACCAACCGGCTCAGGCAATTGTCCAACATGTCTATGATGAACTTGAACGAATGCAGAATGCAGAACTACAGGATGATTTCACTTTAGTGGTTTACAAGAAGGTTTAATTCGATGTTTAAAGCCATTGGGCAGCGGGTATGAAAGCTTAGAATGGCTTTTTTACAGCCGAATTGAATCATACAAAACGGGGTGTCATATAGAGATGAATATTCAAGTTAATTTGACAGAAAATGACAATAAATTAAAAGGCGATATTCACGGGGAAATCGATGCACATACAGCACCGGTACTCCGTGAAAAATTGGAAGCGTACCAGGGGCAGGAAGGCTTGAATGCCGAACTGGATTTATCCGGTGTCGATTACATGGATAGTACGGGCTTGGGTGTTTTTGTCGCGTTCTATAAATCGATCAATGCAAAGGGTGGCCATCTGAAACTGACTGGCCTTTCGAGCCGCTTGAAGCGCCTTTTCGATATTACAGGCCTAGGCGATATTATGGATATTGAAGCAGCAATCGGGAAGGGTGGGATTTAATCATGCGTCCTTTCGATTATGTAGAGATGCGCGTCCCGGCCAAATCCCAGTACGTAGGCGTTGCCCGTCTGACGATTTCAGGCCTTGCAAGCCGCATCGGTTTTTCATTTGATGATATTGAAGATTTGAAGATCGCTTCAAGTGAAGCGGTGACAAACGCTGTCCAGCACGCTTATTCTGAAGGTGAAGAAGGCGAAGTGGTCATCGGTTGCGCGTTATATGAAGATAAAATTGAAATCATGGTAGCCGACCACGGCCAAAGCTTCAACTTTGAAGAAACCAAGGCGAAAGTGGGCCCGTATCACGATCAGGAAGAGGGAGCGTTCCTGCGCGAAGGGGGTCTCGGCCTGTATTTGATCGAAACGCTTATGGATGAAGTGAAAGTGCATCATCAGGAAGGCGTTACTGTCTTTATGACCAAGCATGTTGAAGGAGAGCGGGTGGAAGAGGATGTCGAAACAATCTCATCCTAATCAGCCAACGAAAGAACAGGTACTGGAATGGATTGAAGCTTATCAAAAAACGGAGGATGAGGAAGCCCAGACAAACCTGGTCCTCAATTACCGCCGTCTCGTGGAATCGATTGCCCGTAAGTATTCAAATGGGAAATCCTACCACGAAGACATTGCACAAGTGGGCATGCTTGGCTTGCTCGGTGCAATCCGGCGTTATGACCCATCTTATGGCCGCAGTTTTGAAGCTTTCGCGGTACCGACCATCATCGGTGAAATCAAGCGCTTTTTGCGTGACAAAACATGGGCCATCCATGTCCCGCGCCGCATAAAAGAACTGGGGCCACGCATCAAAGCAACGGTTGAAGTGTTGACGACAGAGCTTCAGCGTTCTCCGCAAGTTTGGGAAATCGCTGAATATCTGGATGTTGACGAAGACGACGTTTTGGAAGCGATGGAGATGGGCAAAAGCTATCAAGCACTTTCCATGGACCATTCACTCGAGGCGGATTCGGACGGCAGTACGGTTACATTGTTTGATGTAGTCGGCCAAGAAGACGACGGATATGAAAAAGCGGATCAGCGCATGCTCGTGGCGGAAGCGATGAACGTCCTTTCCGATCGGGAAAAGCAGATCATCCAATACACCTACATAGAGCAGCTGAGCCAGAAGGAAGCGGGCGACCGCCTGGGAATTTCCCAGATGCACGTTTCACGCCTTCAACGAAAAGCCATTAAAAAGCTCCAGGAAGCCATTTTGGCTGCTGGCGGGGTTTCCTAGTGGAGGAAATTCGCCATGAAAATGTAGAAGCCTATGCCTACAACGCAGCAAAAAAAGGGAATTATGAATCCGGCGATAGTTATTTCACTGTATTGACGGATGAATACTTTATTTGCTCCGTAGCCGATGGTTTGGGAAGTGGTCCTGTGGCGCGCGAATCGTCACAGGTCATCCCGCAAATTTTGAAAGAATATCATCATGAGACAATCGATCAATTGATGAACCGCTTTAATGGATTAATGATGCAAAAACGTGGGGCAGCAGTCGCCATCTTTAAAGTGGATTTCAAGAAGCGCACTCTGGAATACAGTTGTGTAGGCAATATCCGTTTCTATCTTTATAGAAGAGAAACCGATGAAGTGATTTATCCACTACCTGTGATGGGCTATCTCTCGGGAAGGCCCCAAAAGCTGAAAACCCAGCTTTATACGTATTTGGAAAATGATTTGTTCCTGATTCACTCAGATGGCGTGGATTTACGTAATCCAAAAGCGATGATGAGAAGAGCGGGAGCGCCTAAACGTTTGTACGAAGATATTCTTGCATCCATTCAAACAGGTGACGATGCAACATTGATTTCAGGAAGCCTTCTTCACTAAGAAGAGGCTTCTTTTTTATGGTGTAAACGATATGGAAGAGGCTTGTTCCGCCGATTATCACTGGCATGTTAAAATAGAGAAGTAGAAAGGAAGTGCATAGAATGGATACTCAGCAATTGCACGCATTAATCGCCAAAGAAGCCGGCGTTAAACCGAACCAGGCAAAACAAGTCATTGAGCTGCTGGAAGACGGAAACACGGTGCCATTTATTGCCCGTTACCGAAAAGAAGCGACCGGTTCATTGGATGAAGTCCAAATTAAAGCGGTTGAAGACCGATATACATATATCCAGAATTTGGAACAAAGAAAAACTGATGTTATACGCTCGATCGAAGAACAACAACAACTGACCCCTGAGCTTGAAAAAGCCATAAAAGGAGCCACAGTTCTTCAACGTGTAGAAGATTTGTACCGTCCTTATAAACAAAAACGCCGCACAAAGGCGATCATCGCAAAAGAAAAAGGTCTCCAGGAACTGGCAGAGTGGCTTTTAAAACCAGGAAAAGAGCAGTTGCAGGCTGTTGCAGCCCGTTATATCAATAATGAAAAGGGTGTTGAAACTGCTGAAGAAGCAATTGCAGGAGCACAGGATATTTTAGCTGAGCTTTTTGCGGACGACCCTGAGATCCGTGAAAAAGCCCGTCGCTTGACTCGTGATAGTGGTCTGCTGGAGACAGCGGCCAAAAAAGGCCATGAAGATGAGAAACACGTCTTCCAAATGTATTATGAATACAGTGAAGCCATTAAAAAGATTGTCCCGCATCGTATTTTGGCTATTAACCGCGGTGAAAAAGAGGGTGTATTGAAAGTGACTGTCACGCCTCCAGTCGACCGGATTGTTCGTTTAATGAAAGACAAATGGATGAAATCAGGAAACCCTGCCGCCAAAGAAGTGGAAGAGGCCATTGGAGACAGCTATAAACGCCTAATCCAGCCATCCATTGAACGTGAAATCCGTACGGAACTAAGTGAAAAAGGTGAAACACAGGCGATACACATCTTTTCGGAAAACCTTCGCAATCTTTTATTACAGCCCCCGATGAAAGATAAAATGGTGCTCGGCATTGATCCGGCGTACCGAACGGGATGTAAATTAGCGGTGATTGATGCGACAGGGAAATTATTGGAAGTGGCGGTTATTTATCCGCATCCCCCAAAATCCGATCAAAAAGGCGCGAAGAAAACCTTGCAACGTCTAACCGACACCTACCCTATTGAAATCATGGCAATTGGAAATGGCACAGCATCACGTGAAACCGAGCAATTCGTAGCTGATTTCCTCGGCGAAACGGCAAAGAAAGCATCATATGTCATCGTCAATGAAGCAGGCGCAAGTGTGTACTCGGCTTCCGATGTAGCCCGGGCAGAGTTTCCGGACCTGCAAGTCGAAGAACGCAGTGCAGCTTCCATCGCCCGCCGTCTCCAAGACCCACTTTCAGAACTCGTGAAGATCGACCCGAAAGCGGTAGGCGTTGGACAATATCAACACGATGTCTCGCAAAAAAAGTTGGCAGACCAATTGACCTTCGTTGTCGAAACTGCGGTCAACCAAGTTGGCGTAAATGTTAACTCAGCCTCTGCTTCTCTGCTCCAATACGTCGCCGGACTCAGTAAGACCGTCGCCGAAAATATTATCAAAGTGAGAGACGAGAATGGCCGTTTCACTTCCCGAGTCCAATTAAAGAAAATTCCGCGCCTCGGTGCCAAGACTTATGAACAAGCTGTCGGTTTCCTGCGTATAACGGAAGGGAAGAACCCGCTCGATGCTACCGGCATTCATCCCGAAAGTTATGAAGCTGCTGAGAGGATCCTCAAGTTGATCGATGCAGACAAAAAAATGATCGGCCGCCCAGAAATTATCCCTAAGCTAGAAGACTTAGATCTAGAAGCGTTAAGCGTAGATTGGGAAATCGGAAAAGTGACTCTTAAGGACATCGTGGATGCGTTGAAGAAGCCATTCCGCGACCCGCGGGATGAGTTCCCTCAGCCCTTATTAAAGAGCGACGTCTTAAAGATGGAAGACTTAACTCCTGGAATGGAAGTGCAAGGCACGGTGCGCAATGTGGTCGACTTCGGAGCTTTTGTCGATATTGGCGTGAAACAGGACGGGTTGGTCCATATCTCTAAATTGAAAAAAGGATTTGTTAAACACCCGCTTGATGTTGTGGCAGTCGGAGATATCGTCACTGTATGGGTGGACCAGGTCGAAAAACAAAAAGGCCGGATCGCCTTGACGATGCTGCCGCCAAAAGAACAACAGCCCGATCTACAGGAGAGATAAGATGACGAACGAAGAATTGACCAAGATGATTGCAGAAATTTCCCGCGATGTCTTTGGCAAGCCGTTCCGCCATCAAGGCGTATTCAATAAGCGCCTCCGGACAACAGGTGGCCGTTACTTGCTGGGGTCGCATAACATTGAAATTAACCCGGCTTCTTATGAAAAGTTCGGCGGTGATGAACTGACAGGTATCATTAAGCATGAACTGTGCCATTACCATCTGCACCTTGAAGGAAAGGGATACAAACATCGGGACAAGGATTTCCGTAAGCTATTACAAGAAACCGGATCTCCGCGCTTTTGTTCTCTCCTTGCAGAGAAACGGCGGAAGTCAAATGGCTTTCATCTATATGAATGCATCTCCTGTAAAACAGAATTCCCAAGAAGGATCCGGATGAACACTGCCAAGTACAGATGTGGACGCTGCAGCGGAAAGTTGCGGATGAAAAGGGAAAAGAGTTTTTAATGTAGAGCCGCTTTTTTAAGCGGCTCTTTTTTGATGTCTAGCGACTTATAGTGAAGTCTTTTTAAATGAAAGTGAGCAAAAGAAAATACTGGCGATTCGTATACAATCGAAGAAGAGAAAGAATGGAACTGGGAAAGTCCAAGGGAAACGTCCGCCGTCATTTTAAATGAAGGTTCGGTTCTCTACTGTTCGTGATCTATTAACATAAGAGCTCTAGTGGCTAGCTAAATGCTCTGTGGGCTCAGGCAATTTGAAATGCAGATTACTAAACGAAATACAGAACTCAAATTAAAATATAAAATGATGAATAAAAAGTATTGACGATTCCACTTAGACTCTTTATAATAGAAAAAGTCGACAAGTACTTAAACATTATTCCGAAGTAGCTCAGTGGTAGAGCACCGCACTGTTAATGCGATGGTCGTAGGTTCGAGTCCTACCTTCGGAGCCATTTAATTGGCCCCTTGGTCAAGCGGTTAAGACACCGCCCTTTCACGGCGGTAACACGGGTTCGAATCCCGTAGGGGTCACCATACATATTATTGAATTACTTTTTCTAATATAATACTTATGTGCGATGCAATTGAAAATATTATTATTGTCGCGGGGTGGAGCAGTTCGGTAGCTCGTTGGGCTCATAACCCAAAGGTCGCAGGTTCAAATCCTGCCCCCGCAACCAAATGGTCCCGTGGTGTAGCGGTTAACATGCCTGCCTGTCACGCAGGAGATCGCCGGTTCGATCCCGGTCGGGACCGCCATTTTTTCAATGGGGTATAGCCAAGCGGTAAGGCAACGGGTTTTGATCCCGTCATGCCCTGGTTCGAATCCAGGTACCCCAGCCAATTTCAGGGTTACTGAGACGAACTTGAACTTAAAAGGATAGTCCTTGACAAAGAAGGGCAGAAGTTATATAATAGAATTTGTCTCAAAAAATATATTATTTGCGGTCGTGGCGGAATGGCAGACGCGCTAGGTTGAGGGCCTAGTGGGAGAAATCCCGTGGAAGTTCGACTCTTCTCGGCCGCACCATACATATTCAATTATTTGCGCCCGTAGCTCAATTGGATAGAGTACTTGACTACGAATCAAGCGGTTAGAGGTTCGAGTCCTCTCGGGCGCGCCATTTATCTTCTATATATGCGGGTGTAGTTTAGTGGTAAAACCTCAGCCTTCCAAGCTGATGATGAGGGTTCGATTCCCTTCACCCGCTCCATCATTATTTTGAACCTTGAAAACTGAACAGCAAAACGTCAACGAAAGACGTCACGAGCGCCTTGGCGCGCGAACGGCTTTTGCGAGGGTCGCCCT
>NZ_JBGGNS010000006.1:0-97515 GCF_041320495.1 Planococcus sp. SSTMD024 | reverse complement strand
TCGATGTTGTAGCCGACGTATGTAAGGGTATCATCGATGATCGAACTGATCGCCGATTGTGTTGCGACTACACCTTCTAAACCTTTTGATGATGTCATGTAAATCTCTCCTTCTACATTCTACTTCATCATTCCAAAAAAAAAACAGAACAATGAGCCATCTGCTTTCATGCACTTTTCCGTAAATAGACTTACCTAGTCATTATAATCAACTTTGTACAATTTGTGAATGAAAACGCTTGGTAAAATTTAAAAACGATTGCCTATTGATGAATGTACCCGGAATTATCCTACGATAATCCGGGTATTTTTCATCTTCTTCTGAAGCATCCGATAAACGAGCGGCTTGTAGAGCTTCTGTGTCGGTGTGAACAATAAACTGAACCCAACTGCATCCGAAATGAATCCCGGCGTCAGCAGCAAAGTGCCGCCGACCAGGATAAATGCTGCGCCGATCAGGCGGTCGCCCGGCGGCTGCATTTGGCTCATGCTCGACTGAATATCGCGTATTGCTTTAAGCCCTTGGCGTTTTGCTAAGAAAGCACCGAGCAGTCCCGTTGCAACAATCAATGCGAGCGTCCAGAAAAATCCAATCTGCCCGCCAGCCCAGATTAAAATCGCAAGCTCAAGAGTCGGTACGATCACCAATGCCAGAAAAATCCACTTCATCATAGTCAATCGACCTCCAAAATTTCTTTACGATACGCTTGCATGCCCGTGATAAATAACTCCTGCATCCGCATCGATTGTGATTTCCTGGCCGGATTCCACTTTTGTCACCGCATCTTTGACGCCGACGATCACAGGGATTCCAAGGCTCAGCCCAACTACTGCAGCATGGCTGGTCAAACCGCCTTCTTCTGTCACGATGCCTGCGCAGTTGTTGATGGCGTTCATCATATCGCGGTCAGTGCCGTAAGTGACGATGATCTTTCCTTCGGTATCCATCGCCAATGCTTCTTCAGCATTGCGCACGACCACTGCTTCACCAAAGCCGACGTTCTTGCCGATGCCTTGCCCTTTCGCCAAGATGTCACCGATGACGCGCAGTTTCATCAAGTTGGTCGTTCCGGCTTCACCGACTGGAACGCCAGCTGTGATGATAACCAGGTCGCCATGCTTAATCAAACCGTGTTTCAATGCTTCTTCCACTGCCAATTCAAGCATTTCATCCGTCGATTCAACACGTGTCCCGACGATCGGCTGTACGCCCCAGTTCAATGTCAACTTGCGTGCAGTACGGGCCGTGGATGTCACCGCAATGATAGGCGAGCCTGGGCGGTATTTGGAAATCATTTTTGCCGTATGGCCACTTTCGGTCGGCGCCAAAATTGCCTGTACGCGCAAGTTAAGTGCGGTGTAAGCGACTGCTTGGCCGATCGCTTCTGTCATATTCGACTCTTTTTCCTTCCGGCGGTTGGAAACGATTTGTTTATGGTTCAGCGCAGCTTCGGTCGTTTCGGCAATGCGATGCATCGTCTCGACCGACTCAACTGGGTAAAGCCCTGCTGCCGTTTCACCTGACAGCATGATCGCGTCCGTTCCGTCAAAAATGGCATTCGCTACATCGCTTGCTTCTGCGCGCGTCGGGCGCGGGTTGCGTTGCATGGAATCCAGCATTTGGGTCGCTGTAATGACCGGTTTACCCGCACTATTGCATTTGTCGATCATCGATTTTTGCACGATCGGCACTTCTTCCGCAGGAATTTCCACCCCGAGGTCGCCACGCGCAACCATTAGGCCATCTGAAACCATGATGATCTCATCTAGATTGTCGACGCCTTCCTGGTTTTCGATTTTCGGAATGATTTGGATGTGAGATCCACCGTTTTTTTCCAGCAAGCTGCGGATTTCCATCACATCTGAACGTCTGCGGACAAACGATGCAGCGACAAAATCGACGTCCTGCTCAATCCCGAACAATAGGTCAGCCGCATCTTTTTCCGTGATTCCCGGCAATTGAACTGAAACGCCTGGAACGTTGACGCCTTTTTTCGTCTTCAGCGTGCCGGCATTTTCAACGACCGTATGGATCTGGCCGTGTTCTTTATCAATACTCGTAACGCGCAATTCGATCAAGCCATCATCCAATAAAATCATAGAGCCTTCGTGGACGTCTTCAATCAATTTATCATAAGTGATCGAGAACATTTCTTTCGTGCCCAGCACTTCTGTCATGGAAATCGTGATTTCCTGGTCGGTTTCGAGTTCGATGGAATCGTTCTCCATTTTATGGGTTCTGATTTCCGGTCCTTTCGTATCCAGGAGAATCCCCACTGTGATGCCGGTCTTTTCGGACGCTTCGCGGATGCGCTTGATGCGCAAAGCGTGCTCCTCATGGTCTCCGTGCGAGAAATTCAAACGGGCGACATTCATGCCCGCCTTCATCAATTGTTCTAGTACTTCCGGTGATTCACTTGCCGGCCCGATGGTGCAGACGATTTTCGTTTTTCTCAATAGACTCACTCCAATTAACTGTTTAAATTGATAATTCTTTAGAAAGCTTGTACAAACTCATATCGGCATCGTGCTCTTTTTCGAACGCCGTTGTCATATCATAGTCTACCACCTGATGATTTTTCATGCCAATCGCCAAGCCGCCTTTTCCTTCCATCAGCACTTCCACTGCCCGTGCGCCGAACAAGCTGCCGAGCACGCGGTCGCGCGCAGTCGGCGAGCCGCCGCGTTGGATGTGTCCAAGAACCGAAACGCGCGTTTCCACGTTGGTCTTGTCCGCAATCAAATCGGCCAGCTCCCCGCCGCTCATGACACCTTCAGCGACGATGATGATGCTGTGTTTCTTGCCGCGCTTGCGGCCGCTTTCGAGACGTTCAAGCATGTCGTCAATGTCAAAAGGGTCTTCAGGGATGAGAATGGTTTCGGCGCCGCCGGCAAGCCCTGCCCATAAGGCCAAGTCGCCTGCGTCCCTGCCCATGACCTCGACGATGAACGTACGCTCGTGGCTTGTCGCCGTATCGCGTATTTTGTCGATCGCTTCGATGACAGTATTCAATGCCGTATCAAAACCGATCGTATAATCCGTTCCCGGGATATCGTTATCGATCGTTCCAGGAACCCCGACACTCGGGAACCCTTTTTTGGTCAACGCCATCGCCCCGCGGTACGATCCATCTCCGCCGATGACCACCAAGCCCTCGAGCCCTTTTGCCTTCATCTGCTCAATCGCTTTCCATTGCCCTTCGTCTGTGCGGAATTCGTCGCAGCGGGCAGAATAGAGCTTTGTGCCGCCGCGCTGGATGATATCGCCGACATCGCCGGCCTGCAAGTCTTCGATGTTTCCTTCGATCAAGCCTTGATAGCCATAATAGACGCCAGCCACTTCAACGCCATGGTAGATGGCTTTCCGGACCACTGCCCGAACTGCTGCGTTCATCCCGGGCGAATCGCCTCCACTTGTCAACACTCCAATTTTCTTCACGAGAACCGCCTCCTGCACTTCCTTTTTACTCTATTCACCTTACCACGCAAGTTCTGCGCTGTCAGTCCACAACCCCTGTTCAGCACGCGTTTTTTGATGAATCTCAAAAAATAAAAAGACCGCTTTACGCGGCCTGATTTTTATTCTGAAAAAACGCCAATTGCCCGGAATTTTTCATAGCGTTGTGAAATCAATTGTTCTGCGTTCATGCCTTCCAATTCCTTCAATGAATAACGAATGGCGCCGCTGATCAATTGTGCCTGGCGGGCCGTATCGTGATGCGCGCCTCCACGGACTTCGGGAATCATATGCTCGATGATGCCCATATCCAATAGATCGGGTGCCGTGATTTTCATGGCTTCGGCTGCTGTTTTCGCAAGTGCTGCGTCTTTCCAAAGGATTGACGCCGCCCCTTCAGGCGAAATGACCGAGAACGTCGAGTTTTCGAGCATCAAAATCTGGTTGCCGACGCCAAGCGCGAGCGCTCCGCCGCTTCCGCCTTCCCCGATGACAATTGACAGGACCGGCACCTCAAGGCCGGCCATTTCCACAAGGTTGCGGGCGATTGCTTCGCTTTGGCCGCGTTCTTCTGCAGCCTTCCCTGGATAAGCACCTTTCGTATCGATCAGGCAAATGACCGGGCGGCCGAATTTCTCCGCCTGCTTCATCAAGCGCAACGCTTTGCGATAGCCTTCAGGATGCGGCATCCCGAAATTACGGCGGACGTTTTCTTTCGTATCCTTGCCGCGCTGGTGGCCGATGATCGTTACCGGCTGCCCCTCAAAACTCCCGATGCCGCCAATGATCGCCTCGTCATCGCCATAAACGCGGTCTCCGTGCAGTTCAATAAAGTCCTTGAAGATGAGCGGCAGATAATCCAATGTCGTCGGGCGTTCGGGATGGCGCGCTACTTGGACGCGGTCCCACGGTTTCATGTTCTCATAGATTTCCTCTTCGAGCTTCGCGAAACGCTGTTCTAAAGAAGAGATTTCAGAACTGAGATCGACATCTGCCGTTTTCGTATATTCCTTCAGTTCGGAAATCTTTTTTCTCAACTCAATCAATGGTTCTTCAAACGCCATCGTCTTCATTTTCTTTTTAGACATGGGATCCAGCCCCTTTCACGTGCAATTGCACAATGGTCGACAGCGTTTCGCGCATTTTGGAGCGATGCACGACCGCATCGAGTTGGCCATGGGCAAGGAGGAATTCCGCTGTCTGGAAGTCTTCCGGCAATTTTTCGCGCACTGTCTGTTCGATGACACGGCGCCCGGCAAATCCGATCAATGCTTTCGGTTCCGCCAGGTTGATGTCGCCGACAGAAGCAAAGCTGGCTGACACGCCGCCAGTTGTCGGATGCGTCAAGATCGATACGAATAACAAGCCTTCATTCGAATGGCGCTTTAACGCAACACTTGTTTTCGCCATCTGCATGAGCGATAAAACACCTTCTTGCATACGCGCGCCGCCGCTCGCCGTGAAAATCAAAAACGGCACTTTCAGTTTGGTGGCCAGTTCAACGGCACGGGTGATTTTCTCGCCGACTACCGAGCCCATTGAGCCCATCCGGAAATGTGAATCCATCACAGCCACGACCACTTGCTGGCCTTTGATCGATCCGGACCCTGTGAGCACCGCTTCGTTCAAGCCGGTTTTTTCGCTATCGGCCTGGACTTTTTCGCTGTAGCCCGGAAAGTTAAGTGGGTTTTCCGATTTCAAATGATCATCAACCGATTCGAAACTTGAATCGTCCATAAGGTGGACGATTCGTTCACGGGCTGTCATCTTGAAATGATGGTCGCATTTCGGGCACACTTTGCCCAAATTCTCCAGTTCTTTCGTCAAGGTGATGTGTTTGCAGTTCGGGCATTTCGTCATCAAGCCCTCCGGCACATCCTTTGCCGCTTTAGAAGGGATCGTTGCTTCTTTTTCATCTCGTTTTCGCTTGAATATATCGCGTATCATCGCCATTGTTCATTCTCTCCTTTGATTAAGACGCTACTCCAGGCTTTAAAATCCCGGATGGCCGTTTCGGCATCTTGCTGCTCGATCGCCTGCAGAATGTTTTTCAGCAAGGGCCTCTCTTCCGGCATGACTTCGCCATCATAAGGATTGCCCCCGTATTGCTTTAATAAGAACCAAATTTTCAGCGACAGGCGGTTGCCGGACAGCACCATCAATTCACGGACAAAGTCTTCCCTTATGAATTCATGCCCACCTAGCCGCTCGCGTAAACTTTCCCATACTGGAAGTTTGGACGCATCGCTTGCGCAGATGGCCTGGATTGCCGCGGTTTCGTGTATACACATTGTCTCCCGCACATCTTCCAGGGTTTTATTGTCTTGCAAGATAAAGGTCGCCAGCAATTCGACGAGCCGGTGTTTTCTGGGGTCTGCTAAAAATGTCCCTTCCCCTCGCCGGGTTTCGATAAGCCCCAGCAATTCCAGGCTCCGGAGCGCCTCACGGATCGTCGAACGCCCGACCGCCAGCTTTTCAGCCAACTCCCGTTCGGAAGGGATTCGGTCTCCCGGCCGTATATTCTGTTCCCGAATCATGTCCCGCATTTCACTTACAATATTTAAATAGCGTTTAGGCTGATTCATGAAAACTCCTTTTGTTTCCATTTTTTTGAAAGTGGTCTGACCACTAATCTTTCTATACCTTACAAAAAATTTCGGCTGCCGTAAAGAAAAAACTGCATTTCTTTTTAAGAAATGCAGTCCAGCTTGTCTAGAAAGATAAAAAGCCGTATTTTCCGAAGCTTATCGCACGACTCCGTGGGCTCGCGCCCAAGCCTCCTCATCCGCTGCGCGTCTTGCGGGGTCTCGGTCGTCTCGCTGATCCACCGGAGTCGAGCGAACACTTCTCCAAATACTTAAATAACTCATTGATTTTTGAATGTCGAAAAGATCATCCCATTTTAATTCATGACGTATTAATAAACTTCTTTAACACTCTGAACTGCATTTCTTTTTAAGAAATGCAGTCCGTTGCCGATTCACTTATATGAAATTAGCTTATTCCATTGCTTCACAAAATGGTTTTGCAGATGATGGTCGTCTTGCCTTGTCGGGTTTCAGCTGTTCCTTGGATTTCGAGCAAGGCATCTTTATCCAGCAGTTCGTTGTATTGCGCATACTCTTTCGGGAACAGCGTAACCGATGCCACTCCGGTTTCATCCTGCAAGGTGACAAACGCCATCGCATCGCCTTTTTTCGTGCGGATGCGCCGTACGTCTTCCACCAGCCCGAGCACTTCCACACGCTCACGGTCTTTTTTCTTCGGCAACTCGTTAAGCGCTGTATAAGCTTTGTGGCGCTGCTCTTTTTCCCGCTCCACAGGATGTGTGCTCAAATAAAAGCCGAGCGCTTCTTTTTCAAAGTCGAGCTTGAGCCCGTCCGGCATCGGTTCGGCCTTGGTGTATTTCGGTTTCATGAAGCTGGAGCCCATGTCATCAAATAGCCCAGGGTCTTCATTCGGTTTGACCAGTTCTGCATGCTTGATCGCACTATCAAGAGACGCGAGCAGGACGGCCCGGTCTTTTCCAAGTACGTCCAAAGCCCCCGCTTTGATAAGGGGCTCGAAAGCTTTGCGGGTGAAATGGACCGCGGATATCCGTTCAGCGATATTGAACAGGCTTTGGAAAGGCCCGTCCTTTCGCGCCGCGAGAATGGCTTTGACGGTTGTTCCGGGAACGCCTTTTACGGAGCTCAGCCCCGTGCGGACTTGCTGTTCTTCCGATGAAAAACCGTAACGGCTCTTCGCGATGCACGGGGCGGCAAGCTGGATCCCGCGTTCTTTCATTTCACGCATGAACTGTGCCGTTTTCTCATTGTTCCCTTGGCTGTTCGATAACAGCGCGGCATAGAACTGCACCGGATAATGGGTTTTCATATAAGCCAGTTGATAGGAAATCATGCTGTAGGCGACGGCGTGGCTTTTCGGGAAGCCGTAATCGGCAAACCGCACTATCAAGTCATAGACCTCTCCCGCTTCTTTTGCGGTATAGCGTTTTTTTGTAGCGCCGCCGACAAAATGCGCTCGCTCTTCATCGAGGATTTGGCGGTTTTTTTTGCTGACGGCGCGGCGCAATAGATCAGCCTCGCCTAAGCTGAAGCCCGCCATCTCTGCGGCGATTTTCATGATCTGCTCCTGATAGACGATGACGCCGTATGTTTCCGATAAAATCGGCTCCAATACCGGATGGATATAAGCTACCGCTTCTTCGCCGTGCTTGCGGCGCGCATAAAGCGGGATGAACTCCATCGGGCCTGGACGGTACAAAGCATTGACTGCGACAATATCGCCGAATGCGCTCGGTTTGATGAGCATCAAAGCGCGCCGCATCCCCGGTGACTCCAGCTGGAAAATGCCGGCTGTATCGCCCTTCGCCAGTAAGCCGTATGTTTCTTTGTCGTCGAGCGGCAAGTTTCGGTAATCGATCGAGAAATTCAAATCGCGTTTCAGCATATGCGCCATGTTTTCCAGAATCGTCAAATTGCGCAAGCCGAGAAAGTCCATTTTCAATAAACCGATTGCTTCAAGTTCCTGCATCGGCCATTGGGTGATGAAAATATCGTCGTTGCCTTTTTCAATCGGCACATAATCCACCAACGGGCCCGGGCTCAAAATGACGCCGGCTGCATGAATCGAGGAATTTCGTGGCAGCCCTTCCAGCTTCAACGCCGTCTTGAACCAGCGCTCACGGGTTTCATTGCCGATGATCCAGCCCTCGAGCGCCTTCGATTCGCGAAGCGCTTCGCGCAAGGTGATACCCGGCCGGCTCGGGATGAGTTTTGAAACCTTCTCAAGTTCCTCTGCTTCAAAACCGAACACCCTCGCCGTATCTCTCGCAACCGCTTTTGCGGACAAAGTGCCGAAGGTGATGATTTGAGCTGTCTGTAAGGCACCGTATTTTTTTGCCACATACTCGACCACTTCGTGGCGTCGGTGATCTGCGAAGTCGATGTCAATATCCGGCAAAGTGACGCGCTCCGGATTCAGGAAGCGCTCGAACAACAATCCATGTGCAAGCGGATCGACATCCGTAATGCGCAACGCAAAGGCAACGAGCGATCCCGCAGAGGATCCACGGCCCGGACCGGTCAAAATGCCCCTGTTTCTGGCATGAGCCATGAAATCGGAAACGATGAGGAAATAATCGACATAGCCCATGGCCGAAATAACGCCCAATTCGTAATCGAGCCTCTCTGTATAGCTTTGAGCTAATTTGCCGACACGTTCTTCTATCCCTTTCAGGCACAGTGCACGGATGAGCCCACTTTTGTCGGTGCCTTCTTTTACAGGATAGTTCGGCAGCAATTGGCGGTTGAGCGGAATGGTGACGCGGCAGTTCATGAGCAGCGCATGGCTTTGGTCCAGCCATTCCGGATGGTCGGAAAACCATTCCGATAACTGTGCTTTTGTCGGCACGAACGCCGCTGAATGTTCGGGTTTCGGGCGTTCAGGGTCGCTCAGCTTGAAGCCGTCCCCGATCGACCTCGCCACTTCATAGGCAAAGGCATCTTCCTGTTTCACATAACGGCATTCGTGGCTCGCCATGAATTTGAGGCCGAATGTCGAGCAAAACTCCGTAAATGCTTCTTCGGTCTCCTGCACATTCCCTCCAGGCCGCTCAATGCTGGCACATAAGCGCTCGCCGAATAAACGCGACAAGCTGCCGAGCGCTTCGCTGCGGTCTGTCAGCACCCACGACGCATTGTCGGGAATCACGCACAATAAACCTTCTTGGTAAGCTGCCAGCCATTTTTGCGGGATGGCTTCCACATCACGAGTCGACAAGGCACTCGTCAGCTTCAACAACATATGGTAGCCAGTGTTGTTCTGTGCATACAGCACCACAGGCAATGCGGCACCGTCAAAGTCGACGGGCACGGAAAGGCCGAGCACCCCGTGGATGCCGGCCTTTTTGCAGGCGTCCCAAAATGGCAGGACGCCATATAATTTGGAATTGACTAAGGCTGCCGCGCTTGCGCCTTGCTCAGTGAGAACTGCAAACAGTTCTTCGAGGCGAATCGTGCTTTGCAGCGGATCAGCCGCGGTCACAATATGCGGGTAGACCATTTCAACACCTTCTTTCCTTATGCCTTCGCGCAAATTTCCTCCAGGCGCTGGATGACCCGGTCCGCCTCATCCCACGAATAAGCGACTGCGCCGGATGCCATCGGATGCCCTCCGCCCCCGAATTCTTTGGCGAGCGTATTGATGACTGGCCCTTTTGAACGCAGCCGGACGCGTATTTCATCATCTTCTTCTATTAAAATGACCCAGGCTTTGATGCCTTTAACGTTGCCGAGCGAACCGACCAGCAAAGACGTATCCGTCGGGGTCACATCGAATTTCGTCAAAATGTCCTGTGTGATCTTTACAAAAGCGGCGCCATTTTCATCTATTTGGAAATTTTGGTACATATAACCTTGCAAATGAAGTAATTTGCGATCCATCTCATACATGCCGTTATGAAGCTCGTTGCGGTCAAAATCATATTTGATCAATTCACCCGCCACATCAAACGTCTTCTGCGTCGTGCTCGGGAACAGGAAGCGCCCAGTATCCCCGATAATTCCTGCATAGAGCAATCTCGCTCCCGCATCAGGCATGGACCAGTTTTCTTCCACTTGGCCGTATGTAAATAATTCATAGATCATTTCAGAGGAAGAACTCGCTTTTGTATCCACTTGGCAAATATCCCCATAATTGTCATCGTTCGGATGATGGTCGATTTTCACCAATTTTGCCCCGCTGGGATAGCGTTGGTCGTCGATTCGGTCCGTATTCGCGGTGTCCGTCACGATGACCAATGCCCCTTCGAAATCTGCATCTTCGACTGTATCCGGAAAATCGAGAAAATCCATCGTGTAGTCGTGTTCTCCAGCTGCAAGCACGCGCTTGTTCGGGTAGTTGTGGCTCAGTATGTATTTCAGGCCGATTTGTGATCCATATGCATCCGGGTCGGGACGCACATGGCGGTGGATGATGATCGTATCGTATTGTTTAATTGTGTCGATGATTTGACTATACATTGCTTCAATCCTCCAGTGGACAGGGAAATCCATTCGCATTTTCTGATCATCCCCATTACAATGGAAATAGATTTGCATAACAGGAGGTTCCCCATGCTCATATTCGTATTTTTAATTATCATTTCTGCTGTATTTTATCTTTACTATAAAACGAAACAGATTCGCACGCGTCTGCCGGTGCGCAAAAATTGGTATGCGAGCCGCGCACAGATTGCGCTCGGCAGTTTCATCACCTTTTTCGGCATCAATCAGCTGTTCGTTTTCCAAACTGTCGTCACTTATATCATTGCCGGCATCTTTATCGTTCTTGGCTTGGCGCTGATCGTCCATAATTTCAAGGCGAACCGCCATTACCAAGCGTTTCTCGACGAAGAAACCCGCTTGAACCCATAAAACAGCCCCTCCCTTGCGGAGAGGTTGTTTTTTTTGTGGGCGATTATTGCATACCAGAGACCCCTGCCCTGTCAAGGTAGCGCTCGTTAGCGGTCGAGCAATTGGAAGGTCAGCATCGATTTGCCGATGACTTGCTGTTCATACAACACTTCGACATCGACTTTTGCTGATTTCCGGCTGATGTCCAAGATTGTCGGCCGGATGGTCAATGAAGCATCGAGCTGAACCGGTTTCAGGAAATAGACCGTGATGTTTTCCAACACGCTGTCTTTGCGGTTTTTCGTTTTGAGTGCCGTCGCAGCCGCTTCTGTCAGCACCATCGTATAAGCCCCGTATGACAGCGAGCCATACGCATTGGTCATTTGGGGAGTTACACGGAATTCCAGGCTGAGCGCGTCTTCCTGCACCAAGTTCAATTGGCTTTTGATGATGTCATCGATGGTTTCCCCTTGCTGCGGCTGTCGTTGCGCCGTTTGAATCGCTTTCAATACGTCCTGCCGGCTGA
The DNA here is from genome assembly GCF_041320495.1 of Planococcus sp. SSTMD024. Taxonomy (NCBI): domain Bacteria; kingdom Bacillati; phylum Bacillota; class Bacilli; order Caryophanales; family Caryophanaceae; genus Planococcus; species Planococcus sp. SSTMD024. Next base: position 86,136 of record NZ_JBGGNS010000006.1, on the reverse strand, counting down.
TGATGCCCATCAAATTGTGATGGTCGTCGGTGATTGGCAGCAAATCGATTCCTTCCCAGATCATTCGGTGTCCTGCTGCCGCGACGCTCGTCTGCAGCGACACGGTGATCGGGTCTTTGGTCATCACTTTATCGATCGATTCCGTATCCGCTGCGCCGATGACATCACGTGACGTGACGATCCCGACCAGCCTGCCGTTGCTGTCGACGACCGGAAATCCGCCATGTGTCGTTTCATTGTTCAGTTCATTATAGCGGCTGATTGGATCTTTAACGTGCAGGAAATGCGTATTTTCCAGTGGAATCAAAATGTCTTCAATCAGCAGGATCTCTTTTTTGATCAATTGGTCGTAAATCGCCCGGTTGATCATTGTGGCTACCGTAAACGTGTCGTAGCTGGTGGAGATGACCGGCAACTCCAGTTCATCGGCCAGCTTTTTCACTTGGTCAGAAGCATCAAAGCCTCCTGTCACGAGCACTGCCGCCCCTGCCTGCAAGGCGTATTCATGGGCTTTGTAGCGGTTGCCGACAATGAGTAAATTGCCCGCTTCCGTATAGCGCATCATGTCTTCGAGCTGCATTGCCCCGATGACGAATTTGTTCAGTGATTTATGGAGCCCCGCACGCCCGCCGAGCACTTGGCCGTCGACGACTTTAACGATTTCCGCATACGTCAGCCGTTCGATATTCTCTTTTTTCTTGCGCTCGATGCGGATCGTGCCGACCCGTTCGATTGTCGAAACCAGCCGCTTGTTTTCCGCTTCTTTAATGGCCCGGTAAGCCGTGCCCTCTGATACTTGAAGCTCCTTGGCAATCCGGCGAACGGAAATTTTCTCCCCAACAGCCAAAGTCTCGATATAATCCAAAATCTGTTCGTGTTTCGTAGCCATTATTTCACCAATCTTTCTGCTATCCTCTATCCCTTAGTTTAGCATAATCCGAATGGAAGTCGACAATCCGTGCGGCCCCCTTTTAAAAAGCAAAGTTTGGCTTGCGGCAATAAAAAACAGGCAAGGGGGATTATTGCCCTCCCTTGCCCGTCTTCTGTTAATAGATTTTATAAATCGATGCTGTCTCCAGGCTCCATGATCTGCACTTCCGCCTGCTTGACCGCTTGCTTGAATTGCTCCGGGTCCTGCTTGATCGGCGGGAAAGTGTTGTAGTGAATCGGCACCGCCGTCTTCGGATTGATCAGCTCGACGGCGTACGCCGCATCTTCTGGCCCCATCGTGAAGAAATCGCCAATGGGGACAAACGCCAAGTCGATCGAATGGCGTTTGCCGATGATTTCCATGTCCCCGAACACCTCCGTATCGCCGGCGTGATACACCGTCTTCCCTTCCGCTTCGAAGAGAATTCCGGCTGGCATGCCGCCGTAGATCACTTCACCGTCTTCTGTCGTATAGGACGAGCTATGGAATGCTTTCGTGAATTTTACTTTCCCGAAGTCGAACTCTTTGGCGCCGCCCAGGTTCATGCCGACTGCATCCAGCCCTTGCCCGCTGAGGTAGTTTGCCAGTTCCACAGGGGCTACCACGACCGCGCCGCTTGATTTGGCGATGTCCACTGTATCGCCGACATGGTCGTTATGCGCATGCGTCAACAGAATCGCGTCCGGCTTTTCTTCGCTTGCTGTCAAGTCCGTCAATTCGTTTCCGGTAATGAATGGATCGATAAGGATCGTTTTGCCGCCGGTTTGGATTTTCACAACCGAATGACCGTGATATGAGATTTTCATGATATCCCTCCAATAGAGTTTTGGCTCCTTGCTTTCTGCTGTTTTATACCCTGATTTTTGATATGCTACACATGAAGGGGAGGAATACATATGAACAAATTGACCAATTTGCAAAGTTTTTTGAAGCAGCAGCAACTCGACGCGGCGCTCATCACCGACCCGCATAATGTCTTTTATTTGACCGGTTTCAATAGCGACCCGAAAGAGCGCTTGCTCGCCGTCATGGTGTTTGCTGATGCTGAGCCGTTCCTCATCTGCCCGGCAATGGAAGCGCCCGATGCGAAAGCAGCCGGCTGGACTGGCGAAATTGCAGGACATGCCGATACGCAAAACGCGATGCAAGTGCTTTACGAAACAGCAGCTACGCGGAATTTGCCGCTGGAGCACATCGCCATCGAAAAAGCGCATATGAACGTCGAGCGCTACGACGCAATCAACCATTATTTCCAGTCACCCAAGATCCATTCGATCGATGCGCAGATGAACGCGATGCGCGTCATCAAAGACGCGGCCGAACTCGACATCCTGCGCCATGCCGCGTCGCTTGCGGATTACGCCATCGAAGTGGCAGCTGACGTAATGCAAGAAGGCATGACGGAAATCGAATTGATGACCGAAATCGAGACAGCGTTGAAGAAACGCGGCATCACCCATATGTCGTTTGACACCACTGTGCTGACAGGGCCAAAAGCCGCTTCCCCGCACGGCAAAACAGGGCAACGCAAAATTGAACGCGGCGATCTCGTGCTGATGGACCTCGGCGTAATTTATGAGGGATATTGCTCGGACATCACCCGGACGCTGGCTTTCGGCGAACCGAGCGCGCAAGCGAAAGAAGTTTACGATATCGTTAAGCGTGCTGAACAAGCGGCACTTGATGCGGTGCGCCCTGGCGTTACAGCGGCTGAGCTTGATGGAATTGCCCGCAAGACCATCGAAGACGCAGGCTACGGCGAATATTTCACACACCGCCTGGGCCATGGCCTCGGAATTTCCGTCCATGAATTCCCATCGATCCACGGGGGCAACGATATGCCGCTCGAGGCGGGCATGGTCTTTACGATCGAACCTGGCATTTACGTCACGGATCAAGTCGGCGTGCGCATTGAAGACGATCTCGCCGTCACCGAAGACGGCTACGAAGTGCTGACCAAATACCCGAAAGAATTGACGATCATCAATCGATAACGAAAAAGGAGCTGTCCCGGAAATCCACATAGCGGATTTTCCTGGGACAGCTCTTTTGCATTATTATTGCAGCAATTCGTCGACTGATTTGTATTCAAGGCCTTGATCGTCAGCAACGGCTTTATACGTGACATGGCCGTCCATCGTGTTGACGCCTTTTTTCAATGCTTCGTTGTCGAGGACTGCTTGCTTGAGCCCTTTATTGGCGATTTGCACTGCGTAAGGGACCGTCACATTCGTCAAGCCGATTGTCGAGGTGCGCGGAACTGCACCCGGCATGTTCGCTACGGCATAATGGACAACATCATGTTTCACATAAGTCGGTGCATCGTGAGTCGTGATGCGGTCGCTTGTCTCGAAGATGCCGCCCTGGTCGATGGCGATATCGACTACGACAGAACCGGGTTTCATGGATTTGATCATGTCTTCAGTGATCAATTTCGGCGCTTTCGCTCCTGGAATCAATACCGCTCCGATGACTAGATCCGAATCTTTTACCGATTGCGCAATGTTAAGCGGATTAGAAACCAAGGTTTGCACATCTTTGCCGAACAGGTCGTCCAATTGGCGCAAGCGTTCTGGGTTCAAATCAAGAATTGTTACATCAGCACCCATCCCGATCGCCACTTTCGCAGCGTTCGTCCCGGCAACACCACCGCCGACGATCGTCACTTTCCCACGCGAAACGCCAGGGATGCCGCCGAGCAGAATTCCGCCGCCCCCGTGGATTTTCTCGAGGAACTGAGCACCGATCTGTGTCGACATGCGGCCGGCCACTTCGCTCATCGGCGTAAGGAGCGGCAAGGAATTATTCGGAAGTTGAACCGTTTCATAAGCCACGCCTGTCACTTTCGACTTAAGCAAAGCATTCGTCAATTCCACTTCGGGTGCCAAATGCAAGTAAGTGAAAAGCACTTGGCCTTCACGGAAATGCTTGTACTCGCTAGCTACCGGCTCTTTTACTTTCATGACCATGTCCTGTGCCCACGCTTGGTCAGCATCGGCGACGATGACAGCGCCGGCTGCTTCATAATCGGCATCCGTAAAGCCTGACCCTAGCCCTGCGCCTGATTGGATGAAAACTTCATGGCCGAAAAGTGCCAGGTTCACTACTCCCGCCGGTGTCATTGCCACGCGGTTTTCATTGTTCTTAACTTCTGTAGGTACCCCAATACGCATTACAAAACCCTCCATTATATTGTGTCTGAAATAATAAAATGAATCAAACTATCAGTATTTGAAACCAAATCCATTCTAACAGATATTGTTTAATATTGCTCCTTTATTTTGTCTTTCCAAAAGATATTTTTTGACTGGGTAAAATGCGTTATAAAAGCGCTTACGGAAAGAACGAAAGGTATATCGGAATAGTGAAAGAAAAAGAAATAGGAAATTAATCGATAAATTTCACTCTTTAAGGAGGAACAATTTGCCTATGCCTCGAAAGATACAGTATAGACAAAGGAGGAATGTACAGATGACATTAAAGTATAATCAAATCATGGTAGCTGTCGACGGATCGAAAGAAGCGGAGTGGGCTTTTAAAAAGTCCATCGGCATCGCAACACGGAACAACGCGACGTTGAATTTGGTGAACGTAATTGATACTCGTTCCTTCGCTGCAATCGAAGCCTATGACCGCTCAATTGCTGACCGTGCCCAGAAATTCGCTGAAGACTTGCTTGGGGACTATAAAAAAGAAGCCGAAGCCGGCGGTGTGGAAAAGGTCAATATCGTGGTCGATTACGGTTCCCCTAAAACGATGATTCCCCGCGAACTCGCAGAAAGGGTCGAAGCTGACTTGATCATCTGTGGCGCGACTGGTTTGAATGCAGTCGAACGTTTCCTCATCGGCAGTGTTTCCGAGCATATCGTCCGCTCAGCGAAATGCGATGTGCTTGTTGTCCGTACAGCTGAAGCACAGAGTGACGCTCCAGACGATTATTATTCGGAAGAACGCTCCGGAAAACCGGAGTAGCAAACATAAAAGCACACGGCTTGGATGGATGCCGTGTGCTTTTTCTATTTTCATTGCTTCACTTTAATGACGATTTTTCCTCTGGCATGGTGGGATTCGCTTAGTTCATGCGCGTCCCGTACCCCTTCCTCCGTTAGCGGATAGATATGGCCGACTTCCGGTTTCACTTCCCCGCTGACGAATAAATCGCCCAATTTCTTCAATTGCTGCCCGTTCGGCTCCAGCCAGAAACTGCTCACAGTGATGCCCAGTTTTTCTGCCTTCTCCTCATCCGGTTGGCCGGCTATGCTGACGAGCCTGCCGCCGCGCTTCAAAACACCGTAACTTTTTTCAAGCGTTTCTCCGCCCAAGGTATCCAATACGAAATCGAAATTCTCCAAAACTTCCGAGAAATCCTCTTCGTGGTAATCGATTACGCGATTCGCGCCGAGAGACGTGACCAGTTCGTCGTTTTTATCGCTCGCTGTCGTCGCTACATAGCAGCCGATGCTGTTGGCAATCTGGATGGCCATGCTCCCGACACCGCCAGCCCCAGCATGGATGAGTACGCGATCGCCTTTTTTGATATGGCCGATCTCCACCAGGCATTGCCATGCGGTTAGCCCGGTCAACGGAATCGCCGCACCTTGCTCGAAACTCATGCTTTCGGGCATACGCGCCAACAAATTCTCATCTACCGGGACGAATTCCGCATACGTCCCTTGGCGTGTCGTGGCGGGGCGAGCAAAAACCCGGTCGCCGGGGTGGTAATGCTTGACCCCTTCGCCTACTTCCTTGACGACTCCTGCAACATCCCATCCGAGGATGATCGGGAATTCCCACGGCAGCATTTCCTTCAAATAGCCTTCCCTCAGCTTCCAATCAATCGGGTTGACTGAAGTCGCATGGACTTCCACCAATACTTGATGCGCTGAAATGGCCGGCGTCTCCACTTCACGTTCTTTCAATTGCTCTTTACCCCCATACTGGTCAATGACGATCGCTTTCATCTTCACCCACTCCTCCCTTTTACCATCTATATACCCTGACACCATTTCGCTACACATGAAAAAGCACAGGAACTTGCCTATTTATGCTATTATGGGAACTGTTTCATCAAAGAGGTTCGCAAACTCCCTCTCTAAAAAACTAAGGAGCTGTATATTAATGAAAAATGAAAAAGCAGTCGTGGTCTTCAGCGGCGGGCAAGACAGCACCACTTGCCTATTTTGGGCGCTCGAACAATTCAGCGAAGTGAAGGCCGTCACTTTCGATTACGGCCAGCGCCACTCCCAGGAAATCGACCACGCAAAACACATCGCCGAGACGCTCGGCGTACCATTGCAAGTGCTCGATATGGGGCTCATCAATCAATTATCCGCCAACGCTTTGACACGCGATTCGATCGAAGTGGAAGAACAACAGGACGGCCCGCCTTCCACATTCGTTCCCGGGCGCAATTTATTGTTCCTGTCTTTTGCCGCGATTTACGCCGATGCATTCGGCGCACGCCATCTCGTGACCGGTGTTAGCGAGACGGATTTCAGCGGCTATCCGGATTGCCGGGATACGTTTATCCGTTCGCTCAATGTCAGCCTCAACTTATCGATGGACAAGCAATTCGTCATCCACACCCCGCTCATGTGGCTTGATAAAGCAGGTGTCTGGGAATTGTCCGACGAACTCGGCGCATTCGATTTCGTCCAGACCGAAACCTTGACCTGCTACCACGGCATTCCGGCAGCAGGCTGCGGCACATGCCCGTCTTGTGTGCTGCGAAATGAAGGCTTGCAGACGTATTTGTCCCACAAGGCAGGTGCGAAATCTTGATGCAGCAATTCTATCCTTCTGTCCCGCATCCTTATAGCTTCGAATTGAATAAAGATATGCATTTTTCCGCGGCGCATTATATTCCTGCCGAGGAAGCGGGCAAATGCGCGAAAATGCATGGCCATACCTATCATTTGAATATTACGATTGCCGGCGACCGATTGAATGGCACCGGTTTTCTCATCGATTTTAAACAATTGAAAGACCTGATCCACAAACGCTACGATCACAGCGTCTTGAATGACCATCCGGAATTTGCTGACACGTTCCCGACAACCGAACAGCTCGCACAGCAAATACACAAGCTGATCCAGGACACACTCGACCGTTCGGACAACCAGCCGACATGCATTCAAGTCATCGTCCGGGAAACCCCGACAAGCTATGTCGTCTACCGGCCGAAAGAGGTGTCTTCATGAAGATTCCCGTGATGGAAGTATTCGGCCCGACGATCCAAGGCGAAGGCATGGTCATGGGCCAGAAAACGATGTTCGTCCGGACCGCTGGCTGCGACTATTCCTGTTCATGGTGCGATTCCAAATTCACTTGGGACGGTACCGGAAAAAGCGTCATGATGACCGCAGATGACATTGCCCAGCAGCTTGAAGAGCTCGGAAACGACGCTTTTTCACACGTCACCATTTCCGGAGGCAACCCCGCACTTCATAAAGGCATCGCGGAATTGGTCGCATTATGCCAAGGAAAAGGATGGCGCACAGCTGTCGAAACGCAAGGCAGCATCTGGCAGGATTGGCTCTTGGAAATCGATGAAGTCACCGTCTCCCCGAAGCCTCCGAGTTCTGGCATGATTTTGGACTACTCCAAGCTGGATGCAATGCTTGGCAAACTGTCGTCAGCTCAAGCCAGCCTGAAAGTTGTCATTTTTGATGATTCCGATTTCTTTTTCGCAGAACAGCTTCATCTGCGCTATCCGTCCTTCCCGTTCTTTTTGCAAGTCGGCAATGACGACACCCAGACGGCCGACGACGAAAAACTGGTCCAACATCTGCTCTCGCGCTACCAATGGCTGATCGATAGGCATTTATCGTCCGTCCCTCTCAACGACGCAAAAGTGCTGCCGCAGCTCCACACACTGTTATGGGGCAATAAGCGCGGCGTATAAATGGCAAAAAAAACCGGCCATTCCGCCAATAACTGGGGAATGGCCGGTTTTTCTATTGGATTCCTACAATATTCAAAGGCTCACGCTTTTTTCACAAATTCCGATTTCAGCTGCATCGCGCCGAAGCCATCGATCTTGCAATCGATATTATGGTCTCCGTCCACGAGCCGGATGCTTTTGACTTTCGTTCCGATTTTTAAAGTATTGGAACTGCCTTTCACTTTTAAATCCTTGATGACCGTAACAGCGTCCCCGTCCTGCAAAATATTCCCGACGGCATCGCGCACTTCTTCTTGCTGTTGTTCAGCCGGGTCCCATTCATGTGTACATTCCGGGCAGACCACCATTCCCGCATCTTCATACGTATACTCAGAACCGCATATCGGGCAATTCGGCAACTCCATCATCGATCTACTCATCTCCCATAATTCACGATGCTTCTTGCACCGACAGATATCTACAGTATACCAAAGCCTTGCGCGGCACGGTGGTCAATTTTCACTTGACCACCAGAACCGGGCATTCTGCGTGATTGACGACTTTATGGCTGACACTGCCGAGCATCACTTCGCGGATCGGCGACAACCCGCGGCTGCCGAGGACTACAAGATCATACGCCTTTTCCTTGGTCATCTTGACGATAGCAGGGCCCGGAATGCCATGCAGCACTTCAACATGATGAAATATTTTCTCCCTATCGAGCATTTCGGTTACCGGCTGGATTTTCTTCCGCCTGGCCAGATCGAATTCCATCGCCGATGCGTCATGGATTACTTCATTCTCATCTTCCTTATAGTCGGAAACATAGACAACCGTCACTTCCGCCCCATCGACCAAACTGGCAATCTTCATTGCTTCTCTGGCTGCACGGATCGAGTTTTCCGAACCGTCGACTGCCAATAAGATTTGCTGATACATACTCCCACTCCTTTCAAGCTGATCGGTCTCCTGTCTCTTTACGCTATTCGCCGTTAGCTTGAAAGTTCCTGCCTTTTCACAGAAACCAAAAAACCGGCCCTTTTTAAAAGGGCCGGTTGTTGTCATGCTTTGTTTTCTTTGAACCATCCGTTGACTTGCGTGAAAAATTTCGCCATCGTTTCAGGCTTCGACATATTCGGGACACGCGCAAGAAGCACTTCTTTCGGCGCTTTCAATCCGTCTTGTTTCTTTTGCAACACCAAAACGGCTTTGGCATGCTGGGCATTTTTGAAGATGTTCTCCGGCAGTTCCATCACCGCCTGTATGTGGGCCTGCTGTTTCAGGAAGCTGTGCAATTGCCCGGCAAGCGGCGACTCGAAGATATTCCGAGGAATGACAAAGAACAAATAGCCGCCTTCTTTTGTATGCTTCAAGGATTGCTCGATAAACAAGTGATGGGCATAGGACATGCCTTCTTCCGCTTTTAATTCGTAATTCGAGGCAGTCGCTTCGTCCGGGTAATAACCGACCGGCAAATCGGAAACGACGCAATCGACCGGATCGATCAATAGCGGCTGCAGGGCATCCTGCAAATAAAACCTTACCGGCTGTTCGATCAAATTGCCTATGTTCGAAGCCAGGCGGATCAACAGGTCGTCCAGTTCGACGGCTGTGCCGCTCATACGCCCGTCCAGATAATTCATCACCGTAAATAAAAGATTGCCTGTACCCGCTGCCGGGTCGAGAACCGTCGCCTGCTTTTCCTTGACGAATAGCTCCACCAGATAGCCGATCAACAAGCCAAGGGCATCCGGCGTCATTTGGTGATGGGGCTGGACATGCTCTTTCATGCCTTTCAAGATCGACAACTGGATCGCTTTTCGCATATCTTCTTTCGTTGCGCCTTGTGCGATAGGCAATTGCCCGTCCAGCCAGCGTTCGGTTGTCGTGAGCAAACTTTCCAGATAGGAAGTTTCTTCCTGTTTTTGGATCGATACGGTTTCGTTGTCGATCGCCGTAAAAATGGTTTCCATCGATGAATTCATAAATCTCCGTCCTCAATAAGGAAACCCACTCGGCTAGAGTGGGTTCCTGGTATTAGTTTGTCAGCTCTTTTACTGCTGCTAGTGCTTTGTCGTAATCCGGGTGGTCGGTGCCTTCTGCCACATATTCCACATAACTAACTTTCCCGTCTTTGTCGACAACGAAAATGGAACGTGCCAACAAGCGCAGCTCCTGCATCGTCAAGCCGTACGCTTCACCAAACGAAAGATCGCGGTGGTCGGACAAAGTCGTGATCGATTCGACACCGTTGATTTCTGTCCAGCGCTTTTGCGCAAATGGCAAGTCGCAGGAAACCGTCAGCACTTCGACGTCTTCTCCAAGAGATGCCGCTTCTTCGCTGAAACGTTTTGTCTGGTCGGAACAAACTCCTGTATCGAGTGATGGAACAACACTGACCAAAAGCACTTTGCCTTTAAAATCATGCAGGGTTTTCGGTTCCAGGCTGTTCGATAACGCCGTGAAATCCGGTGCCTCGTCGCCCACTTTCACTTCATTGCCTGGCAATGTTACAGGGTTTTGCTTGAATGTGATTTGTACCAAATTGCAACGCCTCCCTTTCAGATTACCTTTATCATACTAAATGGTTTCACTCTCTTGCAACCGAGACCCTTCCAGCCGTTTTCTCGCCATCTGCTGTTTGCGATAGGCTTCCTCATGCACAACGGTCGTATCCGCGATGAAATCATGCACGCCTTGCTTCAAAGGCGTGAAGCCGACAATCCAGTACAAAGGCAAGATTGTCACCGAAATAAAGCGGCCGATCCATTCGCGGAACAATAAAGTGGACCAGGATAAACGCTCCGTTTTCAGCGAAACGACCCGCAAGCCGAAAATCATCTTGCCGACCGTTTGCGCGAAAAATTTGGTCATCAGCACAAAATAGCCGTAAAAGACAATGGCTGTCAAAATCGCATAAGGCGCATACCATGCCGTTTCAGCCGTGTCCCAGCCAAATAACGCAAAAACGGGACGGATCAAGATAGAAGAAACTGCCGAAATAACCAGGACATCGATCAAATACGCCCAAAAGCGCATCCAGAAACCAGCCGGCTTGCGTTCGTAGAACAGGACTTTATCGTTTTCCGGCCGGGCCGGCGGAGTTGCAGCCGCTTGCTCCACCGCATCATTATTGACGTGATCAGTCATGCTTCTCCACCTCCTTAATTTTCACCGTAAAGATACATCATGCGCGGCCCGCTATTTTGGGACAGCATATCCGAGATGAACTTCGTTTCCATATCCATGCCAAAGAGTGAGCCAGCCTTCATCGCAAATAGTGAAGACCAGTTATCGCCAGCACCGTATTCAAAGACTTCGCCATCCGCTAGATCGAAATCATCGCGCATCGCTTGGATAACGTCTTCTGCAAATCCGAAATCATCAGCAAGGTTCGCTTCTACTGCTTGGCGGCCGTTCATGATGCGCCCATCTGCGTATTCCTTCACTTCCGCTTCCGTCATATCGCGCCCTTCTTCGATAACATCGACAAATTGCTCATAAGAACTGTCGAGCATGTCTTGCAAAAGCGCCCGTTCTTCTTCTGTCATTTCACGTGTCGGGCTCATGATGTCTTTGTATGGCCCTGATTTGATGGTGACAAAATCCACGCCGTAGCGTTCTGCCAATTCTCCATAATTGACGCTTTGCATGATGACGCCGATCGACCCTGTCAAAGTTTCTTCACTGACAAAGATCTTTTCAGCTGGGGCGGCAATATAATAACCGCCTGATGCAGCCATCGCTCCCATTGAAACATAGAGCGGCTTGCCGGTTTCTTCCTGGATTTCCTTAATCTTGTCGTGGATCTGCGCGGACTCGACGACCCCTCCACCAGGGGAGTTGACTTGCAAGACGACGCCTTTGACGCTGCTGTCTTCTTTAACTGCTTGCAATTGTTCCATGAACAAATCATGGTTATAGCCGGCAGCGGCAAAAACGGAAGATTCTCCTGTATCCTGGATCGCCCCGTCCACATTCAATACGGCAATGCGGTTGGATGCATCGCCCGGTTCAACCACCTGTTCGCTCAAGGCTGTTTGTTCCATTCCCGTCCAATCATCAAATCCTGAAGTGAAATCCGACTGCAGCACCGTGAACGCCGAGTTTATGACCAGAGATATTACCAGCAACGCAGCAGCGGCGACTAAAGCAATCCATCGTTTTGTGTTCATCATGTTTCAGTTCCCTCCTTAAGTATTCCATTTAACTATACGGCACAGCATTCAATATGTTTCACTTTCCGCTAAATTCGGCACCAACTATATGGCGGTTTTTTCTCATCCGCCTTGCTTCCATTATTTTCGAGCCGGTGAACAAGATCAAGGCGCTCCAGATAAACGAGAAGGAAATGACCGACACCAAGCCGAACTCCTCACCGTAGAGGAAAACGCCAATCAACAGCATTAAGCTCGGGGCAATATACTGAAGGAAGCCGATCATATACAACGGAATGAGCGGCGCTCCCATGGCAAATAATAACAGCGGCAAGGCGGTCAGAAAACCGCTAAGGATGACGAGCAAATCAGTCGATACGCCGCTGTGCCAAAATGCCGCGCGGTCGATCGAAAACAAATAGACATAATAAGCAGTCGCAAACGGCAGCACGAAAAGCGTCTCGATCGCAAGGCCCCTGAGCGCATTCAATTGAATGGTCTTTTTGATCAACCCGTAGAACGCAAAGCTGAACGCCATGCCAAGCGCGAGCCAAGGCAAAGTCCCATAGGAAATCGTGATGACCGACACGCCGATTGCGGCAAGCACGAACGCAATCTTTACGGCTGGTGACAGCTTTTCCTTTAAAAAGAACGAGCCGAGCAAAACGGAAATCAGCGGGTTGATGTAATAGCCGAGGCTCGTTTCGACGATCCGGTCGTTGGTCACGGCATAAATATAGAAAAACCAGTTGGCCGAAATCAGGAACGAAGCAAGCATAAGCAGGAAGAAAGTTTTCTTCGATTTCCATAAAGACCTGACATCTTCCATAAACCGCTTGCCGCCTCCTGTCAGCACGATAAAGCCGAGCGTCAGCCAAAACGCCCAAAAAATACGGCCGGCCAATAATTCATCGGCAGGCACATGGTCGACTTGCTTCCAGAATATCGGAAGGAATCCCCATATTGTATAGGTTAAAATCGTCAATAATGTTCCTTTTTTCTCTTCACTCATCTTCGCATCGCGCACCATTCCTAAAGTATTTTTATTCACGAAATAATAGACCCATTATATGCCTGCCCTAATGGAAAGTAAATACAGCAAAAGCCCCCGGTATGAGCGGGGGCTTTTGGATAACTTATTACTTTTTTGCGCTTTCGGCTTGCCGCAGTTCGACACGGCGGATCTTTCCGGATGCGGTTTTCGGCAACTCCGTACGGAACTCGATTGCACGCGGATATTTGTATGGTGCCGTCAATTCCTTGACGTGGTTCTGAAGTTCCGTGATGAGCTCTTCTCCGCCATCATTGCCTTCAGTCAAGACGACGAACGCCTTGACGATCGTCCCGCGGATTTCATCCGGCGAACCCACGACGGCGCATTCCTGGACGGCAGGATGCTTGACGAGCGCATCTTCCACTTCGAACGGCCCGATTGTATAGCCGGAGGAAATGATGATGTCATCACCGCGCCCTTCAAACCAGAAAAAACCGTCTTCATCTTTTGACGCTTTGTCGCCCGTGACATAATAATCGCCGCGGAACTGCATTTGCGTCCGCTCCGCGTCTTTGAAATATTCCTTAAAGAGCGCCGGCGTCTCGACGTGCACAGCGATGTCCCCGACTTCTCCAACTGCACAAGGTTCGCCGTTATCGTCGATGATTTCCACCCGGTTGCCCGGCGTCGGTTTGCCCATCGAGCCTGTGCGCCCTTTTGTGCCTTTCATCGTGCCGACAAGCAATGTGTTTTCGGTCTGCCCATAGCCGTCGCGCACATCCAACTCGAAATGCTTGCGGAACACATCGATCACTTCAGCATTCAACGGCTCACCTGCCGACACGGCACTGTGAAGCGCGCTTAAATCGTATTTCGCCAAATCTTTCTGCTTTGCCATCAGGCGGTATTCCGTCGGCGTGCAGCACAGCACGTTGATTTTACGCTCTTGCAAAAGCTCCAGGTATACTGCCGGGTCAAATTTGCCGTTGTAGACAAATGCCGTCGCCCCGCTTCCAAGCGTCGCGAGGAACGGGCTCCAAATCCACTTTTGCCAGCCTGGACTCGCCGTCGCCCAAACTAAATCGCCTTTTTCTGCACCGAGCCAATGCTCCGCAGAGGTGCGCAAATGGGCATAAGCCCAGCCGTGGCTGTGGACGACGCCTTTTGGATTTCCGGTCGTCCCCGACGTGTAGGATAGAAACGCCATATCGTCATTCTTGGTCGGTGCCGCGTCGTAACGATCAGAAGCTGAAGCCATTTCGTCCGTCAACGAAATCCAGGAATCCGATCCTTGGCCGATGACGAAATTCGTCAGCCCGTCCATTTTTGCGACTCCCTCGAATTGGCCCAGAAACGGTTCATATGCGATGACCGCTTTGGCTTCGCTATGGTTCAGGCGGTAAGAGATGTCTTTTGCCCGCAGCATTTCAGAACTTGGAATAACAACAAGCCCCGCTTTCAATGCCCCGACATAGACTATGTAGGCTTCGATAAGGCGAGGCACCATGACCAATACGACATCGCCTTTTTCCAGGCCTGCTTTCTCAAAGCTGTTCGCTGCCCGGTTTGCCTGTTGGATCAATTCATCGTATGTAACTTCTTTCTCTTCCCCTTTGTCATTCTCCCAAATGATCGCTTTGCGCCCATCCCCTGTTGCAAAGCGTTCGAATTCCTCCACCAAATTATAATTTTCAGGTGCCAGCAATTGTTCCCGTTTCATTCCAATCTCCCCTTTGCCAATGAACTGATATTATTCTTATATTATTATACAATAGATATTTCATTATTCAAAATAATTATTCAAAACAAACCGGTCATAAATTCAATTGATTTTCTCACTTAACCCTTTTGACAATACTGATTTCTTTCTAAAACCAATACCAATATTTCAAGTGATTGTTCTAATAGAATAACAAATTCACCTCATAACAAAAGCCCGGCGGAGAACAGGATACTTGTACTCCGCCAGGCTTTTCAGTTGGATCAAGTTATAGCAAATCTTCGAAACGCTGTTGTTTGTTTCTCGGGAATTCGATGATCTCGCGCGCTGCCACCGCTTGATCGATCATTTCGTCGAACGACACGAAGCTCTCATAATGCTCCACTTTGTCCGTTTTCGGTTTCGTTTTCGGGTTGGCCGGCGTGAAGATCGTGCAGCAATCCTCATAAGGCCGGATGGAAATGTCGTATGTGCCGATGACTTGTGCCGTTTCGATGATTTCAAGTTTGTCCTGTGCGATCAAGGGGCGCAAAATCGGCGTGTTAGTCACGGCATTAATCGCCTGCAGGCTCTCAAGCGTCTGGCTGGCGACTTGGCCGAGGCTTTCGCCGGTGATGATCGCTTTGGCATCCGTTTTTGCGCGCACCGCATCCGCTATGCGCATCATCATGCGGCGGGTGGATGTCATCGTAATATTATCCGGCACTTGCTTATGGACTTCTTGCTGGATTTCAGTGAACGGGATAATGTGCAAAGTGACGGGGGACCCGAAGCCGCTCAACTTCTCCGCGAGATCGAGCACTTTCTCTTTTGCGCGCTCGGTCGTAAACGGCGGGCTGAAGAAATGGATCAATTCAAGGCGTACCCCGCGCTTCAGCATATGATATCCCGCGACGGGGCTGTCGATTCCGCCTGACAGCATCAATAGCGCCCTGCCGCCTGCGCCGATCGGCAAGCCGGCTGCGCCTTGGATGGTTTCAGCCATCATATAAGCTGCGTCTTGGCGGATTTCGACATTCAAGTCGATGTCCGGGTTTTTCATCGCGACTGTTAACTCAGGTGTATTGCCAAGTACATATCCGCCGATTGTGCGCATGATTTCCGGTTTTTCGTAGGGAAATTCCTTATTCGGCCGTTTGACGGAAACTTTAAAGCTTTTGTCTTTAATGTCCATCTTGCTGACAATCGACAAAGCGGTATGCTTCATATCATCCAATTCCAGGCTGGTCTGTGTTACCGGGCTGAAAGACTGGATGCCGAACACATAAGGCAGGCGAGACAAGATATCTTCCATCCCTTGTTCGTCGTCGCAGAACAGGAACATCCGGTCGCGTTCCGCTTTGATGCGCAATGTCGGCGTGCCTGCGAATAAAGTCTGGATATTATTGCGGAGCCGCGAGATGAACGCTTTTCGGTTGCGGCCTTTTGTCGACAGCTCGCCGTAGCGGATAAGAATTTGGTTGGTTTTCATGATGGTTCGACTCCTTTGATCAATTGATGCGCTTTATGGAAACGTTTCTTCAATTCGATGATGTCTTCGTGGCCGGTCATGGCGCCAAAGCTGAGGCGGATCGTACCGTCCCGATATTCGCGCGGCAAGCCGATCGCTTCAATGACATGGCTTGCCTGCTTGTTCTTGGAAGAACAGGCGCTCGACGTGGAAACGATGACGCCTTGTTGCTGCAATGCGCCGACCAAGGTCTCGCCGCGCACGTCCTTGATCGCCACGGCCAGGATATGCGGGGCGCCGCCGGATGGGCTGACGATGTAAATATCTTTGTAGCCAGAGAAAAAGCTGCGCAATTCCGCATTCCATTCTAGATGATTGGGGTTTGGTGTTGCAAGGCGCAACGCTTTTGCCAGTGCTGCAGCATTTGGAACCGAGACCGTCCCGCTGCGAAGCCCGCCTTCTTGGCCGCCCCCAAACAGGATCGGCTCGAGTTCCCCTTTATTGACGGCCAAGATCCCGCTATTTTTCAACCCATGCAGCTTGTGTGCAGAGATGGTCAATAAATCGGGCATCTCCTGTTCGCCAAGCGGCAGTTTGCCGGCGCCTTGCACGGCATCGACATGAAGCAGCGCGCGGTGGTTGTTAAGTATGCGCCGAATATTCGCAAGCGGATGGATCGTGCCGATTTCGTTATTGACCTGCATCAGGCTCACCAAGATTGTATCTTCCCGAAGCGCCTGCTGCAGCTCAGCGAGATCGATTGCGCCTTTCCGGTCGACTGGAAGCAAGGTGATTTCAAATCCTTCTTTTTTGAGTTGCTTCAGCGGTTCCAAAACCGATGGGTGTTCGGTTTTGCACGAGATGATGTGACGCCCTTTCTCTTGATTGGCAAGAGCCGCGCCGCGAATCGCCAGGTTATTCGCTTCAGTGCCTCCCGATGTGAAGATGATCCGCTCATAGCCGAGCAGCTCCTTGATCTGGCTGCGCGCCGACTCGAGCAAATCTTCCGCTTCATTTCCTAAGCGATGCAGCGAAGCCGGATTTGCGAAATAGCGGCTGCTCGCCTTTAAGTAGGTTTCGAGCACTTGCGGGTCGGGTTCGGTCGTTGCGCTATTATCCAAATAAATCATTGCAATCCCTCCGAAAAGAAAACCACCAGCTCGTTTGCTGGTGGTTTCGTTATTTTCTTAGTCCTTATCTTTTACGAGCACTTCAATGCGTTTCATCGAACCGGGTTCGAAATTCTCGACAGCCGTCGCCGCTTCTTCGAGCGCTTTCGTATAGCGCATTTGGCGGAATGATTCTTCCGCTTCCAAGAGAGAGGCGTGAAGCTGTGGGTTCGTTTTCCGGTAACGGTTTCCGTACTGGATGATGCGTTCCACAAGCAAGACGTTTTCGACCATTTCTTTCGCTTTGATCTCCACGTCCGTAATGCTGGTTTCTGCTTGCTCCATATAATTATCGACTAGCTTCATATTAAGGGGCACTTCGCGGAGCGCGCGCATCGCAACAAACAAATGCTCTTCCGCTTCCTCAAGGCGGACATCCATGTCTTCCGGAATGCCCGGGATGTTCGCTTTATGCAGCATGCGGTCCGTTTCCTGAAGGCGGCGCCTCAATTCTTCCACATGAATGCGGGCTTTGTTCTCCTCGACGCGCAAGTTTTTCAACGCATCGGTAAAGTCCATCTGCGTGGAATCGACGATCGTTAGATCTTCACGGATGTGCATCAATTCGTCCTGAAGGCTTGAATAAGCGGATTGGTCTTCTTCCAATCGGCTCGCCAATAATTCGAAGCGCTTGGCAAGCTGTTCCACTTTTTCCAAGCAAGTCTTCGGAATGGCCGCTTCCTGGTCTGTAATTTTGTAGCTGTGCTGCACATAACGGCTTTCTTCTTCCAATTCCTGGGTGTCGCGTGCCACAACTTGCAGATGGCGTTCCGTCTCCATCAAGTGCTGGTCGATGTAATGCTTTGCCGCTACTTCTTTTTCCAGCAAATCGTACATCGCATCGATGCGGTCTTTGATTTCGTCGACTTGGTTTTTGCTGTCGGCTACTTCGAGTGTTTCCAATTGCTTTTTCAATGCCGCAAGTTCTTGTTCGATTTCGTCAATTTTTTCAGTCAATCCAAGGTGGTTGAGGTAATACGACTGCTCTTCCATCTCTTGCTTGCCTTGGCGCAATTGCGCAAGGTCCTGTGGAATCTTGTCGTCGATTTCCGTCAACATCATCGGGATATCGTCCACCAGCATGAAAGCTTGCGTGCTGTCAGCGGATAAATTGATGACCGTCTCACGCGCTCTAAGGTAATTGCCTTCATCCGTCAGTTGATCGTATTCCTCAAAGCGCTGGACGAATGACTCCAAGCGTTTTTCAAGCGGCCCGGCCGCTGCGCCGTAAGATGACTTGTGCGCGAGCAGGTTTTTTCGTGCGCGGACGTATTTGTCCTGGATCAGATCCATTTCGCTGCGATTTTTCTCTTCACTGCCGATCAACTCATCGAGTTCCGAGAAAATGACTGCGATTTGCTGGTCTGTATCGTCAATTTTTGCTTCGGCTTGCTTTTCGAGTTTGGAAGCTTTCGGGAAATTAAAGCGTTTGATCGATTCTTCTGCGTCATAGAGTGTTGCGTCTATTTTCGGGATGTCGACATCCATGATTTCGGTCCATTTATTGCGCCAGCGTTCGAACATTTCCTCTGTCTGGCCGTTCAAGTTCAATTGTTTCACTTTAGTAAGTTCTTCCATAATTGGTTTCTCTTTTAGTTGCAGTTTCAGTTGTTCCAGGCGCTCGATTTCCGCATTGTGTTTTTTTCGAAACACCATGCCGATGATAAGCAGCGCCAATAGAATGATGACCGCAATGATGATATACTCCATCATAAGTCATTTAGCCCCCTGTTCCAAATACATTACCGGTTACATAAGTATATTCATGATTCTTTTATTTTAACATGTATTCTACTCTTTTGTTTGCCAAATTAGAAGAAAACAGGGAATAATTTTATCAAATTGAAAAGATGGTGAACTTTATGAATAAACGCGACGGCCATATCCACACCCCGTTCTGCCCTCACGGAACCAGCGACCCGTTCCGTGCCTATATCGAAAAAGCGGAAAAAAACGGATTTACGGACATCAGCTTTACTGAGCATGCGCCTTTGCCAGAAGGCTTTACGGATACGACGCCGGATCAAGACAGCGGCATGGAGATGGGCGAATTGCCCGCTTATTTCAAGGCCCTCGATGAGGCGAAAGCGCAAACACCGGGCATGCTGATCCGCAGTGGCCTGGAAGTGGATTTTATCCAAGGCTTTGAACAACAGACAGCCCAATTGCTCGAATATGCCGGGCCTAAACTGGAGGACGCCATCCTGTCGGTCCATTTCCTGCGCTATCGGGACCGCTGGATCTGCTGCGATTTCAGCGCGGAAGTGTTTATGGAGCTTGCCAAAGAGATGGGTTCGGTACAAGCCGTCTACGATCTATATTATGATACGGTCGAAGCTTCGATATTGGCGGACCTTGGCCCCCATAAACCGAAGCGCATCGGCCATCCGACCTTATGCCATAAATTCCAGCACGTCCATAACGAAACCGTCGATGACGATGCGCGCATCCGCAAAGTCCTCAGGATGATAAAAGAACACGGCTACGAACTGGATGTCAATTCCGCGGGAATGTCAAAACCAGGCTGTCTGGAATTCTATCCGCCGGAGCCTTATATCGCGTATGCCCGCGAACTCGGCATCCCGCTCGTCTTCGGCTCGGATGCCCATAGTGCTGAAGGCTTGCACAAATACGCGGATCGCTTTTATACTGAACACTATTAAATAGAAACTATTAGAAATGAGATGATTCCATGTTTGCTACATCTACTTACAGCGGCACACGCGAAGAGCAATACAATTTGCTCAATAAACAACTGGACGCTTTGCTTGCAGGCGAGCCGAACCGCATCGCCAACTTGTCGAACGCCTCAGCACTGCTTGGCCAGTTCCTCGACCGCATCAACTGGGTCGGATTCTATTTGATGGAAGAGGGCGAACTCGTCCTTGGCCCATTCCAGGGAATGCCGGCTTGTGTCCGCATCCCGGTCGGAAAAGGGGTATGCGGCACCGCTATCGACAAAAATGAAACGATGCTCATCGATGATGTCCATGCATTTCCTGGCCATATCGCCTGTGACGCTGCATCGCGCTCGGAGATTGTAGTGCCTCTGTTTAAAAACGGCGAAGCATACGGCGTGCTCGACATCGACAGCCCGGAACTTGCCCGTTTTACGGAAGAAGACCGCATCGGGCTTGAAAAATTTGCAGAAACATTATTGAAGCACATCTAAACACAAAAGATCCCGGCAGACGGTCTGCCGGGATCTTTTTTTAGATTTCCTGCAAATTGGATTTGATTTGAGCGAAAGCCTGCTCAAGGTCAGCCATTAAATCCTCGACGTTCTCAAGCCCGACCGACAAGCGCACAAGTGAATCGCTGATGCCCATCTTTTTCCGCTCTTCCGGAGGGACGACCGCATGCGTCATCGTTGCCGGATGCTGGATTAAGGTTTCGGCATCCCCGAGACTGACGGCAATCTTGATGAGCGACAGGGCATTCAGAAATTCCTGCGCCTGCTTCTTCCCGCCTTCGAGCTCGAATGAGATCAATCCGCCGCCGCGGCGCATCTGGTCTTTGGCAATCGACACTTGCGGGTGCCCGGCATCGAATGGATACAAAATGCGCTTGACCGACTGCTCACCGCGGAGAAAGGCGACAATCTTTTCGGCATTGTCGATATGGCGGTCCATCCGCACATGCAAAGTCTTCAATCCACGGATCAACAGCCAGGCATCGAACGGCGACATGATGCCCCCGAAATCTTTCTGGACAGTCATGCGAATCAACTGCATCTCTTCTGCATCCGCGCCGACCAGCACCCCGCCGATAACATCACCATGGCCGTTCAAGTATTTGGTGGCGCTATGGAGCACAAAATCAGCGCCGAACTCAAGCGGATTCTGCAAATACGGCGAACTGAACGTGTTATCAACGACTACCTTCAACCCATGTTTTTTAGCGGCCGTTTCAACCGCACGCAAATTGACCAATTCCATGGTCGGATTGATTGGCGTTTCGACATAAATCACTTTCGTCTCCGGCCGGATCGCCTGTTCAATCTGTTCTTCCGTCGTCATCGCAATGAGTGAATGCGTAATGCCGTATTTTTCCTCCATGATTTCCAGTAAACCGAATGTGCACCCATAGATTCCGCGTGAACACAGCACGTGGTCGCCTGCTTTTGTCAGATGGACAAGGATTGCACTGACAGCGGCCATCCCCGACCCGAACGCCAATGCAGCTTCCCCGCCTTCGATTTCCGCCATGCGCTGTTCCAAGACGCGCACTGTCGGATTGCCGAGACGCGAATAAATATTTCCGTCTTGTTCCCCCGCAAAACGGGCTTCTCCCTGCTCGGCATTCGCGAAAGAATACGTAGATGTTTGATAAAGCGGCGTAGCCAAGCTGTCATGATGCACAGAACTGTCGTAGCCCTCATGGATCACGGCCGTTTCAAACTTGTGCTTTTGTTTCATCATCAATACACCCCTTAAGAAAAATAGAAAGCGCTTACATTTCAACTATCTCCATTTTACTCTGTGTATGATAAAAAGGAAAGCTTCATTTTCCGTGCTATTTGCCAGTTATCCATTGACTGGCCTAACCGCTATCGGTTATACTAGCCTTTGTGTAAAATAATCGCAGCAGTTGTATGTGCGGGTTTGCCCATTTTGTTCCTCTGCGGAGGTGTATCGCGTAACTCTTGGCTGCTGAGCGAAGGTACATGAAAACAAAATGGCTTGCAGCATGAATACATCTGGTTTTTATTTTACTCTAAAAACCAAATTAGAGGAGGAGACTCATTATGTCTCGTTATACAGGTCCAGCATGGAAACTGTCACGTCGCCTTGGAATTTCTTTGAGCGGCACAGGTAAAGAACTCGAAAAACGCCCTTACGCACCAGGTCAACACGGTGCTAACCAACGCCGTAAAGTTTCTGAATACGGTTTGCAATTGCAAGAAAAACAAAAACTACGCTTCATGTACGGAGTTAACGAACGCCAGTTCAAAACAATGTTCAACAAAGCTGGTAAAATGGAAGGCAAACACGGCGAGAACTTCATGATCTTGCTTGAAACACGCCTTGACAACGTCGTTTACCGCCTCGGCCTTGCGCGCACTCGCCGCCAAGCCCGCCAATTGGTAAACCACGGCCACATCCTTGTTGATGGCAAACGCGTAGACATCCCGTCTTACGGCGTGAAACCAGGACAAACAATCGCGTTCCGCGAAAAGTCAAACAACCTTGATGTTGTCAACGAAGCGATCGAAGTAAACAGCTTCGTTCCAGAATACGTTTCAATCGACGCTGACAAAAAAGAAGGCACATTCGTCCGTCTCCCAGAGCGCAGCGAATTGTCTGCTGAAATCAACGAACAATTGATCGTTGAGTTCTACTCACGTTAATCGATTGATTAAAAACCCTCCAGGTTCGCCGGGAGGGTTTTTTCATGGTTTTTTACTAACGACTTTCACTCCACCTTTCCCCGAAACTCACCCATCCGGCATTGGCTTTCCTTTCCTTCATTCTGGTGATGATTTTTTCAGCTGCCGCTTCAAGAGAGGTCTCCGTTGTATGGACTTCAATGTCATAACTTTCATTTTGGCAATGGACGAACTTCATTTGAGCCCTGCCCTGTCCTATTGTTCGGTCACCCCTGGCTTTTTCCCGCCTATCGATTTCCTCTGCAGCGCAATGGATGCCGACAAATAACACCGGATAGTCTTTCAATGTGGTGACAAGATGATAAATCGTTTCTTCATCATGAAGGATTTGATCGACAATCAAGTTTACGCCTTTATCCGAAAACAGCTTCACAGTCTCGTGGAAAAATACTTCTGTCGGAATCGGAATCAATTTTTCCGTGTTGCGGTTTTCCATTCTTTCGATAACTAGATCAAAGTCATCGATGCTCAAATGGAAATAATCCTCCAAGTCAGATGCCAATCGCTTCGCTATAGACGATTTTCCTGAGCTGGAAACGCCATTTAATAAAATAATCTTTCCCTTGTTTGTCATTCCTCATCCTCTTTCTTGATCTCACCGGCGCCATATTATGAACTTGCTTCCGGTATCCATTCTATATAATGGATTTTAAACTTTCCGTCAAAAAAGCGCCAGCTTATTCGTTTCGTCGATTCCTCTGCCGGGCTATGCTACACTGTAGCCATATAAAGGAGGCGTCTTTATGCGAATCGTATCCATTTGCCCAAGCAATACCGAATTGCTCGCTTTTTTGAACGCCGATCATTTGCTGGTCGGTGTCGATGATTATTCTGACTGGCCGAAGAGCATTGAACAGCTTCCGCGTCTCGGACCGGACCTATCCATCCGCATGGACGAAGTGGAAGCCCTTGCGCCAGATCTCGTACTGGCATCGCTCAGCGTGCCCGGCATGGAGAAAAACATCGAAGAGCTCGAAAAACGCAAGATACCGCACCTAGTCCTGGACCCGCAATCGCTCAGGGACATCCGCAATGATCTGGAGACGGTCGCAGAAGCTATCCATTTCGACAGCACGCCGGTTCTCGCGGAATACGACGCAGCACTTGCCGAACTGAAAAAACGCGGCGACAGCGCCGCGTCCTCCCCATCCCTGTACTGGGAATGGTGGCCAAAACCCGTGTTCACTCCAGGAGGCGTCAATTGGCTCAGCGAAATCAGCCGGCTAGTCGGCGCCCGCAATTGTTTTGAAGACGAGGAAACCGCAAACATCCAGACAGA
This sequence comes from Planococcus sp. SSTMD024, assembly GCF_041320495.1. NCBI lineage: Bacteria > Bacillati > Bacillota > Bacilli > Caryophanales > Caryophanaceae > Planococcus > Planococcus sp. SSTMD024. Next base: position 62,164 of record NZ_JBGGNS010000006.1, on the reverse strand, counting down.
CTGGGAAGCTGTGAGAGAACGCAATCCAGATTTTATTTTGCTTGCTTGGGTCGGCATCATGACCTCGAAAGTCAAACCGGAACTCGTCTTGAAACGCCCGGACTGGCAATCGATGAAAGCGATCGAACATATCCATGTCATGGAAGAGGCTTTGTTCTGCCGGCCGTCCCCAAGGTTGATTGAAGGAGCCATTAAGCTCGGCCAACTGGTCCATCCACAAGCATTCGCGGATTTCCCGCTCCCTTCTTTCATTAAGGAAAAACAATCGCACGTGTAAATCCAGGACCTAAAAAACCCCGGGGCGCTATTTAAGCGCCCCGGGGTTTTTGGGTCTCAAATCATAGCCGGTCGCGTCCCGGCCCGGCATCTCCGCGAATATTCGTTGAGCGCTCTGTGCCGACCAACGGATCATCATTTCCTGTAAACCGCTCCACATCATTGCGGTCGGGTTGCTTCGTTTCATCCTCTTCCACTAGCACGAGAATGTTCCCTTCTTTGAACTGCTCTTCGTAGCTTTTGGCTTCGTCTTCAGGAACGCCGAGGCCGATCAAGGCACCGGCAATCCCGCCGACGCCCGCTCCCGCCGCTGCGCCTGCAAGACCTGCTGCGATCGGACCGGCTGCAACGATCGGGCCGATTCCTGGAATCGCTAGCGCGCCGAGCCCGGCCAAGACACCGCCGAGCCCCCCGAGCGCACCGCCAGTAGCAGCGCCGGCAGCGGCTCCTTCACCGGCCTGTGTTCCGGTTTCTTCCGTTACACGCTCCACGTCTCTTTTATCTTTGCTGAGAACCGAAATATCTTCATCCCGATAGCCTTGTCGTTGAAGATCTTCTATGACTTCCACTGCTTCCATTTCCGTACCGTATGATCCGACAACACGTGACATATTATTCGTCCTCCATTTCGTGTATTGAAATCCTGTTCATCTCTCTAGTGATTGTGTTTCCCCGGCGCAGCGGCGTTAAACATTCGAACACATGCAAAAAGCCGCTTGCATGTGCAAGCGGCTTTCGGGTTTAGACAAAATGAATCATATGATATTTCTTCTTGCCTCGACGGACGATCGCAAATTCATCATCTAAACGGTCTTTATCATCGACGACGTATTCAAGGTCACGGATTTTCTCGCCGTTGATGGAAATGGCGCCGTTCGTGATATCTTCACGCGCTTGCCGTTTTGAAGGGGATACTTTGCTGTCCACGATCAAGTCGACGATCGGCTTCGCTTGTTTCGGCATCTCGACCGAAGGGACGTCTTTGAAAGCCGCCTTCATTTCGTCGGCGCTCAGACTTTTCAGATCACCGCTGAATAATGCCTTTGTAATACGCTGTGCATCACGAAGCGCTTCTTCCCCGTGGATCAGCTTGGTCATTTCTTCGGCGAGAACGGTTTGCGCTTTTCTGAGATGTGCTTCCGTTTCAACACTTTTCTCAAGCGCTTCGATTTCTTGTCTTTCGATGAACGTGAAAATCTTCAAGTATTTCACGACATCCGCATCCGCCGTGTTGATCCAGAACTGGTAAAATTCGTAAGGCGAAGTCTTTTTCGCATCGAGCCAGACTGCGCCGCCCGCCGTCTTGCCGAATTTCGTTCCGTCCGCTTTCGTCACAAGCGGTATGGTGATGCCGAACGCTTTCGCTTCTTCTTCGTGTGTCTTGCGGATTACTTCAAGGCCTGATGTGATATTGCCCCATTGGTCCGATCCGCCGATCTGCACACGGCAATTGTATTCATTATACAGATGGTTGAAATCGATCGCCTGGATCAATGTGTAGGAGAATTCGGTGAACGAAATCCCACCCTCGAGACGCGAGGCCACCGAATCTTTCGCCAGCATGTAATTGACGGAAATCAATTTGCCGAAATCACGCAGGAATTCGATGACGCTCATGCCGCCGATCCAGTCGCGGTTGTTGACCATTTTTGCCCCGTTTTCCGTCTGGAAATCAAAAATCTGTTCCATTTGCTTTTTGATCGAGTCGACATTGCGGTCAATCTGTTCCGTCGACTGCAATTGGCGTTCCTCATTGCGGCCGGATGGATCCCCGATCATGCCAGTTGCCCCGCCGACAAGCAAGATCGGCCGATGCCCATGAAGCTGGAAACGCCGCAAAGTTAATAACGGGACAATATGCCCGATATGCATGCTGTCAGCTGTTGGGTCGACGCCGCAGTATAATGAAATTTTTTCCCGGTCCAGTACTTCAGCCATTCCTTCTTCGTCTGTTTGCTGGTACAGAAGCCCGCGCCAGTTTAAGTCTTCGATCAATGCATTCGTCATGTAAATTTCCTCCCTTGTTCTGCTTCGCCTGATTGCCGGGTCACAAAAAAGCCCCTGCATGAATTTCATGCAGGGACGCATATGCGCGGTACCACCCAGCTTGGAGGACGCATCCTCCCACTCTAATGTGCCAGACGGGGCACTTCCGCAAACTCCAGGCCTGTAATTCAGCGCATGCATTTTGGCCGGTTCGCACCTTCCACCGGCTCTCTGGTTTCAAAATTGCATGCCCTACTGCGGGCCGTTCTTCGTTTGATTATAAAGATTCTATTATGTAGTGTACTCGAATCCTAAAGATTGTCAATATCTTTCGTTTCAATTATCGGATTATGCTATAATGGAAAAGATTTTTAGGAGGGGGATAATGTGCAAGATAAATTAAGAAGATGGTTATTGAAGGCAGAGGAAACAACCGATAGATGGACTTCCCATAAGTGGTTTAAGCGGTTCAAAGTCACAACGGGAGTCATTTGGAATTTGGCAATCATTCTAGCTATTATACTGATGGCAGGCGGCGTATTTGCCGCATCGGCAGGAGCCGGCTATTTCGCTTCCCTGGTGGACGAAGAACAGCTGCGGACCGAAGACGAGATGCTGTCGGACATTTATAGCTATGAAGAGACTTCCCAATTGTACTTCGCCGACAATACGTATCTCGGCAAATTGCAGACCGACATTGACCGCGAGGAAACAACTTTGGAAGATGTCTCCGATGTGGCCATCGATGCAGTACTGGCCACAGAAGATGAGTATTTTTATGAACACGAAGGAATCGTCCCGAAAGCGATTATGCGCGGCTTGTTACAGGATGTTTCCAATTCGGACAGCCAAACCGGCGGATCGACTTTGACGCAGCAATTGATTAAGAACCAGATTTTGACAAACGAAGTGTCTTATGAACGAAAAGCGAAAGAAATCCTTTTGGCCATGCGCCTTGAGAAATTCATGAACAAAGAAGACATCATGGAAGCTTATCTGAACATCATTCCCTATGGCAGAAATTCAGCCGGAATGAACATCGCGGGAATCGAAACGGCAGCGAAAGGCATATTCAATGTATCTGCGAACGAGTTGAACTTGCCGCAAGCAGCATTCATTGCGGGAATCCCTAAAGCACCATACAGCTATACGCCGTATGCATCTGGCGGCAAATTGAAAGACGAAGACGGTCTGGAACCGGGGCTCAACCGCATGAGAACGGTGCTTTACCGCATGCTTGAAACAGGCTATATTACGGAAACTGAGTATGAAGAGGCTATAGCATACGATATTGTTTCCGATTTCAGGGAAGGCGAAACCCGCTCCTATGATGATTATCCGTTTGTGACTGCAGAGTTGGAGAAACGCGCGACCCGCATCATCATGGACGTCTTAGCGGAGCAAAACGGCGTAGATCCTGAAACGCTCGACCAAGATCAAAACCTATACGAGGAATATGCGATCCTGGCAGACCGCGCCGTGCGGTCGAACGGCTACCGCATCCATTCCAGCATCAACAAAGATTTATACGAAGCACAAGAAGAAACCCAAAAAGCCTACCAAGGGTATGGCACGACTTTATCTGAGGATTATATCGATGAAGACGGCGAAACACAAACCCGCCAATTGCCTGTCCAAGTCGGCAGTGTCACCTTGGAAAACGATACCGGCCGGATCTTGAGCTTTATCGGCGGGCGTGACCACGAAATCGAGAACTTGAACCACGCAACACAAGCCTACCGGTCGATCGGATCGACGGTGAAGCCATTGCTGGTTTACGGCCCAGCTTTGGAAAATGGTGTCATCGGCGCCGGCAGCCCGGTAGTCGATGTGAAATTCACTATGAATGACAACGGCAATAGCTATGAGCCGGCAAACTTTGTCCCGACAAGCGAGCAAGGCATCATGCCGGCACGCGATGCACTCGCGCAATCACAGAACCTTCCCGCTTTGCGCTTGTTTGCGCAAATGCGCGATGACATGCCGATCCAATATATGATCGACAACGGCTTCTCGCGTGTGGATGAAAGCGACGGCGTTGTGTCCGCAGCACTCGGCGGCGGCATCGAAGGTTCGGTCGAAGAAGTCGCTAATGCGTATGCATCCCTTGCCAATGGCGGAAAGCATATGGAGACGACGATGATCGATAAAATCGAAGACGCAGATGGCAATGTCATCTATGAACATGAAGCCGAAGCAAAAGACGTGTTCACGCCTCAAGTTTCCTACGTCTTGACCGATATGCTGCGCGACGTCTTCAAAACAGACCGCGGAACGGCGAACCGTGCAAACGGCATGCTGAAGTTTAATGCAGATTTTGCGGGCAAGACGGGAACGACCCAGGAAACACGCGACGTCTGGCTCGTCGGCTATAACCCGAACATCACGATGGGCGTATGGCTTGGCTATGACAAAGAGCGTTATTCACTGGATAATTTCAGAAACCAGAACTTGCAGCCATCCGTCCGTGTAAACCAATTATGGGCGAACTTGATGAATACAACATATGACGTAGCACCCGACGCTATCGGCTCTGGAGACAAATTCCAGGAACCCGAAGGCGTCGTCAGCCGCTCATTCTGCGGCATCTCCGGATTCGCTCCGAACGAGGCTTGTAAAAAAGCGGGCTTGGTCCGCTCCGACTTGTTCATCGCTGATATCATGACGCCAAAAGATGGAGATGATAGCTTGAGCAGCGGATCGTATACGACAATCAACGGCAAACGCTATGCCGCTTTGTCGAGTACGCCAAGTGAATTCGTATCAGGCGGCGGCCTCGGCGTATCGGAAGAATACGTCGATCGCATGCTCGCACCGTTCGGCGGAGACGCTGGCAAACTATTCCCTGGCAGCTCCAGGTTCAGCAATGTCGTTTCCAGCGCCAAGTTCGACGCAGACAGCGCGGCCCCTGCACCAGTCGGAACATCGATCAATGGGCGCACGATCACGTGGAGCGATTCCGCTTCAAATGACGTCGTCGGTTACCGCGTATTCCGCGGCGGCAGCAGAGTCGCTTCCGTTTCCGAATCGAGCAGCAACTCCTATAGCGCGTCTGGACCTGGAACGTATACAGTCGTCGCAGTGGACATTACAGGGCGGCAATCCGCAGCGTCCAATAGCGTGACGATTGAAGCGCCAAAACCAGAACCGACACCGGAACCTGACCCGGAACCGGAAAGAGAAGAAACTCCGGCCCCAGCGCAAGAAACTGAAAGACCGGAGCCGGAAGACGAGCCTGAAGAAGAACCAGCCGAGGAAGAACCGGCTGAAGAAACTCCAGCTCCAGAAGAACCGGAAGACGAGGAAGAAGAACCGGAGGAACCGGAAGAGCCGTCAGAACCTGACACCGAAACTCCGGAAAGTGAAGAAGACGCAGCATAACGAAAGCCCTTCTGCTAAATGCAGAAGGGCTTTTTTTAATCTTCCATGGTGGACAAATCGCCAGTCGGCAGGTCCAATTCCCAAGCTTTCAGGACGCGGCGCATGATTTTGCCGCTTCGCGTTTTCGGAAGCTTGTCCTTGAACTCAATTTCGCGCGGCGCTGCATGAGCGGCCAGTTCTTTCTTGACGAACTGCCGAATGTCCTCGATCAGTTCATCAGATGGCTCATGGCCTTCTACAAGTGCGACGAACGCCTTGATGATCTCCCCGCGCACCGGGTCAGGTTTACCGATGACACCCGCTTCAGCAACTGCCGGATGCTCGAGTAGTTTGCTTTCCACTTCGAACGGCCCGACACGCTCACCTGAAGTCATGATGACATCGTCCACTCTTCCCTGGAACCAGAAATACCCATCCTCGTCCATATAAGCCGAGTCTCCGGAAACATACCACTCGTCATTCAAGAAGTAGGAATCGTACTTTTGCGGGTTGTTCCAGATCTGGCGCATCATGGATGGCCAGCCTTTTTTAATCGCCAGGTTGCCCATTTGGTTTGCCGGCAATTCATTGCCTTGATCATCGACGATTGCCGCTTTGATGCCTGGGATCGGTTTGCCCATCGAGCCCGGCTTGATTGCCATCGATGGGTAATTGCAAATGACTTGCGCTCCTGTTTCCGTCATCCACCATGTATCATGAATCCGTTTATCGAACACTTGCGCGCCCCACTTGACGACTTCCGGGTTCAACGGTTCACCAACGGATAAAACGTGGCGCAATGTCGAAAGGTCGTATTCTTTCACTAATGCATCCCCAGCCCCCATCAACATGCGAAACGCAGTCGGGGCGCTGTACCAAACAGTGACGCCAAAATCTTCAATCGCTTGGTACCAGGCATCCGGAGAAAAGCGCCCGCCGAGAATGACAGTCGTGACGCCATTCAGCCACGGCGAGAACACGCCGTACGCCGTTCCCGTTACCCAGCCCGGGTCAGCTGTGCACCAGTAAATATCCTGCTCCTGGAAATCCAGCACCCATTTGCCTGTCTGGTATTGCTGCACCATGGCATATTGCGCATGCAGGACGCCTTTCGGTTTCCCTGTAGAACCGGATGTATAATGAAGAACCAATCCGTCTTCTTTATCGAGCCATTCGACATCGAATTTATCCGAGCAGGAGTCAAGATGCTTGAGCACATCGACATGGCCCCCGCTTTCTTCTGCCCCTTCCGCCCCGACGAGGAAGATCGTCTTCAAATTCGGAAGGCGGTCTTTCGGGATGCGCGGCAGCAATTCCGGCGTCGTGATGATCGATTTTGCGTCGCTGTCATCCAGTCGGTCATAGATCGCTCCTTCCATGAACGCTTCAAACAGCGGACCGACGATCAAGCCCATCTTCAATGCGCCGAACATGAGGAAATAAAGTTCAGGAGAACGCGGCATGAAGATAAAGATACGGTCTCCTTTCTCCAAGTCGGAATGTGCTTTCAACAAGTTCGCCGCACGATTCGTCATGCGTTTCATCTCGTAGAATGTATAGGTTTCATGACGGTGCTGGTCTTTATAATAGAGAGCGACTTTGTTTTTGCGGTCCGATTCAGCATGTCGGTCAATCGCCTCATGAGCCATATTGATTTTTCCAGTTTGGGACCAGCTGAACTCTTTTTCAACTTCCGACCAATCGAAATTCGCCGACTGCTCTTCGTAATTATGTAAATTGTGCTCCCCTGGTTTTGCTGGTAACGCTTCCACTTTCACATAAATCACCCTTTCCCTTTGTTTCTCTATATTCTACATCAACCTGGAAGGGAAATGCTAATAATTTTAATTCTTTAGAAAATACGGAGTATTTACCCGAGCAACTTTCTTTTCCTATTGCCCTTCATGTATAATGGAGCTAATTGCAACCACAGGCGGTGAAATGATGGAACATAAGAAGACATATAATGCGATGGAATTGAAAACGAAACACGGGCCACTGATCATCGAAGGCCCGGTCCCTTCAAGGGAACTGAAAGAACTGGATTTCCACGAGGACTTAATCGCTTTCCGCCCACCCGAACAGCAGCATAAAGCCATCACGGAAATTGCGGATTTGCCGGAAGGGCGCATATTGATTGCGCGCGACCAGAACACCATTGTCGGGTATGTTACATACCTCTATCCTGACCCGCTGGAGCGCTGGTCCGAAGGGAAGATGGAAAACCTGATTGAGCTCGGGGCGATCGAAGTCATTCCGAAATACCGTGGCGCCGGTGTCGGTAAAGCACTTCTCCAAGTATCGATGATGGATGATGCCTTCAATGATTTCATCGTCATCACGACAGAATACTACTGGCATTGGGATTTAAAAGGAACCGGGCTGAATGTCTGGGAATACCGCAAGATCATGGAAAAGATGATGCAGGCGGGCGGGCTGGAATATTTCGCGACGGATGACCCGGAAATCAGCTCGCATCCAGCCAACACATTAATGGCACGTATCGGTTCACGCGTCGATCCAGAATCGATCCAAAAGTTCGACCAGCTGCGTTTCATGAACCGTTATATGTACTGATTACCAAAGGGGTGTTTGCATGTTAGTAGAAGAAATCATGAAGAAGGATGTTTTCACGCTGCGCTCAGACCAGACCGTCCAAGACGTGCTGGATTTGTTCGAAGAAAAACGGATTCGCCATGCGCCCATCGTCGATGACGGGAAAGTGGTCGGCATCGTCACCGACCGCGATTTGAAAGATGCGCTGCCATCGATGTTCACGGTGACGCCAAAAGTGAATCCATATGAGAAGAAAGTCGCGGAAATCATGACGGCAAACCCGATCATCGCCCATCCGCTCGATTTTGTTGAAGAAATCGCGTTGGTGTTCTATGAGCATAAAATCGGTTGCCTGCCAGTCGTCAGCCAAAATGAACTCGTCGGCTTTCTGACCGAAACCGACCTTTTGTATACTTATATCGAATTGACCGGCGCGCACCAGCCCGGTTCCCAGATCGAAATTAAAGTGCCGAACCGTTCAGGCGCACTCTATGAAGTGAGCAAGGTGTTCTACGACCACAAAGTCAATGTATTGAGCGTCCTTGTCTATCCCGATCGGGAGGACAGCTCCAATAAGATTCTGGCTTTCCGCATCAAAACGATGAACCCCATTTCCATCATTGAAGATCTGCGCAAAGAAGGTTTCGATGTCTTATGGCCGAATCTCATGCAGGAATGAAAAAACATGCTGTCTTCATCTATTCAGAAGATCAATTGGGGTATAAATTTTCTGAAACGCATCCGTTCAACCAAAAACGGCTCATACTAACGATAGACTTGCTCCGGGAAATGGACGCCCTTCCAGAGGATTTGATTGTGCCTGCACGGACTGCAACAGATGAAGAGCTATTGCTTGCGCACGACCAGCGCTATATCGACATCGTCAAAAAAGCGAGCCGCGGCGAAATTACACCGGAGGCCGGAGAAGGATATGGCATCGGAACAGAAGATACACCGATTTTCGAAAATATGCATGAAGCGAGCGCCCGCCTGGTCGGCGGCACGTTGACCGCAGTCGACCAAGTGATGGAAGGCAAAGCCGAGCATGCCTTGAACCTCGGCGGCGGTTTGCACCACGGTTTCCGCGGGAAGGCATCCGGCTTTTGCATCTATAACGACAGCTCGGTCGCCATCCATTATTTGAAAGAGAAATACGGCGCGCGCGTATTGTACATCGACACGGATGCCCATCACGGCGACGGCGTGCAGTGGTGCTTTTATGATGATCCGGAAGTGTGCACAGTGTCGATCCATGAAACGGGCCGCTACTTATTCCCTGGCACCGGCAATATCAATGAACGCGGAAGTGGCCAAGGCTATGGCACTTCGTTCAACTTCCCGATCGATGCCTTCACGGAAGATGAATCGTTCCTGTCAATATACCGGACCGCCATGCGTGAAATTGTCGAACATTTTAAGCCGGATGTCATTTTAAGCCAGAACGGGGCCGATGCGCATTATTTGGATCCCTTGACCCATTTGAGCAGCACGATGGAAATCTACCGCGAAATCCCGAAAATCGCGCATGAATTGGCGCATGAGTTTTGCGATGGCAAATGGGTAGCGGTCGGCGGCGGCGGTTATGACATTTGGCGGGTCGTGCCGCGTGCCTGGGCACTCCTCTGGATGGAAATGAACAGCCATCCATTGCCGCATGGAAAGCTGCCTGAAGCATGGCTCAAACGCTGGCAGCCTGAATCCCCTGTTCCTTTAATCGAGACATGGGAAGATCCGGAGAATATGTATAAGCCGATTCCAAGAAAATCGGAAATCACTGAAAAAAATCAGCAAATGCTCGATAAAGCGCTGTACATGATCCGCAACCAATAAGGCGCGCTTCATTTAGTCGGAATATTCCGCAGTCGACATGAAAAAACCGCCCTTGCTTCAGGATTGGATACAATCCCGTCGCAAGGGCGGTTTTCTGCTGGTTAAAAGTTGCCGGTTAAGGCCTATTCGTGTTTCGTTGACTGCCGCTCTTCGAGGCGGTAAGGCAGCACGACTTGGTTTTCTTCGATTTCCTCGTTGTTCATGTATTTCGTCAGCAAGCGCATCGACACCGCCCCGATATCGTAAAGCGGCAATGCTACGGCCGTCAACATCGGGCGTGCCATGCGGGCGAGCTTTGAATTTTCATAAGTAATGACTTCTACATCTTCAGGAATCTGTTTGCCGAGAGCTTCCACTGCATGGATAACACCAATGGACATTTCATCGTTGCTGACGAAATATGCCGTCGGTTCAATCGATTCCAACTCACGAACAGCTTCCAGTCCTTCTTCGTAGGTGTTATTGCATTCGATGACCAGGCGTTCGTCGTAGCCGAGGCCAGCTTCCTGCAAAGCATCTTGATAGGCTTTCAGCTTATATTCGCGGTTGATCTCAGACGATAAGGGGCCTGAAATATAAGCGATTTTCTTATGCCCACTGTCGATGAATTTTTTGACCGCTTCATAGGCAGCGGCATAATAATCGATATTGACGGAAGCGATTGATGCTGTATCATCGATCGAACCCGCTAATACGATCGGTGTCGGGGAACGCTCCATCTCCTTGCGCAATTCATCCGAAATGACATCGCTCATGAAGACAATCCCATCCACTTGCTTGCCGAGCATCGTTTCAAGCAATTGGAGCTCTTTGTTCGGATTCTGGTCGGAATTGGACAAGATGATATTGTAGCGGTACATCGTCGCAATATCCTCAATGCCCCTTGCCAGTTCAGAATAAGTACTATTGGATATATCCGGTAAAACGACGCCGACCGTTGTAGTTTTCTTGCTCGCCAACCCACGAGCCACGGCATTCGGACGATAGCCGAGTTCTTCGATCACTTTCAGCACTTTTTTTCTTGTGGCTGGTTTTACATTCTGGTTTCCATTCACTACGCGGGATACGGTAGCCATGGAAACATTTGCCTCACGTGCCACATCATAAATCGTAACGGTCATTTTGCGCCCTCCTGTTCCATTCTTTCATTCAATGATACGATAACCGCTTTATGAATATCAACTCTTATTATGTATTGCAGCATCGCTTGCACGGAAAGTTCATGAAAATGTCCATCTTTAGGGGTTTTTCCATGCTCCCGCACAGTTTCCTGCCTTTGAAAAAAATAAAAAAGCCGGAACACGTCCGGCTTTTGCTTATACTTTCAACTCGTACTGCTTCATGAATTTCATCAATGAATCGTAGTATTCATCGAATTGCGGTAAGCTCATTTGCTGCTGCGCATCGGATAGTGCGACTGCAGGGTCCGGGTGCACCTCTGCCATGACGCCGTCAGCTCCGATAGCGATTGCCGCTTTGGCAGCAGGCAATAACAAGTCGCGGCGGCCAGTAGAATGTGTGACATCTACGAAGACCGGTAAATGCGTTTCTTGTTTCAAGATCGGCACTGCAGAAATATCAAGTGTGTTGCGCGTTGCCTTCTCGTATGTGCGAATGCCGCGCTCGCAAAGGATAATCTGGTCATTTCCATTAGCGATAATGTATTCAGCCGCTTTGATGAACTCATCAACAGTAGCAGACATGCCGCGCTTCAAAAGCACCGGCTTGTTGATCTGACCAACAGCTTTCAATAATTCAAAGTTTTGCATGTTGCGGGCACCGACTTGAACGACATCCAGGTGATCCAATGCTTCTTCGAGATGGTGCGGTGTCACGATTTCCGTCACAACGCCAAGCTTATATTGATCAGCTGCTTTTTTCAGCATCTTCAATCCTTCTAAACCTAGTCCTTGGAAATCATATGGCGACGTACGCGGCTTGTAAGCCCCACCGCGGATCAATTTCAATCCTTTGTCGCTGATGGCTTGCGCTACTTGGTCAACTTGCTCTTGCGACTCAACAGCGCAAGGCCCAAAGATGAATGATGGTGCGCCTTCGCCGATATTCTCGCCATTGACGGAAACGATCGTATCTTCCGCCTTTTTCTTACGGGAAACGAGAAGTGCTTTACGGCTATCCTCTTCCTGCATATCGAGTGCGGATTTGAATATTTCCTTGAAGATATGGTCAACTGTCTTCTGATCAAGGGGACCATTGTTATTGTCTTTCAATAGGTTCAGCATGTGACGCTCGCGCAAAGGATCGTATTTCGTAGCGCCTTGCTTTTCCTTGATTTTCCCGATCTCCTGGATCACGGAAGCTCTCTCGTTGATAAGAGAAAGAATTTGCAGGTTTACTGCATCCACTTGTTCTCTAAGCTGTTCCAATTCTGTATGACTCATTCTCCACTTCCCCTTTCAAGAGTGACGCTTTTAATAGGTGTCATATTAACACGATATGACTATTATAAGCAAACTATTCAGCAAAGTCACGAAATTTGTTTAGCGATTCAACGCGCTAAAGCGTTTTCATAACGAATATCAGAGACAGAATGTACACATGGCGCGGCGCAGGGCTTGAGCAAGAAATATTTTTTCCCATAGAAAAACGGATGGAATGGCTCCATCCGCATGTTCTTTTGACGTTTATGGGCTAAGCAATGAATTCCTTCATCGCTTCGCTTTTGATTTTATTATGGCTCGCATGCCAGTCGACTTGTTCGCTGGCAAAATGGAAAAGTTGAGGCGATTCATGGCGGACACCTGTTATTTCCTCGATTGCCGACGAAAGCTCTTTGTCTTCCTGGACGACTAGATAAAGGAATAATTGATGGGGATGCAATGATGCATACTCTGAGTATTCTTTCCATGCGCCTGCTGAGACCGGGCAAGTGCTGCTGTGCTTGAACAACCAATAATGCTGTTCATTGCCGACCGCCTGCTTAAGCTCATCCAAGTTTCTCACATGTACAAAGTTTTCCATTTCAACCGCTCCCAAAATTAATTCTTTTTGTTTTGATTGCCTTGCGGGTTTGACGACCCTTTAGTGTTTGAAGATCCTTGGGAATTAGAGGACCCTTTCGTATTCGTAGACCCTTGCGAGTTTGATGATCCTTTCGCAGTTGAAGATCCCTGGGAATTCGAAGAACCTTTTGCAGTTGAAGATCCTTGCGATGCAGAAGAACCTTTAGCGCTAGAGGAAGATTTCGAGTCAGCCGAACCTTGCAAGCTTGCAGAAGCATTCGTTCCTGCTGATGTCTTCGAGTCGTTATGGCTTGATTTGTTTTCTTCCTTCACTTCTTCAACCGCCTCTTTCAAAGCATTGGCTGTAGATGTGAACGCATCGTTTCCGGCTTTGTCGCCGTTATCGACTTTGTTTTGTACTGTCTCCAGCAATTCTACGCTTTCTTCGCCTTCAGATGAGGCAGTGCCGTCATCCATCGGTGAATTGCTACCTTTCATGTTCTTCACTTTATCGACCACTTTCGTCGATTGCTCTTTCAATTGCTGCGTGAAGCCGGTGCCGTCATTTGAATCGCTTGAGTCTTTCGACTGCTGCGCTTTTTCCTTGAAGGTACTGGCTTGTGTCTTTAAGTCTGCCTGTAGCTCTTTCCCTGCTTTAGGCGCGAAGAACAATGCTGCCGCAGCTCCGACAAGGCCGCCGACAATCATGCCTGTCAGGAAGCCGGATCCGCCGTTTGATTCTTCGTAATCGTATAGGTCGTCATAGCGGCTTGATGAACCGTAGGATTGCGGTACATATTGGCTTTGTTCGTATTGACCGCCTTGGTCGCTGTACTTGCCGCCTTGCGTATAATACTCGCCGTTGTACTGGGATTCATTATAATCAGGTTTCGAATAAGTATTTTTGTTTTTTCCCATTGTCCATTCCTCCATTATATTCGTTGTTTGATGATATCAATACTGGTCGCTGCTGCCTGGCAATTTCTTTTGGCCAGGGACCGGCGTGTATTGTTCTGTGCTGCGTGTTTGGTAAACTTTGCGCTCTTTCCATTTATCCGCGATTCCCATTGCAACATTGCTCCACTGGACAACTTGAGCAATTTTATCTTCGTTCTGCTCAACCTGCACCCCAACACGCGAGGTGATGTGGCGCACTGTAGTGTTCAGGTCCGTCACTGAATTTCCAACGCCTTTGACTGCATCGACGACACCGTTCAATTTTTCTGATTTGACCGTGATGTCTTCAGCGAGCTCGTTCGTCTTATGCAATAGGTTCGTTGTTTCCAACGTGACCCCTTGCAATTGGTTTTCCAGCCCTGAGACAGTTCCGGAAACCTCTTTTAATGTGTTCTTGAGTGAGTTCAAGGTCATCGCCAGCGCTACGCATAGTATTAAAAATCCAACAGCGGCGACAATCGCGGCAATGTAAAGCAAGATTGACCAATCCATTCCGTTTCCTCCTTCGGTTTAATTAAATTTCGTATACCTGTTTTCTACCCTGCGCTATATGGGTTTAAACACGCCTCTATTTATTATTCGGCAAAAGCTTTTAAATGCCTGCCAGTAACCCAGAACATTTTGTAATTTCTAACGCCTGTTTTGTGCCCAATAAAAAAAGCCTGACCATATGTAATGGTTAGGCTTTTTTCGGCATTGTTAAAACTTCTTCGTATGCTTGCTGGAATTTCGTTACATCTCCAGCTCCCATGAAAAGATATACTGCATTATTGTGGATAGCCAGTTTTTCGACATCTTCCAATTGGAGGAGCTGGCTGCCGTCGATTTTTTCCTGAAGGTCCCGAATCGTCAAGGTGCCCGCCTCTTCTCTAGCAGACCCGAAGATATCGCATAAATACACATGATCCGCTTCTTGCAGGCAATCGGCAAATTCCTGGAGGAAGGTTTGTGTGCGGCTGAATGTATGCGGCTGGAAAATCGCTACCAGCTCGCGCTCTGGATACTTCTGGCTCGCCGATTGCAAGGTAGCACGGATCTCCGTCGGATGATGGGCATAATCATCGATCAATACGCGATCATCGATGACCGTCTCCGTAAAGCGGCGTTTGACGCCTTCATAGCTTTCGAATTGGCGCTGGATGATATCCGCCGGAATGCTTTCGTATTGGCACAGCGAAATGACAGCGAGTGCATTCAATACAGCATGGTCCCCGTACATCGGAATGGTGAATGTATGGAAGAATTCGTTGCGGATAACGACATCGAAAGTCGTGCCTTCTGTCGTTTTGACGATATTGCGCGCCTGGAAATCGTTTTCTTCGCCAAAACCGTAATAGACGACCGGTACCGGCGCCTGGATTTGCTGCAAGTATTCGTCGTCTCCACACGCGATGATGCATTTCTTCACTTGCTGCGCCATTTCCTGGAACGCCTTGAAGACATCGTCGATGCTGCCGAAGTAATCGGGATGGTCGAAATCGATATTGGTCATGATCGCATAATCGGGGTGATACGCCAAGAAGTGGCGGCGGTATTCACATGCTTCCGCTACAAAGAAATGGGAGTCTTCCTGGCCCGAACCCGTTCCGTCACCAATTAGGTAAGAAACGGGCTTATAGCCGTTCAGCACATGCGCCATCAGGCCAGTTGTCGACGTTTTGCCGTGTGCGCCAGTAATCGCGACCGATACGTATTGCTTCATCAAATCGCCAAGGAACTGATGGTACCGGATGATGGTTGCGCCGCTTTCACGGGCTTTGACAAGCTCTGGATGTTTGTCGTTAAATGCATTCCCGGCAATGATCGTCATATCCGGCGAAATGTTTTCGGGATCGAAAGGCAAAATGGTGATGCCTCTCTCACGCAGCCTTTCTTCAGTGAAAAAGTGCTGCGCGATATCAGAGCCTTGCACCGACTCACCCATATCGTGCATGATTTGGGCCAGCGCGCTCATGCCAGAGCCTTTAATGCCCGTAAAATGTAATACTGTCATAAATGAACCTCCTGTGGGAGTGGAAAATTAGTCTAGTCAAACCGCCTGTGCGGAATCAATAGCTGGGTGGTTTTTACAATGCTCCGATTATATCACAAAGTGCGGAGGCACTGAAATAATCAATAATTCCTGTAATTCTGGCGGCGCCTAGGTTCAACGGAACACTTCTTCGATATCACTTTCCGTAATTAGCACCGTTCTCGCTTTGCTGCCATTCTGTTCGCTGATGAATCCGTACTCTTCGATCAAGTCCATCAAGCGCGCGGCGCGGTTATAGCCGATATGGAATTTCCGCTGCAAAAGCGAAGTCGATGCGCTCCCTTGCGACATGATGAACCGGCAGGCTTCCTCGAACAAATCATCCTGTTCTGCAGGCGACTGGCTGCGCTGGATCAATTCCTCTTCCTTGAAAATGTAATCAGGCTCCCCTTGCGTACGGACATGGGCGATGACTTTTTCAATTTCATCATCTGTCACGAAAGTTCCCTGCAAGCGGTTCGGTGCAGCCATCCCGTTTCCTAAATACAGCATGTCTCCTCGCCCAAGCAACCGTTCCGCTCCTTGGGTATCGAGAATTGTCCGGCTGTCGACTTGAGACGAGACGGAAAAAGCGATGCGCGTTGGAATATTGGACTTGATCAAGCCCGTAATGACGTCCACTGACGGGCGCTGCGTGGCGATCACTAAATGGATCCCGCAGGCACGCGCTTTTTGGGCGATGCGGCAAATGGAATCTTCCACATCTGAAGGCGACATCATCATCAAATCGGCCAATTCGTCGATGACGATCAGGATATACGGCAGATGCTGTGCCGGCTGCCCTTTGTCATTGACCATTTTATTGTAACGATCCAAATCACGGACACCGGTATGGGCAAAGAGCTGATAACGGCGTTCCATTTCTTCCACTGCCCATTTCAAGGAAGCTGTTGCTGCCTTGACATCTGTGATGACCGGGCTGATCAAATGCGGAATATGGTTATAAGGCGCCAGTTCAACCATTTTGGGGTCGATCAACAGCATTTTCAAGTCGCGCGGCGATGATTGGTAAAGCAAGCTGACGAGCAGCGAATTGATGCATACGCTTTTCCCGGATCCTGTAGCTCCCGCAATCAAGCCATGCGGCATCTTACGCAAATCGAGCGTCACCGGATTCCCCGCCAGGTCGAGCCCGAGAGCTGCCTCAAGCGGTGAATCGGAAGCCTTGAAGTTCGGGCTTCCGATGACCTCCGACAAGCGCACTGCGCGGCTTTGACGGTTCGGGATCTCGATGCCAATTGAGCTTTTCCCAGGAATCGGGGCTTGTATGCGGATATCCCGTGCCGCAAGCGCCAATTTCAAATCGTCGGCCAAGTTGCGGATTTTGCTCACTTTGATCCCTTGGGCGACACGCAGCTCAAAACGGGTGACGGCCGGACCTTGGACCGTTCCGACAATCTCCGCCTTGATCTGGAAATGGGACAAGGCTTCGACAAGGCGCTGGCCTTGTTCTTCCATCCACGTTTCATCTTTTAAATCGTTTTCAGGCTCAAGCAAATATTCCTGGCCTGGCAATTGATAGCCAGCATAGTTTTTTTCCTCATGATCAGCAGGTTCAGCTGCGGTTTCCTCTATTAATGCCGTTTTTTTTTCCGCTGTTGGCGTTTGCGGCTGTTTCGGCAAACGTTCTTTATCCGATTTCAGCATCAACACATTGAATGGCACGGTTCGTTCCTTTTTGCTTTTGTCCTGTGTTTTCACTTGCGGCAATACCGGTTTCGGCACCGGGTTATGTACATGGTCTTCACGCTCGGATTCTGGCTGTGCGCTTTGCGGTGTTTCCATGAGGGTTTCTGGTTCTGTTACAGGCTGTTCAGCAACTGACGGCGAGCCGCCCTTTCCAGTATCCCCTTGGGCAATTTTTCCATCCGTTTCGGCACCGCCAGCATCCGCCGCCTTGTTCGATGGCTGCTCTTGATCTGTTGTGCGGAAAACGGTCACTTCCGCTTGTTCAGGTTGTTGTTCAGGTTTTTTTTCGGCTTTTTGATTTTTCGGCAATAAGTCCTGGAGGCTGCGATCGGCCCATTCATAATGAGGTTCAGGCTTTTTTTCCGGTTGCTGGTCTTCTCCGGCTTCCGCATTTCCATTTGCTGTTTCAACATCAGATGCAGTTTCCAAAGCTTGCTCTTTCGGTTCTACAGGCTTATACACCGTTGTCTCCATGATAGACTGCGGTTTTTTCGCCTGTGGCAAGCGGTCGTCACTTTTTTTGTACAATTCTTGCAAACTGCGTTGCGACCAGTCGTTTTTGCGTTCAAGTTCTGCCTTCTTTTTCGCTTCCTGTTCCAATAATTCATCAATTGGCGTCGGACGGTCTGTAAATCCGTGCACAGGGGAAGCTACACGCGTCGGCTGAAAGCGCCGCGTCGTGTTGCCTGGAAGGTCAAGGCCTTGCGGTTCAGCCGTTTTCGGTACATGAGGGCGTTTTTTCTTATTGCGCCCTGCATTCGGTTTCGGCAATTTCCCGCTCGGTTCCAATGCATCGAGTTCGTATGCTTTTTCTTCCGAAGCTTTTAAAGGCGCATCAACACGCGGCTTTTCTTCCCGCCGTTCAGGTTTGTGGCTTTCTGCAGGCAAGCCTTTCGCTTCTTCATCTGAAATGAGCGGAAAACGGAACGGAGCCGGTTTGCTTTCCTGCGGTTTCGGCTCGACATGCTGAGTTCCCTCGCTGCGCACGAACGGCTTTTCTTCTGTTTCCGTGTCTTCTGCAAACATTTTATTCCACATATTTTTCATCCAGCTCATCGTTACACCTTCATTTCAAATGGAGATCCTGTTTGCGCATCTTCCGGCAATACCAAAATCCCTTTTTCCGCCGGTGCATCCGGCAAGTCCAATTCTTTCGCTGAGCAAATCATGCCGCTAGAAGCGACGCCGCGCAGTTCTGCATCACGGATGACCATCCCTGAAGGCATGACCGCACCTACTTTGGCGACAACCACTTTTTGGCCCGCTTCGATATTCGGCGCGCCGCAAACGATCTGCAAAGTTTCTTCGCCCACTGCCACTTGGCACACATTCAATTTGTCCGCATTCGGGTGCTTGTCTTTCGATTCCACATAGCCGACAACAAATTTAGGCGTCAAATCGACTTCCAGGGTATACGATACACCGTTTTTCTCCAATGCATTTTGAAGCGCTGTCACCAATGCTTCCGTCACTTCCACAGGTTGGCCTTCCGGCAAATCTGCATAATCGCTTGCCTGGAACAAGTTGAAACCGGCGATTTCCTGCCGGTCGTTCTTGATCAAGGTTACATCCCCAAATTGTTCCGTGTGGATTTTTTCCGGTTTTTCCAATGTCAATTGGACGAGCAGCACATCGCCGACGCCTTGTTTGTTATAGAATGCATTCATTTTTTATCGTTCTCCTTCTCGGGTCTGTTTTTCGCTAAGATGAATATCGGTTCAAGCGTCTCGTTTTCATAGACGAACGACAAGGACGTAATCGGCACTTTGCCATTCGTGAAGAAATGCATCGCCATCTGGGCCAGCACATCGTATCCCGTCTCATTGCGGATATCCCCGATGATCAAGACGTCCTGATGGGGAACTGAGACCGTCATGTCCCCTTGCACTTTCTTTTTCATGTCTTTTAAAAATGTTTCATTCAAGATGCGCGTAGCATCATAACCATCATTTTCATTCAGGAAGTAGAAGACGTTTCCTGCCACATGGTCTTCCTTGACAGCCGTCTTCAGTTTTTTCACTTGGAATTTAGCGATTTCCTGCACTTGATCGGCCGTCAGCGCTAAACTTTCCAACACCTTGTCATCAATCAGCCGATAAGTCGTCCCGGCATCGAGCGCGTAATAAATACGCGTCTCAGCCGTATGTGGGGCCGTCAGGAATCGATGGCCTTCACGCGATTCTTCCGGGAATGACGTGGAACGGATGACCGGGTAAATATGCTGTTCGCCCGGCAGTTCTCCTGCTGACTCGCGTTCCATCGCCTGGAAAGTCTCTGAAATCGTATAGGCGATTTCTTCGATCGCTGCATCGCCCTTCGTTTCGAAACGGTTGATCACTTGCGGCAAGGAAATGGTCATGCCTTTCCCCAGCTTAGTATGCCTTACATTTGCGATATCTTTTTGGCGGTCCAATGTCCAGCTCAACTGGTCATTTGCAACCCGCTCTTTTAGTATAGTAAATAACTCGGCGGATTTCATTCCTAATTTCCTCCTTTTCACAAACAAACGGTTCATCCTGCAGACAGGAGAACCGTTTTCCCTTTTATTTCGACAGGTTGGAGATAAACGATTCAATTTCCCCCTGCGTCTTGCGGTCGCGGCTGACAAAGCGCCCTTGCTCTTCACCTGCCCGGAATCCGAGAAAGCTTGGAATCCCATAAATGTCTTTTTCAATGCATAGGTCGATGAATTCGTCCCGGTCGACCGAGACAAAAGTATAATCGCTGAATTTCTTTTCAATGTCAGGCATGATGGGATCGATCACCCGGCAATCGGGGCACCATCCAGCCGTAAACATGAAGATGACGTTCCCTGAGTTTGCCAGTTGCGTAAATTGCTGGACAGACTGCAATTTTTCCATGTTGTTCACTCCTCTTGTGCCGCTTCGATGGAACGCGTGGTTTTCATCATCCATTCCATATGGTTGCGAAGCGCTGCTTGCTCTGTAATCGTTGAAAGTTTCGCTCCCCCGGAACTGACCACCAATTCATAGCGGTCTTCTGCAATCATCCGGACCGTAACAAATCCGAACCGGCCATGCCGGCTGAATTTCTCATCAGCAAGCCATGCCTCTTCCGGACTCGCTTTTTGCAGATCATAGAAGAACGTGCTGTCTGGTGCTTCGTTTGGGTTGAGGAACAACGCAAACGCTTGGCTGCCGCGGGTGATCAATACATTATGATCATCTGAAGGCTGTTCCACTTCATAGCCCCCGGGAACATAGAGCTCCGTTTCGCCGGCCGTTTCGTTCGGTTCCGGCGCTTCCTCTTCAAATGCCGCCCTGGCGCTTGATAAGCCTTCCACCAGATCGTCCTCGGGACTGACGCAGCCGGCGAGAACCAGGACTGACGAAAACAACATCATTTGTAAACCCTTTCGAAGCACAGCATTTCCCCCTCTTTTTCTCCATCGGCTGCCCGTCTCCTGAGTAAAACAGTGAAACAGGCTTGGTCGAATAAGCTTTTCTTTTCTAGCTACATTTTAAAGATGTTTATGGGCACATGCAACTTAATCGCTGTTTGCCTGCCATTGCCCGAACAATAAGACGATGATTTGGGAAAACATCTCGACACGGTTCAGCTTTCCGGCAGTCAAAATGCCGATCGCTCCTTTATGATGGCGGATGCCGGTTTCTTGTGCATAGCGGTCCATGACGGGGCCGAGCTCTTCGCCAGCACGCAACAGCGTAGCGATTTCCGCAGGCAACGGCACTTGCGCACCGCCTGCAACATAAACGGCTCCAGTGGACGTTACGAGGGCTCCCCAATTGCACAGATACAATGTCCCGTCGAGTTCAAAGACGCCGCCTTCCAACCCGATTGCCGCGTCACAATCGGCAAGCACATGATGCGCCCGGTTGATCGCCCCGGCTTTGGTTTCTTCAATGGAGAAAGGCTGTGCCGAAACTCCTGATTGTGCCGCTTGTTGTGTAATCTCTGCCTGAATGCCTAATTTCTCAAGAGCTGATGCGACTGCCCCGGTTTTAGCCGGATTGGTTGATGCTACACATAATTTCATATTTCCTTCTCCTTTGCATCAAGTTAAATTTTTTTCGCAACCAGATGAAAAGCGGCCCGGGGGCCGCTTTTCATCAGACGTTTTGTTTGATTGTCTCAAGCGCCGACTGGTCTGTTGCCTTCACCAGTTTTACGAGCAGCTCTTTGGCCGCTGCGTAATCGTCTGTATGGATGACCGAAGCGGACGTGTGGATATAGCGTGAGCAGATGCCGATGACGGAACTCGGGATCCCTTCGTTGGCGATGTGGACTTTCCCAGCATCGGTCCCGCCTTGCGAAACGAAATACTGATAAGGGATGTTATGCGTTTCAGCCGTATCCAAAATGAATTCGCGCATGCCGCGATGGGTGACCATCGTGCGGTCGAGAATGCGCAATAGCGCCCCTTTTCCTAGTTGGCCGAATTCGTTCTTATCCCCAGTTGCATCATTCGCCGGGCTTGCGTCCAGCGCATAGAAAATATCCGGTTGGATCAAATTGGCTGCTGTCTGCGCACCGCGAAGGCCGACTTCTTCCATGACCGTCGCACCCGAGAACAATTGGTTCGGCAAAGAATCGCCTTGCAATTCTTTCAACAATTCAATCGATAAGCCGCAGCCATAGCGGTTGTCCCACGCTTTAGCCATGATTTTCTTGTCATTGGCCATCGGCGTGAACGGGCTGAATGGGACGATTTGCTGTCCTGGGCGGACGCCCATGGACAGTGCATCTTCTTTATCATCCGCGCCGATATCAATCAGCATGTTCTTGATGTCCATCGGCTTTTGGCGCGTTGCCTCATCCAATAGATGCGGCGGAATCGACCCGACGACCCCCGGAATGATGCGGTCTCCTGCAACAACATCTACCCGCATGGCGAGCATGACCTGGTTCCACCAACCGCCGAGCGGCTGAAAGCGCAGCATGCCATTATCGGTGATCTGCGTTACCATGAAGCCGACTTCGTCCATATGTCCCGCCACCATGACGCGCGGACCATCCTGTGCGCCTTTTTTGACGCCGAAAATGCTGCCGAGGTTATCCGAGATAATGCCATCCGAATATTTTTCGAGCTCGCTGCGCATGAACTTTCGCACGGCGTATTCATTGCCGGGTGCTCCCGGAAGCTCGGTTAAAGTTTTAAACAACGCTCTTGTATCTTGGTTCATATGAATTCCCCCTTGATAAATTATGTATGTGCATCCTTTATCAGTTTAGAGCTTTTTCCTTGTGAATGCCAGTTCAGGTAATTCGATTAACGAAATATTTTGATTGCTTGCCGTTCGTTGCGTGTATTTTTTCGCTTTGTGGTACAATTTAGCCAGAATGCAAAGGAGGGTTTTCATGAAAAATCGTGATTTGCTCATTGGGTTTGCTGCCGGCGCAGCCGCAGCTTATATCGCAAAAGAAGTTTACGAAAACAAACAGACGCTCTACCCAGCCGATGATGTGTTGAAGAAGGTTAAGCAGTCTTTCAAAGAGGAAGGGCCGATCGACGGCTCATGGATCTTTATGAAAACCGAGCCTTACAACCAACATGCGGTCAAGACCGAAGTGTATAAAGGCGGCATCACGCGCCATCGTGACGATGAACTCGAGCAATACGAGTTTCTCGCTGATGCCTATACAGGCGCCGTCCTGGAAGTTACCAAATCATAATACTGCCCAAATCAAAACGCCCTGCGGCTAATGCGCAGGGCGTTTTGATTTTTTCTATTCAAACACTTTTTCTTTGCGTTCTAATGCATCGACAACTTCTTTTCCGTCTTCGTTCCACTTAATAAGGCGGTAAAACGCGTCATGGTAAAAGCTGAAATAGAAATTGCCAGGCAGCGCTTCTTTCATCAGCTTGTCCTTCGCATAAATCGAGTCCATCGGATAATCGTCAAACGCCAATACCCATAATGGATTTTGATGGGCATGGGTTGGCATGATGTCACCCATATGGAGAATCGTCTCCCCATTCTGTTCAAATTTGATGACGCTATGGCCGTTCGAATGGCCTCCCGTATGAATCATGGTGATTGCATCGAAAACCGTCATTTTGTCGGTAAAGGTTTCGACCTGTCCAGTGATCGGCTCCCAATTTTCTTTCCAATACGTATTGCGTGAGCGAATGTTCGGGTTTTGCATTTCCTCCCATTCCACAGCCGATACGCAAATTTTTGCGTTCGGGAACGCAGACACGTACGCCTCGCCCTGCTGTTTCGTCAGGCCAGCCGCGTGATCGCCGTGTAAATGTGTCATCAAGACCGTGTCGATATCTTCTGCAGACAAGCCAAGCTCTTCCAACTGCTCTTCTACACGTGATTCTGAGGAAACACCCAGATTGCGCTTTTGGCGATCGGTCAATTTGCCATGACCGAGGCCGCTGTCGACGAGAATATTATGCCCATCGAATTGCACCAAAATCGGATGTGTCGGCAATTCAATCTGGTTCTGCTCATTTGCAGGATAGCGTTTTGACCACACCACTTTCGGGACGACGCCGAACATCGTGCCTCCGTCGAGCCAAGTCGTCCCCCCATCAAGCCAAGTTAATAACATGTCGTGAAATTGAAATTTCTGCATACAAACTCCCCCTTATCGAGTTGATGTTACGCTTGGAATTTCGCCTCCAACCGGTAGATCGGCTGCCCTTTTTTCAAAAACTTCTCTTCATACTCTGTCATGATGTTCCATTCCGGTTCGTTGGCATGAAGATCCAGCGATACATCCTTCAATAACATACCATATTCGGAAATGCTCGTGAGCGAATATTCAAAAAGCCCGCGGTTATCGGTCTTGAAATGGATTTCGCCTTGTTCCGGCAATACACGCTCATACAACTTCAGGAAACTCTCGTGTGTCAAACGCCGTTTCGCGTGTCGCGTTTTCGGCCAAGGATCCGAAAAATTCAAGTAGACGCGGTCGATTTCGCCTGCTTCAAAAAACGATTCCAGCTCCTGTGCGTTCACTTGCAAGAGGCGCAAGTTCGGAATGCCGCCTTCCGGCTCTAATGCTCCTTGAAGCGCCGTTACGATCACACTTTCAAATAATTCGATGCCGATGTAATTGATATCCGGATTGGCTTGTGCCATACCGGTAATGAAACGGCCTTTCCCGCTTCCCGCCTCAATGTGGATCGGCTGGTCATTGCCGAACTCTTCGTGCCATTTGCCTTTTAACGCTTCTGGATTCGGAATGACGATTTCCGGATGGGCTTCGATCAAATCTGCCGCCCATGGTTTATATCTTGCTCTCATGTATAGACATCCTCTTTCTAGTTATAGTTTTGCTTGTTGCCATTGTTTTGAAGACACACGGAACTCAAGAGTTTCGTGTGCATTCGCCATTCCCGCGTCGTCCCCGTCCACGTGGCGCGGCACTGGGCGGTCCATGGTGAGCGAAAAATGATTCCCGCTGAACTGTATGACTTCCGGAAACTTTGTATGGCTTCCGCTAAATACCGTACCAAAAACGGCCAGTAGTTTCAATCTCGGCAGGCGGTGGACGACCGTCAATTCAAGCTTGCCGTCATGGACTGAGGAGTGTGGCGAAATTTTCATGCCGCCTCCGAAATACGGCTGATTGCTGACGGTGGCGAGCCATACGTCCTCGTAATGGAACAGTGCTTCATCCGATTCGACTGTCAGGTGGAACTTCTTGAAACTAAACAATGTCGTGACGACGAAAATCAAATACGCCAATCTGCCGAGCCCGACTTTATTCAGCCATAGCTTCATTCGTGAACGGTTGACGCCGCGAGCCACGGCGGCGTCAAAGCCGATGCCGGAACTGCTGGCAAACAATTGCCCCGGTATCCCCCCTACTTGCCCGATATCGGTCGGCAATCCTGCAGGGCATGCCAAAAAATGGCTGATTTCCTCCGCCATGGAAAAACAGCTGAAGCAACGGGCAAAATCATTGCCCGACCCGGCCGGGACTACCGCGATGAATAAAAGCTCATCCCCGGCCCCAGCCGCAGCAATTTCACGCATGGTTCCGTCTCCGCCGAAGCCGACCACCAAAGTTTTCCGTTGCCTCTCTTTCAATTGTTCGACCAATTGAAACGCATGTCCTGAAGAAGCGGTGACGAATTGTTCGTACGGAAAATCAATCGTTTCGGAGAACTGGCGCCATTTCCTGAGCGCTGCCCCGTTGCCGGCTGTTGGATTGATGATAAAGACAATGTCCATAGTATTTTCCACGACGCTCAATTGCCGCCTTTCAGCTGATAGTTTTGGATTTCCTTGTATCGCGGGATTTCCCGCGGGTGGATCTCGAACAAAGAGAACGAATCGACCGGAAAGTCCAATTCTTCCAGCTCCAACTTTTCCGGCAAGCTCCCGCCTTTCCAGCGGCTGGCAAGCGTGATATGGGGCACGAACGGCTTGGGATCGGTTGAGAGCTCCAACTCACCCAATTGCTGATGCACAGCCTGTTGAAGCGCCATCAACTCGGGGCTGTCAGCGAGCGCTGCATAGACGATGCGCGGAGTTTCGGAATTGCCGAACGTCTTCACGCCGGCAAGCCGCAAGTGAAACGGTGCTTGGTCGATTTGGCCGAGCCGTTCGGCAATCTCTTCCAATTCGCCGAAACGGTCTTCGCCGATAAAGACCAATGTAATGTGCATATCCGCAGGAGGCGTTAGACGCTTGTGGGTCGACAACTCCCAGGAATCTCTCGCTTGCCCAATCTTTTCTGCTGTTTGTCGCGGGATCCGGATTCCGATAAAATAATGTGTGCTCATTGTCATCACCTCACTTCATTATAACTGACGGGCATCAAAAAAGGACCGGCTCTTTGCCGGTCCCGTGATTGCATAATAAGTGCAGGAATCAGGAAATGACGCCCATTTTAATCCGCGCTTCAAAAGCCTTTTGCAGTTTGCGAGTCGTGGCGCCAGGCGTGCCATCCGCAATTTTCTGTCCCGAAATCTCGATTACCGGCATCACTTCGGAAGTGGTCGACGATAGGAAAAATTCATCCATCTCGAGCGCTTCCTGTTTCGTGAACGCCGTTTCTACCACCTCGATGCCCAGTTCCTTGCATAGCTCGAAGATGACGCGTCTCGTAATGCCGTTCAAAATCAGGTTGGTCGCCGGATGGGTATAAAGAATACCGTCTTTGATGCCGTACATATTCGATGACGAACCTTCCGTTACCGTGTCGCCGCGGTGAAGAATCGCTTCGAAATACCCTTCTTCGTAAGCCTGCTGTTTCGCCAGCACATTGCCGAGCAAATTCAAGCTCTTGATGTCGCAGCGCAGCCAGCGCACATCTTCGATCATGACCGCTTTCACGCCGTTTTCCAGAAATTCCACAGGCCGCTCCACCGATTTCGTGTAGCCGACAACAACCGGCTCAGCCTGTTCAGGGAATTGATGGTTTCGCGGAGCCGCTCCGCGTGTAATCTGGACATATACTTGGCCGTTGTCGATTTGATTCAATTCGACCAAATCGTAGAGCAGTTTATGGAACACGTCTTTCGTGTAAGGGACCGTAATCCGGATTTTCTCTGCGCTGGCATAGAAACGGTCGATGTGTTCCGTTGCCGTGAACAAATCTCCTTCATACACGCGGATGACTTCGTAAATGCCATCACCGAATTGATACCCGCGGTCTTCTTTTGAAATCTCCAAATCCTGTTCTTTTACAATCTCGCCATTAGACAAAATCCATTCCATTGCCATTCCTTCTTTCCTGTAATTATTTGCACGCCAGTTGATAAATGGCTTCTGCATAAATTGCCGTTGCTTTTACCAAATTGTCGATATCGACGAATTCATCGGCTTGATGCGCGACATCCGGTTCTCCCGGAAACAGCATGCCAAAAGCGACGCCTTTATCGAGCACGCGGGCATAGGTGCCTCCGCCGATTGCCAGTAAGTCTGCCGGTTCGCCGGTCTGCTTCTCGTACGCTTTTTGCAAGGTTTGGATGAACGGGTCGGCGGCATCGACGTGATGCGGCTTGGAGTTCGATAGTATATCCACTCCCACTCCATCTAATCGATGAGTAGCCATCATGTCCTCGAATGGGCAGCTGACCGAATAGCGCATGCTGACGCGCACATTGCCACGTTCCCCCGCCTTGAAGCGCATAATCCCGGCATTGAATGTCGTATCTCCGGACGCCTCATCGGAAAACGACAGCCCAAGCTTGCGCCCCCTGGAATCGCCGCTGAAATATTGAACGATAAAGCGGACGAAATTTGCTCCGTCGCCTGTAACTTTATCCTGCAGAAACTTCGCGAGCAAAATGCCGGCATTGACGCCTGCGTCCGGTTCCATCGCATGGGCCGATTTGCCGTATACGGTCAACACGGCGCCATCAGCATCCTGTGTGCAGTCGCCTGACACCTTTTCCTTTTCGCAAAATTCCCGGAATGCCGCGTCGATCCCGCCGCTTTCCAGA
The DNA here is from genome assembly GCF_041320495.1 of Planococcus sp. SSTMD024. Classification (NCBI taxonomy): domain Bacteria; kingdom Bacillati; phylum Bacillota; class Bacilli; order Caryophanales; family Caryophanaceae; genus Planococcus; species Planococcus sp. SSTMD024. The sequence goes on along the minus strand of NZ_JBGGNS010000006.1, from coordinate 34,122 downwards.
GCTACTCTTGCCACCGCACGGTCCGGCACCATATTCGTCCGTTCTCCTGAAGTGAATTCCAGCAATTCGCCTTGTCCTGTAGAATCAAGCGTATACTCAATGTCCGCGATGCCTTTTTCTGCATTGATGATCGGGAAATCCGCATCCGGCGCAAATCCGATGTCCGGCATTTCCTCTGTCTGGAAATAACGCTCCACACAGCGGAAGCCGCTTTCCTCATCCGTGCCGATGATCAATCTCACCCGGCGCTTGAATTCAAATCCTGCATCTTTAACCATTTTAAGCGCCAGCCATGCAGCAATTGTCGGGCCTTTATCGTCGATGGCTCCGCGCCCGAACAATTTCCCGTCAGCGACCTCGCCGCCAAACGGGTCTTTTGTCCAACCGTCGCCAGCCGGCACGACATCGACGTGCCCGAGGATGCCAAGAAGTTCCGGCCCTTCGCCTATCTCCAAATGCCCTGCAACATTGGCGATGTTTTTCGCTTCAAACCCTGCACGCTCCCCTTTTGCCAAAAACCACTCCAGCGCTTGCCGAACTTCTTTTCCGTAAGGAGCGTCAGGATTTCCGTCTTCGCTTAATACGCTCGGAATTGCGATCAACTCCTGCAATTCACTGAGCAATTCTTCTTTACGCCGCTCTGCTTCCTGCTGCCAATCCATGCCTCACACTCCTTTTTGTTATGGCTATTGTACACCTTTTTCAAATAATTTAAAGAACAGCCGGTTATTTTTGGGGATTTTTTTCTATTTCATTCATATTAAGTTCTAGTAAAGAAACCCAAAATCATGGAAGTCAAGACGTTTTTTCGATATAATCAAATTGTCAGACAAGTCAAATTGACGGATTTTCTAAAAAAGGAGCTGTCTACCGCTATTATTCCTTAATTGCTGTATACACCATACTCACGCGTCCGCTAGTCTTTGCCATTGGTACTAAAGATGAAGGAGTGGTTCTTAACTTATGAAACCCACAACTGACCGCATGCTCATTCGAATCAAAGACATGTACAAGTACATTCTCGAGAACGGGACTGTGACCACACAGGATCTGGTCGATGAATTCGGCATCACTCCTCGCACCATTCAAAGGGATTTGAATGTGTTGGCCTTTAACGAACTGGTAGAAAGTCCAGTCCGGGGCAAATGGACAACGACGGAGAAGAAAGTCAAAATGACCTCCTGAAAACAAAGAAAATGACCGCCTAGGCGGTCATTTTTTTTGTTTTAATTTAGTTAATTCATCTTCTGTCAATTCGCGGTATTCCCCGAGTTCGAGCGTTTCGTCCAATTGGAGCGGTCCCATCGACAATCGCTTCAAAAACACCACGTGCTTATTCACGCTTTCGAACATGCGCTTGACTTGGTGGAATTTCCCTTCCGTAATGGTCAATTCGATTTCGGACTCATTCCCGCTTCGCAGAATATGCAGCTGAGCAGGCTTTGTTTCGTAGCCATCATCGAGCACAACGCCTTGCGTGAATGCCTGTATATCTTCATCCGTCACCGGGCTGTCGATTTTCGCATAGTAGGTTTTATCAACATGCTTTTTCGGCGACAATAGCTCATGGGCCAATTTGCCGTCATTTGTGATCAGCAGCAGCCCTTCTGTATCTTTATCGAGGCGCCCGACCGGAAACGGCTCGAAGCGCTGCTCGTCTTCCGTCAGCAAATCGATGACGGTTTCGTCGAAGCGGTCTTCTGTCGCTGAAATAACGCCTTGCGGTTTGTTCATCATCAAGTAAATGAACTCGCGGTAGACGACAGGTTCCCCGGCAACCGACACGTCGTCCGTTTTCTCATCGACATGAAACTTCGGGTCGCGCACCGTTTCGCCGTTCACTTCCACCGCTTTCGATTTCAGTAAGATCTTCACTTCTTTTCTTGAGCCGAATCCCGAATTCGACAATAATTTATCGATTCTCATAACATTTCCTCCTAGAAGCCGAAGCGTCTTGTAATGCGCGTAATTCTCGCGCCGAGCAGCTTCTGGGCAAGCCCTGTCTTCAAGCTGAGGTATCCATAAACAATGGCGCCGACCCCACCGATTAAGATGATGCGGATCATCGACAAGAATTTATTATCCATGCCGATAATGAAGTCCAGGCCATTCATTGCAAAATACACCGCAAACGCCATGACGGCATTCAAGATAAGAATAAGCAAAATACGGCGGAACACCATTTTCGAGCGGTAGTTCATCGTCTTCGAAATGACGATCATGTTCATCGTAATCGCAACGACATAACCGATGATCGTTGCAGCAATCGCGCCGTCTGTTTCGAACCACATGATCAGCGGCGTATTCAGCAAGGCTTTCAGCCCGAGACCGATCAGCAAGTTGATGATGATCCATTTTTGTTTGTTGATCCCCTGCAAGATAGAAGCTGTCACCGGGAATGCGGCAAACAAGATCGCGACCGGCAGATAATGAGCCAGGATCTCTGAACCCGTTTCACTGACTTTATAGAAGACGTGATACAGCTCATCCGACAGCATCGTCATGCCGATCACTGCTGGCAAGGTCAAAAACAAGATCAACTGGAACGACTGGTCCAATGTTTTGGTCACTTGCAGGTGTTCGTTTCGCGTGAAATGTTTCGTGATGAGCGGAATGAGCGCCATCGAGAAGCCTGTTGCGAGCATGACCGGAATCATGACCAATTTATGGGCAGTCAAATTCAAGATCCCAAGAAGGTCTGTCTCCATGATGTTATTGCCGGCTGCCATCGCCCGGTTGAAAGTCATCAAATCGACAAATTGGAATAACGGGTTGGCGATTCCAAGGAAAATGACCGGCACGGCATACAACAGGATTTCGCGGTACATATCCCGCAACCGGACATCATAGGATTCAACGGATGTGGCGAGTAAGTGATTGTATTCCGGCTTCTTTTTGCGCCAGAAATAATACAAAGTGACGAGCCCGCCGAGCGCCCCGACTGCAGCGGATAAGACGGCGAACTGGATAGCGGTTTTCGGCGTGCCATCAAATATGTAGATAACTGCAAATGCGCCGCCGAGCAAGAAGATGATGCGGACGATCTGTTCAATCAACTGCGACACAGCGGTCGGCATCATATAATTATACCCTTGGAAAAAGCCGCGCCACAGGCTCATGAACGGAACGACGATCAATGCGAAACTGACCCAGCGGATGGCGTCCGCGATATCATCCACAGAGTAGATGAGTTCATCTTCTGAAATGGTGATGCGCGCGAGAGGCTCAGCCAGCACATAAAGCGCCAAAAACGACACGAAGCCGGTAATCATCATCGTCAGCAAGCCTGACCGCAACAGCCGCCTCCCGGTTTCGTAATCTCCGAGTGAATTGTATTTAGCCGTGAACTTGGAAAACGCGATCGGCGCACCGGATATCGCCAGTGCCAGCATCAAGTTATACGGGATGTAGGCATACTGATAAAGCCCGATATTATCTGCCCCCACCATGCTGTAGAACGGGATGATGTAGATGACGCCGAGCACTTTCGACAGAAATAAACCTAAAGTTAAAATGGCTGTACCTTTAATTAATGAGGACATTTTGCACTCCCTGACTTTGTTCAAAATAAAAAGCAATCTACACGATAGTTTACACCTATAGACAAAATTACTCAACGTGTTTTGCCTCATCGTGTATACTGAAAAGAAAAACGAAAGTGAGTTTTTATTATATGTATGACATCATCATCATCGGCGGAGGCCCATCCGGCTTAATGGCTTCCATCGCTGCCGCATCGAACGGCAAGCGCGTGCTGCTCGTCGAAAAAGGCAAAAAGCTCGGAAAGAAATTGATCATCTCCGGCGGCGGCCGCTGCAACGTGACCAACCGCCTGCCTTTGGAAGAAATCGTCCACCACATTCCGGGGAATGGCCGCTTCATGTACAGCCCGTTTTCGGTTTTCAATAACGAAGACATCATCGAGTTTTTCGAGAATCTCGGCGTGGCGTTAAAAGAAGAAGACCACGGCCGCATGTTCCCGGTGTCAAACCGCGCCCAAGACGTCGCGGATGCGATGTTTGGCGAGATGGACCGTCTTGGCGTCGAGCGAAAACTCGATTCCCCCGTCAAAAGCCTATTGATGGACGACGACAAAGTGACCGGCATCCGCCTGCACTCTGGCGAGGAATTCAAGTCGCACGCAGTCGTGGTCGCAGTCGGCGGCAAAGCGGTGCCCCAAACGGGATCGACCGGAGACGGCTATCCGTGGGCGGAAAAAGCGGGGCACACCGTCACCGACTTATATCCGACGGAAGTTCCCTTGTTATCGAACGAACCGTTCATTAAATCACGTGACTTGCAAGGGCTCGCCTTGCGTGATGTCGCCGTCACGGTGCTCAATAAAAAAGGCAAAGCGCTCGTCACGCATCAGATGGACATGCTGTTCACTCATTTCGGGCTGAGCGGGCCGGCCATCCTGCGCTGCAGCCAGTACGTCGTCAAGGAAATGAAGAAAAACGGCGGACAAGCGGTCACCGTCCGCATCAATTCCATGCCGGATGACAATGCGGAATCGGCGTTCCAGCTGCTTAACAAGCTGATGAAAGACGAGCCGAAAAAAGCATTGAAGAACGTCTGGAAAAGCCTGGCGCAAGAACGCTGGCTGTTGTTCCTGTTGGATCGTGCAGGCATCGACCCGCAGCTGACCGGCGCAGAACTGCCGGCCGATAAAGTCCGTGCGCTGGCAACTGAAATGACGGCGTTTTCGATGACCGTCTCCGGCACACAGCCGATTGAAAAAGCGTTCGTCACAGGCGGCGGCGTGTCGATCAAGGAAATCGAGCCAAAGACGATGCATTCGAAGAAAAAACCCGGCTTGTTCTTCTGTGGCGAGATCCTCGACATCCACGGCTACACCGGCGGCTATAATATCACTTCCGCCCTTGTCACCGGACACGTGGCAGGAAAAAACGCAGCCGAGTTCGCTGCTTCTTATCAAACCGAAAGTCCGATTGCATAGGCAATCGGGCTTTTTTCTTTGGAATGAAGCGAAAGAGAAAATGAGGCTTTACTTCTTAAAGTACACAGAATCAAAATTAGCGAGAGTTTTCTTGTAAAGATGTTGCTGAACATTGAAGTAAGTTTCTTCTTGGTATCCGCCACCTTGCTTTGGGTTGGCCTCTTGCAATAAGCCAGAAAGTACGCCTGTCTTAATGCGTCGGCTCACCCTTGACGCTCGGCGGCTGAGCGATTTCATTGTTTGACGACTTTTTAAAAAGGTCTGCTACTGTATCCAGTTGCCGGCTAGTGGGGGAATCGCTTCCCGATATGAAGCATCTGACTGGCCAGTCCTTGAATTGGAACGATTGTTATTTAATTTAGCGGTTGAAGACCGACGTCACTTCATTCTCTGACCTGGTTGAGCAAGCTCCAGAATATGATGCATCTCCACACCTTCTGCTGAGTGGGATAAATAACTTACCTTCCACTCTAAAACTAGGAGACGGAGTGAAAGGGGCGACGCCTGGGGGACCGAGCGGGCTGGCGAGACAAAGGTGGCGCGCTTTTTGCCACCTTGGCTCAACACCCGCCCCCCGGCAAGCGTCCCCTGAAACGCAGTCGAAAAGCAGAAGCCTTTACACTCATTTTTTTAATTCACTCTTGTCGCAACGATCTCTAAAACTTAACTTCCCCATTAATATTTAATACATAAAAAGCCGCCAGGGAAATTTCCCTGGCGGCTTTCATCTTTTATCCTACAACAATATTGACCAATTTCCCTGGAATGGCGATGACTTTGCGCACTTGCTTGCCTTCTGCCGCCTTTTGGACGTGTTCGTCGGCGAGTGCCGCTTCTTCCAGCTGTTCTTTCGTGCTGTCTTTTGCAACTGTCAGCTTGCTTCGTACTTTGCCGTTCACTTGGACGACGATCTCGATTTCATCGTCGACCAGTTTCGACTCGTCAAATGTCGGCCATGCTTCATACGTTACCGTTTCGCTATGCCCCAGTTTGTTCCAAAGTTCTTCGGCCAGATGCGGCGCGATCGGCGACAGCATCTTCACGAAACCTTCGATGTATTCTTTTGGCAAGTTGTCGGCTTTATACGCCTCATTGATGAATACCATCAATTGCGAAATCGCCGTATTGAAACGGAGGCCATCAAAGTCTTCGGTTACTTTCTTAACGGTCTGATGATACACTTTCTCCAGTTTCCCGTCATTTTGTTCAATGACTTTGCCGGAGATCGCCCCGTCTTCGATCAGCAAACGCCACACGCGGTCAAGGAAACGGCGCGATCCGTCGAGCCCGTTCGTCGACCAGGCGATCGACGCTTCGAGCGGCCCCATGAACATTTCGTACATGCGCAGCGTATCCGCGCCGTGGCTTTCGATGATTTGGTCCGGGTTGACGACATTGCCTTTGGATTTCGACATTTTTTCATTGCCTTCCCCGAGGATCATCCCTTGGTTGAACAATTTCTGGAATGGTTCTTTTGTCGGCACGACGCCAAGGTCGTACAATACTTTATGCCAGAAACGCGCATACAATAAGTGAAGGACGGCGTGTTCCGCACCGCCGATGTAGACGTCCACTGGCAGCCAGCGTTTCAACAGGTCCGGATCCGCGATTGCTTCGTCATTGGTCGGATCGATAAAACGCAAATAATACCAGCAGCTGCCTGCCCATTGCGGCATTGTATTCGTTTCGCGGCGGCCTTTCATGCCGGTTTCAGGATGCGTAACATTTACCCATTCTTCAATATTGGCAAGCGGTGATTCACCTGTCCCGCTCGGCTTGATATCCGTTGTGATTGGAAGTTCCAGCGGCAAGTCCGCTTCGTCAACAGGCGACATTGTGCCATCTTCCCAGTGGATGATTGGGATCGGCTCGCCCCAATAGCGCTGGCGGCTGAACAGCCAGTCGCGCAAACGATAGGTGATTTTTTTCTCGCCGACACCTTGTTGCTCGAGCCAGTCGATCGCTTTTTTGATCGCTTCGTTTTTAGTCAAACCATTCAAGAAATCGGAGTTGACGAGTTCGCCGTCGCCTGCATAGGCTTCTTCGTCAACGTTGCCGCCTGAGACGACTTCGACGATTGGCAAGTCGAATTGTTTCGCGAATTCATAATCGCGTTCGTCGTGTGCCGGTACGGCCATGATCGCGCCTGTCCCGTAAGTCGCGAGGACATAATCGGCAATCCAGATCGGCATTTTCTCGTCGCTTGCCGGATTGATCGCATAAGCTCCCGTGAAGACGCCTGTCTTGTCTTTTGCAAGATCCGTACGCTCCAAATCGCTTTTCGTTTTCACTTTATCAATATAGCTCTCGACAGCTTCGCGCTGTTCATCCGTTGTAATATCAAGCACCAATTTATGTTCAGGCGCCAAAACGGCATATGTTGCACCGAAAATCGTATCCGGGCGCGTCGTGAATGCGCGGAATGAATGCCCAGTACCATCGATCTTGAATTCAAGCTCTGCGCCTTCGGATTTGCCGATCCAGTTGCGCTGCATGTCCTTCAAACTCTCCGGCCAGTCAAGTTCATCCAAGTCTTCAAGCAGGCGGTCTGCATATTCCGTGATCCGCAACACCCACTGGCGCATCGGGCGGCGTTCGACCGGATGGCCCCCGCGTTCAGAAACCCCTTCGACTACTTCTTCGTTGGCAAGGACGGTGCCAAGAGCCGGGCACCAGTTAACCGCTACTTCATCGACATATGCCAAGCCTTTGTTGTAAAGCTGGATGAAGATCCATTGCGTCCATTTATAGTAATTCGGGTCGGTCGTGTTGATTTCACGGTCCCAATCATAGGAGAAGCCCAGTTCCTGGATTTGGCGCTTGAAGGTCTCGATGTTTTTCGCCGTGAATTCTGCCGGGTCGTTTCCGGTATCAAGCGCGTATTGCTCTGCCGGCAAACCGAATGCATCCCAGCCCATCGGATGAAGCACATCAAAGCCTTGCATGCGTTTTTGGCGACTCAAAATATCGGTCGCCGTGTAGCCTTCCGGATGCCCGACGTGAAGCCCGGCACCTGATGGATACGGGAACATGTCGAGTGCATAGAATTTTTCCTTGCCCGGCGTGTTCTCCGTTTTAAAGGTTTTGTTTTCCTGCCAGTGCATTTGCCATTTCTTTTCAATTTCCTTGTGGTTAAAAGACATTTCCGATTTTCCTCCTCTAAATACAAGCGGATGCCCGCATGCCTTGCATAGTTTTCAGCAAAATAAAAAATCCCGCCCCTTAAAACTAAGGGACGGGATCTTTCCCGCGGTACCACCCAAATTAGCGCTCATACGCTCAACTTGATTCCTTAACGCGGAAAACGGCGCAATCATTGCGCAGACTCCAAGGCGAGTTCAAACGTTCTGCATGCCGGCTCGCACCATCCGCCGGCTCTCTTTGCTGCATCCACGTTCTACTATTCCTCTTCACGGCCATTTGCTATTGATTTCATTTTAGCTGAGCGCTCATCTTTATGCAATAGCTCAATGTACTTTGACGCTATCGGTGTTCAGCTCGACATCGGTTGCAGAAACGACTTCGTCCACTGTATGGCCTTCGAACACTTCTTTTAAAACCAATCCGGAATCCGTCACTTCGATCACTGCGCGTTCCGTGATGATCAAATTGACGACCGCTTTACCGGTCAGCGGCAATTCGCACGCTTTCTTGATTTTCGCAGAGCCGTCTTTCGATACATGGTCCATGATGACGATGACTTTCTTCGCGCCGTGCACGAGATCCATCGCGCCGCCCATGCCTTTGATCATTTTCCCTGGGATCATCCAGTTGGCCAGGTCGCCGTTTTCTGCAACTTCCATGCCACCGAGTATCGCGACATCGATATGCCCGCCGCGGATCATTGCGAATGACTCAGCGCTGGTGAAAAATGCGGAGCCCGGGATCGTTGTGACGGTTTCTTTCCCGGCATTGATCAAATCGGGATCGACTTGATCTTCTGTCGGGTACGGCCCGATGCCGAGCAATCCGTTTTCGGACTGCAAGACGACTTGCTTATTGTCGGAAATGAAGTTCGCGACCAAGGTCGGCATGCCGATGCCGAGGTTGACGTAATCTCCGTCGTTGATTTCTTTTTCTGCACGCTTTGCGATGCGTTCTCTAATAGCCTGTTTGTCCACTGTTGTCCCCGCCCTTTCTTAACGCGTCGTCAAACGCTCGATTCGTTTTTCCTGGTCTGCTTGCAATAAGCCTTGCACATAGATGCTCGGCGTCTGTACATGGTTCGGGTCGATGTCGCCGATTTCCACCAAATGCTCGACTTCCGCAATCGTCACTTTACCGGCAGCTGCTGCCAACGGGTTGAAGTTCTGTGCGGTTTTGTTGTAGACAAGATTGCCCAATTTATCGGCTGTATGCGCACGTACCAGTGAGAAATCCGCTGTCAATGCCATTTCGAGCACATGTTCCTTGCCGCCGAACTCGCGTATTTCCTTGCCTTCCGCGACTAGCGTGCCGACGCCTGCCGGTGTGAAGAATGCCGGGATGCCGGCTCCGCCTGCGCGCATTTTTTCAGCGAGCGTGCCTTGAGGCGTGAGTTCCACTTCGATCTCGCCGGACAGCACTTGGCGTTCGAATTCCTTGTTTTCGCCCACATATGAGCCGATCATTTTTTTGATTTGCTTGTTTTTCAGCAATAACCCGAGGCCCCATTCATCGACTCCGCAGTTATTGGAAATGACGGTAAGGTCTTTTACCCCTTTATCGACGAGCGCCAGGATCAGCTGTTCTGGAATCCCGACCAGCCCGAATCCTCCCACCATGATGGTGGCGCCGTCTTGTATCGGTTCGACTGCCTCTTTGGCAGAATTGTAAATTGGTTTCATCGCGCGTTTCCCCCTCTGCAACATTAACTGAATTTTGATTCAATAAAACGCTTCCATTAACAATTTAACCAAAAGTCCATGGGAAACGCAACAAGGACAATGGACACACGATTTTTGGCGGCTTTTCGGCCGGCAGCAGCATGTTATAATGACAGCTAAGGAGTGGTTTGATAATGAACAATGAATTCCCCTTCCCGAGTGACGGGAAGCGCTACTATACATGGAACCGCCATTTACGCGGGCAATTCGGAGAAAAGATCATGAAAATCTCGCTCGATGCCGGATTCGATTGCCCAAACCGCGACGGCACCGTGGCATTCGGCGGCTGCACATTTTGTTCGGTTGCCGGATCCGGTGATTTCGCGGGAGACCGCGTCGACCCGATCCCTGTGCAATTCGAGCAAGTGAAAGCGAAAATGCACCGCAAATGGAAAGACGCCAAATACATCGCCTATTTTCAAGCCTATACAAATACCCATGCGCCGATCGAGGTCATTAAGAGACAGTTCGAAGCGGCACTCGCGCAGGAAAATGTGGTCGGCATCAGCATCGGCACACGCCCTGACTGTTTGCCGGATGAAGTCGTTGACTATTTAGGCGAACTCAACGAACGGACATATTTATGGGTGGAACTCGGCTTGCAGACTGTCCATGAGCGCACTGCGCAGCTCATCAACCGTGCGCATGATTTTGATACTTATAAAAATGGTGTCGACAAACTGCGCGCATACGGCATCAATATATGCAGCCACATCATCAACGGCTTGCCGCTTGAAGATAGAGACATGATGATGGAAACCGCCCGGACAGTCGCAAAGCTCGATGTCCAAGGCATCAAAATTCATCTGCTGCATTTACTGAACGGCACGCCGATGGTCAAACAATACGAAAGAGGCTTAGTCGAATTCATGGAAAAGGATGCTTATATCCAACTCGTCGCCGACCAGCTGGAAATCATCCCGCCCGACATGGTCGTCCAGCGCATCACTGGCGATGGCCCGATCGATTTGATGATCGGCCCGATGTGGAGCACGAATAAATGGGAAGTGCTGAACGGCATCGATAAAGAACTCGAAACCCGAGGCAGCTGGCAAGGGAAGCATTATGCCGGGAGTGTGGCATTATGACTTTGCAGCGCGTACTGCCTTTCACCAAATCGTTACTCACTGAAATCGTCCATGGAGGCGACAGTGTAGTGGACGCCACTGCCGGAAACGGCCACGATACCCATTTTCTGGCTGGACTTACCGGTGCCTCCGGAAAAGTCTACGCATTCGATATCCAACAACAAGCCATCGAAGCGACCAGTCAGCGCACAGAAGCGTTTTCCCATGTGGAATTGATCTGCGACAGCCATGCGAAAATCGATCAATATGTCATGGAGCCGATCGCAGCCGCCGTTTTCAATCTCGGCTATTTGCCGAAAGGCGACCATACAATCATTACAAAAGCTGACAGCACCTTGCAGGCGATCGAACAATGCTTGGAGCTCTTGAAAGCTGGCGGATTGGTGCTGGTGGTCATTTATTCGGGACACGATGGCGGCAGTGAAGAGCGCGACGCTGTGATGGATTACGTCAAGCGCTTGCCGCAAACCCGCTACGACGTCATGAAATACGAATTCATCAATCAGCAGCACTCTCCCCCGTTTTTAGTCGCAATCGAGAAAAAACAACAGCGCCGAAAGAAATAATCGTTAAATCAAAAGAGCAGCGTGCACATGCACGCTGCTCTTTCCTTTATTTCTCGACAGGGCCCTTGAGAACAATTTTCCCGATGGTCTTGCCGGACATCAATTTTCCGTAAGCTTCTTTCAAGTTTGCCGGATTGACTGGCGCCATTGTCTCATTGAGCGTCGTCTGGACCTTGCCGCTGTCTGCCCATTCCGACAGCTCATTCAATAACTGATGCTGCTCGATCATGTCCTCGGTTTGATACATCGAGCGCGTGTACATCAATTCGTAGACGAAGGTGACGCTTTTGCCAAACAAGGACGGCTCAAGCGGCTCGAACGCTGGCAAGATCGAACAGATTTTTCCTTGCGGCCGGATTGCTTCAGCCATGCCTTCCATATGGTCATCGACATTTGTCAGGCAGAAGATATAGTCTACTCCGTCGATTTCCAGTTCCTTCAATTGAGGCAGCAATTCCTGGTGATGATTGATCGTGTGATGGGCGCCGTGGTTTTTTGCCCACTCAACCGTTTCTGGCCTAGATGCCGTCCCGATTACGGTAAGCCCTGCCAAATTGGCAATTTGCGTAGCGATTGAACCGACGCCGCCTGCAGCGCCGATAATCAGGATGGTCTTGCCTTCATTGTCCTGCGGGTTTTTCGAAATGCCCAAACGCACAAACATGGCTTCCATCGCCGTCAATCCCGTCAATGGCAAGGCGGCCGCCTGTGCGAAGTCCAAGTTTTTCGGCTTGTTCCCGACGATGCGCTCGTCGACCAAATGAAATTGGCTATGGCCGCCTGCCCGGACATTGGTTCCTGCATAAAACACTTCATCGCCTTCTTTGAACAATGAACAATCACTTCCGGTCGATACCACAACACCCGCGACATCCCTTCCGACGATTGTCAAGGAATCATCGTCCGGTTTTTTCGAATCGCGCGTTTTGTAATCGGTCGGATTCACCGATACCGCCTTCACTTCGACAAGCAAATCGTGCCCTTTTGGTTCAGGTTTGTCCAACTCCACCGCTTCGAACTCAGGCGGTTGTTCCGTATTCCCCGGTTTGTAAAATCCTAGTGCTGTCATTTTCGAAGTCAATCCATTTCGCCTTCCTTTCATTTACATCAAATGTCTCATAGCCATTCCTTTTAGAATACAGCCGAGATGTCTTCCACGTATGCGTCGATGACGACGGGCTGTTTGCTTGCTTTCGCTTTTGATAAAGCATCTTGCAATTCAGCGCGCGTTTTTACCGTATAGCCTCCACCGCCGCACGCAATAGCGAACGCAGCAAAGTCGATATTGGCCAGCTCGACATTGGTCGGCTTATTGCCTGCCATTTTCTGTTCGTCTTCTATCAATTGAAGTTTCTGGTTATTGAAGACGACGATGATCATTGGCAGCTCGTATTTAACCGCAGTGACAAAATCCTGCATGCCCATGGAAAATCCGCCGTCCCCAACGATGGCGATCGCCTGTCTTTCCGGATACGCCAGTTTCGCTGCCATCGCTCCCGGCAAACCGCAGCCCATCGTGCCGAGCCAAGAAGACAAGACCAGCTTTTGGCCGGCTAACTGCAAATATTTCGCCGTCCAGATGGTGATGCTTCCGACATCGAGTGAGACGACAGCGTCCTGCTCCATGATGTGCTGGATTTCACCCAGGACTTGCTGGGGTTGAAGCCTATCGGTTTGTTTATCGACATCAGCACGCAATTTGTCATGCCAATCGCTTCTTTTTTCTTTGAATTCATCCAAGAAACCTGGATCTTTTTCACCTAATTGACCTGTCAACCAAGAAAGCGCCGGTCCAAGTTCACCGACTACCCCCACTGTCGCTGGGTAATACTTTCCAATCACGCGCGGATCAATATCGATCTGTATTGCCTGCGCCTTATCCGGCAGATACTCACGGTACGGATATGCGGTGCCTGCCAGAATAACCAGGTCCGCCTGTTTCATCGCCTGTTCAGCCGGTTCCGTTCCGAGTTGCCCGAGCTGCCCGAGGTTATTCGGGTGATTATCAGGAATCAATCCTTTTGCCGGAAGCGATGCAATCAGTGGGGCTTTCAGTTTTTCCGACAATGCCAACACTTCGCCGGATGCCTGCTGCGCGCCTTTGCCTGCCAGGATGACCGGCTTTTTGGCGGATTCCAATAGCTTTAACGCTTCCTTCAAATCTTCTTCCGCCGCCCGGACATGCGGCACGGAATATTCAGGAGAGGTCATCTCCTTCTCTCTTTTGATTTTGGTGCTGAATAGGTCGTCCGACACAACGAGCACAGCCGGGCCTTTTTCGGCATACGCTGCGCGCACCGCCTGATTGAGCATATCCGGCAATTGTTCGGCATTTTGCACGCGGCGGTTATAAACCGACACGTCTTCAAACATCGATTCCAATTTCAATTCCTGGAACGTATCGGTCCCGACAGAACTGCTGGTCACTTGCCCGACGATCGCGAGCACCGGTGTTTTGTCTTTCTTTGCATCATACAACCCGTTCTGCAAATGGATCGCCCCTGGCCCTGCAATTGACAGGCACACGCCGATGCGCCCGGTTAGTTTCGAATAAGCCGAAGCAGCAAGCGCCCCTGTTTCCTCGTGGCGGATCTGGATAAAACGAATGTCCACTTTGCGCAGTTCCTCCATCAATTCATTGATAGAGTCCCCGGGCATTCCGTAAATATGGTCTACATTCCATTGCTTCAATAGCTCGACAACGTGGCTGCCTGCGGTGCGTTCAAACATATCCATTCCTTCTTTCTTTATTTCTGTCGTTCCAACTCTTTATCCCCCCAGCCCATCTCTAAACCTTTTTTTGCAAACACGCAAAAAAGCAGCTGGCTGTTTATTCAACCTGCTGCTTCTTTTCGGACGTTCTTTTAACCATTTCTTCAGCGATCAATCGGAACGTCGTTAACTTATCATTGAAATCGTGGGCGACGGAAACGATCATCACTTCATCGGCGCCATATTCCGCGCCGAGCACTTCCAATTGATCCACCACTTGCACAGGGTCGCCGACGACCATGCGCCGGCGGTTTTCTGCGACGAGCAGCTTTTCGAACTTCGAATACTCGTAAGCAACGGCCTGTTCCGGAGGCGGCGTCCCGTCAGACGGCATGCCCTGCGCACCCATCGCAAGCGACAGGTCAAGTGAAGACGCGACATCTTCAGCCTGCTCCTGAGTTTCCTGGCATACGGCAAAAATCGCAAAGCCGGTATACGGTCTATTGCCGTTATGGGGAATGAAATTTTTTCTGTAGTTGGCTGCAAACTCCTGCCCGCCTTCGCCGTTGATGAAATGGGCGAACATATACGGCAAGCCTTTTTGGGCGGCTAATTGGGAGGACCCCTCGCCAGAGCCGAGCATCCAGATCGGCGGCGCTTTCGGCGGCACCGGAGTTGCGTTCATTCCGTAATAATCATGCGACTCGGGGATGCTGTTTTCCAAATACATGCGCAGCTCATCCAATTGTTCAGGAAAGCGCCCCGCATCCCGCAAGCGGCCATTCGATAAAGCGAACGATGCTCTCGGCATGCCGCCTGGCGCGCGGCCGACACCGGCATCGATGCGCCCTGGGTATAGGTTCTCCAGTAAATTGAAGTTCTCTGCCACTTTAAACGCCGAATAATGCGGCAACATGACGCCGCCAGAACCCAGGCGAATCGATGAAGTTTTTGCGCCGATATGGCTGATCAAGATTTCCGGTGAAGAGCCCGCCAAAGTTTTCGCATCGTGATGCTCCGACACCCAAAAGCGCGTATAGCCCCAAGCTTCTGCGTGAGTCGCCAGCTGGACCGTATCGGCAAGCGCTTCGCGGGCTGTCTGGCCTTGTGAGATCGGGGATTGGTCTAATATGCTGAAACGAAGTGACATGTTGATCTTTCCTTTCTATTCTTTAGTACAGGTGCTAGTGTAATGATGTTTTATTGGCTGCGGCGCATTTTTTCGGATTCCGCTGCCGCTTCAGCAAAGCGCAGCGCTGCCTGGAAGATCTCTTCCCGTTCCGGTTCCTGCAGCAAGTCGTGGTAGCAAAACGGCCATTCCTTGAATTGGAATTCAGCCATGGCTTGCTTAGACAGCCAAGTGCGCGCAGCAGCGGTTTGCGTAATCAAATCGCGCTGGCCTACGTGGAGCATGACCGGCAGATCGGGAAGCCGTGTTTGTGCTGCCTGCTCCAAATAGCCTTGCAATTCCTTCCACCAAGCCGGTGAACTGAACGCTTGGATCGTTTGATCGGTCTCCGCTGAATCGTCCTGGAACTTGCGTCTCGTCAAATGGCGCAATTCGATGCCATGGTCGATCTTTCCTTTTCCGGTAAGCTTGCTGATGCCCGACAAGGCAAGTGTTGGCTTGCTCGGCACTTTTTGCAATTCAAACCATGGCGATGTGAGAATAAGCGCTGCTATGGGATGGCGGCTTTCAGCAAGGGCATGGATGGCAACCGCTGCTCCGAGGCCGTGTCCGGCGAGCACGATCGGCAAATCATTTCCCGCTGCCAAACGCAGCAGTTCAGCAGCCGTTTTATCATACTCGAAAAATTGTTCACGGTGCACCGAATCATCTGCAGCTTGCGTCCCATGCCCCGGCAGGTCGCCCATGTAGACATGAAACCCGCTCCTGCGCCATTTTTCGATTTGCCATGCGTAACGCTTATGCTCTTCGTATGCACTATGGATCAACACGATAACGCCTTTTGCATCGCCTTCCGCTTGCCATTTCCACATAATCCGCGCCTCCCCTATGCAGCTTGATCGATTGACCTTTTCCGTTGTTTTGATACGATTAGAACTAATTACATCTTATCAAGGATAAAGGAGCTTTGCCATGATCTATCCATATAAAGACAAATCACCAAATATTGACAAATCGGCATTCATTGCTGATTACGCGACCATCACCGGCGACGTGACGATCGGCGAAAACTCCTCTGTCTGGTTTAACACAGTCATCCGCGGCGACGTGGCACCGACCATTATCGGAAAAAACACCAATATCCAAGATCTGTCGATGCTCCACCAAAGCCCGGACAACCCGCTGATTCTAGAAGACAATGTCACGATCGGCCATCAAGTGACCCTTCACAGCTGCAAAATCAAAAAAGGCGCTCTGGTCGGCATGGGCTCGATCATTCTGGACGGCGCTGAAATTGGCGAAGGGGCATTCATCGGCGCCGGAAGTCTCGTCCCGCAAGGAAAGAAAATCCCGCCAGGCACACTGGCGTTCGGACGCCCGGCAAAAGTGGTACGTGAACTGAACGAAGCGGACAAAAAGGACATGGAACGCATTGTCCGGGAGTATGCGGAAAAAGCCGCCTATTATAAATCACTCCAATAGAAAAAGCAGGCGGGAAAAATCCGCCTGCTTTTTATTATGCGTTTGCTTGTTGTTTCAAAGCATCCGCTTTGTCTGTGCGTTCCCACGGAAGGTCGACATCCGTGCGTCCGAAATGGCCATAAGCCGCTGTCTGTTTGTAGATCGGGCGGCGCAGGTCGAGCATCTTGATGATGCCGGCCGGGCGCAAATCAAAGTTTGCGCGCACGAGTTCGATCAATTTGTCTTCGCTGACTTTCCCTGTGCCGAACGTATCGACCGCAATCGATACCGGATGTGCCACGCCGATTGCATAGGCTAGCTGCACTTCACATTTATCGGCAAGGCCAGACGCGACGATATTCTTCGCCACATAACGGGCTGCATACGCGCCGGAACGGTCGACTTTTGTCGCATCTTTACCGGAGAATGCGCCACCGCCATGTCGTGCATAACCACCGTACGTATCAACGATGATTTTGCGGCCTGTAAGCCCTGCATCACCTTGAGGCCCGCCGATGACAAAGCGTCCTGTCGGGTTGATGAAGTATTTCGTTTCGGCGTCAAGCAGTTCGGCCGGCACGACTTCGTTGATGACGTATTCTTTCAAGTTGCGTTGGATTTGCTCCAACGATACTTCAGGATGGTGCTGCGTCGAAATGACGATCGTATCGACACGCACTGGTTTATTGTTCTCATCATATTCAATCGTTACTTGCGTTTTGCCATCAGGGCGCAAATACGGCAAGATTTCTTCTTTGCGCACTTCTGCCAAGCGGCGTGCGAGTTTGTGCGCCAGGCTGATCGGCAATGGCATCAATTCCTCTGTTTCGTTTGACGCATACCCGAACATCAAGCCTTGGTCGCCTGCTCCGATCTCATCCAACTCTTTGTCGGTCATCTGGCCTTCACGCGCTTCAAGTGCCACGTTGACGCCGGCAGCGATATCCGCCGACTGCTCATCAATCGCTGTCAACACTGCGCTCGTCTCGGAATCGAATCCGTATTTCGCACGTGTATAGCCGATCTCTTTGACGGTCTGGCGGACGACTTTCGGAATGTCTACATATGTGGATGTCGTGATTTCACCTGCGACAAGGACGAGCCCTGTCGTTACAGTCGTCTCGCATGCGACACGCGCATTCGGGTCTTCTGTTAGGATCGCATCCAGGATTGCGTCTGAAATTTGGTCGCAAATTTTATCCGGATGCCCTTCTGTTACTGATTCTGATGTGAATAATCGACGGTTTGTCAAAAAAAGTTCCTCCTTATATCCTGCGAGATTGCTCTCGAAATTGATACGGTACTCATTTTCCCATGTCAAGTCCGTTTCCACCTATGGAATTGAACTTCCAGCTTTTTCAGCCTGCACACGAGGATTAAGGGCATTCCATAAAAAAATCCCTTCACTCATCTTAATACATGAGGAAAGGAATAATCATCATAAGCACCTTTCACTCTTATCGTCCAAGGCATTCGCCTTGCTTCAGGTTGGGCACCATCGCTGCAATTGCAGCAGGTTGCCGGGTTTCATCGGGCCTGCACCCTCCACCAGCTCGGAATAAGAGTATCCGTTCAATTTCCCATCATACGGAATGCGGCCCCAGCTGTCAACGTTTTTACCGGAAACGGTTGCCAGACGTTTAAGCATGCAGCTTTTTCTACTATTAAAAATTCACAAATCATGAACATTGATAGATTTCTAGTTATTAGTATAGACTAATCGCGTTAATGTGTTATACTAATGTTCGAATATACATCTTCCCCATTCATTTGGGAATAAACGAAAAGGAAGGTACATATATATGACTTCAGTGAATCTAGCAAATGATTTGAAAGAGCTTTTGAACGGCTCCAATGTCAATATCCAACTATCCGTCCCCCAATTGGTAGAGGCAGCAACATCCCGCGGGGAGGCAGTATTGACGCGTGAAGGCGCAGTCAAAGCGGAAACAGGCAAATACACTGGCCGTTCGCCTAAAGACAAGTATATGGTAGAAGAGGCGATTTCGAAAGACAAAATTGACTGGGGCAGCGTCAATCGCCCGATTTCCTCTGAAATCTTCGAAAACCTATATGCTAAAGTCCTCAATCATTTGAAAGAAAAAGACGCTTTGTACGTCTTCAAAGGCTTTGCCGGCGCGGATCCCGAGTCCCGCCTTGCGATTCAGACGATTAACGAATATGCGTGGCATAACCTGTTCGCCCATCAATTGTTCATCCGCCCGACTGCGGAAGAACTGAAGGCGCATGAAGCTGAATTCACTGTCGTTTACGCCCCGACTTTCCACGCAGACCCTGCAGTGGACGGAACGGATTCCGAAACCTTCATCATCGTTTCGATGGAAAAGAAAATCATTTTGATCGGCGGTACGGAATACGCAGGCGAAATGAAGAAATCCATCTTCTCGATCATGAACTACATCCTTCCTGAAAAAGGCATCCTGCCGATGCACTGCTCGGCGAATGTCGGAAAAAATGACGATGTCGCCTTGTTCTTCGGACTTTCCGGTACAGGGAAAACGACTTTGTCGGCTGACCAAGACCGCAAATTAATCGGCGACGATGAGCACGGCTGGTCCGATAACGGCGTCTTTAACATCGAAGGCGGCTGCTACGCAAAAACGATCAACTTGTCGCGTGAAAACGAGCCGCAAATCTTTGACGCTATCCGTTTCGGCTCGGTCCTTGAAAACGTAGTCGTTGACGAAGATACGCGCATCCCGGATTACGACAACGGATCGCTGACAGAAAACACGCGTGCAGCATACCCGATCGATGCCATCGATAACATCGTCGTCCCTTCTGTCGCAGGTCACCCGAAGACGATCGTCTTCTTGACGGCGGACGCGTTCGGCGTATTGCCTCCAATCAGCAAATTGACCAAAGAACAAGCAATGTACCACTTCCTAAGCGGCTATACATCGAAACTTGCCGGCACAGAACGCGGCATCACATCACCAGAAGCGACATTCTCGACGTGCTTCGGCTCACCATTCCTCCCGCTTCACGCGACCGTCTATGCGGAAATGCTCGGCGACAAAATCGATGAGCACGGTGCAGATGTTTACCTCGTGAACACAGGATGGACTGGCGGCATCTACGGAGTTGGAAGCCGGATGAAATTGTCCTACACACGCACGATGGTTCGCGCAGCGATCCGCGGCGACTTGAACGGCGTGGAAATGGAACATGAATCCGTCTTCGGCTTGAATATGCCGAAAGAAATCCCAGGCGTTCCGACTGAAGTATTGAACCCGCGCAATGCATGGGCTGATAAAGAAGCTTATGACCAAAAAGCACAGGAATTGGCGAAGAAGTTCAAAGACAACTTTGAAAAATTCGGCACTGTGGATGCTGGCATCAGCCAAAAAGGCGGCCCTACCCATAACTGATCCAATCATAAAAGGACGAAGAGAAATGGTCATTTCTCTTCGTCCTTTTTTAGTTTCGCCCTTAATCGTCGCATTAAGCCTGTGCGTTATCAGGAATAGTCTCTGCTGTACCCTCTTTGCGCTTCTCCTGCTCTTTCATCCACAGCGTCAGCGCTTTCGCGGTCTTGCGGTTTGCCAATGGCGGGAAAAAATGTGTGTACTCCGGGAAATACCAGGTTTCGCATGGCTGATCGTTGAGCTGCAAAGCTTCTTCCAACAAGAAGGCTTGCTGGGGTGAAACATTGTCGTCTTTCAAGCCGTGGATAATCAAGTAAGCGGCGTCGCTTTCCCCGATGCGCATCAGTGGATTGCGCTCCTCAAATGCCGGAAGCGCGGTATTCGGCGTGCCGCCGTAAAGCCGTTTCATCATGCGGCGCATATCGAGCCGTTCTTTGTACGTCAGTACCGTATCCGTAACACCTGCCCAAGTCACAACAGAACATATATCGCTTCTCAGCACAGCCGTCCAAAGCGCCATGATGCCGCCTCTTGAAAAAGCCAGCAAATGCACAGGGCCTGTACTGAACTTTTTCAGCACATCCACGGCATTGACGGCATCATAGCGATCTTCTCCGGCAAACTCATCTTTCCCTTCGCCGCCCCGGTTGCCGCGGTAATATGGCGCAAAAACAGTAAAGCCCATCCCCGCAAATTGCGCGATCCGTGCCGGCCGCACCATCCCGATGGACTGGATGCCCCCGCGCAAGTATAAGATGGCGCTTTTGGCGTCGCTTGTTTTCGGCTGTGCCAATAAACCTTTAATGCGCAAGCCCTCAGACCAATACGTCACTTCCCGCAAGCGCACCTTAGGATTCGGCGACGGATACCATCTCATCGATTCAATATCCCCATTTTTCAATAGTCTTCACCTTCTTTATAATTGCTTCCATGCCCGCGTCACGCATGAGAAAGCTGTAATTTTCATCGATTATAAGATTCGGAACCAGCACCGGCCCGTCCGTCTCCATCCACTTCACTTGCTTCATGTCCTCAATAACGGCTGTAAATACCGTTTTGCTGAAAGGTTTACCGGTATAAACTGTATATTCGGCAAGCCATTCCAAGTCATTGACGATAGCTCCCGTTTCTTCGTATACTTCCCGCTTCGCCGCCTGATCCAGCGATTCGCATGGCTCGGCTTTTCCCCCGGGAAATTCAAGGCCACGCACGGAATGCCTCGTCAACAGCCAATTCCCGTTACATTTTCCTATTACCAGCACATGCCGGCTTTCAAATTGCGACTGCCCTTTTTCAAAAAACAAACGGCAAGTGCAGCCATTCAAGTCTTTATATTCCATAAAATAATCCTCCCGGCTTCAGAAAAGGCGCACAACCGGCTAACGGTCGTACGCCCATTTCCTCTATTCTACTTCTTTTCGCCGAGAAATGCAGACAGCATCCAAGAATGCTTCTCTAGGTTTTGATGGATGGCATTCAGCATGTCCTCTGTCATATCATCGCCGTCTTCTGCGGCAAGTCCCATCCCTTTTTTCAAGGATTTCATGATCTTGTCGTAATCGGAAACAAGTGCGTCGACCATTTGCTCCGCGCTCTCGCTGCTTGTCGCTTCATCCACGACAGACAATTCGAGCTGTTCTTTCATTGTCGCGACGGGTTTTCCGCCAAGTGCCAGGAGACGCTCAGCAATTTCATCCATATGAAGCGTCGCTTCGTTATATAATTCTTCAAACTTCACATGCAAGGTAAAGAAAGATGGCCCTTTGACATACCAGTGGAAATTATGTAATTTTGTATAGACCACCGACCATGTAGCGACTTGTACGTTCAATTCTTCGTTTAATGCTGTTGACACAATTCATCACTCTCCATTTTTTTGATAAGCTCTTCTGCTTTATAAATACCTTTAAAACCCCTACAATAAACATCAACGAACCGCAACCAAACAAGAAAAGAGTGGAATCACGATGAAAACCGCATTAGTGAAGCTGTTCCGTTTCTATCAACGCTTTATCTCCCCGTTGTCGCCGCCGAGCTGCAGATTCTATCCGACTTGCTCCCATTACGGCATCGAAGCGGTGGAAAAACATGGCGCATTAAAAGGCGGCTACCTCGCCACCCGCCGCATATTGAGCTGCCACCCGTTCCATAAAGGCGGAGTGGATTTTGTCCCAGAAGAATGGCCCCCTAAAAAATAGGCGGGTTTTTTTCTTGTGTTCACGAAGATTCTATTGTATGATTCTAAGAGTCAATAAAACGTAACGATTACATTTTATGAACACGCATCAAATTTGGAGGGACATTTCATGAAGAAACTGGCATTATTTGCAGGTATAGCACTTATTTTATTATTGGCCGCATGCGGCAGCGATACAGAAACCGACAGCGGGGCTGAAGGTGAAACGGCAGAAGGAAAACTCGATGTTTATGCGACCGTTTACCCGCTCGTCTATTTTGCAGAACGCATCGGCGGCGAGCGTGTTGACGTCAAATCGGTATACCCGGCTGGCGCTAATGAACACAGCTTTGAGCCGACCCAAAAGGACATGATCAATATGGCAGATGCCGACTTGCTCTTTTATGTCGGTTTAGGGCTTGAAGGCTTTATCGACAGCGCACAGGATACGCTTCAAAACGAAGACCTCGAATTTGTCGCTACGGCAGATGGAATCACCGATGAACAGCTCGAAGCTGCCGCAGGTGCACAAGCCGACACACACACTGAAGACGATCACGGGCATGAAGAAGATGAACATGGCCACGAAGAAGATGCACACGGCCATGAGGGCGAAGATGACAGCCACGAGGAAGAAAGCGGCCACGAAGGCCATGACCACGGCTCCACTGATCCGCACGTCTGGATCTCCCCTGTCTTAAGCCAAGAACTCGCCGCTTCTGTCCGCGATGCTTTAACGGAAAAAGACCCGGAAGGTGCAGAGGAATTCAACAAGAATTATGAAGAACTCGTTTCCGAACTAGAAGCACTTGACGAATCGTTCCAAAACTTGGATGAAAAAGTCGAACGCGACACCTTTTTCGTATCCCACGCAGCATTCGGCTACCTGGCAGCGCCTTATGGGTTTGAACAAGTGGCCGTCGCAGGCTTGAACAGCCAAGACGAACCATCCCAAAAGGAACTCACGGAAATTGTCGACATGGCGCGTGACAAAGACATTCAATACATCGTCTTCGAGCAAAACGTCTCGTCGAATTTGACGGAAGTCATCCAAAACGAAGTCGGCGCCGAAGCGATTGAAATGCATAACTTGGGTGTCCTGACACAAGAAGACATCGATAACGACGAAACTTATTTCACTTTAATGGAAAGAAATCTTCAAGCACTGGAAACGGTCTTGAAATAACAAAAACTCGCCGATCACTCGGCGAGTTTTTTTATATTTTCAGTTCATACCCGATGCCTGGGCTGTCGCTTAGCTTGATTTCCCCATGCTCCACACAGATTTCCGGAGAGACGATATCTGTCTGCCAAAAATGATTCGAGTCTGAAAAATCACCTGTCAATTTCACTTCCGGCAGTGACGCCAGGGCCAGATTATGCGCTTTCGATACGCCAAACTCGATCATGCCGCCGACCCACATGGCGATCTGCTCATTTCTGCAGAACTCGACGACTTTTAAAGTTTCTGCCCAACCACCGAGCCGGCCCATCTTCAAAACAATAATGTCCCCTGCTTGCTGCTCCGCCATCCGCTTCACATCTTCGAGGCTATGGATGCTTTCATCCAGGCAGACTGGCGTTGTCATTTTTGACCGGGCAATCCGGTGGGCGTCCCACTCTTGTTCTCCGTAAGGCTGTTCGATCAGCGTGAAACCCGCCTGGTCAAATGCCAGCAACTCTTCCAAAGCGCGTCCCGAAAAACTGCCATTGGCATCGGCATAGAAAGAAATCTCTGGATGAGATGCAACAAGCTTTTTCAATAAAGCCGCATCCGAATCAGGCGAAACCTTCAGTTTGATGCGCCGGTAACCGCTGCCGATTGCCATCTCGACATTCCGGGACAGTTCATCGCTCTTTCCTGCGACGACCACGCCTGCTGGAATCGAAGCAGAGACTCCCCCCACAAATTCATACAACGGTACCCCTTGGCGCTTGGCAAATAAATCCCATACTGCCATTTCGATAGCCGCTTTTGCCATATGATTGCCTTTGACCATTGAGAATAAACGCGCCACCTCAGCCGGATGCTCCAACTGCTCCTCCAGCAAAAGCGGGGCCAGCACCTGATCCATCACAAAGCGGCTGCCTGTCACAGTTTCTTCGGTATACCATGGCGTATCAAATGCGACACATTCTCCGTAGCCCTCTCGCCCTTCAGCGTCCCGGACAATTACCACCGTCACTTCCCGTTTTTCGACTTTTTGCAATACGGTGATGAAAGGCTGCTTTAAAGGCTGTTTCACTTTGTGGAATTCAATGCCGGCAATTACAGCCATGTCTTCAATTCCCTTCTGAGCAGTTTATTCGATGCATTCCGCGGCAGCGCATCCACCATACGGAACAACTTTGGCACTTTATAACCGGCCAGCTGTTCCCGGCAAAATTGCGAAAGCTCATCCAACACTTTGGGATCATCGAGCACGACAAACGCCGCCGGCACTTCTCCCCACGTGCTGTCTGCCATCGCGCAAACCCCCGCTTCCCGGACGGATGGATGGGCCATCAACACTTTCTCGATTTCTGCCGGGTACACGTTCTCCCCGCCAGAAACAAGCAAATCCGAGCGCCTGTCGACGACGAATAAAAATCCTTCTGCATCCAAATAACCGATATCTCCTGTTGCAAGCCAGCCGTCTTTCTGCACAGGCCGGTCCTTGAACTTGCCGATATAGCCAGGGGTCACTTGAGGCCCTTTAATAAGAATCTCACCCGCTTCCCCGGTTTTCGCCCCCTCAATTTTTACTTGATATAAAAATAAAGGTTTTCCAGCAGAACCGATTTTTGTTTTCGCATCAGCCGGCTGCAAAGTCGTCGTCTGCGAAGATGTTTCGGTCATGCCGTAAGTTTGAAGCACTTGAATACCATGCGCTTCTGCCCGCTGCAAATAAGACACCGGTACCGGGCCGCCGCCTGCAAGAACTTGCTTAAAGCGTGGGGACACGCATAGTTGCCGCTGCTCGATCTCTCGCAATACTTGGTCCAGCGTGACAGCGACCACCGAACTGTGCGTCACTTGCCCTTTGCATAATTCATCCGCACACGCCGCAGCATCGAATTTGTCGTAAAGCCGGACGCCCATCCCGTAGACGAGCGACCGCATCAAAATCGAGAAACCGCTGATATGGAATAACGGCATCGTGCACAGCCAGACATCACCAGGAGACACGCCCAAATTCAGCGCAGAAGACACCGCACTGGAAAAATGGTTTTCAGCGGTCTGCCGTACCCCTTTCGGATTGCCCGTCGTGCCGGATGTATACATGATGGATACAGTGCGGTCTTTCGCCCATTCCGCTTTTAATGTAAAGTCCGTGCATGGCGCCTGCCTCAATTGCTCAAAAGAAACCGGCTGCACTGCCGCCACTTTTTCGAATAATTCAGCCCCTACAAATACTCGGTCCACCTTTGCGTCTTCAATTTGATAAGCCAGTTCCGCTCCCGCCAACCTTTCATTAAGCATGACCATTTCACAGCCGAGATGCAGGCAGCCATACATGACAAACACAGCTTCAGCATTCGATTTAGCGAGCAAAGCCATACGCGAATGCTCCGTAATGCCATAATGTGCCAGCTTCCCGGCATAATCGAGGGCGATCTTGTTTACTTCTGCAAAAGTCCATTCATTCTCGCCGAATGATAAAGCCATTTGATTTCCCGTCAAATAAGCGCGCTGCGATAGCCAATTCGGATAAGTCATTTTCAAAATCCTTTCTTTTACAATTAATCGATTGAAAAAAAGCTGCCTCCGAAGAAGACAGCTCTTTCAAATTCATATGATCATGGGAAACGCGGGAATTGGCCGAAGTCCGGTTTGCGTTTTTCTTTGAACGCATCGCGGCCTTCTTTCGCTTCATCCGTTGTGTAATAAAGCAAAGTCGCGTCGCCAGCCATTTGCTGAAGTCCAGCAAGGCCGTCCGTATCCGCATTCATTGCCGCTTTGACGAAACGCAATGCAGTCGGGCTCATTTCAAGCATTTCTTCGCACCATTTCACGGTTTCATCTTCCAATTGCTCGTAAGGTACCACTGTGTTGACAAGGCCCATATCAAGCGCTTCCTGTGCATCGTATTGGCGGCACAAGTACCAGATTTCACGAGCTTTCTTATGTCCGATGATGCGTGCCAAATAGCCAGAGCCGTAGCCTGCATCAAATGAACCGACGCGCGGTCCCGTTTGGCCGAAGCGTGCGTTGTCTGCAGCAATCGTCAAATCACAAACAACGTGGAGTACGTGTCCGCCGCCAATTGCGAATCCAGCAACCATCGCGACAACCGGTTTCGGAATAACGCGGATCAAGCGCTGCAAGTCCAAGACATTAAGGCGTGGAATTTCATCTTCCCCGACATAGCCGCCGTGTCCGCGAACGGATTGGTCGCCGCCTGAACAAAATGCTTTTTCCCCTTCGCCTGTCAAGACGATGACGCCGACATCCGAGTTGTCGCGCGCACGTGAAAATGCGTCGATCAACTCATGAACCGTTTTCGGACGGAACGCATTGCGCACTTCCGGACGGTTAATGGTGATTTTGGCAATCCCATTGTATGTTTCGTATTTGATGTCTTCATATGTAAGTTCTGTAACCCATTGACGTGTTGACATACTAGTCCTCCTCATTTATTCCATTTAATCGTTCCATAACCATTGTAGCAAATTCAGCCGGTTTTTCCACATGAATCGCATGTCCTGCCGAAATGATGCAGTGTTCCGCGTTCGGCAAGAGCTCCTGCATCTCACGCGCGATAGCGCAAAACTTTGGATCCAACTCACCGGTGATCAGTAAAACCGGCATCTCCAATTCCGAAAGGCAGTTCCAATACGATCGCTGTGAACCTGTGCCCATGCTCTTCAAGCTGTTCGCCAAGCCTACTGCAGATTGTGCCAGCCGCTCTTGCTTCACTTGCTTGCGCACAGATTCCGGCAAGGATTTCTGGCTGTCGAACAACGGGATATTCTCCCACTTCTCAACAAATTGCTCTAGTCCACCATCAACAATATTAGTAGCTAGCTGAGCATCCCGATCTCGCCGCTCTTCTCTTGCACCTTCTGATTTCAAGCCGGGTGAAGCACTCTCCAATACAAGCCGGTCAATGCGATCCGGAAATTCACACGCATACGCAAGCGCCGTGCGACCGCCCATCGAATAGCCGAGCAAATTGAATTTCTCCAACTTCATTGCCTTAAAAATGAAGTCAAGGTCATCCAGCTGCCGCTCCATTGTATAACGGCTTTCATCTGGCGGGCTTTCTGTCTGGCCATGCCCAATCAAGTCAATCGCCACAATCCGGTAGTCGCGCCAGTTTTCAATGGCCATTTTCCAAGTAGCGGTGCTGCCCGTAAAGCCGTGGAGCAAGACCAGGACAGGGCGAGCTTCCTCCCCCGTCACCTCAATGTGGTAGCGAACTCCATCTGCCATCAATTCCATGGGTTTAGACCCTCATCCAGCCGGCTCCACAATTTTCGGTGAACCTTTACATTATTGGCACGGTCCGTCGCCACTTCAATGATGCGCACCGGCTTTTCTTTCGGTGTTCTAAGCGCCGACTGCAATTCTTCCACAGTCTCCGCAGAGAAATATTCCGCATTGTACATTTCAGCTGCCGCTTTGAATTGGATTCCAGTCGGCGTGCCAAACAGTTCCTCGTAATAGCGCTCTTCTTTCGACTGCGGCAAATAAGAGAATATCCCGCCACCGTCATTATTCATCACGACAATGGTCATATCGGCAGCTTGCAGTTTCGAAGCAAGCAAGCCGTTCAGATCATGCAACAAAGCCAAATCACCAATCAATAAATAGCCGGGCCGTTTATTCGCTGCCTGGATTCCAAAGGCGGTCGATACCACTCCGTCAATCCCATTTGCACCGCGGTTGGCATAAACCCGCACATCCCGCTGCGTCGCCTGGAAATACGTATCCGCATCTCGGATCGGCATGCTGCTGCTGACGGTCAAATCACAGCCATCGAGTTCATCGAAAAAGACTTTAGCCAACACGCCTTCATCCAACTCTTGCTGGCAATGTGCGGACATGGTCTGCCCCACCAATTCCCCTGCTTTTATCCATTTCCGCAAGTATGGGTTTGGAGCTTTTATATCCAAGCTTAACTCCCATAAAACAGAAGCATGTTGTTGGATATGATGCGTGATGGCTGATAGCGGATCCCTGAACAACGGGCTTTCATCGATGACGACATAGCGCATAGGCTTGTTTTTCGCCAAAAACTGGCTTAGCGGTTTGGAAACCGGCTGCGGCCCGATCCGTACGACCACATCCGGCGCTACACTATCAGCAAATTTTTCGGTTTTCAACAAAGCATCATATGAATCGACGATTACCTCCATGAGATCCTCTGGTACATTCGACCGTAAATTCGATAACGGATCGGCAAGCACAGGCCATCCGAGACGGCGGATAAACTCCCATTGCTCCGATGAAACCTGTGCAGTATTTTCCCCAGCAATCAACAAGCCGCGAGAATGACTGAATACTTCTCGTAAAAATGCCGCAGCTTCATCAGTCAGCTGCTGGCCGCTTTCAAAACGGTACGGTTCTCCGTCGCTCTCGTAAGGCTGCTCGAAATCGATGCCCAGCGGTTCGCGGAACGGCACATTCAAATGAACCGGACCTTTTGGCGCTGTTTCAGCCATGGCTGCAGCACGTCCCAAATGGCGCTTCAAAAAGTCCAGACGGTTGTTTTGTTCGGGCAACGGCAGGTCGGCTGACCATTTGACATGGGAGCCGAACAAATTGATTTGGTTGATCGCTTGCGGAGCCCCGACTTCACGAAGCTCATGCGGGCGATCCGCTGTGACTACGAGAAGTGGCACACGCGCATAATAGGCTTCCACAATCGCAGGAAAATAATTGGCTGCCGCGGTGCCTGATGTACAAATCAAAACAACCGGGCTGTTCGAAGCTTTTGCCAAGCCAAGCGCGTAAAACCCAGCCGAACGTTCATCTATTTGACGATACGTCTCCATACCCTCTTGTTTCATAAAAGCATAAGCAAGAGGCGTTGAACGAGAGCCTGGGCTGATGACCACTTTTTTTACTCCGGCATGCACCAATGAATGTGTAAATGCCGAAACATATTCAGTTAGAAACTCACGATTCGTCATGTAAATTTCCTCCCAGTACACGAAGCATCGGGCGGAACTTTACCCATGTCTCATCGTATTCAGCTTCTGGCGTAGAATCTGCCACAATGCCGCCGCCCGCAAATAAATAGGCTTTATCTCCATCAAGCAAAGCCGAACGAATCGCTACGGCGAATTCACCGTCGCCTTTTGCATCAATCCAACCGATTGGCGCTGCATAATACCCTCTATTCAATGGTTCATATGAGCGGATTAAGCTCAATGCTTGCTGTTTCGGCTCCCCGCCAAGCGCCGGCGTCGGATGGAGCGCCTCGACCAGATCCAATAGTGAACTGCCATTTTTCAGCTCGCCTTCCACTGGCGTATACAAATGTTGTATATCACGAATTTTCATTAGCTTAGGATTTTGCGGAATGCGCGGATTCGAACAATGTTCCTGAAACACGTCGCCGATCATCTGCACAACATACTGATGCTCGGAACGGTTTTTCGCATCATTCAATAAGGCTTGCCCCAGCGCTTCGTCCTGTTCAACCGATTGGCCGCGGGGTGTAGAACCTGCCAAACACGTAGACAAGGCTTTTTGCTGTTCTACTTTAACGAGGCGCTCTGGAGTCGCCCCGAAGAAGAATTGTTCGCCGGCTTCCAGCCCAAACAAAAAGCTTTCAGGCTGTTCATTGGCTGCTTGGTAAAGGGCAGATGCCGGGGCTAAAGCTTCCTCAAAACCAAGTTCCAGCGCTCTTGCGATAACCACCTTATCGACTTCGCCTGCACGGATTACATCCGTTACTTTTTCGATGGACCGCATATACTCGTCTTTTTTCAGTTCCTTTTTATCGGAAACTCGGGGTTTTTGATACGCTTTTGGCTCCGAAACTTGCGCGCCATGAATCAATCGGTCACGTTCTTTCCGCAGCGCTTCAAAATCCATAAAGCTATTTGGCTGCTTAGTGATCAAATGAACGCTAACGTATGCCTGCTCACCTTTGATAATAAGCTGAAACGTTGGCACAGCGAAATAAGCCTGCGGGAAGTTTCGCCACTCGCTCGGCTGATCGTTCAAAGGATCAAATGAAAAGCCTCCAAATAGAACTGGCTGCACTGCCGTCTCTTCGTTCACCAATTGGGCACTCAAGGCTTTCCAATCCTTCTGAATGCTGCTGAAACGCCCTTTATAATCATCTGCCGTCAACACATAGGCATGTCCAAGACCGACCATAGTAAAGGACTTTTCACGGTTCTGCCAAAACATGCGCTTGCCTTCATATTGTTCTTGCCCAGCTTCAAAAAATGCCAGAGCAGACATGGTCGATACTTCAATAGTTTCTGTATAAAAGCGATAGCCGCTAAAGCGATTCGCTTCCATCTGTTCAGTTGATGAATACGATTGTGAATTCACCGGATTACCTCCGTTTACTGCAGCTTCAATTTGCTGCGATACATTTTAATCTCTACCTTCTATCATACCCCTTTCTCTGGAATTCAGCACAACATATGCTGTAAATCTCTGCGTTTTGAAGTACAATATAGGTTGGAAAGAAATGAATAGGAGAGATAGAAATGACACATTCTATACAAGCTGATAGTGGATGGCGCGTCTGGTGGCAGCTTACACGGCCACATACTTTAACCGCATCTTTCGCCCCAGTGTTTCTTGGGACAATGATCGCAATCCATTATACAGCTTTAGATTGGACGCTGTTCTTGGCCATGCTTATCGCCAGTTTGCTGATTCAAGCAGCAACCAATATGTTCAATGAATATTATGATTATGCGAGAGGGCTTGATACTGAAGAATCCGTTGGCATCGGAGGCGCAATTGTCCGAAATGGTGTTTCGCCTAAAACCGTTTTGGCACTGGCATTCCTGCTCTACGCCATCTCCGCGGTATTGGGACTTTATATTGCAGCCTCTACCAGTTGGTGGCTATTGGCAGTCGGAGGCATTGGCATGCTAGTTGGTTATTTTTACACCGGAGGCCCATATCCGATAGCTTACACGCCACTAGGTGAATTGTTTTCAGGATTGTTCATGGGCTTCCTTATTGTGATTGTCGCTTTTTATATTCAAACAGAAACGATCACCTCTACCGCTGTTATGTTAGCTGTCCCCAGCACCTTGCTCGTAGCGGCAATTATGATGGCCAATAACATCCGCGACATGGTCGGAGATAAAAAAAGTGGGCGGCGCACTTTGGCGATCTTAGCTGGCAGGCCGGCTGCAGTTACCATCTTCATGTGGTTCTTTATTTTATCTTATACTTGGATTATCTTATTAGTGGTAATCGGAATTGTTACGCCTTGGGCTTTATTGGTGCTACTGAGTGTTATTAAGCCACTAAAGGTAATTATGACTTTTAAGCGCTACACTGAACCTCTACAAGTAATGCCTGCCATGAAAGATACAGGAATCACAAATACTTTATTCAATTTCCTGTTGGCAATCGGTTTACTAGTAGATTACTTTTTATCTTAATACCTAAGAGCTGATGGCAATACGCCCATCAGCTTTTTATTATAGAAACAGCTATCGAATGTCCAATTAAAAATAAGAGTGGTGAAATTTTTTTAGTTACGATATATTGTATCTAATATATTTTAAAGGGGATTTCCTATGAAACCAATTTTATTAGGTATTGGAGGGGCATTGTTTTTTGCAGTCACTTTTGTTGTTAATGCTTTAATGGAAGCACAAGGAGGCCATTGGGTTTGGAGTGCGTCCTTGCGCTATCTATTTATGATTCCCTTCCTTTTATTGATTGTGATGCTTAGGGGCAATTTGCTTCCGCTCCTCCAAGAAATGAAAAAACATAAAATAAAGTGGTTGTTGTGGAGTTTTATAGGATTTGGCCTTTTTTACGTCCCCTTGTGTTTTGCAGCAGCATACTCTCCAGGATGGCTAATAGCCGGAACTTGGCAATTTACAATCATTGCTGGAACTTTACTGGCTCCTCTTTTTTTCGTTAAAATTCATATATCCGGCCAAATCGTAATGCACAGACAACGCATACCGGTTAAAGGCCTATTATTTTCAACTTTTATCTTGGCTGGAATAGCTCTTCTTCAACTTGATCACCTAACTAATGTCAGTACTTTTACGTTACTGCTTGGATTAGTACCCGTTTTAATTGCAGCTTTCGCTTATCCACTTGGAAATAGAAAAATGATGGAAGTTTGTGAAGGTCGGTTAGACGCATTTCAACGCGTGCTTGGAATGACGATTGCTAGTCTTCCCCTTTGGTTGATTCTTTCAATTTATGGTTTCTCGACAACTGGACCACCTTCTAATTCTCAACTTTATCAATCTTTGATAGTTGCCATCAGTTCAGGAGTAGTAGCAACTGTTCTATTTTTTATGGCAACCGATATGGTCAGAAACAACATGTCAAAGCTTGCCGCGGTTGAAGCCACACAATCTATGGAAGTTATATTTGCGTTAATAGGTGAATTTTTTCTTCTAAGCATCGCATTTCCTTCTCCAATAGCATTAATTGGCTTAACCATGGTAATACTAGGAATGGCAATACACAGTTTCACTTCACGCAACCAACAAAATATAGAAAATGAAAAAAGCGTCATGCATATGAATGCATGACGCTTTTAATATGACCCCTACGGGATTCGAACCCGTGTTACCGCCGTGAAAGGGCGGTGTCTTAACCGCTTGACCAAGGGGCCAAATACTGGCGGAGAAGGAGGGATTTGAACCCTCGCGCCGGTGTTACCGACCTACACCCTTAGCAGGGGCGCCTCTTCAGCCACTTGAGTACTTCCCCAGTATGGCTCCGAAGGTAGGACTCGAACCTACGACCATCGCATTAACAGTGCGGTGCTCTACCACTGAGCTACTTCGGAATAATGGTGGGCCTAAGTGGACTCGAACCACCGACCTCACGCTTATCAGGCGTGCGCTCTAACCAGCTGAGCTATAGGCCCATTATTGGAGCGGGTGAAGGGAATCGAACCCTCATCATCAGCTTGGAAGGCTGAGGTTTTACCACTAAACTACACCCGCAATATGGTGGGTCAGGACGGAATCGAACCGCCGACACTTAGAGCTTCAATCTAATGCTCTACCGACTGAGCTACTGACCCACATATTTATAAAATGGCGGTCCCGACCGGGATCGAACCGGCGATCTCCTGCGTGACAGGCAGGCATGTTAACCGCT
Organism: Planococcus sp. SSTMD024; assembly: GCF_041320495.1. Lineage (NCBI taxonomy): Bacteria > Bacillati > Bacillota > Bacilli > Caryophanales > Caryophanaceae > Planococcus > Planococcus sp. SSTMD024. Next base: position 507 of record NZ_JBGGNS010000006.1, on the reverse strand, counting down.
ACACCACGGGACCATTTGGTTGCGGGGGCAGGATTTGAACCTGCGACCTTTGGGTTATGAGCCCAACGAGCTACCGAACTGCTCCACCCCGCGATAATTATATCAAAAAAATTTGTCCACTCATTTTTTAAAAATGGAGGAGGAAGAGGGATTCGAACCCCCGCGGGATTTGACTCCCCTGTCGGTTTTCAAGACCGATCCCTTCAGCCAAACTTGGGTATTCCTCCGTGATAAATATTAAATGGTGGACCTTGCAGGACTCGAACCTGCGACCGGACGGTTATGAGCCGTCTGCTCTAACCAACTGAGCTAAAGGTCCTAAAAAAGTGGCGGCAGAGGGGATCGAACCCCCGACCTTACGGGTATGAACCGTACGCTCTAGCCAGCTGAGCTACGCCGCCAGGATCTTTAAATTGTATAGTTGGTGGAGCCTAGCGGGATCGAACCGCTGACCTCCTGCGTGCAAGGCAGGCGCTCTCCCAGCTGAGCTAAGGCCCCATAAAGTGG
>NZ_JBGGNS010000005.1:0-90319 GCF_041320495.1 Planococcus sp. SSTMD024 | reverse complement strand
TGAGCCAGGATCAAACTCTCCATTATAGAGTAGTCGATTGCTCGGTACTGCTGGCGTATCGCCGTCCGAAGACGCGCGATTCGCTTGATCTGCCGAAGCTGATCAGTAAGTTTGCCGCGATCACTCGCGGCTGTATTGTTGACGTTTTGCTGTTCAGTTTTCAAGGTTCAAATTTCCGCGTTGCTTCAAGAGCAACTCCTATAATTTATCATCGCCAGACAAAAGAGTCAAGTCTTTTTTATTATTGTAAAAAACTTAATCTGTTCGAGCGACGTGTATTATCATAATACATTTCTTGAAAGATTGTCAACGATAATATTAAAATAAACCTGTTTTATATTCGAACACTGTTTCCTACCCATGCATAGAGAGTATCTCACAATCTTGCTATAATGAAGAAAGCTGACAAGGGTTATTTCCTTGTCAGCTTTAAGTCTGTAAAATTATTTAGCGTTTAGTTGAATAGTAACGATGAAAAATACCTTCACTTTTTGTCTTTACGCCGCTAATCGCTATTAAATCCTTTTCGATTAGGAACTCAATTAACACTTCAAGATTGGAAGAATAGTTTTTTAACTCTTCCTGTTCGTGTAATTCCTGAATCGTCCAGCTGCTTTGCTTCTCCATCACTTCCCGAATATGTTGCGATCCATCTTGAGTACGGGAATGAATAAAAAACTCACTAGCTAGGAACAATAGTTCCAAGCGCTTATCGATCGGCTCATCGCTAGAGATAAGCTCTTCGTATAATTTATAGATGGCCGGCTCCATCTTTTTTACTTGTGACCACACTGTCACTTCAGGTGGAAGACCGTTCTCAAGAACTGATAATCGAGCCAGATGATGAAGTGACTCAACCATATGATGATAAGCATCCAAATAATTTTTTTCTTCGAAGAACATTTTACCTTCTAGGTACCGGCGAATTAGTTTAGCAAACTCCAATCCCATTTTTATTTTTCTGCCGTAGAAGGGATATTCTTTTAATTCGGTCTTAAGTTTTTCCATAAATTCATTGCGATCATATATGACACGGCCATTAAAGAGCCAGTCGACAATTTTACGGTTCGTTCCCAGTAGGAGCCACTTATGCAATTGCTTTTCTGTGATGATGTGCATTGCCGCTTTTTTGTCCATATACGTATAATGTTTCGTAAAAACCGGTGTTTCATTTTCTTTTGTAATGATCAGAAGGATTGAATCGAATGTATCCGTGATCGGGCTGATGTCTTCTCTCTTCTCTATTAGAATGACACCGAGCGTTGTTTCTTGGCTCGCACGTTCTTGGTATAGCGGTCTCAATATTTGTTCCATCCGTCGTCACTCCCTGCAGACTATCATTATGTGTTTTATGATGCCTCCAATACTCTAGGCATGCAAATATTCTAAGGCGTTTTTCTTTATTTCGACATATTTCTCTTATATTCCTTTAACGGAATTAGCTTAACCCTTTTTACCGGCGTTTATGATATAGTATGATGGACGCAAGGAGGAACCGCTTATGAAATCTTATAAAAATAAAATCAACCGCATTCGGACCTTCGCTTTGGCATTGATTTTCATCGGCATCGTGATTATGTATGTCGGTATCTATTTCCGCAATCAACCGGTTGTTATGGTCATCTTTATGCTGCTCGGTGTTGTCGCTATCATCGGAAGCACAGGTGTTTATGCTTGGATCGGTTTGCTCTCGATGAAGACAGTTCCTGTTCAATGCCCGAATTGCGAGCGCCATACCAAAATGCTCGGACGTGTAGATATCTGTATGCATTGCAATGAACCGTTGACTATGGACCCTTCTCTAGAGGGCAAAGAATTCAACGAAGAATATAATAAGAAAAAGCCGCAACAATAAAAAAGAATGTCTGCCGATTTGGCAGACATTCTTTTTTATTGTGCTTTAGCTGATTCACTATAACAATCGCGGCACGTCCCGTAGATTTCTAAGCGGTGGTAATCCACTTGGAAGCCTGTTACATGGGATGCCAAATGTTCCACTTCATCCAATCCAGGATAATGGAAGTCGACAATTTTCCCGCACTCGTTACAGATCATATGATAATGATCGTGTGTAACAAAATCAAAGCGGCTTGAAGAATCTCCGTAGGTTAGTTCTTTTACCAACCCCGCTTTTTTAAAAACACGCAAATTATTATAAACAGTGGCAACACTCATATTGGGAAAGGCTTTTTCAAGCGCTCGGTAAATATCGTCTGCTGTCGGATGCGATGTAGAATGGATCATAAACTCCAAAATCGCATGACGTTGTGGTGTGATTCTGACACCTGTAGACTTCAACGTATCGAGTGCGTCTTTCAATTGGGCTTCAGACATCGCTGGGCACCTCACTTCGTATATATTCTTACATTATAATCGTTATAATTAGTGTACCTAAAAAAACCTCAGCGTGTCAAGAAATCGCTATAGGACGCTAATTTTCTGTTTATTCCACTTGCTGTATTTGATAGCGTAAACAAAAAGCAGCAGGGAGAGAAGCCCGGCTGCTTAAAGTCTTCACTATTCGGCGTGTAGCCCTTTTTCTTTGGAACCCAGTTGCTGATTGACGAACCGTGCGGCGACAAACAGAAAGTCGGAGAGCCTGTTCAAATATGCCAGTACGTTAGGCGAGACTTCTTCCCCTATCGCTATCACATTGCGCTCGGCGCGGCGCACGACTGTACGGGCTACATGGAGTGCCGCTCCTGCCGGATGGCCGCCGGGCAAGATGAAATTGCTGAGCGGTTGGAGTTCTGCGTCGTATTCATCGATCCATGTTTCCAGTTGAGTGATGTGTTCAGGCTCAAGCTTCCATTTCACTTCTTTTCCAGCTGGCGTCGCCAATTCGGCTCCAACGTGGAAAAGAACCGTTTGGATCTGATGAAAGATTTCGCAAAGAGCTTCTTTTTGCTCGAAAAATTCTCCATTCAAATGCCCTACGCCGAGACCGATCATCGTATTTGCTTCATCACAAGTCCCATACGCTTCGACAAGCGGGTCATTTTTTTTGACGCGGTTCCCGTATACGAGTGAAGTCGTTCCTTTATCTCCTGTTTTCGTGTAGATTTTCATCTTCAATACCCCCTTTTCATATCCACTGGATTTGATGGTGATTTATCGCCTTCGAGCCAAGCATGTAAATTCGGAATGAAAACATCCAATGCGCGCTCGACATATTTTCCGGAGTGGCTCGAAACATGCGGGGAAATGATGACATTGTCCATCTTCCAATATGGGTGGTCTGCCGGAAGTGGCTCCTCTTCAAAAACATCCAATACGGCATGGCCAATTCCGCCGTTTTCCAGCGCTTCGAGCATCACTCGATCTTCCACCAAATCTCCACGGCCAAAATTCATGAAAATCGCGTCTTCTTTCATCGCCTGGAAATGTTCTTTCTTCAATAGGTGATAAGTTTCCTTTGTGCTCGGCAATACGGACAGCACAATATCAGCATCCGGAAGAACAGCTAATACATTTTCGAAAGAAACCATTTCATCCATGTATTCAGCATCATTTCCCGAACGGTTGCAGCCGATTGTCCGGACGCCAAACGCCTGGAGCAAACGCCCGATTTCTGAACCGATCGCACCAGGTCCGAACAAGACAGCTGTTGAGCCTGCCAGTTCGGATGATTTGGTTTTCCGGTTCCATTCCCCGTTGCGCTGGCTCTCATAAATGAATGGCAATGAGCGTTTGAGCGACAGCAAATGTGCCAATGCGGATTCTGCCATTGGTGTTTTGTGGATTCCTTTAACGTTCGAGACAATAATTTCTTTTTCCGCAATGGCCGCATGGGGCATTTTTTCGATTCCTGCGCTTGCCACCATGATCCACTTCAGGTTGTCAGCGCTTTCGATATCTTCCGCTGTTAAATCCTCTCCGTAAGTAACAACAATATCAGCTGTTGGCAAAAACGATTTGTTCTTATATAGAAAGCGGAAATTTACTTCTGGAAATTCGGCTTGAAGCCGCTCCTGCTGGTTTTCTCTTGGCACAAATGTGAATAGGACGTCCATCAGATTCTTCCTCTCTCAGTCACCGCTGATTGCTTTTACAGTTTCCAACACTTCTTCAATATGCTCTTTCACTTTCACTTTGCGCCATTCCTTGATGACGGTACCTGTCGGGTCGATCAAGAACGTCGAGCGCTCGATGCCCCAGAATTCTTTGCCGTACATTTTCTTGAGCTTCCAAACCCCATAAGCTTCGGACACTTGGTGATCCTCATCAACGAGAAGCGAAAACGGCAAGCCGTGCTTATCGATGAATTTTTGATGGCGTTCTTTGGAATCTGCACTGACGCCCAAAATTTCTGCGTTAAGCTCCGAGAAGTCTTTTTCGGCATCGCGGAAATCGCACGCTTGGGTCGTACACCCCGGCGTCATGTCTTTTGGATAAAAATAGAGCACAACGTATTTTTTCCCTGCAAAATCCGATAGGGAAATTGTTTCGCCTTGTTCATTTTGCAATGTGAAGTCAGGTGCTGCCAATCCTTCTAATGTAGCCAAACCCATCACTCCTTTTCTTTCTTCTATCGTACCGGACGGTTTCATTACTTTCAATTTCTTTGGCGTTTGCGGCTGATTTTGTCTACAATAAGGAATAGATTATTTTAGGAGGCATTTTATGGATCACTCGATTTCCGAACAATTGCACCAAGAAGCGTTAGAACATATTGTCGGTGGGGTCAACAGCCCTTCCCGCTCTTATAAAGCGGTAGGGGGCGGCTCGCCTATCGCAATGGATTATGGGAAAGGCGCCTATTTTTATGATGTGGACGGGAATAAATACATCGACTATTTGGCTGCTTACGGCCCGATCATCACAGGACACGGCCACCCGCATATCGCTAAAGCCATTGCGCATGCTGCTGAAACCGGCGTGTTATTCGGCACGCCAACGAAGCATGAAGTGACATTCGCCAAAATGCTGAAACAGGCGATGCCTGCGATGGATAAAGTGCGTTTTGTCAATAGCGGCACGGAAGCTGTCATGACGACCATCCGCGTGGCTCGGGCATATACAGGACGCACCAAAATTATGAAATTCGCTGGATGTTATCACGGCCATTCCGATTTGGTGCTCGTTGCTGCGGGATCCGGCCCTGCTACCCTCGGCACCCCTGATTCTGCGGGCGTCCCAAAATCGATCGCTGAAGAAGTCATCACGATTCCCTTTAACGATCCAGAGGCATTCAAAGAAGCGATAGAGCGCTGGGGAGACGAAATTGCCTGCATCCTCGTCGAGCCGATTGTCGGCAACTTCGGCATCGTTGAACCGGAAGAAGGGTTTCTAGAAGACGTCCATGCGCTGGCGAAAGAGAAAGGTGCATTGATTGTCTATGATGAAGTCATTACGGCTTTCCGCTTCCATTACGGCGGTGCGCAGAATTTGCTTGGCCTTGAGCCGGACTTGACGGCGCTTGGAAAAATCATCGGCGGCGGTTTGCCGATCGGCGCATACGGCGGCAAGCGCGAAATCATGGAAACGGTCGCCCCGCTCGGACCCGCTTACCAGGCAGGGACGATGGCCGGCAACCCCGCTTCAATCCAAGCAGGCATTGCCTGTCTCGAAGTGCTGCAGGAAAAAGGGGTTTACGAACGAATGGACCACCTGGGTGAACGCCTAGAAGCAGGGATATTGGCTGCTGCTGACAAACACGGTGTTACGATCACCATCAATCGTTTAAAAGGTGCTTTGACGATTTATTTCACCGACCAAAAAGTGAAAAATTACGAACAAGCAGAAGCGACGGACGGCGAAACTTTCGGGCGTTTCTTCAAACTGATGCTCGAGCAGGGCATCAATTTGGCGCCTTCCAAATACGAAGCCTGGTTTTTGACCACTGAACATACAGAGGAAGATATCGATACGTCGATCCGCGCGGTAGAACATGCATTTGCCCAATTGTAAAAATGGATCTCTTCCTGAAGGAGGTGTTGGCCGATGAAACTCGGTGCGCGCATATTCAAAACCGGTATCGCTATATCCCTTGCCCTGTTTCTGGCGACGCTTCTTGAACTTCCCACGCCGGTATTTGCGGGAGTAGCGGCGATTTTCGCCATACAGCCTTCCATTTACCGGTCATATTTGACTTTACTCGACCAAGTGTACGGCAATTTAATCGGGGCCTCCATTGCGGTTATTTTCGTGTTGACGCTCGGGCCGAACTATTTGACGATCGGTGTCGCTGCCATTTTGGCCATTATCATCATGCTGAAATTGAAGCTGGAAAACACGGTGCCGCTGACATTGGTGACATTGATCATCATCATGGATTCGCAATCTGATGACTTTTTGATATTTGCTTCTTTGCGATTCTCAACGGTTTTATTGGGGATTTTATCGGCTTTTATCGTCAATATGATCTTCCTGCCCCCTAAATATGAAACCCGCTTGTTCCAGTCGATTCATTCTGTCAGCGAAGATGTTATTCGATGGATCCGGATTTCGATCCGCCATGCATCCGATCATTCCTCGGTAAAAGAAGATATCGACAAATTGACTGAAAAAGTGGTGAAAGTCGATCAATGGTATTCATTTTATAAGGAAGAACGCAGCTATACGAAAAAGCAACAATATACAAAAGCACGCAAGCTGGTTCTGTATAGGCAGATGATTGCTACATCTAAAAAGAGCCTGGAAGTTCTTCGGCGCTTGAACCGTTATGAGAATGAACTGCGGGATTTGCCCGAACAATTCCACATGATGGTACAGGAACGGCTTGAGAGCTTGGCGAGCTATCACGAGCAGCTTTACATGAAATACATCGGAAAAATCCGTCCGGAACATAGCGAAAATTCGGGGCCGGATGCGGTATTAAAACGCAATGAAGTGATGTCGATTTTCGTTAAGGAAATCAATTTGTCGACCGAAGTCGAAGAAGATGAATTTTCGGTTTACCATTTGATGCATGTCCTTTCCGCCCTTCTCGACTACGAAGAACATTTGGAGCATTTGGACTTGCTGATCATCGCATACCATAATTACCATAGTGAAGAAGTCGATAGCGACATCGAAAACGCCATATAAAAAAGCCCGGAAACTTTCCGGGCTTTTTTTTATGATTTCATTCGTGGGTCGAGTGCATCGCGCAGCCCATCTCCCATTAAGTTAAAACCAAGTACGGTCAACATGATCGCCAAACCCGGGAAAATCATCGTCCACGGGGCATTGGTCAAGTACGACCGGGAATCAGCCAGCATCTTGCCCCATTCCGGGGAAGGTGCCTGCGCCCCGAGCCCGAGAAAGCCGAGTGCTGCCGCTTCGATGATTGCTGTCGCAATCGCGAGCGTGCCTTGGACGATAACCGGTGCCATGGAATTCGGCAAAATATGCGAAACCAAGATGCGGTTATCTTTCATGCCAATCGCTTTGGCCGACATGATGTATTCGTCTTCCTTGATGCTCAAGACCTTCGAACGGATCAAGCGCCCGAAGTTCGGAACGTTGATGATGGCAATCGCAATCAATGCATTGCGCAAAGACGGCCCAAGAACCGATACCACCGCAATCGCAAGAAGGATACTCGGGAATGCCAACATGATATCGAACAGCCGCGAAATGATGGTGTCGACCCAGCGTCCGTAATAGCCGGCCAAAATACCGAGAATACTGCCGACAATTACCGAGCCGATAACCGCCAGGAATCCAACCCATAGCGAGATGCGCGCTCCGTATACGACACGAGACAAAATATCGCGGCCAAAATCGTCTGTGCCCATCCAATGATCGCCGGAAGGAGGCAGAAGCCGCTGGGAAAGATTTTGTTCGTTGATGCCTTGCGGTGTAAATAATGGACCGAAAATCGCCAAAAGAATGAAGAAAATGACGATGCCCATGCCGACGACCGCGACTTTACTTTTGCGGAATCCGCGCCATGCCTCTTTCCAAGGGCCGGCGACTTTTTGCATTTCCTGCTTGTCTGCTGCTGTTTCAGCCAATGTGCTCCTCCCCCTTCCTAATCATATTTGATCCTCGGGTCGACCAAGCCGTACAGCAAGTCGACAAAGAGATTGATCATGACAAAGATAAACGCGACGACTAGAATGCCGGATTGGATAACCGGATAATCGCGGAAACCGATCGCTTCGTAAATATAGCGCCCGATGCCTGGCCATCCGAAAATCGTTTCTGTCAAAATGGCGCCGCCGAGCAGCAAGCCCATCTGCAAACCGATAATGGTCAATACAGGAATGATCGCGTTTTTCAATGCGTGCTTATAGACGACCCAGAACATCTTGACGCCTTTAGCGCGTGCTGTCCGCACGTAATCCGAACGCATAACTTCAAGCATCGAAGAACGTGTCATCCGTGCGATGATCGCCATCGGGATGGTGGCTAGCGCCGTGCCTGGAAGCACCAAATGCTTCAAGACGGTCGCCAATTGGTTGAAATCGCCTTGAATGATGGTGTCCAACACATAAAAGTTGGTGATGTTATTGATTGGGTCCCGGACGTTTTCACGGCCAGTCGTCGGCAATATGCCGAGTTCAATCGAGAAAATCCATTGATTCATGAGGCCAAGCCAGAAGATCGGCATGGAAACACCGATCAAGGCTAGCACCATCGCTGTGTAATCGAACCATGAATTCTGGAACCACGCAGAGACGATTCCTGCATTAATACCGATGACGACAGCAATGATGATCGCGAATAAAGATAATTCAAACGTCGCTGCTAGATACGGCCAAATTTCTTCCGAAACAGGTGAACGGGTGCGCAGTGAATTCCCCATGTCTCCCGTCACCAGGCCTTTTAAGTAATCGAAGTATTGGATATACCAGGGGTTATCAAGCCCCAGACTGGTCCGTAATGATTTAATTGCTTCTTCTGATGCTTGTTGCCCAAGGATGACTTGTGCAGGATCGCCTGGAATCGCCCGGATGATCATAAAAACGATAAATGTCATTCCGAGTAAGACCGGGATCAATTGCAAAAGTCGCTGCCCGATATAGTGAAGCATCTTCTTCACCTCTCCATCTCAATTGCATTATGTATTGAAAAGGGGGAGAAATCAGTATGACCTCTCCCCCAAAGAAACGCCTACTCCATATCCACTGATGCCAGTTTGTCAGAGCCAGTTGGATGCGCTTTAAAGTCGATTACGTTCGTCCCACCAGCAAGAAGCGGTGTAGAGTGCGCAAGCGGTACCCAAGGCGCGTCTTCGTGGATGATTTCCTGAGCCTGCATGTACAATTCGTTGCGGGCATCTTCATCAACTTCTGTTTGAGCTTCGATCAAAATATCGTGAAGTTCCTGGTTTTCGTAGTACGTGTAGTTGTTTGAGCCGATGTTGTCTTGGTCAAGCAATACATACAAGAAGTTATCAGCATCGCCGTTATCGCCTGTCCAGCCCAGAAGGAATGCATCTGCTTCTCCCGCTGCAGCTTTTTCGAGGTATGTTGCCCACTCGAATGAAACGATTTCAGCTGTAATGCCTACATCAGCCAAATTGCTTTGGATCGCTTCCGCTACTTTTTGGCCATCTGGCATGTACGGGCGCGGAACCGGCATTGCCCATAGTTCCATTTCGAATCCATCTTCAAGTCCTGCTTCAGCCAAAAGTTCTTTTGCTTTTTCAGGATCGAACTCATAGCCTTCGATGCTGTCGTTATAGCCGCTGATTACCGGAGGCATCGGGTTTTTCGCAACTTCTGCACGGCCTTCAAAGAATGAATCAACAATCGCCTGGCGGTCGATCGCATGGTTCATCGCCTGGCGGACTTTCGGATCGTCAAATGGCTCGCGCGTAGTCGTCAATCCGAGGTAGCCGACGTTCATCGACGGACGCTCGAACAATTGAAGGTTTTCATCATTTTCGATTGTTTCTGAATCTGAAGGTGTAATGCCGTCAGCCAAATCGATTTCACCTGACAACAATGCATTCAAGCGGGCTGAGTTGTCCGGAATTGCACGGAACACGACTTGGTCGAGTTTCGGCTCTCCGTCCACCCAGTAGTCGTCGAATTTCTCGATTGTTACGGTGTCGTTGCGCTGCCACTCAACGAATTGGAATGGGCCTGTACCGACTGGGTTGTCGCCGAATGATTCGCCGGCTTCTTCAAATGCTGTCGGCGATGCGATGCCGAATGGGCTCATCGCCAAGTTTTTCAAGAAAGGCGCTTGAGGGCGCTTCAATTTAATCACGACTTCGTAATCGCCAGTCGCTTCAACTGATTCGATGACGTGTTCTTCTTCATCGCCGAATCCGCCAAACATTGATTTATAGTACGGGAATTGGTCTGCATCTCCAGCAGCCCAGCGTTCAAAGTTCGCAACTACTGCTTCTGCGTTGAAGTCTGTTCCATCATGGAACGTGACGCCTTCTTGCAATTGGAACGTGTAAGTCAAACCATCTTCAGCTGCTTCCCAGTCGCTAGCAAGCGCTGGTTCGATTTCTGTATCCTGCTCGCCGAAATTGATTAATGTATCGAAGATATTTTTCGTTACTTTGAAAGACTCTCCATCTGTAACCGTGATCGGATCCAGTGATACCGAGTCGCCGCCGCGTCCGAAGATCAGGACTTTTTCGCCGCCTGAATCTGAATCTCCGCCTTCTCCACCGTCCCCGCCTGACTCTGAATCACCACCTGAACAGCCGTAAAGCGCTGTTGACAGCAAAAGCAGCATCAGAAAAGCGATTGATACAATTTTCTTTTTCCCCAAAATAACCCCTCCGTTTTGTTTTTTTATTATCATTGCGGCCTGCATTCCTCATAAAGGTGGCAAGCTACAGAATGACCTGGTTCAACTTCCGCGAAACGCGGAATTTCCTGTGAGCAGATATCCATCTTGAATGGACAGCGTGTATGGAAACGGCAGCCTGATGGCGGGTTGGCCGGGCTCGGCACATCCCCTTTGATCACCACTTCTTCGCGGACAAAATCAGGGTCCGGGACAGGCACCGCCGATAGGAGCGCTTGCGTATATGGGTGAAGCGGTTTTTCATACAGGCTTTCTGTATCCGCAAGCTCCGCCATATTGCCCAAATACATGACGCCTACGCGATCGCTGATATGGCGCACGACACCCAAATCATGGGCGATGAAGATGTAGGTCAGTTTCAAGTCGCGCTGTAGATCTTGCATCAAATTGAGCACTTGCGCTTGAATCGACACATCAAGCGCAGAAACCGGCTCATCGGCAATGATCAGTTTCGGGTTTGTCATGAGCGCGCGCGCGATGCCGATGCGCTGGCGCTGGCCGCCGCTGAATTGGTGAGGGTAGCGTTTAGCATGGTAGCTGCTGAGCCCGACGATTTCAAGAAACTCATGCACTTTGCGTTTGCGCTCTTTCGGGTCGCCGATATTATGGACATTCAGCGGCTCCATCAATATTTTTTCGATGCTGTGGCGCGGATTGAGTGACGCATACGGGTCCTGAAACACCATTTGGATATCGCGCCTGGCCTTGCGCATTTCAGACGCTGATAAACCAGTCAATTCCTGTCCGTCAAACGTCACTTTGCCTTCTGTCGGATCGAGCAAACGCATAAGCATACGCCCGGTCGTCGACTTGCCGCACCCCGATTCGCCGACGATTCCGAGCGTTTCGCCTTCATTTACATAGAAAGAGACATCATCAACCGCTTTGACCTGCCCCGTTACACGGCCAAAAATGCCGCCCGTAACCGGGAAATATTTCTTTAAGCCTTCAACTTTCAACAACGGTTCTGTCATGCGACTCGGCCTCCTTTGGATCAAATAGGAAACAGCGCGTCTTGTGGTCTTCTGCCGTCTGGTATAATGCCGGGTCTTCCACACGGCAGCGATCGAAGGCAAATTCACAGCGTGCTGCGTATTTGCAGCCCACTTTGATCGACCCCGGTTTTGGCACGTTTCCTGGAATAGAGTATAGCCGCTCTTTCTTGAAGCGCATATCGGGCACGCTTTCTAGAAGGCCACGGGTATATGGATGCTGCGGATCATTGAAAATGGTATGTACAGGACCTTCTTCAACTACTTTCCCTGCGTACATGACGACTACGCGTTCGCACGTTTCAGCGACGACCCCAAGGTCATGGGTGATCAACAAGACAGCTGTATCGAGCCGTTCATTTAAATTCTTGATCAGTTTAAGGATTTGGGCTTGGATCGTCACGTCTAGTGCCGTGGTCGGTTCATCAGCAATCAGCACTTTCGGGTCGCACAATAAAGCCATCGCAATCATGACGCGCTGGCGCATGCCGCCCGATAATTGGTGAGGATAATCATTAAGCAAAGCTTCTGCACGGGGCAGGCCGACCAGCTTCATCATTTCGACGGCGCGTTCCTGGATTTGGGTTTTCGACCAATCCTTTTTGTGGATCTTCAGCGCTTCACGCAACTGATTGCCGATAGTGAACAAAGGGTTCAAGGAAGTCATCGGCTCCTGGAAAATCATCGCAATGTCATCACCGCGAATCTGGCGCATTTCTTTATCGGATAGTTTCGTCAAATCCTTATCTTGGAATAAAATTTCCCCGCTGACAATTTTCCCTGGAGGACTTGGCACCAGCCCCATTATGGACAATGAGGTAACACTTTTGCCGCAGCCTGATTCCCCTACAATGCCGAGCACTTCCCCCTGGCGGATATGGAAATCCACGTTGTCGACTGCCGGTACTTCTCCATCATCAGTGAAAAAGGAAGTGCGCAGCCCTTTCACATCCAAGATGGTTTTACGTTCGTCCATAGAGATCCTCCTTCTTCATTTTAAATTATTCAGAACATTCTCCGTGTTTCCATTATACGTAATATTAGTAGTAATGCAATAGTTTTCGGGAGATTGGAGAAAGCCTTCTTTCCTATTAAAAAAGCTCCCCGGGAATTGGGGAGCTTGAAATAGTTAACCTATGTTCTGCACTTGGAATAGTTTGTAATAGACGCCGCGTTTTTGCAACAGCTCTTCATGTGTGCCTTGTTCAGCCAGTTGGCCATTGTCGATGACCAAAATCTGGTCAGCATGGGTAATGGTCGACAAGCGGTGTGCAACCATCAATGTCGTGCGGTCGTGCGCTAAGCGCTCCAAGGAATCCTGGATGAGCGCTTCGCTTTCCAGGTCGAGTGCGGATGTTGCTTCATCCAAGATGAGGATCGCCGGGTCTTTCAGGAAAACACGGGAAATGGCGATGCGCTGCTTTTGGCCGCCGGATAATTTGACGCCGCGCTCGCCGACTTTCGTGTCGTAACCTTCCGGCAAGTTGGTAATGAAGTCGTGGGCATTCGCCGCTTTTGCCGCTGCGATGACTTCTTCGTCGGTGGCATCAGGTTTGCCCATCAGGATATTTTCCTTGACCGATTCACTGAACAGGATCGAATCTTGCAGGACAAGGCCGATCTGGTCACGCAAGGAATGGATCGTCACGTCTTTCAGGTCATGGCCATCCATGCGGATCGAGCCTCCCGTGACATCGTAGAACCTTGGGATGAGCGAGACGATCGTCGATTTCCCCCCGCCGCTCATTCCGACAAATGCTACTGTCTCTCCTGGGCGCACCGTGAAGTTGAGGTTCGACAACACTTCGCTTCCCCCGTCATTGTAGTGGAATGAGACATTATGGAATTCGAGCTTGCCGTCGACGCGCCCAAGCTCGCGCGCGCCTTGTTTATCGGTCACGTCGTATTCCTCATCGACCATCTCGAAGACGCGGTCCATCGAAGCGAGTGATTGGACAAGCGTCGTTGACGAGTTGACGAGACGGCGCAAAGGATTATACAGCCGTTCGATATAGGCGATGAACGCCACCATTGTCCCGAGTGTCAAATTGCCCTGGATGACCTGGTAGCCGGCATAGCCGATGACCAACAACGGAGCCACGTCAGTGATGGTGTTGACAACGGCAAAAGCCTTGGCATTCCATTTCGTATGGTCAATCGCTTTATCCAGGAATTGATCGTTTGTGTTGTTGAAGATCTTTTCTTCGTGCTTCTCGAGTGCAAAGCTTTTGATGATGCTCATGCCCTGCACGCGTTCGTGCAAATAACTTTGGACGTTGGCGAGCGCCTGGGAACGTTCGCGGGTCAAATCACGCAAGCGGCCGAAGAAGTATTTGACGCTCATTGCATAAAACGGAAACGCCAAAAGCGCAACGATCGTCAAGGAGACGTCCATGGTAAGCATGATGATGATGGCGATGAGGATCGTCGCGACATCCAACCAGACATTCATCAAGCCGATCATGACGAAGTTTTTCGTCTGCTCGACATCATTGATGACCCGTGAAATGATTTCCCCCGCTCTTGTGTTCGCATAATAGCGCAAGCTCAGCCGCTGAAGGTGGCTGTAAAGATAGCCGCGGATATCGTAGAGAATTTTATTGCTGACGTATTGCGCGTAGTATTGCCGGAAATACTCAATTGGCGGGCGCAGCAGGAAGAACACGATCGCCGTGCCCCCAAGCCATAGGTAAAGCTGACTGAGCTTTTCCGCATCTGACAAAGCCTCTGCACCAATAATATCATCAATGACAATTTTGATTAATAGAGGGATAAAAAGAGGGATCGCAAATTTAAAGATCCCGATGAAAATCGTCAAGGCAATCTGCCAATAATAGGGCTTAACGAATTTCATATAGCGTTTCATGCTGCTCAAACTGTTCACTCCATTCCATTCAAAATGAAAAACCTGTTGGCAGGCAACAGGTTTTCCATGCTAATCATGAATCCGGTTATGCTTATGAAATTCATACCGGCTCGTCCATACTTCAATAAAGTCCTGGGCAAAAGGGCCTCTTCTTTGCTTGATCCAGCTGATCAGCTTGTCCACATTTCGGTAGAGTATTTGATCGATGACTTCTGGGTAGCCCATTTGCCGCTTATGGTCTTCGTATTCGTCTTCATCCAACAGCGTGTAAGACATATCCGGAAACACTTTTACATCCAAGTCATAATCGATGTATTTCAACGATCCATTATTGTAGACGAACGGGGAGCTGATATTGCAATAATAATAAACGCCGTCGTCACGCAGCATGCAGATGATGTTGAACCAATGCTCGGCATGGAAATAACAAATCGACGGTTCTCGCGTCAACCAGGTCCTGCCGTCCGATTCCCTCACCAGCGTGCGTTCATTCGCGCCGATCACAATATTGTTCGTCCCTTTCAGTACAGTTGTTTCCTGCCAGACACGGTGGATGCGTCCGTTGTGCTTGTAACTGTGGATCTGGATTGTTTCACCCTCCGCAGGAACCGCCATGCACCATCCCACCTTTTCGTCTAACTATCACTATATGTTATCTCCCGTTCATTATATCAATCAATTCTGAAAACATACAGCAATAAGCCGAAAGTTGCGAGAATCACATGACGATAGACCGACCTCCATCGACGATGATCGTCTGCCCGCGGATCATATCGGCATGGTCGGAAATGAGGAACATCGCCGTTTTGACCATATCATCAATTTCCACCATGCGCCCAGCTGGCGTGTTGTCGCGTGCGTCGCCGAGCAGTTCTTCGCGGTTCGGGAAATGTTTCAATGCTTCCGTATCCAGCGCCCCGCCGGAAACAGTGTTGACCGCGATATTTTTTGGCGCGAGTTCCACCGCCAAATAACGGGTGATCGATTCGACAGCCGCTTTCGACACGCCGATCGTCGTGTAATTCTCCAAATAACGGATCGAGCCGAGCGAGCTGATGCCGATGATTTTGCCGCCTTTGTCCATCAGTTTCGCCGCTTCTTGTGCACCGAATAGCATCGCTTTTGCGTTGATGTTCATCGTCCAGTCCCAATGCGATTCTTCCAGCTCCATGACCGGGCGCAAGACGCCGGATGCCGCATTTGATACGAACACGTCCAAGCGTCCGAATTCCTCTTTGATCGTTTCGAACATGGCGCGCAGTTTCTCGACATCGCCGACATTGGCGCGCACGAGCAAGGCTTTTCTTCCTCTCGCTTCTACTTCCTTTACCGTATCGAGTGCAGCTGTTTTGCTGCGCGCATAGTTGACAACGATGTCATAGCCTTCTTCTGCAAGCGCAATCGCCATCGCTTTGCCTAATCCACGGCTGCTGCCGGTTACTAACGCCACTTTTTGTTCTGTCATTTCGCTACATCTCCTCTTTGCTCTAAAGCTGTCTTCATTTTCTGGACGGGGCCGGCAATCGGCAAATTCTCCAATTGTTCCGGCGTCACCCATTTCATGTTTTCTGGCGGCGTAAATTCTTCCGCTTTGGCCAAATAGCCATCCACATTCCATGTTAAATGAGAAAAGACATGTTTGAAAGCGGTAATTTTCTCGACATCAGAAAGCGCGCCGTTCAACGCCTCTGCATATAATTCACCGACTTCATTCGCTTCGAGCGCTGCAGTCAGCTCGAGCATGGGATACTGCCACATGCCGGCAAGCAGGCCTTTTCCTGGGCGCTGCTCCATCAACAGCTTATCCCCGCTCCAAATCGCCATCATCGCGAAATCGGCAGCGCGATTTTTCTTCGCTTTCGTTTTAACGGGCAATTCCGTTTCCTTCCCGGCATGGAATGCTTCGCAATGGTCGCGTACCGGGCATAACAGGCATTTTGGTGATGTCGGCGTGCAGATGAGCGCGCCGAGTTCCATCAATCCTTGGTTGAATGATGATGGATCTTCGTGGCTGATCAATTCCGTCACCGCTTGTTCGAACACTTTGCGCGTCTTCGGCTTGGCGATGTCTTCTTCGATCAATAGGATGCGGCTGAGCACACGCATGACGTTGCCGTCGACGGCATGTTCCGGCACGCCATAGGCAATGCTCAATACAGCGCCTGCCGTATAAGGCCCGACGCCTCTTAATGAAGAAATCTCCTTGCGTGTCGACGGAACGACCCCCCCGTATTGTTCGGCGACTTCGCGCACCCCAGCTTGAAGATTGCGGGCACGCGAGTAGTAGCCAAGCCCTTCCCAAAGCTTCAATAAGCTTTCTTCTTCCGCTTGGGCCAAAGATTCAACGGTGGGAAATTTTTCGACAAAACGTTTATAATAAGGGATAACCGTATCGACTCTCGTTTGCTGCAGCATGACTTCGGAAATCCATATTTGGTAAGGGTCGGCCGTGCGCCTCCAAGGCAAATCACGCTGTTCTTTCCGGAACCAGCCGATTAAATCCTGCTGAAATTGTTGCTTGTCCATATTTATGTTTTCTGCCTCCGTTCGTGCTGATTATTCCGGCCCTGAAGCGGGTATGTATATTTAGGGAATATGCTTATTTTATCAAATAGCGGGCACACAAGATATTATAAACGCTCGCACAGAAGGGGGATGCGTCGATGGATACAGGAACACATATCGTCATGGGCATTGCGCTCGGTGGGCTCGCCATGGCCGATCCGGTGGTCGCTGCTCATCCGGCCACTTGGACTGCCGTCATGACCGGCACCATTATCGGCTCACAAATCCCTGATATCGATACCGTTTTGAAGCTTCGTGACAACGCGGTGTATATCCGTCATCACCGGGGCATAACGCATTCCGTGCCGGCCGTGCTGTCATGGCCTATTTTGCTTTCCGGCGCAATTTACCTTATTTTCCCGGAAGCCAATCTTCTTCATTTATGGCTATGGACTTTTCTTGCCGTGTTCCTGCATGTATTTGTGGATATATTCAATTCATACGGAACACAGGCGCTGCGGCCATTTTCCAATCATTGGGTGGCGCTTGGCGTCATCAACACCTTTGACCCGATTATTTTCGGTGCCCATGTCGTGGCACTCATGATCTGGGCGTTCGGAGCCGATCCCGTTTGGACAATGAGTATTTTGTATATCACCTTATTTTTCTATTATGTCTCCCGCTTTGCGCTGCAGGCAGCGATCAAGCAGGCGATACGCAATACGATTCCAGGCACTAACGATGTGTTTGTTGCGCCGACGATGCGCTATTTCCAATGGCGCATCGCCGCTGACACCGACCGCCATCATTACGTAGGACAGGCATATGGCCGCTCGATCAATATTTACGATAAGTTCCTGAAAAAGCCGATGCCTGAAAACGCTTTGATCCAAACAGCAATGAAAGACAAAAACTTGGATGCCTTCGTCTCGTTTTCCCCGCTTTACCGCTGGGAGATCAACCAATACGGGGAGATCTATGAAGTGCGTTTGATCGATTTGCGCTACCGCAGCAATGATTATTATCCGTTTGTCGCGGTTGCCCATCTGGACGAGGACCATAACATCCTGAACTCCTACACAGGATGGATCTTCAGCGAAGACAAATTGAGGAAAAAACTCGATTTCAGCCATAACTGAACAGAAAAACGGCCAGGGCACTCGTCCCTGGCCGTTTTTTTACCGTTTTATGCATCATGCAAAAGATGTGCATATTTCGGGTTGTTCCCTGCGAATTCGTGGATTTTATCGCCGTAGCTTTCGATCCATTGGCGCACGACTTTCTCGACGACCGCCGTGCCTTGGTAATCATATCCCGCTTTCGCGTAGGAAGATTCAAAATCAGATACTAAAAGTTCGATCCATGTTCGGGCTTTGTCTTCTGACAGCTCCGGATTTTTTTCCCTTAATTCGATGATTAACTGCTCAATGACTTCTTTCATCGATTCACTTCCCTTCCTTCAATGGGCGCAGCATGGAAATCGGCAGCGCTTCTGTGTACTTGTCGCCACCCATTCGATAGCCCCAGGCAAAATTGCCTTTTAAGTAATCAATCTGGAAATAGACATTTGGGTCGCCTTCCACACGGTAGACTTCTCCTGGTTTAAAGTCTTTTGGATCCAGCAGGAACGAGGCGGCCATGATGGCTTTTCGCTCGAGCACCGCGAATTCATTGACGATGCCGAGCTGTTCCGCCTTGCGCGCTTTTTCTTTCAGACGGGCGATTTCATTGCGCAGTTCCGTCTCGTCCATTTGTGAATATGGTTTATGCTCACTCATCTTCAAGCTCCTTTTCTTCGATGTACTGGCTGATCACATCGCCCGGGAAGCCTTTCTGGTAAAGCCCTTGCTTCACTTTCCGGCTAAGATCGTTCCCCGACAATTTGCTTTCGTGCTTGCGCCATAATTTGTCCCCTTGCTGGCGGACGCTGTCGAGCCATTGATCCCCGTCGCGTTCAAGATCCAAGGTTTCGATCGCTTGTTTGATGATCGCGTAAGGATAGCCTTTTCTCATCAATGAATCATTGATTTTCTGTTTGACCTGGCTCGGGGTTTTCGACTGTTCTTTTGCTGCGATTTTTTCCGCAAGGCCTGTGGCGACTTCGAGCTGCTCTTCTTCACTGTAATTGGTTAAGACATCTTTTTGCATAGCCTTATCAATTCCTCTCTTTTGCATGTCCTGCTGGATTGCGCGCGGTCCTTTTTTGCCGGATTTGATTTGCGTCCGGAGCAGCGCTTCTGAAAACTGCTGGTCATCGAGGAAGCTGAGTTCGTAAAGCTTCTTGACCGCTTCATCAATGACGGCTTCACCAAATTCCTTTTCCTTCAATTTTTTGCGGACTTCGCCTTCGCTGCGCATGCGGAAGCCGAGGTAATGCAACGCTTTATTGAATGCTTTTCGGACTTCATCCTCAAAGTTCATTTCTTCGATCGTCCACTGGTCGAGTTCTTTGCCTTTGGTCAATTGGTAGCGGATGATCAAGGATTCGTCGACACTGAACGCAAATTTTTCTTCCAAATAAATATTGTAGCGCTCAGGATTGTTTTTTCCGCGGGTTATTTTCGTAATGATTGGCATCAATTTCCCCTCGCTTCTCCTACCATTATACACTTTGCACGCCCTCTTGGCATATGCTTCGCTCGAATTGGGTATGGGATAGCAATGGAGGCGATGGAAATGAAAATAGCGATAACAGGCGGCACCGGTTTTCTCGGTTCCGTCTTAACGGAACTGCTGTTGGAAAAAGGCCATGAAGTGTTTATTTTAACACGTTCAGATAAACCGAAAGAACGGAGCATCACGTATGTGCGCTGGCTAACTGACGGGGCACGCCCCGAAGCGCAGCTTGAAGGCATCGATGCGCTTGTCAACTTGGCCGGCACATCGATCAACGATGGCCTGTGGACAGATAAACAAAAAAAGAAAATCTATGACAGCCGTGTATCGGCGACAAAAGAAGTGCTGCGCATCATCTCGGCGCTTGAAAAAAAACCGGAAGTGCTCGTCAATGCGAGCGCCATCGGGATCTACCCGGCTTCTGAACACAAAACCTATACGGAAGCCGACCGCGAATACGGCAACGATTTTCTTGCCGAAACGGTGCTCGCTTGGGAAAGCTTGGCCGAACAAGCACAACTTGACGGCGTCCGCACCGCTTACGGAAGATTTGGCATCCTGCTCGGAAAAGAGGAAGGCGCCCTTCCTTTAATGGCGCTGCCATATAAATTATTCGCCGGGGGCACAGTCGGCACTGGCAGGCAATGGCTATCGTGGATCCACGTCCGTGATGCGGCGCGCGCAATCCTTTTCGCAATCGAACAAAAAGAACTTACAGGCCCGTTCAATGTAACAGCCCCGAATCCCCAGCGCATGAAAGCGTTCGGCAAGGAAATCGCGCGGGCCCTCGGCAGGCCGCATTGGATCCCTGCCCCTTCGTTTGCATTGAAAGCGGCGCTTGGCGATAAAAGCCGACTTGTGTTGGAAGGCCAGCGGGCGTTGCCGGCCGTTCTTCTTGAGCATGGGTTTAAGTTTGAGTTCCCGAATTTGCCGGAAGCACTGGCTGATATATACAAATAAGCGTATAATGTTGGGATGACCAATTGAAGGACGTGACTTGCATGACTGAAAAACCTATCATTGAAATGGGGCAGAAATTCCCTTTAACCATTAAAAAACTCGGCATCAACGGAGAAGGTGTCGGCTTTTTCAAGCGCAATGTCGTCTTTGTTCCCGGCGCGCTGCCAGGTGAAGAAGTCACCGCGCAAGTGACCATTGTGAAACATAATTTCGCGCAGGCCCGGATACTGAAAATCCGTAAAGCTTCCCCCCACCGCCAGACGCCGCCGTGCCCGATTTTTGAGACATGTGGCGGCTGCCAACTGCAGCATTTATCCTACAGCCAGCAGCTCGTCGAAAAACGCGACCTGGTTCTGCAATCGCTCGACCGTTATTTGCGCGGAACGGACATCCAAGTACGCGAGACGATCGGCATGGACGACCCGTGGCATTACCGCAATAAGAGCCAGTTCCAAACGCGCAAGAAAGATGGCAAAGTGATGGCCGGCTTGTTTGCGGAAGGCTCCCAGCAGCTGCTCGATATCGAACAATGCCTCGTGCAGCATCCGGACACGGTGAAAATCACCAATGCCGCGAAGCGCATCATCGAAGAATTGAACTTGTCCATCTACGACGGCAAATCAATGAAAGGGCTGGTGCGGACGATCGCTGTCCGTACGGCAGTCAAAACCGGGGAAATTCAGCTTGTGCTCATTACGACGCGCAAAAACATCCTGAAAGAGAAAGTGCTCGTCGAACGCTTGAGCGCAATCGACCCGAACCTGGTATCCATCGTGCAAAACGTTAATGCCGAGAAAACGTCACTCGTATTCGGCGAAACGACGCGTACCTTGTTCGGCAAACCGACCATCCACGAAGAACTTGGCGAATTATCGTTCGATTTGTCTGCCCGCGCATTTTTCCAATTGAATCCGGAACAGACCGTGAAACTCTACGATGAAATCAAGCGTGCAGCGAAACTGACCGGCAAGGAATCCGTCGTCGATGCTTATTGCGGCGTCGGCACGATCGGCCTGTGGCTGGCGGATTCCGCCCGTGAAATCCGCGGCATGGATACCATCCCGGAAAGCATTGCCGATGCGAAAGCCAACGCAAAAAAACAAGGCCATCCAGCGACTTATGTGACGGGCACGGCGGAAAAATGGCTCGACACCTGGCGCAAGGAAGGGTATGTTCCGGACGTATTGACCGTCGACCCGCCGCGCACCGGGCTTGCCGATTCGCTTTTGAAAACCATTTTGAAAGTAAAACCGAAACGCTTTGTTTATACTTCTTGCAATCCATCGACACTTGCGAAAGACTTGCAGCAATTGACGAAGATTTACCGCGTCGAATACATCCAGCCTATTGATATGTTCCCGCAAACTTCCCAGGTTGAAGCGGTATGCTTGTTGACTTTGAAGTAAAGAAGTTTTCAGCTCTTAGATACGCGCTTCGCGCACGCCCGATTCCAGCCACCGCATTTGATTTTCAGCCGGCCATTACGTTTGAAGGCATCCACTGTTAAAGCCTAGGTGAAATCAGCTAACCAGGAGGAATCGCCATGAAGCCACTAATTATCTACTACTCCCATTCTGATAACAATCAAAAGCTAGCACTGGAACTGCAAAGCCGGATTGGATGCGAGGTACGCGAACTCAAGGAGAAGAAGAAACGGAAAGATACAGCGATCTTGATGGATTTCCTCATCAAGCGCGACTCCCGATTAGCACCGATGGATGTTGACCTGAGCGACTATAGGCCAGTGATTTTACTGGCACCGATCTGGGCTGGGAAAATTGCTGCGCCGATGCGGACCTTTATCAAAAAGTCAAAAGATGATTTAACCGATTACTCGTTTATCACCATTTGCAGCGGTACGCCTGGCCAGCGGGAAAAAGTTGACGCAGAACTGGTGGCGCTCACCACCCGCGAACCATCGGCATTAGCCGAATTGTGGATCAACGACCTGCTTCCGGAAGAACAGCGCAACAAGATCAAGTACACTAATAAATTCCGGCTCAAGCGCGAGCATTTCAGGCAATTCGATAAAGAAATCAGGTTCTTCATTGAAATGGCATTGCATTCAGACAAAGCTTCCAAAACACGGATATAATTCAAGCCACAGGCCAAACCGTTGAATACGGTGCCTGCGGCTTTTTTTATGAAACTAAAAAAATGTAGGAAGCGCCTGCTTCCTACATTTTCACAATTATTATTAATTTCAGAAGTTAGGTCGTATGCTTGCGCGGCCCTTTAAAAGCGATGATGGTGAATAAGGTCAATAGGATCCCGGTGATCAGCAGCAGGAAACTCAGCTGCTCGGTGACTTCCAGGAACAAGCCCCCTGCCGCCGGGCCGATCAAACTGCCGACGCTGAATGCCACACCGCACAATAAATTCCCCGTCGGCAGCAATTCTTTCGGCATCAAATCGGTCATATAGGAAATGCCAAGCGAAAAAGTGGATCCGACAAACATGCCGGCCACCACGAATAAAGCGAGCGTGAGCCAGGCATTCGATTCGAAGAACGTCGCCACCAAAAACGATAAGCCCCCTCCGCTTAGCGCGAGCATCAACACCTTCTTCCGTCCGATGCGGTCACTGAGTTCACCGAGCGGCAATTGCGTGGCGATTGCCCCAATGGAAAAGGCGGCGAGAATATAAGAGACCATGCTGATGTCGAAGGATTGGCGCAAGGCGTAGACTGGATAGATCGCGCTCAGCGATGCTTCCAAAAAACCATAGCCGAGCGGAGGCAAAAAGGCGACCCAGCCGATGACGAGAGCCGTCCGGAAGCGCTGCAATGTTCCTTTGGCGCCCATTGAACTCGCCGAATGCTCCGGAAAATCATTGCGCAGGAAAAACACCAATGACCAGGCAATCAAACAGAGGACACCGGAAATGATGAACGGCAATGCTTCGAAGACTTCGACGAGCGGCACAAATAGCGGACCTGCACCAAATCCGACGCTGAACGACATGCCGTAAATCGCGATATTGCGGCCAAGCTTATGGTGAGGCGAAGTGCTGGTGATCCAAGTCTGCGTCGAAAAATGCAGCGCCTGGTCCCCTATGCCGATCAAAATGCGCAAGACAAACCAAAACAAGACGCTTTTCCATAATGGAAACGAAAGCAATGCGAGGATCACCATCGCTCCGCCGACGAGAATAAGCGGTTTAAACCCGAATTTTCTCAGCTGCGGCTCCATGAATGGGGCGACAGCGATAATTCCTATGTATAAGCCTGTCGCACTGAGGCCGTTCAGTGCAGACGATACGCCGTCCTGTTCGAAAATGACGGCAATAAGCGGCAGTAGCATGCCTTGTGAAAATCCAGAGATCGACACAATGGCGACCAAAATCCAAAAGCGGGCGCGTTCGCTTGATAAGAAATATTTCATAATGCCTCCTCGAACGAGCACGTTCTTTTCTATTTTTGGATGTTTCCGCTACAATTTTAACATAAGGAGGAGATACAAGATGAAATTTTCCATGAACGAACACGGATTTACCGGGCATTTGCCTTTTGGCGAGCTCCATGTATCAACCAATGAAGAATACGGATTCCGCCCATACCAATTACTGGTCTCTTCACTGGCCATCTGCAGCGCGGGAATTATTCGCAAAGTACTGGACAAGCAACGGATGCCAGCAGAAGACATCGAAGTGGAAGTAAAGGAAATCGTCCGTGTCGCTGAAGAAGCGGACCGAGTTTCAAAAGTCCATCTGCATTTCCGCATCAAAGGTGATATCAACGAGGCTAAAATGCCCCGTGTGATGGAATTGACGCGCAAAAACTGCTCGATGGTCCGTTCTGTCGAAGAAACAATCGAAATTGTAGAGACATACGAATTGATTTAAACACATAAAAGGCTCAGTCCGTTTCTGCATGGCAGATTGCGGGCTGAGCCTTTATGTTTTATGTTTACAGATCGTTTCCATAATCGCACTGTCGGTGTAGCCACCTAAATGCTCGAATCGCCTCCTCTTTTCTATCGCGTTCTTTTATGGTTCGGTGATCCGTCTTGTCCTCCCCTCGTAAAGGATTGATGCCACTATACCACATTAACCGAATAGTGTAAATATTCAATTAATGTTTTTTCGTTTTTCTGCATTTTCTTGTACTATTGATATTCCTCTAGTTATCGGCTACTATATACAATGGAAATGAGGTGGAATCAATGGGAAAATCCATTACTGATAAGGAACAGCAAGTAACGTATATGAAACAAAGGCTCAGCATGTTCCTCGACGTGTTAGATGCCATCGAACCGGAAAGCACGGAGCTCGAAGACATCGACCGGCTGATTGCCATGGTCGACGATCTGGACAGCAAAATGCAGCAATTTAAAAACCGGCCATCTACCGACAACGAATAATCCCCAAGCCCCGAAGCTTTTATTTAAAGCTTCGGGGCTTTTTGTTCCATTCACGAAAGTATGGTCCGAAATGATACATATTAAGCAAAATCTGGCCTCTCTCATCGCTGCCATATGGTAAACTGACAGTAATTACCGATATCTGATTATTTGATGGAGGAGTGGCTATGTGGAAGAAAGTTCGGCCCCATATCGAATTAATCGCCGCGGTGTTATCAGGCATCCTGATCATTATCGCCTATATCCTGGAACTGCAGGATATCACTCTTCCTTCCGTCGTCATCTATTTGCTGGCATTTGTGATCGGTGGCTATGCCAAGGCAAAATATGGCATCAAGAAAACCATCGAAGACAAGGAATTGAATGTCGAATTCCTCATGATCCTGGCAGCTGTCGGCGCATCCATCATCGGCTACTGGACAGAGGGCGCCATCCTGATTTTCATCTTTGCGTTAAGCGGTGCACTTGAAACGTATACGATGAACAAAAGCCGCAAAGAACTGTCGGCGCTCATGGAGATGCAGCCGGACGAAGCCTGGCTATTGAAAGAAACCGGTGAGACAGTACGCGTGCCAATTGGTGAATTGAATACCGGGGATCTCATCGCTGTACGGCCGGGCGAGCGCATTCCCGTCGATGGTGAAGTCCATTCCGGACAAACTGCTGTCGATGAATCCGCCATTAGCGGCGAAGCGATTCCCGTGTCCAAATACGAACATGACAACCTGTTTGCCGGGACTGTCAATTTGTCCGGTTCGATCGCGATGGTCATGACCAAGCCGAGTTCTGAAACGATGTTCCAAAAAATCATCGAACTCGTGCAATCCGCTGAGAGCGAGAAGTCTCCTTCCCAACAATTTATTGAACGCTTTGAAGGCCGCTATGTCAAAATTGTCTTGATTGTCTTTGCGCTCATGCTGTTCCTTCCGCATTTCTTGGTGGGCTGGAGCTGGAATGAAACCTTTTACCGGGCCATGGTTCTCCTCGTAGTGGCATCGCCTTGTGCATTGGTCGCTTCCATCATGCCTGCCACGCTTGCCGCCATTTCCAACGGCGCCAAGAGCGGTGTCATTTTCAAAGGCGGGGCGCATCTGGAAAATTTAAGTGTCATTAAAGCCATCGCATTCGATAAAACCGGCACGTTGACTCGCGGCAAACCCGAAGTGACTGATTTTATTATCCGCCAAGATGCAGATCGCGAACAAGTGATGGCGCTGGTCGCAGGAATTGAATCCCAATCCAATCATCCGCTCGCTAAAGCGATCACTGATTTTGTCATTCAGCAAGGATTTGAACCGCTGCGCAATCTGCCAGTCGTGGATGTACCGGGAAATGGGTTGAAAACACAGTTCAACGGCGATGAAATCCTGGTCGGCAAACCCGGCTTCGTCGGTGAGCAAGAAGCTTATGCTTTTGAAGGCGGGATTCTTGAAAATCTGGCGAACCAAGGGAAAACCGTCACCTTCGTGAGAGACGCACATGGAATACTGGCTGCCATGGCGTTAAAAGACACCGTCCGCGATATTACCAAGGCCACCATCGCCGAGCTTCAGGACCGTGGCATTTATTGCATCATGCTGACCGGGGATAACCGCAAAACCGCAAAAGCCATTGCGGAAGAAACAGGAGTCGACGAATACATCGCCGAATGCCTGCCTGGCGATAAAGTACAACACTTGAAAAAACTATTGGCCAAATACAAATACGTCGCGATGACGGGAGACGGCATTAACGACGCACCGGCCCTTGCGACGGCCACTACCGGCATCGCCATGGGTGAAGGGACCGATATCGCCTTAGAAACCGCCGACGTTATTTTGATGAAAAATGACTTATCCCGCATTTCCTATTCGATCCGGCTGGCAAGAAAAATGCAGCGCATCGTCAAGCAAAACATCTTTTTCTCTGTCGCCGTCATTATGGTGCTTATCTTGTCGAATTTCTTCCAGGCGATTTCTTTGCCGCTCGGAGTGGTCGGGCATGAAGGCAGCACCATATTGGTCATCTTGAACGGATTGCGCATGCTTAACCGCAAGGTCTAAAATACAATACACAAAAGACGGCTCTCCCTCATTTGTCGGGGAGAGCCGTCTTCTTTTTATGCAGCCGTTTCCTGGAATGCCGCCTTCCTTGCATGACGGCATTGATTTGTCCGCCGATAATCAACAGCATCGCGGAAAGGTAGAGCCACAGCAGCAGCAGGATGATCCCGCCGATACTGCCATATGTAGCTGAGAAATTGCCGAAATTATTGATATAGATGGAGAACAAAAATGACAGCAACAGCCAGCCGAGAGAAGCGAAAGCCGCTCCTGGCAATACCGTCCTGAAACTGATCCGGACATTCGGCGCCAGCCAATAAATCACAGCGCACACGATGAATGTAATCAAAGCCGGGATGGTGAAACGGATCATTCCCCATAATTCCAGGAACCCTTCCTCAAGGCCGAGAAAAGCAAAAAAGAACAGCCCAATCTGGCGGCCGAATACCGGCAGCGCCAATGCTACCACTAGCATAATGATCAGCAAGACGGTCATTAAAATCGACATGCCTCTCGCTACCAGTAAGGGCCTGCTCTCTTTCACTCCATAGGTAGTATTCAAGGATTTGATCAATGCATCCATGCCAAGGCTCGCTGACCAGATTGTCGCGAGCACGCCCACAGACAACAATCCGCCGTTTTGATTGGTCAGAATTTCATTCAAAGTCTGCTCAATCAAAACATATACCTCTCCTGGAATAACATTCTCCATAAACAGGAACACTTCTTCTCTTGGCAAATTCAAATATGGAAGCAAATTAACAAGAAAAATCAATAACGGAAAAATCGATAATAGGAAAAAAAACGCCAACTGCGCTCCGAGTCCCTGCACATCGACGTCTTTGATCCGTATTCCTAATTCTTTAATAAATCCACGGCCAGTCAGCACGTCATATTTCGGTTTCCGTACTTGGGACTGGCCGCTTTTTTTAGGCGTTGCCATGAGGCTAGCCTTTAGTTGCGGTTCTGGTTCTGTGAGTTGGTGTTGCTTGAAGAAGAATCGTTTGTAGAAGAAGAATCCGTCAGTGAAGAACTCGGTGACGGGTTGTCTTCTTTAACCGCTGACACGACATCTTCTTTAGTATCGACAACCGCCTCTTTCGTTTCCATTACGGCGCCTTTCGCTTCTTGTGCCACTTCTTTCACTTCCGGCACCAACTTTTTGACTTGCTCTACCTTGCCGCCTACATAAGCAGCGTCTTCGGAAATTCGGGAGTAAAGATTCTGTGCACGTTCTGCCTGTTCTTTAAACGCAGATTTCAGTTCATCTTTATTGCTTGCATAATATTTTGCGCTTTCACTTGCTTTTTTCGATTTATTCATCACATCTTCGCGCGTATTGCGGTCCAAAAGTGAAACTAGTGCACCTACAGCCGCTCCTACTACTATTCCTGTCATTAATTTGTTTTCGCTCATTCCAAATTCCTCCTAGTGTAAAATATAGTTTCCATCATACTTCGAATTTTTCCCTGTTCCTCCATAATCTAAACACTTCACAAATTATTTTTTAAAAATAACTTGACTATAATATGAAACTTTCGGAATATTAACTCTACAGGAGGAATTTTTCCTAATCAAATAGAGCATTGAAAAGGGGGAGAAAAGATGGAAGCATTTACAGAATTTCTAGGCACGGTCAGCGGTTATGTGTGGGGACCACCGCTTTTGATTCTCCTAGTCGGGACCGGGATTTTCCTGACAGCGCGCTTGGGGCTTTTGCAATTACGCCTCCTGCCATATGCACTGAAGCTGACGTTCAGCAAAAATCCCGATAAAGATTCACAAGGCGACATTTCCCATTTCCAGGCGTTGTCGACAGCAATGGCTGCGACAGTCGGGACAGGGAATATTGTCGGGGTCGCGACAGCGGTCATCCTCGGGGGCCCGGGAGCTGTCTTTTGGATGTGGTTTTCTGCATTCTTCGGGATGGCGACGAAATACGGTGAAGCGGTACTCGCCGTCAAATACCGTATCGTGGATGCTAGAGGCCAAATGGCCGGCGGGCCGATGTATTACCTTGAACACGGATTGAAACAAAAATGGCTAGCCGTATTATTCGCCATTTTCGGCTCCATTGCAGCGTTCGGGATCGGAAACGGCACACAGTCCAACTCCGTTGCATCCGTTGTGCGCGATACGTTCTCGGTGCCAACATGGATCACAGGCATCATCCTGACTGTCTTCGCTGCAGTCGTCATCATAGGCGGAATCAAGACAATCGGTAAAGTTACAGCATTCTTCGTACCATTCATGGCCTTATTCTATATCATTGCCGGAATCATCATCATGATTCTTAACATGGATCTGATTCCCGCTGCACTCGGCACGATTTTCAGCGCCGCCTTCACGGGTGAAGCTGCAGTCGGCGGTGCCATCGGTGCTGCCATCCGCTACGGTGTTGCACGGGGCGTCTTCTCCAACGAAGCGGGCCTTGGATCTGCACCAATCGCAGCTGCTGCAGCGAAAACCGATATGCCTGGTCGCCAGGCTTTAGTCTCAATGAC
The DNA here is from genome assembly GCF_041320495.1 of Planococcus sp. SSTMD024. Classification (NCBI taxonomy): domain Bacteria; kingdom Bacillati; phylum Bacillota; class Bacilli; order Caryophanales; family Caryophanaceae; genus Planococcus; species Planococcus sp. SSTMD024. The sequence continues at coordinate 60,769 of NZ_JBGGNS010000005.1, read as the reverse complement.
GCAAGTATTGTTCGATACATTGATCATCTGTTCGATCACAGGGATCACCATCGTTATGTCTGGATTATACCTGGACGACAGCCTTGAAGGCGCTGCGTTGACGACAGCCGCATTTGAGCAATTCCTTGGCGGTGCAGGCCCGCTGATCGTAGCGATTGGCTTGATCTTCTTCGCATCTTCGACAATCATCGGCTGGTCGTATTATGGCGAGAAATGTTTCCAGTACTTGTTCAAGAACCCAAGCTTGTTGATTGTTTACCGCATCGCTTTCGTCGCGATGGTGTTTGTTGGCGCGACGGTTTCACTTGATGTGGTATGGACATTCTCGGATGTCATGAACGGTTTAATGGCTTTCCCGAACTTGATCGGCCTTCTCGGGCTATCCGGCGTCATCGTTTACGAGACGAAAAGAATCACGGCGAAGATCAAAGAAGAGAAAGAACAGGCACGTTCTGGCAATTGACATTCCTTTTGAATAATGAAATGATAAAGCATACCCACCCGAAAGGCAGGAATGGATCATGGATTTATCCAAACAATCACCTGAGAACGTCGATTTTATGATTGAGGAAATAAAAACGAAACTGCGCATGGTTAACGTTGACGCGATGAAAGCAGAACATTTTAACACGTCCGAGTACGAAGACTTGCGTGAAATTTACGAAATGGTCAAAGGGCGCGATAATTTCAGCCCGAACGAAATGCAAGCCATTGCATCTGAACTCGGCTCATTGCGTAAATAAGGAAAGCCCTGAAGCATTAAGCTTCAGGGCTTTTTTTGTGCGTTGCTTTGGCACTTGGATTCTCGGGTCATAAGCCGACTGCTCTGCGCGGCATAGAGCGCCGCTTCGGAAACTCGCCTTATGCCTATCGGAGGCGCACAGGATGTGGGTCAGCTAACCGTTGCGACAGGACGTCGCGTTCTTAGGTTAGCTTCCTAAAAAAACGGGCGCTTTCGCTTTTCTTTCTGGCTAGCTTCAGCAGCCAGATTCTCGGGTCATAAGCCGACTGCCCTGTGCGGCATAGAGCGCCGCTTCGGCCATCCGTCTTATGCCTATCGAATCTAAACGGCTGCTTCAGCTTTTCTTTTCATATTGCACGATGTACCAGCCGCCTTCTTTGATGACGGTGCGGAGGCTTAGGAATTCCAGGTTTGATTCTTCTCCCCATTCGATGAGTTCTTCTCTTTTTGGCAATCTGTAGAGATTGTCGAATGATGAGAAGAAGCTATTGAAAACGTTGGCGAATGGTGGGCTGTCGGGGCCGCCGGCGATTGGGGTGACGACCGAGAAGATGCCGCCTGGCGCAATCCAGCTGCTGATTTCCTTAAACAAGTCCTGGCGCTTTTCGAGCGGGATGTAATGCAGCACGTTATTGAGCATCACCATATCTTGCGGGGATTCCGGCTTATAATCCCATAAATCCGCCTGCTCGATGGAGACGTTGTTTTGGTCTGCTGTCAGCTCTCTCGCTTTCTCGACGACTTCTTCGCTGATTTCAATTCCCGTGAATTGTGTCGTTGGGAATCGCTGGCCCAATTTCTTTATGTAGCCGCCTTCCCCGCAGCCGATATCAAGCACACGGCGGCAGTCTTTTTCCTTCAATCGCTTAGCCATTTTCGGATAGGCCAATACTTCAAGTAAGCGGCTCGTTTCTGCGACGGTTGATGCGTGCTCATCCTCATCAAAGTGAAGGCGGCTTTGGTTGCGCATCATTTTCGGATATTCCAAAAGCGTCGGGATATGCAGTTCCATCATTTCCTTCAGCAATACACCCGATGAATTATTGCCTTTCGATTTCGGCAATTTCCAGCGGTTCTTTATTTGGTAGCGGTTGCGCCCCACTTCTTTCAGATAGCCGATCGAAACACCGACCGCTACCCATTGTGCAAGCAGCTGCTCATCGAGCGACAATGCATCTGCCACATCGAATTGGGTCATTGGGCGCTCAAAGGCCTTGTATAATTCCAGTTCGTAGCCGACATATGCATGCCAGCTGTACAGGAAGGGCTCATTGCGTTTCATGTACGTTCTTGCTTTCACCATCTTCATTATGTCGATCATATAAGTCCCTCCACTTTCCACGGGTAGTCATCTTCCGGTTTGTAGTATTTCAGTTCTTTCGTGTCTTCTGTCAATTCCTTTGCGCGCACCGGCATGAACCCGCCTTGGATAAAACGGTCCCGGACATTTTCTTTCCATAAGCCAAGCCCCGAGACATTCAGCATTTGTTTAAAATGAAGAATTGGGTCTTCTTCCATACGCTCAAAAGTGCGTTGGCGCAAGTAGCTGACCGGGCGATACGGGAACGAATAGGCGAGCGCTGCGAGATGGCTCAGCTGAATGACATGGTCCGCCCGGCGGTAGCGCACCTTTTCATACCATTCGAGATTTGCCGGGTCGGTCTTTCCTTCTGACAAAATGTCAGACGCAAGCTCACCCAGAACATCGGCATCCTGTATCGCCATGTTCATGCCCTCTCCTGCCATCGGATGGACGGCATGGGCCGCATCTCCAATGATCGCTTTATTGCCCTTTACGTAGGATTCGGCATGATACATAACGGGAATCATCAGCTGGATTTTTTTCCAGTCGCTCAAGCGCTGGACATAGCCGTCAACAGCCGGTGCCAAATCGGTGTAAAGCTTATGGAAGTGGCTGATCGGTTTTTCCTTTAAGGATTTGTAATCCCCTGGCGGAATTAAATAGACGCTGCGCACTTGATCATCAGGTAGCGGGAATAATCCGAGAAAGCGGTTATAGGTCGAGATGATTTTGCCGTCCGTGAAATTCTCCGCTCGCGGGAACGTTACCGTCAGGAAATGATGGTTATACGTCGTCTGCTTCACTTCGATCTCCATCGCTTTTCTTGTCACCGATGACCGTCCTTCCGCACCGAAGAAAAACTTGGCTTCAACTTCGAACTTTTCGGTTCCCTTTTGAAGAATGGCGGTGTTCTCTGTATAGCCTTTGCAAGCAGTGCCTTTCAAGTAATGGAAGTTGTCGTATTCACAAGCTGCTTTCCGAATGATGGTCTTCAGCTCTTCGTGATGGATCATATAAGCGGCGTTGTATTTCCCAGGCAAAACGCTGTAATCCATGAACGATTGGTCTTTCACTTTCAAGGTGCTGGAGAGTTCCAGCATATCGAGCACTTTGATTTCATTGGACCGGTCACAAATCGCGTCGTATACGTCAAGCCCGTCGAATACCTGCATGCTTTTCGGCTGCAGTAACTCCCCCTTATAGGTCGGCGAACGGACAGCCATGCGTTCGGCCAGAACGACATCAAAGCCTCGCCTCGCCAATTTCAATGCAAGCGTCAGCCCGCCTATTCCCCCTCCGCCGATGAACACATCCGTTTTCATGAGCTTCAACTCCTTGACTTTCCTTACCCTGAAAAAGAGCGCGTGAAAACAGAACAACCGGCAAACAATAAAAAAAGACCCTCAGGGGGGTCTTTTTTTCACAATTTGTCCTTAAAGTGCTCCGTATGAAGCGGCGAGTTCCGCACCGATTTTGGCATTGTGCTTGACGAGTTCGATATTGGCGACCAGGCTCTTGCCTTCCGTCAACTCTTTCACTTTGCCGAGCAAAAATGGCGTGACTTCTTTGCCGTTAATGCCGTTTGTTTTTGCTTCCGCCATGGCCTGTTCGATGATGCCATCGATAAAGTCTTTGTCGAGTGCGTGTTCTTGTGGGATCGGGTTGGCGATGACCGCCCCGCCTTTCAAGCCGAGCGACCATTGTGCTTTTAAGATAGCCGCAAGCTCTTCAGTCGATTGCGAACCGTAGCTCAACGGGAACCCGCTGTGGCGTGTATAGAATGCTGGCATCTCGTCTGTCTGGTAGCCGATGACCGGAACGCCTTTTGTCTCAAGGTATTCAAGTGTTAATCCGATATCGAGAATCGACTTCGCGCCTGCACAGACGACGGCAACACCTGTATTTGAAAGTTCTTCCAAGTCGGCCGAAATATCCATCGTCTCTTCCGCCCCGCGGTGAACTCCGCCGATGCCGCCTGTTGCGAATACGCGGATGCCGGCTAATTCCGCACAGATCATCGTCGCAGCAACCGTCGTCGCGCCGATTTTTTTCGTCGCAAACAATTGGCCGATGTCTCGGCGCGATACTTTCGCAACGTCCGGTGAATTCCCCAGAAGCTCCAGTTCTTCATCTGATAAGCCGATTTTGATCTGTCCGTCCATCAAAGCGATCGTTGCCGGAACGGCACCGTTGTCGCGGACGATCTGTTCGACCTCGCGCGCGGTTTCGACATTTTGCGGATACGGCATGCCGTGGGAGATGATCGTCGACTCCAAAGCGACGATCGGTTTGTTCTGGTCGATGGCTTCCTGCACTTCTGTTGAATAGCTGATCATGTTTGTCATTTCAATTCCTCCAATTCTTTGGTTAGCACCGTTTCGGTTAATTCGGGACGTACTGTCTGGCTGCTTGCGAGCGTCTTCGCTGCATTCAACATGCCCATCTGCACCGCTTGATGAAAATCATGGCCCGACAGATGTGCGTGGAGAAGACCGCCTGAGAAAGCGTCTCCCGCTCCAGTGACATCTTCCACTTGCTTTGTTTTGATTGACGGGAAATGCACCACGCCATTGTCGTCACCGGCCATGGCACCGTCTTTTCCGCCGGTCACGACGGCTGTTTTTGCGCCTTGCTTGAGAAGCAGTTCGACTGCACGCTTCCAATCGGCTTGATCGTGAATCGAGATGCCAAGCCTGAGCGCTGCTTCGTCGCGGTTCAGGATGAGAAACGAAACCCCGTTTAAATTTTCTCCTAAACGATCCATTTTGGGCGCTGAGACAGGAATGACGGCAAGCGGCACGTTAGAAGACAATGCGAGATGCTGCAAATACTTGATGGTTTCTTTCGGGCAGTTCAAGTCGACTGCCAATAGCTTCGCGCGCATCAACTTGCTGCGGTGCGGCTCTAAGTAATCCGGCGTCAATTCCGTATAGATGTCCATATCCGCCAGCGCCAAAGTCATTTCGCCGTCAGGTTCCAGCACGGCGGTATAGCTCCCCGTTGCGCCTTGTGAAAGTGTTTTGGTCATGCCTGTGTCCATATAAGGCGAAGAAACTTCTTCGATGAAACGCCATTCCGGGTCGTCTCCGGCAACCGATACCAATTGGACTGCATGCCCAAGACGGCCCAGGTTTTCAGCGATATTGCGCGCGACGCCCCCGACGCTCCTCGTTACCGTTGCCGGATTCGAGGTGCCGTGGACAGACGGTGCTTTCAAGTGGAATTTCCGGTCCACATTCGCCCCGCCGATGCACAGGATCGCATTTTCTTCGGGCAGCACATACGCGCGGCCGAGAATCCGGCCTTGCTTAATGAGCCCGGAAATCAAATTGGCTAATGAAGGGCGTGAAATCCCGAGCGCATCTGCCATTTCCTGTTGGGACAAATACGGATTGCGCTCAATCAACGCCAGGATTTTCTGTTCGTTGCGGTTCATTGGCTCCCTCCCTTTAAACTTTTGTTTACATTTTAAACTTTTATAATAAAAGATGCAACTCGTTTTTCTTTCATGCGCACGACTATTGCGCAACGTGTTTGAATATTGCTACTATAGAAAGGATGAGAGGAGTGTTTTTGGAAATGACTACATTTGATGAGAAATTATCCCGCTATGCTGAATTGGCGGTAAAGGTAGGCGTCAATATCCAGCCTGACCAAAAATTGTATATTGCAGCGTCCATAGATGCAGCACCGTTTGTCCGCTTGATCGTCAAGAAAGCCTATGACGAAGGTGCGAGGCAAGTATTCGTGGACTGGAGCGATGATGTGATTTCCCGCACGCGCTTCGAGAAAGCACCGGAAGATTCTTTTGCGGAATTCCCGGAATGGAAAGTCCAGGAGCGGGAGCAATTGGCCGAACAAGGCGCAGCGTTCATCAGCGTTGTCTCGCAAAGTCCCGACTTGCTAAAAGGCATCGATTCCAAACGCATTTCGGCGTCCCAAAAAGCGACCGGACAAGCGCTGAACAAATACCGCCAGTACGTCCAATCCGATAAAATCAGCTGGTGCGTCCTGGCAGCGCCGTCTGAGCAATGGGCGAAAAAAGTGTTCCCGGACCTTCCGGAAAACGAGCAAGTGGAGGCACTTTGGGAAGCGATTTTCAAAGCTGTCCGCGCAGATGCGAAGGACCCGATCGAAGCTTGGCGGGAGCATGACCGCACGCTTCACACAAAAGCCGATTACTTGAACGACAAGAAATACGCCAAGCTCCATTACCAGGCACCGGGCACCGACCTGGAAGTGGCTCTGCCAAAAGGTCATCTATGGGCTGGAGCTGGTTCCGTCAACGAAAAAGGCGATACGTTCATGGCGAACATGCCGACCGAAGAAGTCTTTACGGTCCCGCATAAAGACGATGTCAACGGCTTCGTCTCGAGCACGAAACCGCTCAGCTATGGCGGCAATATCATCGACGGCTTTAAAATCACGTTCGAAGGCGGCCGCATCACCGAGGTATCCGCTGAACAAGGCGAAGAAGTGCTTAAGGAATTGGTCGCGACCGATGAAGGCTCCCACCGCCTCGGCGAAGTGGCGTTGGTGCCGCATCAATCACCGATTTCGGATTCCGGCATTTTGTTCTTCAATACATTGTTCGACGAAAATGCGTCCAACCACTTCGCGATCGGCAGCGCCTATGCGTTTTGCCTAGAAGGCGGCAAGACGATGTCGGCGGATGAATTGAAAGAGCACGGCCTAAACCAAAGCATCACGCATGTCGATTTCATGGTCGGCTCTGCCGATATTAATATCGATGGCATTTTGGAAGACGGTACACGCGAACCGATTTTCCGCAGCGGCAACTGGGCATTTTAAAGGTCGATAATTCGACACTTAATTTTCCATGCGTTTTCATGTATACTGAATAGGATAATTACAGTTTAGAGAGGGGTTATCACTATGCTTTACGGTATTACTGCTGTCCTCGGATTCATGGCTGTGATCTTCATGTTCTTCTTCACACTGCTTCATTTCCTTGGCAAAGAGCTTCATAGCCATGATGCAGAGCATATCGATCCGCTTCCGAAAGAGCGTCATTAAGTCAAAAAGCTCTGCCTCGCATATGCGGGGCAGAGCTTTTTTCTGTCTCTCCTTCCTCTATCACATCTCACAGAAAAGTGATAAAATTTAAATAAGCAGTGTTTATACCGATTAGGAGGAATCTATCCATGTTTTCTGCAACGGATATCGGGATCGATCTCGGTACCGCCAATATTCTTGTCTATACAAAGTCAAAAGGCGTCATCTTAAATGAACCATCCATCGTCGCCCTGGATGCCCGCAGCGGCGCCGTCATCGCCATCGGAACCGAAGCGAAGGCAATGCTCGGCAAAGCACCCGATTCCATCCGCATCGTACGCCCCATGAAAGAAGGCGTCATCGCCGATTTTGACGTGACCCGCGAGCTTTTGAAGCTGGTCATGCAAAAAGCCGCGAAACAACTTGGCGGCTCTCTCAGGAAGCCGAAAGTCATGGTCTGCACCCCGTCCGGCGCAACCGCTGTTGAACGCCGGGCGATCCATGATGCCGTCAAACAGAGCGGCGCGAAATCCGTGCACTTGATCGAAGAGACGGTCGCTGCAGCAATCGGCGCTGACTTGCCGATTACGGAACCTGTCGCTTCGGTCATCGTCGATATTGGAGGGGGCACGACGGAAGTCGCCATCATTTCATTCGGCGGCGTCGTGTCTTCCAATACGATCAAGATCGCCGGCGACCGGATGGATGAAGACATCATCCAATACGTCCGCAAGCATTACAATTTATTGATCGGCGAGAAAACGGCTGAAACGATCAAAAAAGAAATCGGCTACGCGCCGATTTCTCACGAACCGAAAAAGATGAATATCCGCGGCCGTGACGTATTGAGCGGATTGCCGAAAACGATCGAATTGAGTTCCGACGAAATGCAAAAAGCACTTAGCGAGTCTTTGTCAGCCATTTTGGAATGCATCCGTGCCACACTGGAAAATTGCCCCGCCGAATTGTCTGGAGACATGGTCGACCAAGGCGTCGTCATTTCTGGCGGCGGCGCCTTATTGAAAGGCTTGCAGGAATGGCTGGCGCAAGAAATTTCCGTACCGGTCCATATCGCACCGGACCCGCTGGAATCTGTAGCAATCGGCACCGGCCGCTCGCTCGGCATGATCGACCAGCTTGAAAAAATGTCGCGTTAAATCCCAAACGACCATCAAGGAGGAAAATCGATGTCTTTATTGAATGAGATTTTGGAATACAACGAAAGATTTGTAGAAGAAAAACGCTATGAGGAATTCATCACCACCAATCTCCCGGATAAACGGATCGTCATCTTGACTTGCATGGATACCCGCCTGCTTGAACTTTTGCCAAAAGCGATGAACTTCAAGAACGGCGACGTGAAAATCGTCAAAAGCGCCGGCGCTGTCATCAACCACCCGTTCGGCGGCATCATGCGCAGCCTGTTTGTGGCGGTATACGAGTTGAAGGCCGATGAGATCTATATTATCGGGCACCACGACTGCGGCATGGCCAAAGTGAAACCGGAAGGCATCATCGAAAAGATGAAAGAGCGCGGCATCGAGGAAAGCACAATCGAACAGATGAAATTCTCAGGCGTCAACCTCGACGAATGGCTGCAAGGCTTCGACAACGTAACCGATAGCGTGCGCCACAGCGTCGATATGGTCCGCCATCACCCATTGATGGATAAAACGGTTCCCGTCCACGGCCTTGTCATCGACCCGAAAACCGGAAAACTCGACGTCGTCATCGACGGCAATAAAGACGAAAACCGCTGAGAAATCTCAGCTTTTTTAAGAGTGCTGATGAAGTCTATGATTCACAATGAATTAAAAAGGAACCACTTTTTCTACAATCAATAATCAATGACCTATCTAAGTATTTGGAGAAGCGTTCGCTCGTAAACCCTTCTGCTCAATAATGCTGCGCATTACTTCGCAAAGATAAGGTCTCACGTAGTTCGGCCTTATCTTTCCTGCGGGAGCAGCGAAGCGACGGGTTTGAGAGACCCCGCCAGGCAATGAATGAGCGAAGCTGTGCTGAGCAAATTCATTTGCGATGCTCGAACGCAGTGAGAGTTGAGCAACGGTTTTAGTGACGAGGAGGCTCGATTCCCGCCCGCGGAGTCGTGCGATTAGCTTCGGAAAATACGACTTCTTAACTTTCTAGACAAGCTAAAAACCGCTGAGAAATCTCAGCGGTTTTCTTTTTGGAAATAAATATAATCAAGCGGGATGCCTGTCTTGCCGAATTGGCGCAATAAAGACGTGATCTGCCCTCTGTGGTAGCTCGCGTGATTGACGACGGTGAAGAGCATTTCTTCGCGGCTGTGGCGGAACTCGTCGCCTTTCATATTGCGGTAATCCAGCTCTTCTTGCCAGCGTTCTTCTGATAGCGAGGCGAAATACAATTCCATCTCCGCATGAAGCAAGAGCAAGGCATTTTTCGCTTTCTCTACCGTATCGACATCGAAGTGTTCAAATTCCGGGCTCTTGACCCCATTCATCCGCTTGAACCAGATCTTTTCGACGCCAATGACATGGGCGACCGTTTCGCGGATCGATGGGAATGAACTTTTGCCCGCTTTTGTGTAATATTCTTCACCTGCGTCTTCCACTAACTGCAGCACCTTTTGGCTGGCCCACTGGTGATAGGCAAATAATTTCTCGGGATTCATCTGGCACCCTCTCCCTTCCTCAATTTTCAAACCATCTCCGCATATCCTTCCACCATCTCAGATAGGCGGCCTTGCCCTTTCAAAAATCCTGTTCGAGCAATGCGTAATAATAATGGTCTTTCCATTCGCCGTTGATGAACAGGAATTGCTTGAGCAAACCTTCTTTTTCAAACCCCGCTTTTTCGAGCACGCGCAGAGAGCCGGCATTATCCGGGGCGACATACGCTTCCACGCGGTGGAGCCGCAATTGTTCAAATCCAAACGCCGTGACCAAGCGGACCGCTTCGCTGGCAATGCCGCGCCTGATATACTCTTCGTCCATGGAGTAGCCGACCAAAGCGCTGAGAAACGGCAAGCGTTTGATGCTGTAAATGGAAATATGGCCAATCAGTTGATTGGTGTCATGTGAGAAAATCCCGAAACTGTATTCCCGATTTTCCCGCGCCTGGTAGATCGATTCGCGGATTTTCTCTCGCTGTACGGCAACCGTGAAATAACTATCGCGATGCCTCGGCTCATAAATCGCCCAATAATCACGGTTCTTCACGAGGATCCGCACCATGTCTTCAGCATCTTCTACGGTGAGTGTGCGCAGATAACACGTTTTCCCTTCAAAAAGCAGATTCATCTTATCCCTCTTCTGCAGTCAATTTGATGAATTCTTCAACATCTTTTGTACACAAGGCAATGCCTTTTTCCCAGAATCCTTTTTCGGTGATGTCCTCCCCGAGATGCTTCATCGCCAATTGTTCTGTACTCATAACCGCTGTATCACGGAGCAAGGCCATATATTTCTCTTCAAACCCTTCTCCTTCTTCTAGCGCTTTCGCGTAAACGCTGAGCGAGAACAAGTAGCCGAATGTGTACGGGAAATTGTAGAACGGCACATCGGTGATATAGAAATGCAATTTGGAGGCCCAGAAATGCGGATGCCCTTCGGATAAACTACCGGCAAACGCTTCCTCTTGGGCCTGTTCCATCAATTCATTCAAGCGGCTTGCCGGAACCACGCCGTTCTTGCGCTCTTCGTAGAATCTCGTCTCGAATAGGAAACGGGCATGGATGTTCATGAAAAATGCCACGCTGCGCTGGATCTTGTCTTCTAGCAAAGAGATTTTCTCTTCTTTGGTCACAGCGTTCTTGACCGCTGCGTCCGCGACGATCATTTCCGCGAACGTCGATGCCGTCTCAGCGACGTTCATCGCATAGCTGCGGTTCAAATCATGCATCGGGCGCAGCGCATGCGTATGGAAAGCATGCCCCAATTCATGGGCCAATGTCGCGACATTGGACATCGATCCGCTATAGGTCATGAAGATGCGCGATTCGCCGCTTTTCGGGAGCGAAGTGCAAAAGCCGCCCGGCATCTTGTGCGCGCGGTCTTCCGCTTCCACCCAGCCATTTTCCAGTGCATGGCGGGAGAATTTCTCCAGTTCCGGGCCGAATTTCCCGAAATGGCGGATGATGAACTCCGACCCTTGCCCGTAATCGAACGACTGGGAGTTTTCCACGACCGGCGCGTCGACATCGTACCAGGCGAGCTGGTCTTTGCCGAGCAATTGCGCCTTTCGCACCAAGTAATCCGCAAACGGTGTTTTATGTTCGCTGATGGCCTGCCACATGACGTCCAAAGTTTCCTGTTTCATGCGGTTCATCTGCAACGGCTCTTCAAGCACATTGTCGACGCCGCGCTTGTTATACATCTGCAGCCGGAATCCTGCGAGAGAGTTCAAGGTCTTCGCAAACAGCTCTTCTTTTTCGCCCCAGGCCGCTTCCAGCTTGTCATACGCTTCCTTGCGCACTTTGCCATTTTGGTGGGAGCTTAAATTATTCGCCTGACCCACAGACAGCGTCTTCTCTTCCCCGTCCACATTCACTTGGACCGATACAGAAGCAATCAGCAAATCGTATAATTCGCTCCACGCGTGATAGCCATCGATGCCGAGCGATGTGATGAGCCCTTCCTCTTGCTCTGACAGCAGGCGTTTCGCTTCTTTGCGCCATTCGTCCAAGACAAATGCGAATTCCTTCAAGTCTTCAGTCGAAAGCAGCTCTGCCCAGACGTTGGGGTCCGTCTCCATGAGCGCCTGCTTGAATTTCAAGAAAGCGCTTTGGAACCTGGAGCGCATCAATGCATGTTCACTTTGCAGCAATGCCGCTTTTTTGTCTTCGGTGTTTTGTGCCATCAAGCAGCCGATAAACGCCCCTGCTTGGCGGATATCCACCGATACATCACTCGTCTGTTCCAAAAACGCCGCCACCTGCTGCGCATCGGCTGCTCGCTTCGGCACATCGAACGTCGCAGCGGCTTGTTCGAAATCGGCCAGCTTATCACCTGTCGCGCCCAGATGCGTTCTCAATTCAGCTGAATCGCTCCCCCCTGAAAATAAACTGTCGAGCTCCCATACTTCCGGATATGTATTTGTCATCTTTTTTCCCCCTGCAGTCACGAATTTTCAAAATACATTAATAAGTATAACATCTCCCTTCACGGAACGGGAACGGCGACTGCCTGCCACTTTTCACGATATCGCCATTTTTCAAAAACTTCCTGCACTTTCTTGTTGGTCGTGCGGGCTGGCGAGTTTATACTGATATTTGAGGAGGGATTTCATATGATTCGCGTACTGCTGATGACCTTGGCATTTATCGCCGTCGTCACCATGAATGCCTTGGCGAATATACTGCCGATCAACGGTCAGACTACCGGTGAAATCTCCGACCGTGTGCCGGTTCTCTTTACGCCGGCCGGTTATGCATTTTCCATCTGGTCCGTTATATATATTTTATTGGCTATCTGGATTATCGGCTTTTGGCTGCGCTTGAAAAAAGGAGTGCACCCTTCAGCAAAAGTCTCAATGTATTTCATCTTGAGCGCTGTTTTCAATATCGCTTGGCTGCTTTGCTGGCATTATGAGTTCTTTATTTGGTCGATTGTTTCAATGATTGCCTATCTATTGTCACTGATCGCTTTGTACTTGGAATATGGAAACGACGAACGGGGCTTTACGGAACGTTTGCCGATCTCCGTCAACCTTGGCTGGATCAGTGTCGCGACCATCGCCAATATTAGCTATGTTTTGACTTTCTACAGTTGGAGCGGCTGGGGGCTGAGCGATCAATTGTGGACGGTCATCATGCTGACGGTTGCGACCGCATTGGCGCTTCACATACGCTTCCACCATTCAGACATTCCACTGACTTTGGTGTTCATCTGGGCATTCGTCGCGATCGCCGTCCGCCACGGCATGGACGAGATGCTGGTCAGTACGGCAGCTCTATTCCTGAGCGGCGTTTTACTGACCGGCATTCTGTTGATCAAGAAAAAGCCGGCAAAAACGGGTATGACGCTATAAAAAAACAACCATCGACTGATGGTTGTTTTTTTGTATTCGATGATTTTATTTTTCGAGTTTCGTCAGCAAAATCGGTTCGCCTTTTGTGACAAGTACGGTATGTTCGATCTGTGCGACGAGCGATTGGTCCGGCGTGATAAAGGTCCAGCCATCGCCTGATTCGATGATATGCTCGGCCTTTTGGGAAATAAACGGCTCGACTGCGAGCACCATGCCTTCTTTCAAGATCGTCGTTTCCCATGCATCGTAATAATTAAGGATATATTGCGGTGCTTCATGAAGCGATTTCCCAACGCCATGCCCGGTCAAGTTCTTGATGACGAACAAACCTTGGTCTTTCGCTTCGCGTTCGACTGCTTTGCCGATCTGGTTCAGTTTGGCGCCGGCTTTCACTTTCATCATGGCGCGTTCGAATGCGGATTCCGCCGCTTGGCAAAGCTTTTCTTTCGCTTCGTGCCCTTCTCCGACCACGAATGAAATGCCGGTGTCCGCGAAATACTCCCCAAATGATCCGGACACGTCAATATTGACGATATCGCCGTCATTGATAACGCGCTTACCTGGAATCCCGTGCGCTACTTCTTCGTTGACACTAATGCACGTATAGCCTGGGAAATCATATTCCGATTTCGGAGCAGAGACCCCGCCCCATTCCTTGAATAGGCGGCCCCCAAGTTCATCGAGTTCTTTCGTCGTGATGCCGGGCTTCACGGCCGCTTTCATCGTTTCGCGGATTTCCGCCACCATCTGTCCGGCTTTTTTCAAACCTTCAATATCTTTTTCATTAGTCGCTATCATACTGACCCTTCTTTCAAACTATTCTATTTGAGCATTATAACATAGAATAAGCCGCTCTCGCCTCTCATACCTTTTGAGAATTCCCATAAATAACCAATAAAAAGCACTCATTATTTTCTTTATCCACTTAAAAAACCGCCTAGCTATAGGCGGTTTTGATCATGCATCCGGCTGTGTCAGCCGCGGCGCTGTAATGAACAGCAACGAGCAGACAATTGCCGCAACGATTGCAACGGGAATCATATAGGTGGCGTTATAGACCGCCGAATAGATGAAGACGTTACCTTCCGCAAACATGCCGAAGAACAGGATGCCCGTAATAACGTGAATCACATAACGGAGAAACGAACCGATCAAGACGCCAAGTGCGACCATGGCAATGATTTTCCCGGTCTTTCTCGCCTGTACGGCCTCCAGGTAACGGTCGCGCACAATCGCCGCGAACCCGACAACGCCATACGCCAGCAAATAATCCAAGATGACTTGCATGACGACAAAGCCGAACGATAGCGGCGCAACCGAGATGAACCCCGTGACGATCTGCAGCAAGCCCACCAACAGCCCCGTGACGACACCGGCTGCGACGCCCCTCCGGAATGCCATCAACACAATCGGTATCATGACCAAGCTGACCGATCCCCCTTGCGGCATGCGAAAGGCGATAAAATCCAATACAAAGCCGAGAGCTGCAAAAATCGCAATTTCGACCATTAACAATACACGTTTATTTCTCATTCAAACTGCCTCCTTTTGGATTTGCACATCACCAGAAGGGCCGTTTTTACACAGAACTATAAAGAAAACGGCGCCAGGATAGATCCTGGCGCCGCTTGGGCCGGTTTTCCATCCACATCCCTGCGCAAGCATTAACTTGCAGGTTCGAAGGGTAAGAACTTAATCGTTCACTCTCAGCCAAAGCTCCCCTTGTGGTGTATACAATTATTCCGCTATTATGTGTATTGTACACAACGCGCACTTCGCATGCAAGGCTGTTTCAACCAAACGGATTAGGGTAGTTAGAAACTAGCAAACTTTGTGGAAGGTGGTGGAGGCAGTTTGAAAACTGCCGGATCAATGATTGATTTATTGAAGGATTTAATAAAAATCGAAAGCGATACGAAAGAAGGGGCGAACGAAGCGCTGCTGTTCTGCTCTGCCTGGCTCAAAGCGAAAGGCGAAGAAGTGGAAGTCCATGATAATGACGGCTACCTTATGCTGACAGCAGCCAAAGGCCAAGGCGCTGAAAAGATCATCTGGAACGGCCATGTCGACGTCGTGCCGGGCCATAAAGAACAATTTTCCCCTATCGAAGAAGGCGACAAACTGTATGGCCGCGGTTCGGCCGACATGAAAGCGGGAGTCGCTGCGATGATGCAGGCATTTGTTGAACTCGACGCCTCTGAATTGCCGCGCGAAGTGCATTTGCATATTGTCACCGACGAAGAAATCGGCGGGCGCAATACATCGAAATGGCTCGTCGACCAGGGCCATTACGGCGATTTCGTTATTTGCGGCGAGCCGACCCATTTGAAGATCGGCTTGCAATCGAAAGGCATCTTACGAATGGATTTGACGTTCAAAGGCAAACCGGCACACGGCTCGCGCCCATGGGAAGGCATCAACGCCATCGAATCGGCGATGAAATTCCATGCCGGCATGAACGATTTGCCGTTCCGCAAAGAATCGACCGAATACTACGAGGAGCCTTCTGTCAACCTGCCGATCATCAACGCAGGCGACCGTTATAATGTCGTGCCGGAAATCTGCACAATGTCCTACGATATCCGCTTCATGCCCGGACAGGACAAAGACGAGATCGTCCGCCAGATGAAACAACTGGCGGAGAAACTCGACGTCGACATGGAATATAAAGCGAGCGGTTCGACCCCTGCCTTGACGACGACGGACGACCATCCGTACATCCGGACCTTGATGAAGGCGGTCGAAACGACGCTTTCGGAAAAGCCGGTGCTGTTCGGCCAGCACGGTGCTGCCGACACCCGTTACTATGCCGAAAAAATCGGCGGGCAAGGCGCCATCGAGTTCGGGCCGAGTGGAGACGACTGGCACGGCAATGCTGAATACGTCTCTATTTCAAGCGTTCAGTCCTATAAGGATATTTTGATCGCGCACGCCACCGCCCCGACAGATGTTTAATAAGAGCTGAAAACGGGAAAACTCTACTAAACCTCAATACGAAAAAATGAATGGAGCGATAAATATGGCTATTGGAAGACTTGTCCGATCTGCGATTAAATATGGGCCGATTGCATACCCAATCATCCGCAAAGTGATGAATAACCGCAAAAAGAACAACGCAAACAATGAAAACGATGCACGCAACCGCAGCGACTCACGAAAAAGCCGCTGAACGATAAAAGCCCGAGAAAATAATCCATTTTCTCGGGCTTTTTTTATTTGACTTGAACTTCTAAATGAGTGGCAATGCCTGGCGAATCGCCAGATAATCAAGTTTTTCGCCTTGAAATGCCTTGGCGGCAGACTCATCCCCTGAAGCATCTTCCGTAGCAGGCGATTCTTCCGCTTCATCCGCTTCATCTGTCGACTCTTCCTGTTCCTGCATTTGCTGGATTTCCTCGAAAGTTACAGGCGCCGGTTCCGGAAGCTCTGCATCCTCCACTTCAAACCCTTCCCCGTAATGCTCAAAGAAAGCGTTTGCCATCTCCTGATAGCCCTCCACATTCGGATGGACGTCACCGGAATTCGGGACGAGTTCGACCGCATCCTCACCGAAACGGTCGGCTACATCGACAAATGTCGCGCCGGCCTGTTCCGCTTCCTGCTTGAGAATGGCGTTTAATTGTTCCAGCTGCCCCGCCGTTCCTTGTTTTTGGCTGTCCCTGGCGTGCGGATAAGCAAAATAATAGCCCATGACATAGATATCCGCTGTCGGCGCAAGCTCTCCCAGTTCAGCCAGAATCGTTTCGACATTTTCACGCGCTGCATTCAATGCGTAATCTGCCTGGATCTCTTCAAAACTCAAAGCGCCTTCAGCGGCATTTGCTTGCACGAGGCGCAACAAATCATTCGCGCCGGCAGACACCGTGATGACGTTCGCCGAGCCCAGCAGCTCTTTTGCTTCATCCGACTCGATGCTTTCCAGGACATCGCTTGTAGTGAATCCAGGAAATGCCAAGTCTTTCGAATAGAACGCCAGTGGCTGGTTGCGTGTCAATTCCTGCGCAATCAAATCTGAATAGCCGCTGTCGATTGACCGGTTCGGCGTCTGGCCTGCCGCCAGTGAATCGCCAATCGCCACATAAGCGGCAGGTATTTGCGGCTCTGCAGATACCGGGTTTCCAGCCATTAGCAAAAGCCCTGCCGCCACCGCACTCATCGTCTTTTTCATATGCTCACCTCGTTAGAATGCCCAATTTCCTTTACGGAAAATTGCTTCGGTTTTGCCGTCTTCCGTAATGCCGTCAATATCCATCTCGCTCGAGCCAATCATGAAATCTTCATGGACAATCGATGTATTCAATCCGTAATCTTTTAATTGCCCGCGCTCTAAGTCTTTTCCGCCTTCGAGGCAAGTTGGGTAGGAATCGCCGATAGCCAAATGGTTTGATGCGTTTTCGTCAAATAAGGTGTTATAGAATAAGGTGCCGGAAGCCGAAATCGGCGATTCAACCGGCACAAGCGCCACTTCCCCAAGATACGCGGCACCTTCGTCGGCTGAAATCAATTCATCCAGCAGTTCCTGCCCGACTTCTGCCTGCGCTTTTGTAATACGGCCGCTTTCAAAGTCCAACGTGAAGCCATCGATGATATTGCCTTGGTAAACGAGCGGCTTCGTATTGCGCACGGTGCCTTCGACTTCCAATTTAGCCGGCACGGTATACACTTCTTCAGTCGGCATATTGGCGATGAACGGCACATTGTCTGGTGTGCGGGAAGCGCCGCTCATCCAAATATGGCCATCTGGCAAGCCGATCGTCAAATCGGTTCCTGGCGCACGGTAATGCAATTTTCGGTAGCGCCGTTCGTTCAATGCGGCCGCCCGCCGTTCCAGGTTGGCGATGTGTTCGTGCCACAATGCGACTGCGTCACCGTCTCCGATGCGCACGGTCTGAAAAATCGCTTGCCATAAAGCGGCCATCTGGTCCTGTTCGTCCGGGAACACTTTTTGTGCCCATTTTTCGGAAGGGATCGCGACGATCGACCAAGCGATCTTATCGGATCCGACAGCCTGGCGATAGCGTTCCAATGCCTTTCCAGCGGATTTTTGGGCATCGCTCAGCCGTTTTGCCGGAATGCCGGTCAGCAAGTCCGGGTCTTCTGCGTCAATCCATAAGAATGCGCCTTTTTGGTCGATGATGGCGTCGCGCTGTTTGACGACCCAATCCGGAAATTCATGGAACGCGGCGTCTGGCGCCAATTCGTAATGCGTCCGCGTTACTGATGGATCCGAGAACGCGACGTGGACTTGCTTGGCCCCGGCCTCATAGGCTTTCTCGACGACCAAACGCGTGAATTCCACGGTATCGGTTGTCGTCGCAATCAACAGCTCCTGCCCCGGCTGGACATTGACGCCGACACGGACAGTCAATTCCGCATATTGCGCTAACTTGTCCTGAAAGCTCATCATTTCTTCCCCTTTGCTGAAATGGTTTTGCTATTTCCTTCCATCAACTCGCCGCCGTGCATGATTTTCTGCACCGGCTTGTTCGGCAATTCTTTCGTCAGTTTCTTGTAATGCTTTTCGTCTGCATAAGCCAGAAGCGTCAACACTTCCCCATCAGCCCCTGCACGCCCGGTTCTGCCGGAACGGTGCAAATACTGCTCGACTGTCATCGGTGCATCGACATGGATGACATGTGTCAATTGATCGATATCAAGGCCGCGCGCTGCCACTTCGGTCGCGATCAATACAGCCGTGTCGCCTTTGCGGAAATCGTCCAACGCTTTCTTGCGTTCTTCTTTTTTCATTTCGGAATGCAAAGTCGCGATTTTCGCGTCGCGGAATTTCAACTTGCTTTCCTTCATCAACACTTGGTCAAGATTGTTGACGAATGCAAGTGCCTTTACGCCTGTCATATGCGACAGGCTGCGCAACAAGTCGGTCTTGTCGCGCTCATCGACTTTAATGAATGAATGCGTCACTTTGCCCTGTTTCGGCAACTGTTCAGCGGATACTTGCAATCTTATCGGCTGCTTCATCAGGCGTTCTGCCACCAATTCGATTTCCTCGGTGATCGTCGCCGATACCAATACGAGCTGGCGGTCCTGCTGTGTTCTTTCGATGAGGTCCTTCATGATGCCACGGTGTTCACGCGCCATCAATTGGTCGCCTTCATCAAGCACCATGATGCGCACCTCGTGCATTTTGAGTTTCTTGGTCTTGACCAATTCATTCAAGCGTCCCGGTGTGCCGACGACAATTGTCGGTTTTTTCTTTAACTTGTCCAGTTGGCGCTGAATATTGGCGCCGCCGATCAACGGCGTGACCGTCACATCCGTCCCTGTTGTCCATTCGCGCAAGACGTTGACGATTTGCATCGCGAGTTCCTGTGACGGGGCGATGATCATCGCTTGCGTATTCGGTTTTTTCGGGTCGACGCGTTCCAAGATCGGCAATAGATAGGCCAAGGTTTTTCCGGAACCGGTCGGAGATTCCGCTACGATGTCATTTCCTGCAAGCATTTCCGGAATCATCTGTTCCTGGATCGGCATCGCTTCGGTAAAGCCGGTTTGTTTCCATTTATCCTGCCAGACAGGACTTAGTTCTTCTAAAAAATTCATGTGTCATTCCACCTTCTTTTCGATGCCTTAAGTGTACCATATCCGGCGCTTTGCCGCTTTTTTGGCAAATGAAAAGGCGGTTCCTTTTTTAAAAAGGAACCGCCTCTTTTCAATCTGCATAACGTTGTTTGTACACATGCTCTTTTTGTCTTTCTGTTGCTTTCTGGTCGGGTTTTTTTATGAAGAACGCCAACAGAAAAGCCGCGAGCGCGATGTAGGTCGACACCGTAAACGAGAAGTTGATGCCTTCGAGCATGGCAGGGATGGCCGCTTCTTGTGCGCTTGTCCCGGAAGCGACCAGTTCTTGTGCCGCCGACTCCGTGCGCGAATTCATCAAAGTGACGAGAAATGCTGAACCGATGGCGCCGGATACCTGCTGCAAGGTATTGTTGATTGCCGTGCCATGTGGATAAGATTTCATCGGCAATTGGTTGAGCCCGTTCGTCATGACCGGCATCATGACCATCGAAATGCCGAACATGCGCAAGGTATAGATGGCCATGATTTCATAGTAACCCGTATCCAGTGTTAGATTGCTGAACAAATAGGTAGTGATGACAACCAGGGCCAGTCCAGGCAGTGCCAGCACTTTAGCCCCGAACCGGTCAAAAATGCGGCCGGTTATGGGAGACATGGCCCCCATGACGAGCGCCCCCGGAAGCATCATCAAACCGGATTGGATTGGCGAGATGCCTTTAATGGTCTGGATGTAGATCGGCATGAGGATCATCGCGGAGAACATTGCCATCGACAAAGTGACCGAAATGACCGAAGACAATGCGAACATCGGGTGCTTATAGACGCGCAGCTCCAACAGCGGCTCTTTAAGCTTCATTTGGCGGAACGCAAAGACCGTCAAGGACAACAGGCCGACCGCTATCGTCAAATAGACCGCCGGATTTTCCCAGCCAAGGGACCCCGCCGAACTGAATCCGTAAAGCAAACCGCCGAACCCAAGGCTCGATAGCACGAGAGACAATGGATCAAGCGACAGCTCGCGGTTTTGGAAGGTCAGGTTTTTCAATTTGAAGATTCCGAGGAGTAACGGAATCAATGCAACAGGCAATACGATAAAGAACAAGATTCGCCACGAGTAGGTCTGGACGATGAACCCGGACAGCGTCGGGCCGATTGCCGGCGCGACGACCATGACCATCCCGAAGATGCCCATCGCCTGCCCTCTTTTTTCGACCGGGAAGGCGGCAAGCATGACATTCATCAATAACGGCATCATGAGCGCAGCGCCTGACGCCTGGATCATGCGGCCGATCAACAGCACAGCAAATGTCGGAGCCAGTGCAGCAAATAAGGTCCCGAGGGAGAACAAGGACATCGCGACAATGAAAATGGCACGGTTTGAATAGCGTTGGATCAAATAAGCGCTCGCCGGAATCAGGATGCCGTTGACGAGCATATAGCCCGTAACGAGCCATTGGGCTGTCGCAGCGTCTACTTGCAGGTCAACCATGATTTCCGGCAGGGCAATATTCAAAAGGGTTTGGTTGAAAATCGCCACGAATGCCCCAGTGAACAAAATGGCGATGATTGCATAAGGTGGTTTTGTTGTTTCTTTCATCTTTCTTTCCTCCGTCTCGCCGATTTCTTTCGGCTGATTATACTCTATCGACATATTTTATACTCGCGGTATAATTTTTACAAGAAAGACGGACCGAAAACAGGCAATAAGTTTGGAACATTGATTTCATCAGCTTTTGACGGTATGATTTTTCTATACAACCAGTCCAAAAAGGGGATATTATGAATCCTAAAAAACAGCAAATCATCCATGCCGCCCATCGCCTGTTCATCCAGAAGGGCTATAACGCCTCCTCGATACAGGACATTCTGGACGAAGCCGGCATCTCCAAAGGCACTTTCTATAATTACTTTGCGTCGAAATCGGAATGCCTAATCGCCTTGATGGAATCGATCAGTGAAGATATCCGTGCGCAGCGCATTGCCGCGGCTTTCGGGGAATCTCCATCCGACACGGACCTGTTCGCCAGGCAATTGGCAATCCGCATCCGCATGAATCACGAGAAGAATCTCTTCTCCTTGTACGAAAGCATCTTCTATTCGCAAGATGAGGAACTGAAAGCTTTCGGGAAAAGCCAGTACATTGCAGAACTTAAGTGGCTGAGCAGCCGCATTGTGGATATGTTTGGTGAAGAGGCGCGCCCTTATGCACTCGAAAATGCCGCGATGGCAAACGGCGCGCTCCAGCAATTGATGCATGTGTGGCGCCTCGGCACCACGCAGCAGCTGCCGCTTGATGAACTGACCGTCTACATCGTCCATCGCATGAAACAAGCGGTCGAGGCCCAATTGAAAGACGGCAAGCGATTTTTATCCGAACATCTGCTGGAACAAAATGGGCAGTCGCCGACTTTAGCTGACAGCGCTAAACAATTGCAGGCGCTTGCCGCTGATATGGAAGACCCGGACTTGCAGCAAATGCTCGCGTTTCTTGCCGATGAACTTACAGCTGCAAAACCGCGCAAAGCGATCGTCAATAGCGTATTGACTACTTTAGGCAATCGTACGGACGATGCCGGGCTGCAGATTTTTTTGGAACAAGTATGGCGCCAAATCAAATAAAAAATCCCCTTTCCTGGAGAAATTCCAAGAAAGGGGATTTTTTATGATGGAGGCCTCCGCCCCGCTGCCGCTTGTTCAAAAGCATAAGCATATTCAATCAGCTTCGGTTCATCGAATGCCTGTCCGGCAAACGTGATGCCGAACGGTTCGCCTGATTCGGTCAATCCAGCTGGCACCGTAATCGAGGGGAATCCGGCAGCTGCGCCAATATTGCAGCCAAAATCCTTCGGCAAAAGAAGCGCATCTGCGCCTGCTTCCTGAAGGCGCTTATTCATCCCCAGTTCAGCCGCCAGGAAGCGGTTGCGTTCAAGTGCCTCCACATATTCCCTCTCGGTCAAGTTTCCGCTCATGCTATTGGCTTGCTCCAATAGATTCTGGCCGAATTTCAACATTCTTTCTGCATGTTCATTATTGTATGAAATGATATCACCCATCGAACGGATCCGGTGGTCGGGGTTCGAGCGCGCCAAATAGGCGTTCAAGTCTGCTTTGAATTCATGGAGCAGCACCGCAAAACCGAGATCTTCCTGATCGGCGCCAAGGTCGACTTCCTTGATGGCGGCTCCGCAAGCACGCAGCTGCTCCATGGCCTGTTCGAATGCGGCGGATTGCTCTTCCGTGATATCTGTGAACAATTGACGGTCCACGCCGAGTACCGCGCCAGACAATCCGTCTTTATCCAAATGCTGCTGCCAGTCATAGCCATTGAATTGTTCGGCAAACAGCGTAACTGCGTCTTCTGGGTCTGTCCCAATCAAGGCTGCGAACACCGTCACTGCATCTTCCACTGTGCGCGCAAGCGGCCCGGCCGTGTCTTGCGTATGCGATAAGGGAATAATCCCTGTGCGGCTGATGAGGCCAATTGTCGGCTTAATGCCGACGAGGCTGTTCTGTGCCGCCGGGTTGATGATCGAACCGGATGTTTCCGTCCCGACCGCAGCGGAAGCCAAATTCGAAGCCACGCCGGCCGCCGAACCTGAACTTGACCCGCCAACATCAAATGCACCGTACGGATTTTTCACTTGGCCACCGCGTGAACTGTAGCCATTGGTCATTTTATCGCTCATGAAATTCGCCCACTCGGTCATATTCGTTTTACCGAGGATAATTGCCCCCGCGGCCCGAAGCTTTTCCACCACTTTCGCATCGCGCAGCGCGTAATGATCTGCCATGGAAAGTGAACCGGCACTTGTATGCATTTTATCGCCGGTGTCCATATTGTCTTTCACGAGCAGAGGGATGCCGTGCAGTTTTGAGCGCGGCCCTTTGTGCTTCCGTTCAAAATCCAATGCTTGGGCAGTAAGCAACGCATCGGGATTGATTTCGAGCACGGCTCGGGTATTTTGATCGCGCAAGGAAATATTTTCTTTGTACATCAGCACGAGTTCTTCCGACGTCAGCTTGCCTGTTTCCATTTCCTTTTGCAATTCCGCAATCGTCATTTCATCGAGCTTGTTTTTTCGGTAGTCTTCCAGTTTTTGATGATGCATGCCAGTTCCTCCCGCGTAGTGCAAAATGAGCCCTTTTCCAAGAGCCGTGAATATCTAAAAAAGCCTGAGCTCATGAGCTTAGGCTTTTATCGGTGTATTCCTTTAGCAGTTCATATAAGGACAGTTCGTAAAGTTGCCTGCCGTTGATCTTGAAGACATTCTTCGAAACGAGCTCATCAATGACCATCGATCGTTTGTCTTCGAATTTTGACTCGGGTATGTGTTCCATCTTGCTTTTCTCTCCTTGCAGATAGTGTCACTATTTCTATACCCGAAACGATCAAGCCCTAAAACCTGCCAAAAGAAAAACGGCCGATAATTTTTGCGGCCGCCCTTGTTTCGACAAATTTCAACTCACATGTTGCCTGGATAGCGCTCCTGCAAATATGCCACTGCATTGCGGATCAATTCTTTCAGCACTTCCGGGTCGATATCGCTCAGTTTGTTAATGTAGATGCAGGATTTGCCCGTTGTGCATTTCCCCAGACGCTCGAGCGCATCCGGCTCTTTTTCTGCACACCCCGTCAAATATAAGCTGATTTTCGCTTTACGCGGGGAAAATCCAGCGAGCGGCGCATCGCCTTCATGGCCTGTGGCATAACGGTAATGATAAGAACCGAAGCCGATGATGCTGTCGCCCCACATTTTCGCCGGATAACCTGTAGCTTGTTCAAAAATCTCCAGCAATTGATAGGCATCTTCTTTTTTTGACGGCTTTTCGACCGATTCAATGAATTCGGCGACGCTGCCTTCGTGTTGTTTCGTTTTTTGTTCGTACATCCCTACCCCTCCTCCAACATCCGCTTCGTCCCTACTTCCACACATAGTGCCCATTGTCCTGCAACAAAGTCCTGATCATTTTCGTTCCGCTAGGGTAAAGTCAAAATGAAACACATCTTCCCGCGTACCGAGCGAGCTATAAAGTTTCACGGCAGCCGTGTCCACAGGATCCGCTTGGACAAAGACGACCCAGGCTCCCAATTCTTGCGCTTGACCTTGCACAAACCGGATCAGCTCGGTCGCGATTTTTCTCCTGCGATATTTGCTGGCCACTGCCAAATCATAGATGTAAACTTCCTTGCGCTGCTGCTCGAATTTATCCAGCACGTATGCGACAAGCCCGCCTGCAAGTTCGCCACCCGACAAGGCGGCGCAGACCAGGACATGGTCTTTTGCCAGTAAAGATAAGAGATAGCTATCAGGCGGCGGGTTTCCAAGATATGTTTCTTCCTCCTCAAATGCATCCGCAAATAAAACATTCAATTCCCTGAACCGCTCCAGCGACTGTGCATCATCTGCCAACCGTTTAAATTGGATGTTCGACATGAGCCCCAACTCCCTTTCTTGCTTTCTGACTTACCTTCTTGCCCTTGACTAAACTTTATATTGGCTGCTGAAGCGTGCTACCAATTCCTCGATTTGCTGTGGCCTTTTTTTATGGGACCAATTGATGATGGCGTCGGAATTGACCACTGCCCCTTTGGCTTTTAGCAATGTTTTCATTTTTCCCATGGCCCGGTTTCCGCCCATCCATTTATAGCGGAATTGCTGCGTCAAGAAACAAGATACCGGTGCTTGGCCGAGATCCGGAAGTTGTTCCGCATACTTTATAAATCCAGGACATAGCGTAAAGCCCTGTACCCATGCGCCAAAAACCAAAGCATCATACCCTTTGGTTTCCGGCAAAGAATCCAATTGTACAGCTGTTGGATTTTTCGCTTCTTCGTTCTCGAGATTTTGCATCCTCATTAAACGAACTTCATGGCCGTCGCTTTGCAATTTCTCACGAAGCCGTTCGCCGACAAGCAAGGTATGCCCCGTCTGGGAATGCATGATAATGCCGATTTTCATACCGTTCCCTCCTTTGTTGAAGCATCCGCAATTCCTTTTCGACGCTTCATCCATCATTGCCTGATTACTTCCCTGTGACGCAAAATATTCCTTCCACCTAAAGTCCTCAGTTGCGTTTTCCTCTTCCATAATAAAACCCCCAATCCTGTTCAAAGAACAATCATTGGGGGTCGACTATTAAATTGCGTTATTTTCCAAAAATCAACAATTCGTTCTTACCGGAAGCCCATCAGCTTCTCGTTAGCCACGCGACACATTCGACATGGGTCGTCTGCGGGAACATATCGACCGGCTGGACTTCCTGCGTCCGGTAGCCGCCGTCTTCCAAAATGCGCAGGTCGCGTGCGAGCGTCGCCGGGTTGCAGGAGACGTAGACGATGCGCTCAGGTTGTTGCTCGAGCATCGTTTGAAGAAGCGCTTCGTCGCAGCCTTTTCGCGGCGGATCAACGACAAGCACATCGGCTTCTTTGCCATCTTTATACCAGCGCGGAATGACTTCTTCTGCTGGCCCCGCTTCGAATAAGGTGTTCTTGAAGCCGTTCAAGTCGGCGTTGCGTTTGGCGTCTTCAATCGCCTGCGGGACGATCTCGACGCCCATGACGAACTTCGCGCGCTGTGCAAGGAATAGCGAAATCGTGCCGATGCCGCAATACGCATCGATTACCGTTTCACTTCCTGTCAGGCCCGCGTAATCAAGCGCCTGTCCGTACAGCACTTCCGTCTGTTCAGGGTTGACTTGATAGAACGATCGTGCGGAGATTTCGAAGCGTACATCGCCGATTCGGTCTTCGATGATGTCTTTGCCCCATAGATTGATTGTTTCATTCCCGAAAATGACATTGGTCTTTTCCGGGTTAACGTTCTGCATGATCGACGTCACGTCCGGCAACGCCGCACGGATCGCTTCCACGGCGCGCTCTGCTTGCGGAAATTTCTGCTTCTTCGTCACCAACACGACCATCAATTCACCCGTCACGCGCCCTTTGCGCAGGACGACGTGGCGCAGCATGCCGCGGTGTGTCTTCTCTTCGTAAGGTTCGATGCCCATGTCCTGCAAATTGCGCTTGAGCGACGCCATTAAAGTGTCCGCTTCCGGCGTTTGGATCAGGCAGATATCGGTATCCGCAATGCGGTGCGAGCGCGGCTGGTAAAAGCCCGCGACAACGCGGCCGTCATCAAGGCCGAACGGGATCTGCGACTTGTTGCGGTAGCGCCACGGGTTGTCCATGCCCTTGACCGGATGGACCGGAACGTCCGGCAATTTGCCGAGGCGTGCCATCGCATCGCGCACGACTTTTTCTTTGTATTTCAGTTGGCCTGCGTAGGACAGATGCTGCAATTGGCAGCCGCCGCAAATTTCGAATACCGGGCACGGCGCGTCGATACGGTCTGCGGATTTCTCTTCGATCGAGATGAGTTTTGCAAACCCGTAGGATTTCAAGGTTTTCAGCACATGCACTGTCACGGTCTCACCCGGCAATGCTTCTTTGATAAACAGCGGATAGCCGTCCACTTTGGCGACGCCGGCACCATCATGCGTCAAGTCTTCGACGTAGACCGATAAGCGGTCATTTTTCGTTACTGGTTTCATTACGTTCACTCCATTTCACATTGACTTATTGTAACATATCCGCTTTTTGAGCAGTAAAAAACTGCGGCGGGAAATTCCCGCCACAGTTTTATTTCTTATCTTTCGTTACAGGGCCATCTTTCAGTGATATCCAGAAACCGACGGCAATAGCCAGGATGATCACCAGAAACGGCGCATAGAAAATGAAGAAATCATTCATCTTTTACAGCCTCCTTCAGGCATGGTAATCCGATTTCCCTTTGACGTAATCTTTGTCAAACAGGAACAGGCGGAATAATAGGTAAAGAGACGGCAGCAATAGCCCGAGCCCTGCGATGAAGGCGATGATCAAGGCGATCGCCATCGATTCATTCGTAAAGCTGTCGTAAATCGTCAAATGCGGATACAACAAATACGGGTAATGCGACGCTCCGTAAGCAAAAAACGCGGTAAAGAACTGGCCAACAAGCAAGATGAACGCCAAGCCATAATTGCGCTTTTTCCAGATCAAGAACACCGTGCCGAGGAACAATAGGAACGATAGCGCGAACATCCACCATAAATCGAGCAAGTTCGCGTAATGTTCCGGGTTGTGCCCGCGCAGTTCAAAGATGATGCCGGTCGCGGTGACAATCGTCGGCCCGGCCCAAATCAGCGCATACTTACGGACGAGTTGCGTCGCTTTCTCGTCTCCTGCCTTCCAGGCATACCATGTCAAGAACACAGCGGAAATATACAGCACCGCGGCAATGCTCAAGACGACGATGCTCCACATCAAGGGGCTTGTAAACAGCGCCCAGTAATCAAGCGAAGGCTGCCCGCCCTCAAGGCGCATAAAGCCGCCTTCTGAAATGGCCAGCACCGGCGACAGCGCCGCCGGAAGCAATAGGCCGGACAGTCCGTACATATAAATATAGCCGCGGTGATTGATCTTCGCACCGTAAGTGGCGAACGCGTAATAGGAACCGCGCACTGCCAGCAAGATAAGCGCGATGCTTGCCGGCACAAGCAAAGTGGTGCCGTAGTAAAAGGCCGTCTGTGGGAAGAACCCGATGATGCCGACGAAGAAGAAAACGAAAAAGACGTTCGTCACTTCCCATACCGGCGACAAATAGCGCTGGATGATGCCTGTCAGAATATGCTGCTTGTCGGAAAAAGCACTGTAGGCGTTAAAGAATCCAGCGCCGAAGTCAATCGACGCCACAATAACGTAGAGGAACAAGAACAGCCAAAGAACGGAAATCCCGATAATTTCGAGTGTCATGATTCCTCACCGCCTTTTACGGATTCACGCTGTGCCAATTCCTTCTCGACTGGGTTGCGTTTGTACATACGTGATAACACGACAACCGTCCCGATTCCGAGAATGACATAGAGGCCGGCGAACATGACGATCATCAAATCGACTTGCCCGCTTGTCGTCGCCCCTTCACTGGTCTTCATATAGCCGCGCAGGATCCACGGCTGCCTGCCGACTTCCGTGAACCACCAGCCGGCCTGTATCGCGAGCATGGCGAGCGGCCCGCTCAGCACAGTCAGCCAGCGGAACCACTTTCTCGTGACAATAGGCCAGCCGCGCCACGCGCCGACGACGTAGACGAAGGAGAAGAACGCAAGCCACATGCCGAGCGTGACCATCGTATCAAAGAGATAATGGATCCACAGCGGCGGAATTTCATCTTCAGGGAAATCATTTAAGCCGATGACTTCACCGCTTGGTACACCGTGCGCCAAAATGCTTAGCGCGTATGGA
Source organism: Planococcus sp. SSTMD024 (assembly GCF_041320495.1). Classification (NCBI taxonomy): domain Bacteria; kingdom Bacillati; phylum Bacillota; class Bacilli; order Caryophanales; family Caryophanaceae; genus Planococcus; species Planococcus sp. SSTMD024. The sequence continues at coordinate 31,870 of NZ_JBGGNS010000005.1, read as the reverse complement.
ATGCGGATGGCGTATTTCGGCTCTTCGCCGTCCAACACGCCGAACAGCACAAGTTCAGCTTCCGATTCCGTTTCAAAATGCCATTCGGCAGCCGCCAGTTTCTCTGGCTGGTATTCGGCTAAGTATTTCCCTGAAAAGTCACCAATGATGGCGGTCGCGACCGAAAATACAAGCCCGAGCTTCATTGTCAGGAACAAGGCTTTTTTATGGTAAATATGATTCGATCCGCGCATCAGCCGGTATGCAGCGATTGACGCCAATACGAATGCGCTCGTCATGAACGCGGTCGACAAGACGTGTGCCACTTTCGTCGGCACGGCCGGGCTGAACATCGCAAGCAACGGGCTTACGTTGACCAGCTCACCGTTCAACACATCAAACCCTTGCGGCGCATTCATGAATGAATTGACGATGGTGATGAATACAGAGGACGCAGCCGCTCCGAGCGCGACCGGTATTAACAACAGGAAATGCTTGCGCTGGTCCTCAAAACGGTCCCACGTATACAAATAGATCCCGAGGAAAATCGCTTCAAAGAAAAAGGCAAACACTTCCATGAACAGCGGAAGCGCAATGACGTTCCCCGCCATCTGCATAAAGTTCGGCCACAATAATGATAATTGCAGACCGATTGCGGTACCGGTCACAACCCCCACCGCCACCGTGATGACAAACCCTCTCGCCCAGCGGCGTGCAAGAAGAATATAGTGTTCGTCATTTTTTCTGATCCCGACCCATTGGGCAATCATGATCATGAGCGGGACCCCGACACCGATCGTTGCATAGATGATATGGAATGATAGGGTCATTAAGGTCAATATACGGCTTTGAAAAGCCACATCTTCAAATCCCAAAATTCTCGTCCCCTTTACATGGGCCAAAGCACAGCCCGTTATATGTTTTATTGTACCTCAAAGGCCCTCCCATAAACTTCTGCGAGGCATCCGATTCCGCCCGATGTTTGAATAAGCTGTGACAAAAAGAAAACATTCCCATTGAAATTTTCCTGAATTTTTAGTATTCTATAATGAACAAAAGAAAAGGATGATTCATATGGAAACAAGAAGAAAGGTATTTGCCTATATAACCAGAGGTGAAGAAAACAACCGAGAATTGCTCGTATTCGAGTACAAAGGCGAACCCGAAGTCGGATTGCAAGTGCCGGGCGGAACGATTGGGGAAGGCGAATTATTGATCGATGCCCTTTACCGCGAAGTGAAAGAAGAAACCGGCTTGCCGCGCGATGTGCTGGAATTCGTCGGGAAAATCCACAAATACAATTACTACCCGGCGCATAAAGACAAAGCGTACGAGCGCAACATCTTCCATTTTGAATACACCGGCGAAAAAATTGATGAATTCGAGCATACGATCAAAAGCGAAGGGCGCGACAACGGGCTTATCGTACAGTATCGCTGGGAACCGATTGAAGGCTTGCCGAAACTGGCAGCAGACCAAGACGAAGCGATCGAATTGCTGGAATACTGAGCTATTCAAAAAGCGATCCGCTCATCCCAATTAGGGGTGGGCGGATCGCTTTTATTTGCGGTCTTTTTCTTTGATGTACTCAAGCGGCACGAACATTTCGATGTGGCGTTCCAGGTTTTCGAATGTAGCCGGCAAAATGCCCCCGAACTCGCCGTCAAGGTTCAGCAATACGCGTTCATTGGACGTTACGGAAATCTTGCTCGCTTTCACATACAGCACGTGCGGGTCGGATAAATGTTCCCCCCGAAGCGCCAGTGATGCCACACGGATAAATTCTGCCATGTTCAATTCTTTCAGGATGAGCAAGGTGAATTTGCCGTCGTTGATGCTGGCATCCGGCGCCAGTTTTTCAAAGCCGCCGACGGAATTCGTCAGCCCGATCAAAAACATCATCGCTTTATCGTCGAACACTTGCCCATCGTATTCGATGCGTACACGGGATGAACGGATTGAAGGAATCATCTCGATGCCTTTCAAATAATACGCCAATTGGCCGAGCACCGTCTTGAGCTTGCTCGGGACTTCGTATGTCAACTCCGTCAAGCGCCCGCCGCCGGCAATATTGACGAAATAGCGGTCATCGTTCATAACCCCGATATCGACCGGGATCGATTCGCCTTTGATGATGATGTCAACTGCGCGGTTAATATCGCGTGGGATGCGCACAGCCCGTGCAAAATCATTGGTCGTGCCCATCGGAATCAAGCCCACTTTTGGGCGTTCCGGGTATTTGGCGATGCCGGAGACGACTTCGTTAAGCGTCCCGTCCCCGCCGACTGCCACCACCAAATCAAATTTGCGCTCGACTGCATACTCCGCCGCTCTCACAGCGTCCCCTTCGCAAGTCGTCGCATGGCAGGAAGTTTCGTATCCTGCGATTTCCATCTTTTCCAATACTTCCGGAAGGTGGCGGCGGAACAATTCCCTGCCGGATGTCGGGTTATAAATTATGCGTGCTCGTTTCATCGGATTCAGCCTTTCTGGACCATTCTATAAAAACAGGACATGACAGGGCTGCAGAAAGTTCCCGCGGACGGGGCATCCTGCAGCCGGCTTCTGTATAATATTAAGCCAAGCTTTTCTGCAAGCTCTTGCGAATGTCTTCGTACGTATCTTGCCAGAGCTCCGGGTCGGACGTGAAACGGTCCGATATCTCCCCGATCACCGTTTTCCAATGCAGCTCGTATTGGGGATCATCTTTTTCCGGCAGTCTCGCTTTCTTTTCATCGACCATCTCCTGGACTTTCGGTGAACGCGGTCCCCAGGTCCCTTTCACTTCCCCGCTTTCGGTCAAGAAAATGTATTTTGGGATTGACTTGCCGCCATCCGTCAAATAGCGGTCCATGAGTTCGGGATTGTCGTCGCGGTAGACGCAGCGGACTTCGAGATTCGCCGCTTCCGCCAATTTCCGGAGAATCGGGTTGACCATCATCGCATCGCCGCACCAGTCTTCGGTAATCGCCAGGATGTTCAATTGCTGCTGTTTTAGCATATCGATAAATTCCGGATCGTCCGGCAGTTCGAATTTCTCATAGATTGCGTAAGTTTTTTCCTGATTGGATTCCATCTGCGCCATATATTTTTCCAGCGTGATGGCATGCTCAAAATATTCCAGTTCCGTCATCATTCTATCACGTCTCCTTACAAAACAGTTTACCTGTTCTTTTCCCTTTGCGGCAAACTTTTAAGCAAAAAGCAGTGGAATTGTTCCAATTAACGCTACATTTCGTGGGCGGTTGCTGTTTTATAATGCAGAATGCGGAGCAGTAAGTTAGACGTGAGAGCGATATGGATAATTCATTATACATTTTATCAGGAGATAGCCGCCTCCTGCTTTGGGCTGGCCTTTTGCAATGAGCCGAGAAGTACGCTTAGCTGGACTTGATAGTGAAATGAATTGTCCGTTGATTATTTCATCGTGAAGCAGCCGCCTCCCGCTTTGGGCTGGCCTCTTGCAATAAGCCAAGAAGAGCACTTGTCTTATTGCGTCGGCTCGCCCGTGTGCGCGGTTCGGCTTTTAGATTTCATTAGGTGTTGTGTGCGAGGAAGTATCGCTGTTGAGTGTGTTTATCCGCTGGTGTCGACGCTTAGCTGGACTTGATAGCGAAATGAATTGTCCGTTGATTATTTCATCGTCAAGCAGCCGCCTCCCGCTTTGGGCTGGCCTCTTACAATAAGCCAAGAAGAGCACTTGTCTTATTGCATCGGCTCGCCCGTGTGCGCGGTTCGGCTTTTAGATTTCATTAGGTGTTACGTGCGAAGAAGCGTCACTTTTGATCGGCATCATCCGCTGGTGGGGACGCTTAGCTCGACTTGATAGTGAAATGAATAATCCATTGATTATTTCATCTTCGAGCAGTCGCCTTCCGCTTGGGGCTAGCCTCTTACAATGAGCCAAGAAGAACGCTTGTCTCATTGCTTCGGCTCACCCTTGTGCGCGGTTCGGCTTTTGGATTTCATTGGATGTTGCATGCGAGGACGCGTCTTTTTTTTGTATTCGTCCGCTGGTGAAGACGCTTAGCTAGAGTTGATAGTAGAAAAGATGGTTCACTAGCTATTCTTTATGCAATTACAAAGCTGTCCAAAACTATTCATGCTAATTTCAGTGACAGTTGAATTTGATTTCCACACTACACTTAGAGATGAAGCGGAAAGGGGCCGACGCCTGAGGGACCGCGCGGGCTGGCGAGACAAATGTGCCGCGTTCTTTGCGGCACATTGGCTCAACACCCGCCCCTCGGCAAGCGTGCCCCTTGCAGCGGAATCTCCATTACGCCTTTTACTATAAATCTTCATTTTAAAAACTCACTAAAACAAACCGCAAAAAAAGGATGGCTAAGTGAGCCATCCTTTTTCTGATTAACGTTTCGCGATTTCCTCTAGGAGGATTTTGTTCAAGAGCGGCGGGTTAGCCTGCCCTTTTGTCGCTTTCATGATTTGCCCGACGAGGAAGCCGATTGCGCGGTCTTTCCCGTTCTTGTAATCTTCGATCGACTGCGGATTGGCATCCAAGGTATTGCTGACGTACTCGAGCAATACTTTTTCGTCCGAGATCTGCACCAAGCCTTGCGCTTTGACGATTTTGTTCGCGTCGCCGCCTTTTTCGATCAATTCCTTGAAGACTTTCTTGGCGATTTTCGAGGAAATCGTGCCTTCGCCGATCAATTTGATCATACCGGCGAGACCTTCTGGCGTCAATTCCGTATCCTCTAGCTCTTTATTTTGTGCATTGAGGTAAGCGGACACTTCGCCCATCAGCCAGTTCGATGCCAATTTCGCATCAGCGCCGGCTTTGACGGTCGCTTCGAAGAAATCGGAAATCGGCTTTTGCAAAGTCAATACCATCGCGTCGTAAGACGACAAGCCGAGTTCTGATACGTAGCGGGCTTTGCGGGCATCTGGCAGTTCCGGAATTTCTGCGCGCACACGCTCGAGCCAGGCATCATCAATGACGATATCGACCAGATCCGGTTCCGGGAAGTAACGGTAATCATCCGATCCTTCCTTGACGCGCATCAAGACGGTTTTGCCAGTCGACTCGTCGTAGCGGCGTGTTTCCTGTTCGATGATGCCGCCTGCAAGCAACACTTGCTCTTGGCGAATCTGTTCATGCTCCAAGCCTTTTTTAACGAAGTTGAACGAGTTCAAGTTCTTCAGCTCGGTTTTCGTGCCGAATTCATCACGGCCGTATGGGCGCAAAGAGATATTGGCGTCGCAGCGCAGCGATCCCTCTTCCATGCGCACATCAGAAACGCCTGTGTATTGGATGATCGACTTGATTTTCTCCAAATACGCATACGCTTCTTCCGGCGTGCGGATATCCGGCTCCGAGACGATTTCGATCAACGGCGTGCCTTGGCGGTTAAAGTCGACAAGGGAATGGCCGTTGCCGGTATGCGTCAGTTTGCCGGCATCTTCTTCCATATGAAGGCGCGTGATGCCGATGCGTTTTTTCTCGCCGTTCACTTCGATTTCCAGCCAGCCGTGCTCGCCAATCGGCTCATCGAATTGGGAAATCTGGTACGCTTTCGGATTATCCGGGTAAAAATAGTTTTTGCGGTCGAATTTCGTATGGCGGGAAATTTCACAGTTCAACGCAAGTGCCGCTTTCATCGCCCAATCGACTGCCGTTTTATTGACGACCGGCAATACCCCAGGGTAGCCAAGGTCGATGACGTTTGTATTGGTATTCGGTTCCGCACCGAAATGAGCCGGGGAAGGCGAGAACATTTTGGATTCCGTCTTCAGTTCGACGTGGACTTCAAGCCCGATGATCGTTTCGAAATTCATTGTGTTGCTCCCTCCCATGTTTGCGGTGTTTCTTTATGGAACTCGGTCGCCTGCTCAAAAGCATCCGCGACGCGGTAGACAGTTTCTTCATCAAAATAATTGCCGATGATCTGCAAGCCGAGCGGCAAGCCGTTATCGAATCCGCATGGAACCGAAATCGCCGGAACGCCTGCCAAGTTGACAGGAATCGTCAAGATATCGTTCGCGTACATCGTCAACGGATCATCGATGATTTCGCCGATCTTGAATGCCGGTGTCGGCGTTGTCGGCCCGACGATGACATCGAAGTTTTCGAACGCTTTATCGAAATCCTGCTTGATCAAGGTACGGACTTTTTGCGCTTTTTTGTAGTAAGCATCGTAATAGCCCGAGCTGAGTGCGTAAGTTCCGAGCATGATGCGGCGTTTCACTTCATCGCCAAAGCCTTCAGAGCGTGTGTTCATGTAGAACTCCAAAAGGCTGCCGGCTTTTTCCGTACGGTAGCCGTAACGGATGCCGTCGAAACGGGACAAGTTCGATGATGCTTCAGATGAAGCCAAGATGTAATAAGTGGAAAGCGCGTACTTGGAATGCGGCAAGGAAATCTCTTCCCATGTTGCGCCTTTTTCTTCCAATACTTTCAACGCATCTTTCACGGCTTGTTTCGATGCTTCGCTGACGCCTTCTGCGAAATATTCTTTCGGCACGCCAATGCGCAGGCCGTTGATATCGCCAGTCAATGCCGCTGTGAAGTCAGGCACTTCAACATTTGCGGAAGTCGAGTCTTTTTCATCGTGCCCGGAAATGGCGTTCAAAAGAAGCGCATTGTCTTTGACGGTGCGGGTGATCGGACCGATCTGGTCGAATGACGACGCATAGGCGATCAAACCGAAACGGGAAACACGCCCGTATGTCGGCTTCATGCCGACGACGCCGCAAAAAGCAGCCGGCTGGCGAATCGATCCGCCTGTGTCGGAACCGAGTGTGAACGGAACTTCGCCCGCTGCTACAGCCGCAGCTGAACCGCCCGAGGAACCGCCTGGAACCGTTTCTAAGTTCCATGGGTTTTTCGTATTTTTGTAGTAAGAGTTTTCATTGGAAGAACCCATCGCGAATTCATCCATGTTCAATTTCCCGACGATGACCATGCCGGCTTCGCGCAATTTATCCACAACCGTTGCGTTGTAGATCGGGTTAAAGCCTTTCAGGATCAAGCTCGATGCTGTCGTCTCGAGCCCTTCCGTGACGATATTATCCTTCACGCCGATCGGCAAGCCGAAAAGCGGACCGCGTTCACCTGTATCCGTTTGGTCCATTTCAGCTGCTTGTTTTGTCGCCTGCTCTTCATTCAAAGCTAAAAAAGCGTCGACTTTCGGGTCCAATTCCTTGATGCGCTTGAATGTCGCTTCGGTCAACTCCGCAATCGTCAACTCTTTGCTATGTAGTAATTCCTGCAATTCGTTTGCAGTTTTATCAGCTAACTTCATCTTTTTCCCTCCTCACAATCAGTCCAGAATCGTCGGCACACGCACTTGGCCGCCTTCATGTTCTTTTACGTTTTTCATCACCAATTCACGCGGCAAGCCTTCGATCGACTTATCTTCGCGCATCACATTGACCAGCGGCAATACGTGCGTCGTCGGTTCTACATGTTCCGTATCCAATTCATTCAGCAATTCCATTGCATTGGTGATCGCTTCCAATTGATCCGCAAAATGCACCGCTTCCTCATCGGTAATTGCCAAACGCGCCAAGTGGGCCACTTCGATTACTTCTTCTTTTGTCATTTTCGCCATTTTCTACACCTCCGGATTCAATAAACATACGGTCTATCATACCATTTTTCTAAAAAAATGAATAGAGACAGCCAGCTGGCTGCCCCTTTAAGTTGCCGACTTACTCGTAGATATGGACAACCGGTTCCGTTTCCCCGGCTTTCCGTAAAATGAGTGCTTCCGCGCCGTTCGTCGACGTGACGTTCACTTCAATCTGGACATTGTCAGGGAAATGATCCAGGATCAGGCCGGTGACATATTGGGTAAAGCCGATCACTTCAGCCGAGCCATAAAACTGGATCGGGATTTCGATTTTCATCTCCTGCAATTGGCCGCTTTGGTAAAAACCTTTGCCGATGACGCTCGTGAAATTCGAGAAGTACACTTCGACATCTTGCTTGAAGTTGCGGAACGCTGTATCGATATCCCGGTATTGCTCGTCCGTCCCGGAAGTCGGGAACACGACATACTCTTCGTCGACATCATTCCAGTTCGCCACTTCCGTCTCGCCTCTCGGGGCAGCGCCATAAGAGAAATACGTCCCAGGCGTCATTGCATTGCGGCTGTTTTGCGCGAATAAAGCAACGAGGACCGGCACATCCGCCATCCCTTCTTTCTCCCTTAAGCGCTTGACGATTTCATCAGCCATCCGTTTTCCTTCTTTAGCGATCTGATCTTGAGGGATCGACTCTTCGTAAGGGATGTCGTCTGTCGAACTATAGTAAACCGTGTTCATTGCAAGCCCGATGGAAACACCGCCAAGACGGATTTTATCTTCCTCGGTTTTGACGAGGTAATTTTGCTCGAGGATATGTGCGAGCAGTTCCGGTTGCGGGCGCTCGCCTTCGTCCGTCTCCGACTGGCTGCGGCCATCCTCTGGGTTCAGCCCCTGTGGATTGTCTTTGCTTTCGCGCTGGAGCCAAAGCGAGGCTTCTTCATCGGTGATTTTTTGGCCTTCCTGGAAATAATAATCATCCGGCGAGAACTGCTGCTGCGACAGGCGCAATAAGCCGTGCTCCGCTTCTTTGATGTCATAGCGTGAATTCAGCCGGCTGACGATTTTTCCGCGGGTGGCGCTTTGCTTATAAGGCAATAGCGTCCGGTAAAATTGATCATCGAGCTGCATGCTCGGGATGATCGCCGTTTCCGCCTCTTCTTCTTCTGTGTTGATCACTTCCGCCTCGTCATTTCCGGAAGGGACACATCCCGAAAGCAGCAAGATGCTGATCGGGATCCACCAAATGCGTTTCATATGCTAATCTCCTTATTCGTTCAATTCCATAAGCAGGCGTTCTTCGTTCCACACTTCCACGCCGAGATCCTGCGCCTTGTCGAGTTTGGATCCGGCTTCCTCGCCCGCAATCAGCAAATCGGTTTTCTTGCTCACGCTGCCGGTCAATTTGCCGCCAAGTGCCTCGATCCGTGCGCCGGCTTCCTGGCGGGTCATGTTTTCCAATTTGCCCGTCAGCACGATTTTCTTGCCGGCAAACGCATTGGCGCCTTCTTCCACGCGGACGATCGTGCCTGTATAGGATAAATTGACGCCGCGCTCGCGCAAACGTTCCACGAGTGCCAAAACTTCTTCTTTTTCGAAATAGGTGACGATGGCATCGGCCATCTTATCGCCGATTTCATGGATGGCAATCAATTCCTCAAGTCCAGCCTGCTTCAATTGATCCATCGAACCGAAATATTCCGACAAGATGCGCGCTCCCCGTTCGCCGACGTGGCGTATGCCAAGGCCGAACAACAAGCGTTCCATCGAGTTGCTCTTGGAAGCCTCTATCGCCTCGATCAAGTTGGTGGCGGATTTATCGCCCATGCGCTCAAGTTCCATCAGTTGCTCTTTCGTCAAAGCGTAGAGATCCGAAATGTCCTGAATCAGCCCTTCACGGTATAATTGCTCGATCACTTTCTCGCCGAGCCCGTCGATATTCATGGCATTGCGCGAGACGAAATGGATCATGCCTTCAACGATTTGCGCCGGGCATTTCGGGTTGACGCAGCGCAGCGCCACTTCCCCTTCAATGCGGACGAGTTCACTGCCGCATGCCGGGCATTCGGTCGGCATTTCAAACGGCATTTCGTCGCCGGAGCGCATTTCGACAAGCGCCTTGACGACTTCCGGAATGATATCGCCCGCTTTTCGGATGATGACTTTATCATTGATGCGGATGTCGCGCTCGCGAATCAAGTCTTCATTATGAAGCGACGCGCGCTGGACCGTAGTGCCGGCAACAGCCACTGGTTCGAGAATGGCTGTCGGGGTGACAACCCCAGTCCGGCCGATGCTCAGCTCGATATTGCGTACGGTCGTCATCACTTCTTCTGCCGGGAATTTATAGGCAGTTGCCCATTTCGGGCTTTTCGCTGTGAATCCGAGATCTTGTTGGTGCAAGAAGCGATTGACTTTAATGACAATGCCATCGATTTCATAGCTCAGCCGGTTGCGCTCATCCGTCCATTGTTCAATGTATGCCAGCACTTCTTCCACCGAACGGCAAACTTTCCGCTCGCTGTTCGTTTTAAAGCCAAGATTCGTCAAGTAACGGAGCGATTCGTCATGGTCGTTCAAGCCGTATGTTTCCCCGTCGCCGCCGATGCCGTAGATAAAGACATCCAAATTGCGCTTGGCGGCAATTTTCGAATCCAATTGGCGCAAAGAACCGGCTGCGGCATTTCGCGGATTGGCGAATAATTCCTCGCCGCGTTCTTCACGTTGTTCATTGAGGGCATGGAACGATTTTTTTGGCATGAACACTTCGCCGCGCACTTCGATCGATACCGGCTCTTTTAACTTCAGCGGAATCGAGCGGACTGTGCGGAGGTTGACCGTAATGTCTTCCCCGACACGGCCGTCGCCGCGCGTCAAGCCGCGCACGAATTTGCCGTTTTCGTAATGAAGCGAAACGGCCAGGCCGTCAATTTTCAGTTCGCACACATATTCGACCGAGTCCCCGGCACCGCCGCGCACGCGTTTATCGAAATCACGCAAATCTTCTTCATTGAAGACGTTCGACAAACTGAGCATCGGCCGCTCGTGGCGGACTTTCTCGAAATTCGACAAGGGTGTCCCGCCGACCCGCTGCGTTGGCGAATCCGGAAAAATCAAATCCGGATAGAGGTTTTCCAGCTCGATCAATTCATTGAGCAATTGATCGTACACGGCATCCGGCACGCTCGGTTTGTCGAGCACATAATAAGCATGCCCGTAGTTTCGGAGCAATTCATTCAATTCGGTTACACGTTCTTCAGCTTTGATGCGGTCCATTCGGGTTCCTCCAGATCATTCTTTTTCGATCGGCGCAAATTTTGCGAGCAGCCGTTTGATGCCTGTCGGGCTCGGGAAAGCGATATCGAGTTCCGTTTGTTCGCCGTTGCCTTTGACATTGACGACAGTGCCTGTGCCCCATTTTTTATGCTTCGCGCGGTCGCCTGTCTTCCAGCCCAAGCGGTCGCCGCCGGATGCTTGGTATGCAGGTTTCATGACCGCTTTTCGTTTCGGTGCCTGCTTATAGCTCGTCGCAGCGCCTGCACGGTGATTGGCAAACGTCTGCTCGATGAGATCTTCCGAAATTTCAGAAATGAAACGCGACGGCAGATTGAAATTGCTCTTGCCGAAAATTGTCCGCGACGAGGCATGTGTCAAATACAGCCGTTTCTCGGCGCGCGTGATGCCGACATACGCAAGCCGCCGCTCTTCTTCCAATTCTTCCTCGTCGTTATTCGAACGCGAATGCGGGAAGACGTTTTCTTCCAGTCCAGCAATGAAGACGACCGGGAACTCCAGGCCTTTCGCTGCGTGCATCGTCATAAGGATGATCGGCCCGTCGCCTTGGTCTTCTTCTTCGTCCAATGAATCGATGTCCGCAATCAAAGCCAAATCGGTCAAGAACGCGACCAATGACTTGTCATCGCTTTGTTTTTCAAATGCTTGCGTCACCGTCAAGAATTCATCCAAGTTTTCGAGGCGGCTTTCGCCTTCAATGGTCTTGTCGTTTTGGAGCATTTGGCGGTAACCGGACTTCTTCAGCACTTCTTCCACCAATTCCGTCACCGACAAGAATTCCTGCATTTCGGTGAATCCGGCGATCATCGCCCGGAATTCGAGCGCGGTCTGTGCGGTTTTCGCGGTCAAGCCCATGAAATCCGCTTCCTGCAAGGAATCCATGATGGTGCGGTCCTGTTCGATCGCAAAGCGCGCCATTTTCTCGAATGAGGTCGCACCGATGCCCCGTTTCGGTTCATTGATGATGCGCGCGAGCGACAAGTCATCTTCGTTATTGGCAATCAAGCGCAAATACGCAAGCAGGTCCTTGATTTCCTTGCGGTCATAGAATTTCGTGCCGCCGACGATCGTATAGCTCATATTCGATTTGACGAACATTTCCTCTAAAATACGCGATTGCGCATTGGTTCGGTAGAGAATGGCGAAATCAGAGGTTTTGTACCCTTCTTCCTGCATGAGGTTCTGGATGGTCTGGACAATGTACTGGGCTTCCTGGCGCTCATCCCCCGCTTTATGCAGCGTGATCGCCGGCCCTTCGTCGTTATCGGTGCGCAATTCTTTCGGGTAGCGGCTCGTGTTTTTCTGGATAACATCGTTTGCCGCCTGCAAAATGCGCTTGGTCGAACGGTAATTCTGTTCGAGCATGATCACTTTGGCGTCCGGATAATCTTTTTCGAACGATAGGATATTGGTAATATCCGCCCCGCGCCAGCGATAAATCGACTGGTCGGAGTCGCCGACAACGCAAATATTCTTGAATTTCTTCGCCATCAATTGCACCAGTTGATACTGGGCATTGTTTGTATCCTGGTATTCATCGACGTGGATATAGTGGAATTTATCCTGATAATATTCCAGCACATCCGGGACCGTTTCAAACAGCCTCAAGGTCATCATGATCAAATCATCGAAATCGAGCGATTGGTTTTTCTGCAAGCGCTTTTGGTAGCCCGTGAACACTTCCGCGACCGTTTTTTCATACGGGTTGAATTGATTGGCGTTCGCTGCAAAAGTTTCTGCATCGATGCATTCGTTTTTCGACGATGAAATGGCGTTCAGCATCGTCCGCGGTTCGTATTTTTTCGGATCCAGGTTTTGCTGCTTCAAGACATTCTTGATGACCGTCAATTGGTCGGTCGTATCCAAAATCGAGAAGCTTTTTGAGAATCCCAGCCGGTCGATATTGCGGCGCAGGATGCGCACGCACATCGAGTGGAATGTCGATACCCACATGCGGTCGCCTGTTCCGTGGCCAAGCAGCCCATCGATCCGGCTGCGCATTTCGCGCGCGGCTTTATTGGTGAACGTGATTGCCAGGATATTGGACGGATAAACTTGTTTTTCCAGTACCAAGTATGCGATGCGATGCGTCAGCACACGCGTTTTCCCGGATCCCGCACCGGCCATGATCAATAGCGGGCCTTCTGTTGTTTTGACTGCTTCTTCCTGCTCGGGGTTCATCCCCCGCAGCAGGTTTTTTGTGATTAATTCCATTGTGCACCACCTCGAACGTTTGTTCCTATTATTATAACGATTGCTCAGCCGTTTCCGCAACTGCCTTGACGGTCGCAAGCGCTTTGTTTAGATCTTCGTATATGATATTGCCGACAACGACCGTATCGCTGATTGCGGCCATTTCTTTGGCGCGCTCCACTGAATCGATGCCGCCGCCGTAAAACAGCCGTGTCTCCGACAGCACTGACGCGGTTTTTTGAACCAGTTCCGGATTGCCGAACATGCCGCTGTATTCCAGATAAAAGATGGGCAGCCGGAAAAAATGCTCCGCCATGCGTGCATATGCGAGCACGTCCTCTTCAGTCAAGGAAGCATCCGCCCCGGTCAATCGTGCCGCTTTGCAGTCCGGATTTAAAATGCAATAGCCTTCCGGAACGATCTCCGTCCAGTCCATGATCTCGCCGTATTCGCGGATCGCCTCGTGGTGAAGCCCTTTGATCCATTTCGGGTCGCTGCTGTTGAGCACTGTCGGGATGAAGTAATAATCGAAGCCCGGCGTAACCGATTCGACCGTCGACACTTCGAGCGCAACCGGCACCGAATAGCGGCGCACACGGGCCATCAACTCCAGGACATTGTCGAGTGTGACATCATCACTTCCGCCAATCAAGATGGCATCAGTCCCGGATTCACAAATTCGTTCCAAATGTCCATCTGAAATTTCTTTCGCAGGGTCTAATTTAAAGACATGCCGCCATGTTTGAAAGTCCACAGGTATTCTCCTAACTGTACTTTGGTTTTCATCTTTCCATTATAACAAAAGATCAGCCAACACTCCGTTCCCATCCATCCATAAATGAAGGATTTGGCGCATAAAAAAATGACCAGCACCGTTCGCTGGTCAGTCTTTTGGAAGTTCAATTTGTTTTTCCTCCGGATACAGCACATTGAGCATTTCCTCGTAAGCGTCGTTTCCGTAATTCAAGCAGCGGCGCACGCGGGAAATGGTCGCTGTGCTCGCGCCCGTTTCATTCTTGATTTTTTCGTAGGTCTTTTTCAAGCGCAGCATATGCGCCACTTCAAAGCGCTGCGATAACGATTGGATTTCACTGATCGTGCACAAATCATCAAAAAATCGATAGGCTTGTTCTTTATTTTCCAATGCCAGCACCGCTTCGATCAATTGATCGGTCTGCGGCCCTCTAATCTTATCAACTTGCATGCACATTCAACGTCCTTTCATTGCTCTTCGATTGATCCCGCTGCTACGGGCTATACTGAACCGCCTGGCCAATCCCCGGTGAATCGGGAATGATATGTACCCAGGTTTTGCCTTGCGTCAATTCGGCTGTTGCGTTTTCCCCGACCGGCACAAGCATGCCGTTTTCTGCGCGCCACGTGATTTCCTGCACGATTCCTTCACGGAACAATAATGCCCGCCCGCCGGAAGTGAGGTCAATTTCCTGGCGGCCTTTGGCATCGATCGTTTCATGCGCTGTTTCGATGACCAGCACATTGGCGACTTCGATCCGCTGCAACGTTTCCTTATCTGCAGTCGCGGTTCCGCCCGATGACCGGCCGTAAAGCTGCGACTCCGCATCATAAGTATAGGTGCTCGCAAACAGTGGGTCGCCACCGTAGGTTACTTCTATAGAAGCAGCTTGTTCTCCTAGTTTATCATTACTGCCCGGTGCAGAGAAAGTATAAGGTGCTTTCATGCTGTAATTGGTTGAAGCGCCGGTCATCTCCATCGCAAGTTCGATGTTTTCATAAGTGATATAGGAATTATGCGGCGCCACCCGGTCCAATGAACGCTTGAACAGTGTTCCGTCATATTGCATGCCGTTGATATGGTCGACCACTCCCGAATCGAGCAATTGCTTTGCTTCCGGGCTATAGCCATGCGCAACAAAAAATGCATCATACGCATCGGCGAGTTCAACAAAGTAATCGCGCGCACTGCGCACCGGCCCGATATTCACCGGAAACTGGCTTTGGTAAAGCGCCAAAAATCGCGTGATATTGTATTCGGCAATTAATTCAAATACCATATCCGCCTCCACCAAGCCCGTTTGCGGACGGGCGGCTGGATGATTATTGATGACCGCCATCACTGCCCGCCTGTCGTAAGGCCCATCTCCTTGCATTCCTGTGAACGGAGCCGTAGTGAGCACTTCCTCCGGCACTTCAGGCGCTTCCGGTGTTTCTGGATTTTCGGGTATTTCCCGCTCTCCGGCGTCTTCCCGTCCGGCCAGCCAAAAAGCCAAGACCGCTGCAACGATCAGCAAAGCAAGCAAGATCAGCCATTTTTTCATCCCTGTCACCTCATGAATGCCGGGAATAAGATGGTTTTATTCATCACATCATATATCCCTTTTTGGGTTATGCGGACGTACGGCAAATGCGTCGCCATCAAGAACAATAAGGTATAGACAGCGTCGCCGTGTTCATAGCCGCGCTCTTTCAATGCCTTCTTCAACGCGCTTTCCTGTTCCATCAGCGGCTCCATCGGCAATTCGGACATAATGCCGCCAATAGGAAGCGGCAATTCGCAAACCGTCTCGCCGCCTTCAACTAAGACGATCCCGCCCTTGAGGCGTTTCACCTCTTCAAACGCTTTCCACATGTCTTTACGGCTTTTGCCGATCAACACAATGTCTCCCGTATTCGTATAGGATGAAGCAAAACCGTCGACTTCTGTCGCGAAGCCTTTGATCAATGTATTGACCCGCCATTTGCCGTTCCGGTCGATCAGCATCAGGAAGCTTTCGCCGTGTTCTTTCGACAAGCGTTCCACGTTCGTGTCGACACTCACGGAATAGGGCTTGGTGATGACATCGTTGACCATTTCCACGCCGAACGGCATCGAAAACTGGAAATCGTCATCGGTCAAATCGAAATCGAGGTCCAATTCCGGCAGCACCGACCAATCCACATCGTCGAGCGAACGTGTTTTCTGGCTGTCGCGCTTGAGCCAGACCCCTTTGGAAATGACGCCGCTCGGCACCGGGTTATCGATCGAATCGAGAATGTTCAAGTTTGCATAGCGCCCGGTTGCAATCAAGCCGTGCAAGCTCGTCAAGTTGTAATAACGCGCCACATTATAAGAAGCCATCATATAGGCATCGATCGCCGGAACGCCGGCGTCAAGCGCAATCTGGATGCACAAATCCATCACGCCGTCTTTATGGAAAACCGGCGTCGAGCCATCTGTCGTCATCATCAATTTATCGAACACATTCAATTCACGCTCGACAATCCCTGACAATAGTTCCGGCAAATCCGGGCGAATCGAAGAATGGCGAAGCGTCACGCCGTAGCCATGCAATAAGCGCATCTCCACTTCATCGACGGTCATCGCTTCATGGTCCCCATCAGCACCCAACAGCTTCATGCGCGCCAAAGTCTTCTCGGAAGCTCCCGGGAAATGCCCTTCGATTTTTTTTAAGCTGATTTTCGCTTTTTGGATCCAGTACAGCATCTGGTCATCGCCAGCCAAGAGTTTCGGCCAGCCCGTCAATTCGCCTCCAAGGATGACGTCCGGGCGCTCGAGCCACTCACCGACCGCTTTGGACGTAAATTTCTGGTCTTCCCCGACAAGTTCTGTCTGCGAATCGAACCGCGTCCACCAATAAAATGTGAACGGCAGCTCGGCCATATGGTCAAGCAATGTAAACGCTTTCTCGTTTTCCAACGCTAAAAATAATGGCAAGTTGTCCGAGATGAATCCGGTAGTTCCGCCTTGTGCAGCATAATCGGCGAATTGCTGCGGGTTGTAAAGTTGATAGGGATGCACATGCGGCTCGATATAGCCAGGCACGACCCATTTGCCGCTGACATCGACGACTTCAGTTGAATCATCGACTTTCGGCATGTCTTGCCCTGCATAAATAATACGATCCCCATTAATCCATATATTTCCATTCATCCATTTTTTAAATATCCCATGCAGATATGTGGCATTCGTCAGCACAAGATCCGGCGACAATTCTTTCGACACAATCTTTAATTGTTTCCGTATTTCTGTATTTCTCCATAAAGGGTTTACCATCCGAAGGCACCTGCTCTCTTTTCAATATCCATACATCGTATACTAGCATAATTATGCATTTTTTTACAGAGAAGGACACGAAAATGCTCCTCTCTTTTGCTGCATCGGACATAAAAAATCCACGTCTCAGTGACGTGGATTTTGTTTATTTATTGACCGGATTGCTGAAAGGCTTCAGGATATCCTGCTGGTCTTGTTCTTTTCTCGTTAAGACATTAGAAACCGGATCATATGATTCGCCGTAGAAGTGTTCGTCTTTATACGTATGGATGTCTTCATACATTTTCTTCATCGCTTCGAAGATTTCTTCTTCGGTTTCACCGTTCGGTGCCCAATAAAGAATTTCCATCGAATTTTCTTCGCCTGTCGCCAGTGAACGTCGGCAATAACCGATTGACGAGGCATGTTCGAATCCTTCGCGTGCATAAAAGCGCAAGCGTTTTTCAGAATCCGTGTCTTCGTAATCGACCGGCTCGACTTCCAAAATGATCGGCTTGTTCTTGTCCTTGAGCATTTGCAAGGTTTTCTTGCCGATGCCCATGCCGCGCGATTCTTTCGACACGAATAAATAGTCGACGAACGAGAAGCTCGGGAATTCCGCATACATCAAGACGTGATACGGACCCTCGTCTTTGTAGTAGACACTGCCTTTTTCCTTCAGCAAAGTGTCCATATGCTCTTTCGATTTCATTTCCTCCACAGGGAAATATTGATTCAGTTTTTCATACCAGTTCATCATTTTTGCTCCTTCCGAGTTTGAATGCCCTGCTGGTTTTGTTGGTTCCGGGGTAGTGATGGGTAAAAATTGGAGTTTAGTAAAAGAGGTAAAAGTGGGCTTTTGAAAATCCTCTGCGGCAAGGTGCCGCATAAACAAATGGCACAGTTTCATGATGAAATTGTGCCATTCTATTATAACAATTATTCACTTATATTGCACGCCAGCCGATATCTGTGCGGTAAAAGAAACCGTCCCAGTCCAATTTCCCGAGCGCTTGATAGACAGTCGTCTGAGCGTCTTTTAATGTCTCCCCGCTGCCTGCGACAAGCAGCACACGGCCGCCATTTGCTGTAAAGCGGCCTTCTGAGAGCTTCGTCCCGGCATGGGTCACCGTCACTCCCTGCAACTCAACAAGCTCCGGCAAGACCGCACCTTTTCCCACAGTTCCCGGATAGCCGTCCGCTGCAATGACCACACCAAGCACGGGGCGAGCGTCCCATTCAAGCTCCATTTCCCCGCCGTCCAAAATGGCCGCGATAAATGCCCCGAGGTCGGTTTTCAGGCGCGGCAAGACCACTTGCGTTTCCGGGTCGCCGAAACGCGCATTGAATTCGATCACTTTCGGGCCACCAGCCGTCAAGATGATGCCGGCGTATAAAATCCCATTGAACGGGGTCCCTTCGCTGCTCATTGCTTCTACCGTCGGGCGGACAATTTTTTCGAAAGTCTCATCCACGACGGACTGCGGAATTTGCGGTACCGGCGAGTATGCACCCATGCCGCCCGTATTCGGCCCCTTATCGCCATCAAACGCGCGCTTATGGTCTTGTGAGATGACCATCGGATAGATCTTGCCATCCTGGACGAACGACATAAAGGAAAATTCCTCACCGTCCAAAAATTCCTCGATGACGACAGTCGATCCCGAGTCGCCGAATTTCTGGCCGTCGAGCATGTCCTTTACCGCATCGATCGCTTCCTGCTCGCTTAATGCGACGACGACGCCTTTTCCGGCTGCAAGACCGTCTGCCTTAATGACGATCGGCGCACCTTTTTGCTTGATGTATTTGATAGCTTTCTCAGTATCCGAAAAACTTTCATAAGCTGCGGTCGGGATATCATATTTCTTCATCAATTCCTTGGCGAACGCCTTGCTGCCTTCGATGCGCGCCGCTGCTTTATCTGGGCCGAAAATCTTCAAGCCGCGTGCTTCAAAGAAATCGACGATGCCTTCAGACAACGGCTGTTCCGGACCGACGAATGTAAAGGCGATGTCGTTATCCTTAGCAAAAGCTGCCAAAGCTTCAAAATCCGTTTCGTTGAGGTCAATAAGTTGTGCGTCTTGCGTCATGCCGTCATTGCCAGGCGCCACATAAACTCTCGAGACCGATGGCGAGAGGGCGAATTGATGGGCAAGCGCGTGTTCGCGCCCCCCTTTACCGATAACCAATACGTTCATAGCCGTGCACCTCCGATTAATGTTTGAAATGGCGGACGCCTGTAAAGACCATCGCGATGCCGTGCGCGTTCGCTGCATCGATCGACTCCTGGTCTTTTTTCGAACCACCCGGCTGGATGATCGCTTTGATGCCGGCTTTCGCGGCCGCTTCCACCGTATCGGACATCGGGAAGAAAGCATCAGATGCCATCGCTGCGCCTTGCGCTTTGTCCGCTGCCTGCTCGAGTGCAATGGCAGCTGCCCCCACGCGGTTCATCTGTCCCGCGCCTACGCCTAAAGTCATCGACTCGTCGCATACGACGATGGCGTTCGATTTCACGTGTTTCACGACGCTCCAGCCAAGTTTCAAAGCTTCAAGTTCTTGTTCTGTTGGCTGTCTTTCCGTTACGACGCGAATGTCTGCATCTTCATAGCCGAATGTATCCGGCTCCTGGACGAGCAAGCCGCCTTCGACTGTGACCGTATTCCACTTGTCGCGGCGTTTCGTTTCAAACGGCACCGTCAACAAGCGGATGTTTTTCTTTTTGCCGAGTTCTTCAAGTGCTTCTTCTGTAAATGCCGGCGCGATGACGATCTCAAGGAAAATCTGCGACAATTGCTCAGCAGTTTCCAAATCGACTTCACGGTTCAAGGCGACGATGCCCCCGAAAATCGATGTCGAGTCTGCCTCATACGCTTTTTGGAAAGATTGGGCAAGCGTTTCTCCTGTCCCGACGCCGCACGGGTTCATATGCTTCACTGCGACACTTGCCGGCATCGTGAATTCCTTAATGATCTGCAGTGCGGCGTTAGCGTCTTGAATATTATTATAAGAAAGCTCTTTACCGTGCAATTGCGTGGCATGTGCAATCGAGAAATCCGAACCGAGCGCGCTCTTGTAGAACGCTGCTTTTTGGTGCGGGTTTTCCCCGTAGCGCAGCGCTTGGGACAATTCATATGTAAGGGTCAATTGTTCCGGATACTGTTCATCCGTCAATTCCGTTAAGTAGTTGGAAATATAAGCATCGTACGCCGCGGTATGGCGGAATACTTTCGCTGCCAGTTTCCGGCGCAGCTCGGGGCTCGTTGTTTGCTGCACGCGCAGTTCCGCAAGCACCGCTTCGTAATCACTAGAATCGACGATCACCGTCACGTACGCATGGTTTTTCGCCGCCGAACGCAGCATCGTCGGGCCGCCGATATCGATGTTTTCGATAGCATCCTCCACTGTCACATCCGGTTTCGAAATCGTTTCGCGGAACGGGTACAAATTGACGCAGACAAACTCGATCGGCGCGATGCCGTTATCGTTCATTTGCTGCTGGTGTTCGCTATCGTCGTGTTTCGCCAGCAAACCGCCGTGGATCAGCGGGTGCAAAGTTTTCACGCGCCCCCCTAAAATTTCAGGGAATCCGGTCACTTCGTCCACTGCCGTCGTCGGAACGCCATTATCTTCCAGGTGCTTGCGCGTGCCGCCTGTCGACAAGATTTCTACGTCCATCTTCACTAATTCACGGGCAAACTCCAAAATGCCGGATTTGTCCGATACGCTCATCAATGCTCTTCTTCTCATGCATGGACCTCCTAAACCGACTGTTGCCGGCTGAATAATTGCTGCAAACTCTCAGGGTATAATTGGTGCTCGATTTCATGGATTTTGCGTTCTACTGTCTCGCGGTCTGCGCCGTCTACAGGAAATGAACGCTGTGCGATGATTGCCCCCGTATCCATGCCTTCGTCGACAAAATGAACGGTGACTCCAGCCACTTCCGCTCCGGCTTCTAGCGTCTGGCCGATGGCATCTTTTCCGGGAAACGCCGGCAGTACCGATGGATGGATATTGACGATGCGATTTTCATAAGCCCCGAGCAAAACCGGGCCGATCAAGCGCATAAATCCGGCAAGCACCAGCCATTCGACACCCGCTTTATCTAATTTTTCCACCAGCATCGATTCATATGCCTGTTTGGACGCATAATCACGCGGTATAAACGAAAATGCGGGCACTTCTGCCTGTTTCGCCCGTTCCAAAACAAACGCGGACGGCTTATCCGCCACGACCAGAACGATATCCGCATCCAGCCGCCCATCTTGTGTGGCTTCGAAAAGCGCTTGAAAATTAGAGCCGTTTCCAGAAGCGAAAACGGCCATTTTTGTTCTATTTTTCATGTAAAGTCCCGTCCTGACTGCCTTGGAACTGAACGCCCTCGATCTCTGTCACTTTACCGATCACATAGGCTTTGTCTCCACTCGCTTCGGCTGCCTGGATCGCTTGTTGTGCATCCGCTTCAGAAACAGCTACGGCAAATCCGATGCCCATATTGAACACGGAATACAGATCACGGTCTGCCAGTTCGCCTTTTGCTTTCAACAGGTCGAATACTGGAAGCACCGGCCAAGAGCCAAGCTCGATCTCAACGCCTAGCCCCTGTGGCATCATGCGTGGCAAGTTTTCGATAAACCCGCCGCCCGTGATATGCGCCATGCCGTGGACGTCCGCCTGTTTGCGGATCGATTGGACAGTCTTAGCATAAATTTTCGTCGGCTCGAGCAGCAAGGATTCGAGTGTGCCGAGCTCTTCAAAGCCCGCTACTTTCCCGTCCAACGAACCTTCCTGGTCGCCGAATAAAATATGGCGGACGAGCGAATAGCCGTTTGAGTGGATGCCGCTAGAGGCAAGCCCGACCAAGACATCTCCTGCCTGGATGCGCTCGCCTGTAACGATATCCGCTTTTTCCGCAGCACCGACCGCAAAGCCGGCGATGTCGTATTCATTCTCATCGTAAAGCCCCGGCATTTCAGCCGTTTCTCCGCCGATCAACGCCGCGCCTGCATCCACGCAGCCATCGGCGACGCCTTTGACGATTTGTTCGATCTTTTCGGGAACCGCTTTGCCGCAAGCGATATAATCGAGGAAAAACAAGGGTTCTGCACCTTGTGCAACGATGTCGTTGACACACATCGCGACGCAGTCGACACCGATTGTATCGTGCTTATCCGCCATGAAGGCCAGTTTCAGCTTGGTGCCGACACCGTCTGTTCCGGAGACGAGAACCGGTTGTTTCAAATTCAGCTCGGACAAATCGAACATGCCGCCGAACCCGCCGAATGCACCGAGCATTCCCGTACGGGCGGTGCGCTCGACATGCGATTTCATCCGCTTGACGGCTTCATAGCCCGCTTCGATATTGACGCCTGCTTTTTCATACGCTTTAGACACTTCGGTTCCCCCTATTTCACTTTTTCTTTTTCATGCGGCAAGACCGTATCCGGATAGATATTGGTCGGATATTCGCCTGTGAAACACGCCAAGCAATGGCCGCATTTCGAGCCTGGGTCGGTGCGCCCGATGTTTTGGACCATGCCATCGACCGACAAAAACGTCAGTGAATCCGCACCGATAATTTCACGCATTTCTTCTACTGTATTGTTTGCGGCGATCAATTCGCCGGATGTGCTGATATCGATACCGTAAAAACAAGGGTTCTTGATCGGCGGCGAGCTGATGACGACGTGAACTTCCGTCGCACCCGCTTCTTTCAATAAAGCGACGATGCGGCGGGATGTCGTGCCGCGGACGATCGAGTCATCGACCATGACGACACGTTTGCCGTTGACGACTTGGCGCACTGGAGACAGCTTCATCTTGACGCCGCGTTCGCGCATTTCCTGTGAAGGCTGGATGAATGTCCGGCCGACGTAACGGTTCTTGATCAGCCCTAGCTCATATGGAATGCCGCTTTGCTCAGAAAAACCGATCGCTGCGGAAATACTGGAATCTGGCACGCCCGTGACGACGTCCGCTTCGATATGGACTTCTTTCGCCAATTGCTTGCCGAGCCTTTTTCTCGCCGAATGGATATTGATGCCATCGATATCCGAATCCGGGCGCGAGAAATACACATACTCCATCGTACAGATCGAGCGTTCTTCCGGATAGGCAAAGCGTTCTTTGCGCATGCCGTCATCATTGACAATCAAAAATTCACCCGGTTCAACCGAATGGACAAATTCCGCCCCGACGATATCAAATGCACAGGTTTCAGAAGCGACAACCCAAGCATCGCCCATTTTCCCGACGGACAATGGACGCAAGCCGTTCGGGTCGAGCGCCACAAACATGGCTTCTTCCGTCAAAATCAAGCATGCAAACGCGCCTTTTAATAGCGACAAGGCATTTTTCGCTTTTTCTTCAAAGCTTTCATAACCGCTGCGCTTGATCAAATGGGCGAGCACTTCGGTATCGGATGTCGTTTGGAAAATACTTCCTTGACGCTCCAGATGCCCCTTTAATTGCGTCGCATTCACGAGATTTCCGTTATGCGAAATCGCCAAGCTGCCAGTTGTCGAATTGAACAGCAAAGGCTGGACATTTTCAATGCCGCTGCCTCCTGCTGTTGCATAGCGGACATGTCCGATTGCGGCAGTACCGGTGATCTGCTCCAATTTTTCCGGAGTGAACACTTCACTGACCATGCCTTCGCCTTTTAATGCCCGTAAAGCCTCGCCATCAGTCGAAACGATTCCTGCGCCTTCTTGGCCGCGGTGCTGCAAAGCATGAAGCCCATAATACGTGAGTTGCGCTGCGTTGGTGTGGCCCCAAATGCCAAAAATCCCACATTCTTCGTTTAAGCCTCTGATTTCAGCAAGCATGGTATAGCCCCTTTCCAGGCGGAGCGGAGCGTGTCGACCGATTCATCGATCCATACGGCTCCGTCTTCCCCTTTGACGATCATGCGATCACCCGTGACTTCACCGATTTTCCGTGCATCTGTAACCATATTCTCGAATGCTTCCGCCTGTTCAGCTGATACCGTCAGCAAAAAGCGTGACTGTGTTTCGCTGAAGAGCGCTGTCGTTTTTGAGCCTGTCAATGTCACTTCGACGCCAAGCCCATTGCCGAATGTTTTCTCAGCCAATGCGACTGCGACGCCGCCTTCTGCCGTATCGTGAGCCGACTGGACCAAGCCTTGCTGGATCGCAGAAAGAATCTGCGATTGGCGCTGTGCTTCGACTTCCAAATCGATCGACGGCGCTTTTCCGAAAATGCGGCCTTCCACCATTTTCTGCAATTCACTGCCGCCGAACTCCGTCATTGTGCCGCCGACGAGATACACGAAATCGCCTTGCTTTTTCGCGTCCTGCGTCGTTACATGTTTCAAATCTTCGACCAGCCCGACAAGCCCAATCGTCGGCGTCGGGTAAATCGCGGTGCCGCTCGTTTCATTGTATAAAGAGACGTTTCCGCCGATGACCGGCGCATTTAATTGAAGGCAAGCGGCAGACATGCCGTCCGCCGCTTTTTCCAATTGCCAAAAAATCTCCGGCTTTTCCGGGTTTCCGAAGTTCAAGCAATCGGTGATCGCAAGCGGGCGCCCGCCTGATACGACGACATTGCGCGCCGCTTCTGCGACAGCGATTTTGCCGCCCGTTTCAGGATCCAAATAGATATAGCGGGAGTTGCAATCCGTCGTCATCGCAAGGCCTTTATTCGTTCCGCGCACACGGATGACCGCAGCGTCAGAGCCTGGGGATACGACTGTGCTAGTACGCACTTGGTGATCGTATTGATTGTAAACCCACTCTTTTGAAGCAATAGTCGGCTGCTGCAACAGCGCCAAAAGCGTCGCCTGATGGTCTTCCACTTTCGGCTCTTCGTTCGGCAAGCTTTGGAATTCACGGTAATATTCCGGCACGCTTGATTTTTGGTGATAGACCGGCGCATCTTCTGCCAGTGCGTCAACCGGCACTTCCGCAACGATTTCGCCTTTATGCTTCAAGCGCAATGTGGAATCGTCCGTTACCCGTCCGACCGTAACGGCGTCAAGACCGTATTTTTCGAACAACTCGACGATTTCCGGTTCGCGCCCTTGTTTGACGACGATGAGCATGCGTTCCTGTGATTCCGACAGCATCATTTCGTAAGCCGTCATGCCCGTTTCGCGCTGCGGCACATGATCCAAATCCATCTCGATGCCGGATCCGGCTTTTGACGCCATTTCCGCTGAAGATGAAGTAAGTCCTGCAGCACCCATATCCTGTATGCCAATCAGCGCATCGGATTTGACCAATTCAAGGCAAGCTTCAAGGAGCAATTTCTCCATGAATGGGTCACCCACTTGAACAGCCGGGCGTTTCTCATCGGATGCGTCCGTCAATTCTTCTGAAGCGAAGGTCGCACCGTGGATACCGTCGCGCCCAGTTTTTGCGCCGACGTACATGACCGGATTGCCGGTTCCTTTAGCGACGCCTTTTTGAATATCTTTATGGTCAATCAAACCAACGCACATCGCATTAACGAGCGGGTTTCCATCATATGACGCATCGAATTGCACTTCGCCGCCCACGGTCGGGATGCCGATGCAATTGCCGTAACCAGCGATGCCTGCAACCACCTCTTCAAACAGATATTTCACACGCGGTGTTTCAAGTTCACCGAAGCGCAGTGAGTTCAATAATGCAACTGGACGTGCGCCCATCGAGAACACGTCGCGGATGATGCCGCCGACGCCTGTCGCTGCTCCTTGGTAAGGCTCAATGGCCGACGGGTGGTTATGGGATTCCATTTTGAAGACTGCTGCCTGGCCGTCGCCAATATCGACGATGCCGGCGCCTTCTCCTGGCCCCTGCAAGACATGGTCGCCTTTAGTCGGGAATTTCGACAATACCGGCTTGGAGTTTTTATAAGAACAATGCTCAGACCACATGACAGAAAACAAGCCTGTTTCCGTGTAATTCGGCGTTCTGCCCAGGATATCTTCGACCATTTTGAACTCAGCGTCCGACAAGCCCATCTGCTGGTAGATTTTCTGCTCTTTAATCTGTTGTGTGTTCGGCTCAAGCGTGACTGACATGTGATTCCCTCCACTGTTTGACGATTGATCTGAATAATGGCAAGCCGTCCGTTCCGCCAATCAAGTCGGAAACCGCACGTTCCGGATGCGGCATCATGCCAAGCACATTGCCGCGATCGTTGATGATGCCGGCAATATTATTGCGGCTGCCGTTGAAATCTTCGGCGTATGTGAAAACGATTTGGTTATTGTCTTTTAAATGCTGGTACGTCGCATCGTCGCAGTAATAATTGCCTTCCCCGTGCGCGACCGGAATGCGGATTTCTTCGCCTTCTTTGTATTCATTCGTGAATAAAGTATGGGCGTTCTCCACTTTTAAGCTGACCGTGCGGCAAGTGAATTTCAAATCTTTATTGCGCATCAGCATGCCTGGAAGCAAACCCGCTTCTGTGAGGATCTGGAATCCGTTGCAAATGCCGAGAACCGGCTTGCCGTCTTCCGCTGCTTTGCGCACTTCGTCCATGACGCCTGAAAAACGGGCAATCGCTCCTGCGCGCAAATAATCCCCGTATGAGAAACCGCCCGGAAGCAAGATTCCGTCATAGCCGCTTAAGTCTTGCGTATCATGCCAAACGTATTCCGCTTCTTCGCCGAGCTCATCCTTGATGGCGTGGTACATGTCCAAGTCACAATTCGACCCTGGGAAAACAATCACTGCAAATTTCATTGCGAGACAACCTCCTCGATTTCGTACCTGTAATCTTCAATCACCGTATTCGCAAGCATCCGGTTACAGAGTTCATCGACCAAAGCATCGACATCGCGCTCGCTGTCTCCAATAACAAGTTCCAAATATTTGCCGATTCGGACATCTTGAACCTCGTCATAGCCCATCTTATGGAGCGATCCCATCACAGCGGAACCTTGTGGATCGAGTACACTTTCACGCAATGTCACATACACTTTTACTTTTTTCATCAGTTTTGTCCTCCCAGTCGAGATAAAATGAGTTCATAAGCATCGGTCAAATTGCCAAGATTGCGGCGAAATACGTCTTTATCGAGTTTTTGTTTTGTTTCCTTATCCCACAACCTGCATGTGTCCGGTGAAATTTCGTCAGCCAATAGAATTTCTCCGTTTTCATCACGGCCGAATTCAATTTTGAAATCGACCAAATCAACGCCAATATCTTGGAAAAAGCCGATCAATACATCATTGATCTTCCGCGCTTTGTCTTTCAGTACAGCGACTTCCTGTTCCGTTGCAAGCTCAAGCATGGCGACATGATCATCCGTAATAAGTGGATCGCCCAGTTCATCGTCTTTCAGGTAAAACTCGACGACCGGCTTTTCGATCTCTTTGCCTTCCTCGATGCCAAGGCGTTTCGCCATGCTGCCGGCGACGATATTACGCACGACGACTTCGATAGGTACGATGCTCACTTCGCGCACCAATTGCTCGCTATCGGATAACTGCTTCACAAAATGTGAAGCGATGCCGTTTGCTTTCAATTTCTCAAACAGCAAAGAGGTGATTTGATTATTCAAGCGCCCTTTGCCTGAAATCTCTTCTTTCTTCTCTCCGTTGAACGCCGTGGCGGAATCTTTATATTCCACCCAAAGAATGCCTTGCTCATCCGTTTGATACAGACGCTTCGCTTTTCCTTCGTACAATAGCTGAGCTTTTTCCATGATTTGAAGCCTCCGTTTAATTTAATTCGAGACGGTTGAAGATCATATCGACTTGCTGCAAATGGTGGTTGTAATCAAAGCAATCATCCAGCTCTTCTTTTGTCAGCTGCGAGGTGATCGTGTCATTCGCTTCCACGACCTTGCGGAAAGAAGTCTGCGTTTCCCAAGCTTCCATTGCACACGGCTGAACTGTATCGTAGGCTGCTTCACGCGCCATTCCTTTATCAATCAGCGTAAGCAATACGCGCTGGGAATAAATCAATCCAAGAGTCGAATCCATATTGCGCTTCATGTTCTCCGGGAACACCGTCAAGTTTTTAACGATATTGCCGAAACGGTTGAGCATATAGTTTAAAGCAATCGTCGCATCCGGCAAGATGACGCGTTCAGCAGATGAATGCGAGATATCGCGTTCGTGCCATAGCGAGACGTTCTCATAAGCCGTCACCATATAGCCTCGGATAAGGCGTGCAAGGCCTGTCATGTTTTCAGAACCGATCGGGTTGCGTTTATGCGGCATCGCTGATGATCCTTTTTGCCCTTTCGCGAAAAACTCTTCGACTTCACGCGTTTCGGATTTCTGCAAACCGCGGATTTCCGTCGCGAATTTCTCAATTGAAGAAGCGATCAACGCGAGTGTGCTCATATACTGTGCATGGCGGTCGCGCTGCAATGTCTGTGTGGAAATGCGCGATGCAGCGATGCCTAGGTTTTTGCATACATACTCTTCAACGAACGGGTCGATATTGGCATATGTTCCGACCGCGCCGGACATTTTGCCCGTTTCGATCGACTTCGCTGCCGCTTCAAAACGCTCCAGGTTGCGCTTCATCTCTTCGTGCCAAAGCGCCAATTTCAAACCGAATGTTGTCGGCTCTGCATGAACCCCGTGTGTGCGGCCCATCATGACCGTCATTTTATGTTCTTTCGCTTTGACAGCCAAAATGTCGATAAAGTTCGTTAAGTCTTTGCGCAAGATTTCATTCGCCTGCTTCAACAGATAAGAAAGTGCCGTATCGACAACATCCGTCGACGTCAATCCGTAATGAACCCATTTGCGCTCTTCCCCAAGCGTCTCGGAAACAGCACGTGTGAACGCAACCACATCGTGGCGGGTCTCTTCTTCAATCTCTAGGATACG
This sequence comes from Planococcus sp. SSTMD024, assembly GCF_041320495.1. Classification (NCBI taxonomy): domain Bacteria; kingdom Bacillati; phylum Bacillota; class Bacilli; order Caryophanales; family Caryophanaceae; genus Planococcus; species Planococcus sp. SSTMD024. The sequence continues at coordinate 3,041 of NZ_JBGGNS010000005.1, read as the reverse complement.
ATCGACTGAAAACCCTGCATTCTCGCGGATTGTGGCCACGTCTTCTTTTGGAATATCGCCGATTTCTGCCCAAGCTTCACATGCAAGGATCTCCACTTCCAACCAAGCCTGGTATTTATTTTCTTCTGTCCAAATGGCACCCATTTCCGGGCGTGTATAACGTGCGATCATAATCTATTTCCTCCAATTATTCCGGCCAAATGCCGGATGCGTCGATTTCGTTTAATGTTTGGTTTATATCATCGGTCAAAATGGTCACATGCCCCATTTTGCGTTTATGTTTTGCTTCGTCCTTGCCGTATAAATGAATCGACCAGTCCGGATAATGTGCGATTTTCGTCGTGAGCGGCGCCACATGTTCTCCGAGCACATTGACCATGACAGCCGTACTCCAAAGCTTCGGTTTTCTTAACGGCCATCCGCAAATGGCGCGGACGTGCTGGTGGAACTGGGAGATGTTCGTCGCTTCGATTGAATAATGACCTGAATTATGAGGGCGCGGTGCCAGTTCGTTGACCAGGATCTCTCCATTTGGCAACACAAACATTTCAACCGCAAGCGTTCCAATCATTTGCAGATGCTCCGCAATTGCTTCCGCTGCCTGTTTCGCTTTTGTTAGCGTCTCTTCACTAACTCGCGCTGGAACGATGGTTTGATGAAGAATATGGTTTTTATGGATATTCTCCCCAACCGGCAATATAGCCGTTTCGCCTAATGTATTGCGCTGGATGACAACGGATATTTCCATCGTAAAATCGATAAACGCTTCTGCCACACAATCCCCGTTTTGGAACAGGGCTTCCGCCTCTACTAACTGCTCCGCATTTTCTACAATCTGTTGGCCTTTGCCGTCATACCCGCCTCTTGCGGTTTTGACGACGAATGGATATTCCAGAACGGCAATGCGCTCCTTCAACTCAGCAAATGTAGAAGCTTCTATATAATCCGCTACTGGCACACCTGCTTCCCGAATGGCCTTTTTCTCGAAAATCCGGTTTTGCGTGACGCCGATCAACTCAGCCCCTTGAGGCACATAAGCGATTTCAGTGAGGTGGCGAAGCCCATCCACATCAATGTTTTCAAACTCATAGGTAATGACATCACTGACCTCTGCCAGTTCTTCCAACGCTTCCGAATCATTGAAGGGGGCCACAATTTGGATATCTGCGACTTGGCCGGTTGGTGAATCCATGCCTGGGTCCAAAACCGCAATTTTAAATCCTGCTTCCTTAGCTGCCAGCGCCATCATGCGGCCTAATTGCCCGCCGCCGATAATACCGATCGTCTGTCCCGGTAAAATTGTTCTCGTCACACCAAATCACCTGAACTTTCCAAAACGGCTTCGGCAGTCCGCGTGCGTCTATTTTCTAAGGCTTGCGCCGCTTCTTTGTCAACCGTCCCAAGAATTTGGGCAGCTAAGAGTCCGGCATTGATCGCGCCCGCTTTTCCGATTGCTACAGTTGCGACAGGCACCCCGCCGGGCATCTGGACAATCGACAATAATGAATCCATCCCGTTCAAGGCTTTTGACTGCACTGGAACACCGATAACCGGTAAAGTGGTTTTTGCCGCCACCATTCCAGGTAGATGAGCGGCACCTCCAGCTCCTGCAATGATCACAAGCAAACCTTTACCGCGTGCCTCTTCTGCATAACTGAACATTAAATCCGGTGTCCGGTGGGCCGATATCACTTTTTTTTCGTAGCCAATCTTTAATTCGTCCAGAACGTCGCAAGCATGTTTCATCGTTTCCCAATCGCTCGAGCTTCCCATAATAATGCCGATTCGCGGATTCATTCAATAACCTCTCTTTCAAAAGTAAAAAGCCCTCAAATAAACTGCTCACATGACGTGAAAAGCAGTTTACTTAAGGACTTTGATTCAACGAAAACATACGTGATGGCATAAAAAAGCACATCCTCCGTTTTAAGTACCATAAGTTGCTTTCCCGCATAGTCCGGACATTTACGGTGTCCTGGTAGAGACGCAGAAGCCAATTCTTCTGCATATATGGGGTTTCCTTATTAATCATAACAAGATGGCGCTAGTGCGTCAACGATAAAGTCGAACGATAAATAAAAGCTCCCTTTCATCGTTCGTGTTTTTTACCCATCATCTGTTAATTTTCGATTTTATTCCCTTTAAACTTGATAATCTGGCGCACCGGTACCGGTTCTCCATTAATTTCTTCGAATAAGGGCTCTTCTTTTCGCCCAACAGCCATATAACCTTCTTGTTTCATCCGGTTTAGGCAGTCTTCCATTGTTTCATGCTCCTGCACTTCAAACCAGATTGTCTTTTTACTCATTTAAATAATCTACCTCTTTTCACTTGTTTTACCCAGAACCCGCCATGAATCGTTTTCGGTTCATACGCGATAATAAACGCTTTAGGATCTATATCTTGAATGGTTTTATATAATTTCAATTCCATCTTCCGCGGGGTCAAGATCTGCATAGCTTGCCGGCCGCCGTCTCTTCCGTTCGCATCCCAATCTGTTACACCATAACCTTGTTCACGCAACTTGCGGGGAAGATAATCACTTTCATCGTTGCTAATAACATTGACCGTTATATATCCAAGAGCCATTTTCTCCTCGATTTTGGAACCAATTACTACCCCCGATCCATAGCCAATCGCGTAAGCAATCAAGTTCTGAATCTGATCCAGATTATCCAACACTAAGCCAAGTCCTACTATATATATAACCACTTCGATCATGCTGACAAGCGCCGCTAAATAACGGAATCCTTTGAGGGTCATAATCATACGCACAGTAAAGAAGGTGACATAGACTATATTGATTGAAAATATTATGAGAACCATTAACCACGGATTAATATCCAATTTCTGCACCCTTTCCTTCGCAATTAAATTTCATATTAGGTCAATCAAAGTACGAATGCAAGAGGGAATATGCCTTGTTTCAAGAAAAATAAAAATGATTTCAAAGAAAAAAAAGCCGCTACCGGAATGAACCGGTAACGGCCTTTCAATTTGCCCAGCGACGTCCTACTCTCACAGGGGGAAACCCCCAACTA
>NZ_JBGGNS010000004.1:0-64944 GCF_041320495.1 Planococcus sp. SSTMD024 | reverse complement strand
TAGTTGGGGGTTTCCCCCTGTGAGAGTAGGACGTCGCTGGGCAAATTGAAAGGCCGTTACCGGTTCATTCCGGTAGCGGCTTTTTTGTAATTAAAATTAAAAAAAGGATTGAAAATATACTATAAAGGGAAAAAAGAAGTGAGGTGAAAATTTATGAAAGCTGGTTTATATAAAGTAAAAACCGTCGATAAAAGAACTGCCCTATTAGTCTCGTTAAAAGATTCTGCTGAGCAATACACTTATCCTATTGAAGAATTTACTCATGATGTAAACAATGGGGATGTAGTAGAAGTTTGGCAAGAGGGTATACGTTGGAGAACCAAGTACGTTGAAGAAAAAACCCGTTCGGTATCTAGCCATACAAAAGATTTTATGAAACGAATGATGGACCAAGAATGACGAGTCTCGGGATATTCAACCCGAGACTTTTTCTGTCTCAAACTAAGTATTTGATATCCGCAAAACGCTTATGTATAATTAAGTCAAATATAGTCAAAGTCAATCATTAGCGCATTTAAACGCTAAAGAGGTGAAAGCGATGCGGAATATTTCAGATATAATTGAAGGTTATTTAAAAGAGATTATCGAAATAAGCGGTAAGGACCATATTGAAATTAAACGAAGTGAGGTTGCTGAGAAATTTCAATGTGTTCCCTCCCAAATTAATTACGTAATAAACACTAGATTTACATTAGATCGTGGATACTTAGTTGAGAGTAAGCGTGGTGGGGGCGGATATATTCGTATAAAGAAGGTACGCATTCATAAGAAGTCAGATTTAATAGCCCAAATTATTAATAGGCTTGAAACTGGTGCTTCACAAACCATGGCCGAAGATATTGTATGGAGGCTTTTAAGTGAAGAAGTTATATCTAAGCGTGAAGCTAAATTAATTTTGAGTGCTATTGATCGTTCTACACTCGGTCTGCCTCTTCCTGTGCGTGATGAAGTACGAGCGAGGATTCTAGTGGCGATGTTGTTTACTATTCAATATGAGTCGAACGGGCAAGGAGTGATCAAGTGATTTGTGAACAATGTGGAGAACGGCCAGCTACAGTCATCGTGAAGCAAAGCCAGCAGGGGCATTTAACAGAAAAACACCTCTGTCACGTTTGTGCGGCGGAAAATCATAATATTAGTTTTTCGTTTGACCAAGACCCGATGGCAATCCATAATTTATTAGCTAATTGGTTTCCGAAGCAACAGGCCGCTGTGAATCCTGTACGAAAAGAAGTTCCGATTTGCCCATCTTGTGGATTTACATTCCAAAAGTTTTTGAGTCTCGGTAAATTTGGTTGTGCTGAGTGCTATAGTACCTTCTCGCCTCAGCTAGATGAGATTTTAAAGCGAGTGCAAAATGGAAATACAGAGCATACAGGGAAGATTCCTGCTTCTTATGGTACAACGTTGAAAATTAAAAAAGAAATTGAAGAATTGAGAAAGCAAATGCAGGCTGCGATACAAGATGAGAACTTTGAAGAAGCTGCAAGGCTGCGAGATCAAGTAAAGGCCTTGAATGAGAAGCTTGAAGGAGGTGGGGACGTTGGCGATTGACCGTTTCCTTCAACCCCGGGCGAGTAGTTGGATGGCTAATAACGGTGAACATGTTGATATAGCTATGAGTACGAGAATCCGGTTGGCACGAAATCTAGACGAGTTTAAATTTCCTTATGCGTTTTCTGAAGACGAAGCGCTGAAAGTAGATAAAGCCGTTTCTTCCGTCTTACTTGATAAGGGAAAGGAAGTTGGATACGGGTTTACCCATATCAATATTGAAAAATTAAATGACCTGCAGCGGGAAGTGTTAGTGGAAAAACATTTAATTAGTCCCTATTTAGCGAATAGCCAGCATTCCAGTGCTGTATTATTATCGGATGAAGAAGAGCTTAGTGTTATGGTCAATGAAGAGGACCATATGAGGATTCAAAGTTTGCAGTCGGGCTTTCATTTACAGGAAGCATATGACATAGCGAATAAAATGGATTCGCTTTTGGAAGAACACCTTTCCTATGCTTTCCATGAGAAATTTGGTTATTTGACCAGTTGCCCTACAAACACGGGTACAGGAATGCGTGCTTCTGTCATGCTTCATTTGCCAGCTTTAACAATGTCCCATCAAATCAACCGGATCATCCCGGCTATATCCCGTCTGGGGATGGTTGTGAGAGGGATATACGGAGAAGGAAGTGAAGCGCTTGGTAATGTGTACCAGATTTCTAATCAAGTAACATTAGGAAAATCAGAGTATGAAATTTTGCAGGATTTGCAAAATATGACCGAGCAGATTATTGAACAGGAGCGAAGAGCAAGGGAAGCGTTGAATGCGAATTCTCCGTTGCTCCTTGAAGATAGGGTGTACCGGTCGTTAGGTGTACTGACCCACGCCCGTCTGTTGAATACAGAAGAAGCAGCCACTTGTTTATCAGATGTCAGACTGGGCATCGACCTTCACCTAATTACGGATGTGGACATGTCGATACTAAATGAATTGATGGTGTTTATGCAGCCTGCGTTTTTGCAGCAGTATGCAGGACGCCCATTGGAAGCGAAGGAACGAGACTTTGCCCGGGCGGAATTGTTCCGGGAGAGGTTAGTTGATAACGGGATAAATAAAAAAGGAGAGGATTTTGCATGATGTTCAACCGATTTACACAACGCGCACAAAAAGTTCTTCAATTAGCTCAAGAAGAGGCAATCCGCATGAAGCACGAATCGATCGGAACTGAGCATATTTTGCTTGGTTTGATCCGAGAAGGCGGCGGAATCGCTGCGAAAGCACTTGAAGCAATTGAAGTAAATACACAATTGATCGAAGACGGTGTCAAAGAACTAGTTGGCGTCGGAGAAAAAGATGTCGGCCCGATTGTTCATTATACGCCGCGGGCTAAAAAAGTAATCGAACTGTCTGTTGATGAATCCCGTAAGCTTGGCCACTCTTATATCGGAACTGAGCATTTACTGCTTGCTTTAATCCGTGAAGGCGAAGGGGTTGCTGCACGTGTCCTTGGGAATGCCGGTGTCAGCTTGAATAAAGCGCGCCAGCAAGTATTGCAACTACTCGGCAGCAACGAGCAGGCATCGACTGGCACGAGCCCGAATGCGTCTGCTAATACACCGACTTTGGACGGCTTGGCACGTGATTTGACGCAAGTGGCGCGTGAAGGAAGCCTAGATCCTGTGATTGGGCGCAGCGACGAAATCACGCGTGTGATTGAAGTATTGAGCCGCAGAACGAAAAACAACCCGGTATTGATCGGAGAGCCTGGTGTCGGTAAAACGGCGATTGCGGAAGGGCTTGCCCAACAAATCGTGAATAATGAAATTCCGGAAACACTTCGCGATAAACGCGTTATGGTTCTTGATATGGGTACGGTGGTTGCCGGAACGAAATACCGTGGTGAGTTTGAGGACCGCTTGAAGAAAGTGATGGATGAAATACGCCAAGCAGGCAATGTCATTCTCTTCATTGATGAGCTTCATACATTGATCGGGGCTGGCGGAGCTGAAGGTGCAATTGATGCTTCGAATATCTTGAAACCATCGCTTGCCCGCGGCGAATTGCAGTGCATCGGTGCGACAACACTGGATGAGTACCGCAAGTACATCGAGAAAGATGCAGCGCTTGAGCGCCGTTTCCAACCGATTCAAGTGGATGAGCCGACGGTTGAAGAGTCAATCGAGATCATTAAAGGTTTGCGCGACCGCTACGAAGCGCATCATCGCGTAAAAATTACCGATGAAGCGATTGTTGCGGCAGCGAAAATGTCTGACCGCTATATTTCCGACCGCTTCTTGCCGGATAAAGCGATCGATTTGATCGATGAGGCCGGTTCGAAAGTGCGTTTGCGTTCATATACGACTCCACCGGATTTAAAGGAACTGGAAGCCCGTCTTGAAGCTGCCCGTTCTGAGAAGAATGAAGCAGTGCAGAGCCAGGAATTCGAAAAGGCAGCTTCTCTTCGCGATGCCGAGCAAAAGCTGAAAGATGAGCTCGACCAGACGAAGAAAGAGTGGAAAGAAAAGCAAGGCAAAGAAGAGTCAGAAGTGACAGTCGAAGATATTGCGAAAGTCGTCTCAATGTGGACGGGCGTGCCGGTATCGAGATTGGCGCAGACAGAATCCGATAAATTGCTTAATTTGGAGCAGATCCTCCATAGCCGTGTAATCGGCCAGGATGAAGCGGTGACTTCAATTTCGAAAGCGATCCGCCGTGCGCGTGCCGGGTTGAAAGATCCGAAGCGCCCGATTGGCTCGTTCATCTTCTTAGGGCCAACAGGCGTCGGGAAAACCGAGCTAGCGAAAGCTTTGGCTGAGTCGATGTTCGGTGATGAAGATGCGATGATCCGCATCGATATGTCCGAGTACATGGAACGCCATACGACTTCACGCCTTGTCGGTTCGCCTCCAGGCTATGTCGGCTATGAGGAAGGCGGCCAACTGACGGAGAAAGTCCGCAGAAAGCCATATTCAGTGGTCTTGCTCGATGAAATCGAAAAAGCCCACCCTGAAGTTTTCAACATTCTTTTGCAGGTGCTTGAAGATGGGCATTTGACCGATTCCAAAGGGCGCCGCGTCGATTTCCGCAATACGGTGATCATCATGACGTCGAACGTCGGGGCACAGGAATTGAAATACAATAAGTATGTTGGCTTTAACTTGGAAGATTCGAAGACGGATTACAAAGACATGAAGGGCAAGATGCTCGCGGAATTGAAGAAAGCGTTCCGTCCTGAATTCTTGAACCGTGTCGATGATATGATCGTCTTCCATTCACTTGAAAAGAACGATTTGCGTAAGATTGTCGAGCTGATGACGCAGCAACTGACGGCCCGTTTGAAAGAACAGGACATCGATCTGGAGCTGACCGAGGCAGCGCTTGATAAAATTGCCAAAGAGGGGTATGATCCGGAATACGGAGCACGTCCTTTGCGCCGCTCACTTCAAAAGCATGTCGAAGACCGTTTGTCTGAAGAATTGTTGAAAGGTACAGCAATTGCCGGGCAAAAAATTGTCTTCGATGTACAGGGCGATGAGTTTGTTGTCCGCACGAATGAAGGGGCCGTAGAGAAATCGTAACGATATCCCGCCCGCCGGATATGTCTCCGGCGGGTTTTTTTCTATATATAGGAGGTCATTATGGCGAAGAAAAAAATAAAGTTCATCTGCCAATCCTGCGGTTATGAGTCTGCAAAATGGATGGGGAAATGCCCAGGTTGTGCGGCATGGAATACGATGACAGAAGAAACGGAAGTTGCAGCACCAAAAGGCACAAGGGGCGCATTCCAGCATAGCGCGCCGCAAATTGCCCAAAAAGCGACACCGATCAATTCGATTGAAACGAAAGAAGAGCCGCGGACGAAAACGGAAATGGACGAATTGAACCGCGTGCTCGGCGGCGGAATTGTTTCCGGTTCTCTAGTTTTGATCGGGGGGGACCCAGGGATCGGGAAATCGACATTGCTCTTGCAAGTATCGGCGCTTCTTGCGAAAGCTGGCAAGAAAGTGTTGTATATTTCGGGGGAGGAGTCGATTCGCCAAACAAAAATGCGGGCGGAGCGGCTGGATGCGGTATCAGGAGATTTATTGATCTTTGCGGAAACCAATTTGGAGCTGATCCATCACACGATTGAAGAAGTAGAGCCGGATTTCGTGATTGTCGATTCGATCCAGACGGTCTATCATCCCGAAGTGACATCAGCGCCCGGCAGCGTGACGCAAGTGCGTGAAAGCACGGCGGAATTGATGCGTGTGGCGAAAACGAAAAACATCGCGATTTTCCTGGTCGGCCATGTGACGAAAGAAGGCCAGATCGCCGGGCCCCGTATCTTGGAGCATATGGTGGATACAGTGTTGTATTTTGAAGGGGAACGGCATCATACGTACCGTATTTTGCGCAGTGTTAAAAACCGCTTCGGTTCGACGAATGAAATTGCGATTTTTGAAATGCTGCAAGGCGGGTTAAAGGAAGTGTTGAATCCGTCTGAGCTGTTTTTACAGGAACGTTCAAGCGGTACAGCGGGATCGACGGTTGTCGCTTCCATGGAAGGGACACGGCCGATACTGGTGGAGATTCAGGCATTGGTCACCCCCTCGAGTTTTAATTACCCGAAGCGGATGGCGACGGGAATTGACCAAAACCGGGTATCGTTATTGATGGCGGTGCTGGAGAAGCGCGTCGGCTTGATGCTACAGTCACAAGATGCATATATTAAAGTGGCAGGCGGCGTGAAGCTGGATGAGCCGGCGATCGATTTGGCTGTGCTCGCGAGCATTGTCTCGAGTTTCCGGGATATTGCACCGAAAGTGGATGATTGCATTATCGGTGAGGTCGGGTTGACCGGAGAGGTGCGCCGTGTGTCGCGCATTGAACAGCGCGTGCAAGAAGCGGCAAAGCTGGGCTTTAAGCGAGCCATCATCCCGAAATCGAATATGGGCGGTTGGGATTTTCCGGAAGGAATCCGCGTCGTTGGTGTTGAAACTATAAACGAGGCGCTGAAGGAATTATTCCCGCAACAATAAGGGGCAGCAATGCCTCTTTTTTTCTATTGCTGCCGGGGCAAGGCTATGCAGAGAGTTTCATAATTAAAACGTGTATAATATCAAGAGGAGGAGGTGGAATAGATGCTTCGAAAAATTATTCAGCTATTATTTCTATTAGTAGGCGCTACGGTTGGTATTTTGTTTTTGCCATATGCTTTTGAACTTATTTCTATTTCTAATAATCCATGGATCAACAACCCGTATGTCGCTGCCATTATCGGTGCTGCGATTTTTTATGTATTGTCCTTATTGTTCGTCGATTCGATTGTCCATTTCATGAAATGGATGGAGGGCAAACTGCTCCACGCACCGACGGCGGATCTATTGTTCGGCACAATCGGTTTGATTATTGGCTTGGTGGTTGCCTTTTTGGTTGGCTTTGCCTTGAACACCATTGATGTGCCGTTAATTGCGACAGTTGCACCGATCATTCTTTCCGTTGTTCTCGGTTATTTGGGATTCCAGGTCGGCTTCCAAAAACGCGATGAATTGACGGGGATGCTCGCGCCTGCCAAACTGGCAAGCGGCAAAAAGCCAGAAGACGAACCGGTTGAAAAATCGGGGTATAAATTGCTCGATACGAGCGTTATCATCGATGGGCGGATTGCGGATATTTCAGAGACTGGATTTATTGAAGGAATCTTTGTCGTGCCGCAATTTGTCATTGCAGAGCTTCAGCATATTGCGGATTCGTCCGACACCTTGAAGCGCACACGCGGCAGACGGGGGCTTGATATTTTGAAGCGCCTGCAGACGGAGCGCGTCGGGGCGATCATGATCACGGAAGAGGATTTCGGCGATGCGGCTGAAGTCGATATGAAGCTCATGCGCGCAGCCCAGAAGATGGGCGGCAAAGTTGTGACGAATGATTTTAATTTGAATAAAGTATGTGAGCTCCATAATGTGCCGGTATTGAATATCAATGACCTTGCCAATGCGGTGAAGCCGGTCGTTATACCGGGTGAGGAAATGCATGTGGTCGTCATTAAAGACGGCAAAGAGCAAAATCAAGGGGTTGCGTATTTGGACGATGGTACGATGATTGTCATTGAAGAAGGAAAAGGCCATATTGGCGAAGCGATTGACGTCGTGGTGACGAGCGTATTGCAGACTTCTGCAGGGCGGATGATTTTTGCCAAGCCTAAGGGACTGGCAGTGAAGAAAAATGGATCAAAAAAATAAAGGATGTCTGTCATGAAATATACAGTCGTATTGCCTGCTGCCGGCAGTGGGAAACGAATGAAAGCCGATCGAAATAAATTATTGCTTGAGCTCTCCGGCAAACCGATCTTCATTTATACATTGGAAGTGTTTGACCGAGACCCGGATTGCGAAGGCATGTGGCTTGCGGTCAAAGAAGATGAGCGCGAGTTGATTGAAGAGTATGTCGAGCGGTATAGAATCAAGAAAGTCAAAGGCTATGCGACAGGCGGTGCTGAACGCCAGGATAGCGTGCGTGCGGGCCTTGAGATGGCCGGGCAGTGTGGAGTCGTGCTTGTGCATGATGCTGCGCGGCCGTTCATCAGCCCCAGCGTCATTCGCGAATTGGTGGAGCAGGCAAATGAATCGGGTGCCGCGATTGCTGGGGTGCCGGTAAAAGACACGATCAAGAAAGTTCGCGAAAGCGTCATTACGGAAACGGTAAATCGCGCGGAGCTGTGGATGATCCAGACGCCTCAGGCCTTCCGCTATGAACTGTTGATGGAAGCGGCGCAACGGGCTAAAGCCGACGGGTTCCTCGGAACGGACGAGGCGATGCTTGTGGAGCGGATGGGACACCCGGTGCAGATTGTCGAAAGCACGTATGAGAACGTCAAGATGACGACACCGGATGATTTGATTTACGGAAAAGCGATTCTTGCGAGTCGATTACAGGAGGAATAATGATGATACGAATTGGACAAGGGTACGACGTGCATCAATTGGCAGAAGGGCGCCCGTTTATTTTAGGCGGCGTTGAAATCGAACACGACCGGGGGCTTCTCGGCCATTCGGACGCGGATGTGTTATTGCATACGATCACGGACGCAGCACTCGGCGCGATCGGCGGGGGAGATATCGGCAAGCATTTTCCAGACACCGATCCGGAATTTAAAGATGCCGATTCCAAGAAATTGCTGACGCATATTTGGGAATATGTCAAAGAGCAGGGCTATGAACTCGGCAATGTCGATTGTACGGTCATTGCTCAAAAACCGAAGCTTGCCCCATACATCGAGCAAATGCGCGAGTCGATTGCGGAGTTGTTGGAAGCGGATATTTCACAAGTAAACGTCAAAGCGACGACGTCCGAACATCTCGGCTTTACCGGCCGGGAAGAAGGAATTGCGGCGCTCGCGGTGATTCTACTCAACCAACGCCCGCTTTCGCTGGACGTCCCGGAGTGATAAACTAACTAAAGGATTAAGGCAACTATAGGAGGAAACCAAATGACACAAGAAGTACGCGTACGCTATGCACCGAGCCCGACTGGACACTTACATATCGGGGGAGCCCGCACAGCGCTATTTAATTATTTGTATGCTCGCCATATGGATGGCAAATTTATTATTCGCATCGAAGACACGGATACTGCCCGCAATATCGAAACGGGCGTCATGTCCCAGATCGACAACTTGAAATGGCTCGGCATCGAGCACGACGAGTCGATTGACGTGGGCGGGGAATACGGACCGTATCGCCAGATGGAGCGCTTGGATATTTACAAAGAATACGCCGATGAGCTATTGGCAAAAGGCGATATCTATAAATGTTTCTGTACGCCGGATACGCTTGAGAAAGAACGCGAAGCCCAACGTGCCTCTGGCGTTGCGGCACCTCAGTACAGCGGCACTTGCCGCAACTTGACAGCCGAAGAAGTCGCTGACAAAGAAGCGGCCGGCGAGACGTATTCCCTGCGCATGAAAGTGCCGGCGGATATCACGTATAAATTCGATGATATGGTGCGCGGCGATATTTCATTCGAATCAAAAGATGTCGGCGACTGGGTTGTGGTGAAGACAAACGGCATTCCGACATATAACTTCGCGGTGGTCATCGATGACCATTTGATGAAGATCACCCACGTGTTCCGCGGCGAAGAGCATTTGTCGAACACGCCGAAACAGCAAATGGTCTACGATTCGTTCGGTTGGGAGCATCCGACCTATGGGCATATGACCTTGATCGTCAACGAAGACCGCAAGAAGCTGTCGAAGCGCGATGAGTCGATCATCCAGTTCATTTCCCAGTACAAAGATCTCGGCTATATTCCGGAAGCGCTGTTCAACTTCTTTGCACTGCTCGGCTGGTCCCCGGAAGGCGAAGAGGAGATCTTCTCGAAAGAAGAATTGATCCGCATTTTCGACACCGAGCGTTTGTCGAAATCGCCATCGATGTTCGATAAGCAAAAATTGACGTGGATGAACAACCAATACATCAAGCAAATGTCGCTTGAAGAAGTCGTCGGGCTGGCGTTGCCGCATCTTCAAAAAGCGGGCAAGCTGCCGGAGGAACTATCTGTTGAGCAAACACAGTGGGCTGAGAAATTGATCGCGTTGTACCATGACCAATTGAGCTTCGGCGCAGAAATCGTCGAATTGTCCGAGCTGTTCTTTACGGATGATCTTCAGTACGGCGAAGCCGAAAAAGAAGTCTTGAGCGGCGAGCAGGTACCGGAAGTCATGGCTGCTTTCAAAGAGCAATTGGCGTCACTTGATGCATTCGAGCCGGCTGAAATCAAATCCGCGATCAAAGCGGTGCAAAAAGCGACTGGCCATAAAGGGAAAAACCTCTTTATGCCGATCCGTGTCGTGACGACAGGCCAAACGCACGGGCCGGAATTGCCGGATGCGATTGCGCTTCTTGGCAAGGACAAAGCGATTGCGCGCGTCGGCCAATACGCAGGGGCATAAAGTTTTGACTTATGCGCATAAGCGTGTACAATGAATTTACCAATTATCAAAACGTTGACGGGAAGAAGTAAGGAAAGCATGCTCCAAAGAGAGGGTCATCACCGGCTGTAAGTGACCTGTGCCACTGTGTTCCTGAAATGCCTCCCCGAGTGCTGAGTCGAAACGAGTAGACCAGACGTTTGCCTGCGTTAAAGGCTTCGAGAGAAAAGGACATGTCCTTTTAATCAGAGTGGAACCGCGCGGGAAAGCGTCTCTGTCAAGCAATTGACAGGGGCGCTTTTTATATTGGAACAGAAAGGAGAAAGCCCAATGTGGAAATTATTGAAAGAAGATATCGATGTTATTTTTGAACAAGACCCTGCTGCCCGCAGTTATTTTGAAGTGGTGCTGACGTATGCCGGACTGCATGCCATCTGGGCCCATCGTTTGGCGCATTTCTTCTTCAAGAAGAAATTATTTTTCGTCGCGCGGGCGATTTCCCAAATCAGCCGCTTTTTCACAGGAATTGAAATCCACCCTGGCGCCGTCATCGGCCGGCGTTTGTTTATCGACCACGGCATGGGTGTCGTCGTCGGGGAGACGTGTGAAATCGGCAATGATGTGACGCTCTATCAAGGCGTGACGCTTGGCGGGACCGGCAAAGAGCGCGGGAAGCGCCATCCGACACTCGCAGATAACGTGCTGGTCGCCACAGGCGCCAAAGTGCTCGGCTCGATTACGGTCGGCGAAAACTCCAAAGTCGGAGCGGGTTCTGTTGTCTTGAAAGACGTGCCCCCGAATTCGACGGTCGTCGGCATTCCGGGAAAAGTCGTCATCCAGGACGGTGTCAAAGTGAAAAAACCGGATTTGAATCACCAGAATATGCCCGATCCCGTAATGGATAAATGTGATGGCATGGAAATGAAGATCACCGCCTTGCAGCGTGAAGTGGAACAATTAAAGCGGGAAAACAATAAGCGGCAGGAAGAAGGGAAGTTATTATGAGTATCCAGATTTTTAATTCATTGACGCGCCAAAAAGAAGCATTTGTGCCGCTTGAAGAAGGCAAAGTGAAAATGTATGTGTGCGGGCCGACTGTTTACAATTACATCCATATCGGAAACGCCCGCCCGGTCATCGTGTATGACACCGTGCGCCGATACTTGGAATACCGCGGGTACGACGTGAAATACGTATCGAATTTCACGGATGTCGACGATAAATTGATCAAAGCGGCAAATGAACTTGGCGAGGAAGTGCCGGAAATTGCCGAACGCTTTATCAATGCATATTTCGACAATACGAAAGCGCTCGGCTGCGCAGAAGCGGATGTTCACCCTCGCGTCACAGGACATATGCCGCAAATCGTTGATTTTATCGAAGCGCTCATCGAAAAAGGCTATGCTTATGAATCACAAGGCGACGTTTATTACCATACGCGTAAATTCGACGGATATGGGAAATTGTCCCATCAATCAGTAGATGAATTGAAGATTGGCGCCCGTATCGAAGCGGGAGATAAAAAGCAGGATGCCTTGGATTTCGTCTTATGGAAAGCGGCAAAACCTGGCGAAATTTCTTGGGAAAGCCCATGGGGCAAGGGACGCCCGGGCTGGCATATCGAATGCTCGGTGATGGCAAGAGAACACCTCGGCGACACGATCGACATCCATGCCGGCGGGCAGGATTTGACGTTCCCGCACCACGAAAATGAAATTGCCCAATCAGAAGCTTATACGGGCAAGCCGTTTGCGCGTTATTGGATGCATAACGGGTATATTAATATTGAAAATGAAAAAATGTCCAAGTCATTGAATAACTTCGTGCTCGTCAATGACATTTTAAAAGAACTCGACCCGCAAGTGCTGCGCCTCTTTATGCTGTCGGTTCATTACCGCCATCCGATCAATTATTCGAAAGGATTGGTAGAAGACGCACAAGCAGGGATGGAGCGGATCCGTACGGCTTATGGCAACGTCAAACACCGCTTGGAGAATTCGGCTGGCCTTGGCGACCATAATGATATTTGGCTGTCGAAAATCGAAGCGATCAAAAAGGAATTCATCGAAACGATGGACGATGACTTCAACACGGCGAATGCCATCTCGAAGTTGTTCGACCTGTCGAAACTGGCGAATACCTACTTGCTCGAAAAACAGACGGCTGAACCGGTCCTTCAAACCTTCGTTGATGTGTTTGATGAGCTGGCGGGAGTTCTTGGCTTGCCGTTTGCACAGTCGGAGCTTTTGGATGCAGAGGTCGAAGCGTTATTGGAAGAGCGCATCGAAGCACGCAAGAACCGTAATTTCGCAAGATCGGATGAAATCCGCGACCAATTAAAAGAACAAAACATCATTTTGGAAGACACGGCACAAGGTACACGCTGGAAGAGAGGCTAATCGGCATGGTATTGAGAAAACAAGACGTTGATCAATTAAATGCCTTGGCGCTCGCTTATATGGGAGATGCCGTTTACGAAACAGCGGTGCGTGCACATTTACTCCACGCAGGCCGCGTCAAGCCAAACATCCTTCACCGGTCATCGACGGCATTCGTCTCGGCAAAGTCCCAGGCACTCATCTTGAAGCGCTTTGTAGATGAAGGGGTCTTGACTGAAACGGAGCTGGCCATCATGCGCCGCGGACGCAATGCGAAATCGGGTTCGGTGCCAAAAAATACCGATGTCCAGACCTATAATTTCAGCACTGCTTTTGAAGCGGTGCTCGGCTGGTTGTATTTAAAAGAAGAGCAGGAGCGGCTGGATGAATTGATC
Source organism: Planococcus sp. SSTMD024 (assembly GCF_041320495.1). Classification (NCBI taxonomy): domain Bacteria; kingdom Bacillati; phylum Bacillota; class Bacilli; order Caryophanales; family Caryophanaceae; genus Planococcus; species Planococcus sp. SSTMD024. Next base: position 51,759 of record NZ_JBGGNS010000004.1, on the reverse strand, counting down.
AATTATGCCATCAGCATTGCCGAAGAGCCGAGAGGAGTGGTCAAATGACAGAGGAAACGCCAGAAATCATCGGAGGCAAAAATCCGGTGCTAGAAGCGCTGCGCGCCAAGCGCGACATCAATAAAATCTGGATCGCAGAAGGCGTCCAGAAAAAAGGCATTGCAGAACTTCTGCAATTGGCAAAAGAGCAGAAAGTACTGGTACAGTTCGTGCCGAAAAAGAAAGTTGATGGGCTGACCGACACGAATCATCAAGGAATTGCCGCAGCAGTCGCAGCCTATCGCTATGCGGATCTGGAAGAATTGTTTGCGAAAGCCCAGGACAAGCAGGAAGATCCGTTCTTCCTCATCCTGGACGAACTGGAAGACCCGCATAATCTCGGATCGATCATGCGGACAGCGGATGCGGTCGGTGCTCACGGCTTGATTATCCCGCAGCGCCGAGCAGTCGGCTTGACTGGCGTCGTCGCGAAATCATCGACCGGGGCGATTGAACACGTACCGGTTGTGCGCGTCAATAATTTGTCGCAGACGGTCGATGAATTGAAGAAACGCGGCGTGTGGATCGCGGGCACCGATGCTAAAGAATCGGTCGACTACCGGCGCATGGATGCCACGCTGCCACTTGCTGTCATCATCGGCAGTGAAGGAAAAGGCATGAGCCGCATCTTGCGCGACAAATGCGACTTTCTTTATCAATTGCCGATGGTCGGTCATGTCACTTCATTGAATGCTTCGGTGGCGGCGAGCCTATTGATGTATGAGGTCTATCGCAAGCGCCATCCACTCGGGTGATGCCATGAATATCCTGCTGGTGGATGGCTATAACATCATTGGCGATTGGGCAGAACTGCAAGCGCTGAAGAAAGAACGCTTGGCGGACGCGCGCGATCGGTTAATCGAGCGAATGGCTGAGTATCAAGGGTTTAAAGGATGGCGCGTCATCATTGTGTTCGATGCCCACCTGGTGCCGGGCATCGAAGCAAAGAACCTGCACAGCGACGTGGAAGTGATCTTCACCCGTTCCAGTGAGACGGCCGATGAGCGGATTGAAAAGCTGGCGATCAGCTTGAATACCCGGCGCGATCAAATTTACGTCGCGACATCCGATTCCACCGAACAATGGGTGATTTTCGCTAAAGGGGCGTTGCGCATCTCTGCGCGTGAACTGGAAATTGAGATGGAAGAAATCGACAAGCGCATTGCGAAGAAAGTGCGGGAGATCCAAGAGCAACGCTCCATTTCCAAGATTCCGCTCGAAGGAGAAGTGGCAGAAATTTTCGAAAAATGGCGACGAGGCCTCAAATGAACTGTTGACGCTCAAATTTTTCTTCCTGTATACTGGAAATATCGAGGCTCACCCAATCGGAGGGATCACCCGTGGAAAATTTTGAGCAAGTTCGCAACCGTAACTTTACTGAATTGGCAGATGAAGAACTTGTCGGTCTGGTCCATAGCGGCAACACGGAAGCCTTGGATTTTCTCATCACCAAGTTCCGTCCGTTTGTGCGGATGAAAGCCCGTTCCTATTTTCTCATTGGCGCAGATAAAGAAGACATCATCCAAGAAGGAATGATCGGTTTGTATAAAGCGATCCGTGACTTCAGGCGTGACAAGCTGTCTTCATTCCGCGCATTTGCGGAACTGTGCATCGTCCGCCAGATCATCACGGCGATCAAGACAGCCACCCGCCAAAAGCATATCCCGCTAAATTCCTATGTCTCTCTCGACAAGCCAATTTACGATGAAGAGTCGGACCGCACATTGATGGATGTGCTCGCCGGAAGCGGCGCGGACGACCCGGAAGAACTGATGATCCATAACGAAGAATTCCGTTACATGGAAGGCAAAATGGATGAAGTGCTAAGTGAGCTGGAACGCGAAGTGCTGACGCTATATCTCGATGGGCAGTCTTATCAGGAAATCTCTGAAAAGCTGGAACGGCATGTAAAATCAATCGACAATGCCTTGCAGCGGGTCAAGCGGAAACTTGAGCGGCATCTGCAGGCGAGTGAAAGCCGGTCCTCGTAAGTACTATTGACAGCAAGTTTTTATGATGATACTCTTGAAAAAGCTGTAAAATAGAGCAAGGTGAGAATAATGGCTAAAAAAATCGTGTTGAGCTGCTCGAAATGTGCTTCCCGCAATTATGCGGTACCTGCGAAAGCGGATTCAAGCATACGTTTGGAACTCAAAAAATTCTGTGCTCATTGCAACGAGCATACCGTGCATAAACAAACGAAATAATATTGCTTTGAATGCCGGACGATATAGAGTGATTTTGAAATTCGGAGGTTTTTACGATAATGGGTAACATTGGCGATTTCTTTAAAAATGTCGTTTCGGAAATGAGAAAAGTCAGCTGGCCAAAACGCAAGGAATTGACGCGTTATACAATCGTCGTCCTGTCAACGGTCATCTTCATGGCTCTTTTCTTCGCATTGATCGACACTGGCATATCGGAAGTATTCCGTTGGTTCCTGGCACTGTAACACAGTCATAAGAATAACGAAAAATAGCCCGTCATTCCATGGAACGGGTTTTTTCATTTGTAAAAAAGGAGGGATGGACGCTTAGTCCGCTCGAATATGGAGAAAAATTGGTATGTAGTCCATACGTATTCCGGTTACGAAAACAAGGTGAAAGCAAACCTGGAAAAACGCGTAGAAACAATGGGAATGGAAGATTTGATCTTCCGCGTCATCATCCCTGAAGAACAGGAAACAGATTTCAAAGACGGCAAAAAACGCACAGTCATGCGCAAAACCTTCCCGGGTTACGTGCTAGTCGAATTGGTCATGACGGATGAGTCGTGGTATGTCGTCCGCAATACGCCGGGTGTGACCGGATTTATCGGTTCATCAGGCGGAGGAGCAAAACCGACACCTCTTCTAGAAGAGGAAGTCGATTTCATCCTCAAGCAAATGGGCATGACCGAACGCAAAGTGGATATCGATTTTGCAGTCGCGGATACAGTCGAAGTCATGGAAGGGCCATTCGCCAACTTCCAGGGGAAAGTCGAAGAAATCGACGATACGAAAGGCAAAGTCAAAGTATCGATCGACATCTTCGGGCGCGAAACGAAAATGGAGCTCGATTTCGAGCAGGTCCAAAAAGTATAACAACGCCCCTTGCTATTTTTTTGCAATGGTGGTATCATTTCATAGGTCAGACTGCCAAAGAGCAGCATCTGTACAAACCAATTAATTCTATCAACGAAAATCAAGTTGACGGACAGATATGAGTGGGAGGGGCAACCCTATTACCACATCACGGACTTAAGGAGGTGTGTTTCGTGGCTAAAAAAGTAGTTAAAGTCGTAAAATTGCAGATTCCTGCAGCAAAAGCTAACCCAGCGCCGCCAGTAGGACCAGCACTAGGTCAAGCAGGCGTCAACATCATGGGCTTCTGTAAAGAATTTAACGCGCGTACTGCTGAACAAGCAGGACTTATTATTCCGGTTGAGATTTCGGTATTTGAAGACCGTTCATTTACTTTCATTACGAAAACTCCGCCAGCTGCAGTTCTATTGAAGAAAGCAGCAGGTATTGAATCAGGTTCAGGCGAACCGAACCGCAATAAAGTAGCGACTGTGAAACGCGACCAAGTTCGCGAAATCGCAGAAACTAAAATGCCAGATCTAAATGCCGCTTCAGTTGAAGCTGCAATGTTGATGGTTGAAGGTACTGCTCGCAGCATGGGCATTACAATCGAAGACTAATTTCAAGAAGTTGTTTTTGGATGGGTTGCGCAGTTCAACGCGAACAGCGCAGCCCTTAATCGTGGGAGGTTCAATCCGTTAGACCACAACAAGGAGGACGTTTAAAATGGCTAAAACAGGCAAAAAGCTGCAAGAAGCAGCAAAACTGATCGACCGTTCTAAGCTCTACGAAGCAAAAGAAGCGATTGAACTTGCGAAAAAAGCAAGCACAGTCAACTTCGACGCTACTGTAGAAGTCGCTTTCCGCCTAGGAATCGACACGCGTAAAAACGACCAGCAAATCCGTGGGGCAGTCGTGCTTCCAAACGGTACTGGTAAAACCCAAAGCGTTTTGGTTTTCGCTAAAGGCGACAAACTAAAAGAAGCTCAAGAAGCAGGCGCTGACTACGTTGGCGATGCTGAGTACATCCAAAAAATCCAACAAGGCTGGTTCGAATTCGACGTTATCGTCGCTACTCCGGACATGATGGGCGAAGTTGGTAAACTTGGACGCGTTCTTGGACCAAAAGGCTTGATGCCGAACCCGAAAACAGGAACTGTTACATTCGATGTAGCGAAAGCTGTTCAGGAAATCAAAGCTGGTAAAGTGGAATACCGTGCAGAAAAATCAGGTATCATTCACGCGCCAATCGGCAAAGTGTCTTTCGAAGACGACAAACTTGCTGAGAACTTGCAAGCAATCTATGACGTGATCCTGAAAGCTAAGCCATCTGCTGCTAAAGGAACGTATATGAAATCACTAAACGTAACGACTACTATGGGACCTGCTGTCAAAGTAGACCCTGCAAAAGTAGCAGTTAAATAAAATATTGACATTCTTTCACAACTTCGCTATACTGGCGAAGTTGTGAAATAACCATTTGTACCGCAGACAGTAGGGGCGGCTTGCCGCTTAATGAATCCCTGCCGAGGACATGATGAATTCAGATTCCATCTTAATTGATGCTGATTTTATGCCTCTGTGTCTGTACTGGACCAGGGGCTTTTCTTATGGACGGACGGTATGAATGACAAATCTATAGGAGGTGCCCACATGAGCAAAGCAATTGAAACGAAAAAAGTTGTTGTGCAAACAATCGCTGACAAGTTCGACGCTGCAGCATCTGTTGTTGTTGTTGACTACCGCGGTTTGAACGTTGCCCAACTTACAGAACTTCGTAAACAGCTTCGTGAGGAAGGCATCGAGTTTAAAGTTTACAAAAACTCCATGACTCGCCGCGCGACAGAAGTTCACGGCCTTGAAGCGATCAACGAACACTTCACAGGACCGAACGCTATCGCATTCTCGAACGAAGACGTCGTTGCTCCTGCGCGAATCATCAACAACTTCGCAAAAGACAACGAAGCACTAGAAATCAAAGCCGGTATCATCGAAGGCAATGTTGCATCTGCAGATGAAATGAAAGCTCTTGCTGAACTTCCATCACGCGATGGCCTATTGTCTATGCTACTCAGCGTACTACAGGCTCCAGTCCGCAACTTCGCTGCTACAACAAAAGCAGTTGCAGACCAAAAAGAAGAACAGGGCGCTTAATCTCTTAGCATCCTGAGCACCACCAAAAAATTACCTATCATAGGAGGAAATTATAATGACACAAGAACAAATTCTAGACGCAATCAAAGAAATGACAGTTCTTCAACTTAACGACCTAGTAAAAGCAATCGAAGACGAGTTCGGCGTAACTGCTGCTGCTCCAGTTGCTGCAGCTGCTGCTGGTGGCGCTGCTGAAGCAGAGCAAACTGAATTCGACGTAATCCTTAACTCTGCTGGCGACCAAAAAATCAAAGTCATCAAAGTTGTTCGCGAAGTGACAGGCCTAGGCTTGAAAGAAGCGAAAGGTCTTGTTGACGAAGCTCCTAAAGCTCTTAAAGAAGGCGCTACTAAAGAAGAAGCTGAAGAAATCAAAGCTAAACTTGAAGAAGTTGGCGCTTCTGTAGAATTCAAGTAAGACAATTTCACAATAAGAAAGAAAGCTCGTCAGTGTTTACCGACGGGCTTTTTCTTCTTTTTAAATCCAATCCGGGAAGCACTTGAGATTGTATGAAGGAAGGAGGGCTCCGTATGTCCCAACATTATTATTCCAAAACCCCCCAAACTAAAAGCAAACCCCAAGAGTGGACCTACACATTGCGGGGCGAGGCGTTCCGGTTTCAAACGGACTCAGGCGTTTTCAGCAAAAATGAAGTCGACTTCGGTTCACGGCTATTGATCGAGGCGTTTGATGAACCAGCTATAGAAGGGCCGATCCTTGATGTTGGCTGCGGGTATGGACCGATCGGAATGGCTATCGCCAAAGCATTGCCACAAAGACATGTGCACATGGTGGACATCAATGCCAGGGCCCTTGAGCTCGCACAAAAAAACACCGCATTAAACGGTGTTGAAAATGTTTCAGTCTATGAAAGTGACGGCTTGTCAGGTGTTGAACAGCGAGGGTTCGCCGCCATTTTAACCAACCCGCCGATCCGTGCGGGAAAAGAAACGATTTTTCGGTTTTATGAGGAAGCGTACGAGAAACTCGCAGCTTCCGGATCATTATGGGTAGTCATCCAGAAAAAGCAGGGAGCCCCTTCGACTCAGGAGAAATTGCAGGAGTTGTTCGGCGACGTCCGCGTCGCTGATAGGAAGAAAGGTTACTTTATTTTCGAGGCCAGAAAAGTTTGACTTGACAAAACGCCTGTGATATTATAATAAAATGCAAAAAATATTATTTTGAGGTCGTTTGCCCTTTTTCGGGCAGAGCATGGCGGCCAGTTCTAACATGTGTAAACCGAAAATGAGCTCATATCTGGTCTCGTTTTCTTTTTGTCTTTTCGATATCATACACTATTTTACAGATATCGCAAAGTCCTATAATCGTTTTATTGAGGGGTGAATAAGTTGACAGGTCAACTAGTTCAGTACGGTCAGCATCGTCAACGCAGAAGTTTTTCGAGAATTAGTGAAGTTCTAGATCTCCCGAATCTGATCGAGATCCAATCGTCTTCTTACGAATGGTTCTTAGAAGAGGGGCTTCGTGAAATGTTCCGCGACATTTCACCAATCGAAGATTTCACAGGAAACCTTTCCTTGGAATTTGTCGACTACAGCCTAGCGGATCCTAAGTACCCGGTTGATGAATCGAAAGAACGGGACGTTACTTACGCAGCGCCACTCCGCGTAAAAGTGCGCCTTCACAACAAAGAAACGGATGAAGTGAAAGAACAGGACGTCTTCATGGGTGATTTCCCATTGATGACAGAAACTGGTACTTTCGTCATCAACGGCGCAGAGCGCGTTATCGTTTCGCAATTAGTACGCTCACCGAGTGTTTATTTCCACGACAAGACAGATAAAAACGGCAAACGTGGTTTTGGCGCTACTGTCATTCCAAACCGTGGCGCATGGCTTGAATATGAAACCGATGCAAAAGATGTCGTATACGTACGCATCGACCGCACGCGCAAATTGCCTGTAACGGTTCTTTTGCGTGCACTAGGCTTTGGTTCCGATCAGGAAATCATTGAATTGCTCGGCGATAACGAATACTTGCAGAACACATTGGAAAAAGACAATACCGAAAATACGGAAAAAGCGCTTCTTGAAATTTATGAGCGACTACGCCCTGGAGAGCCGCCGACAGTAGAAAGCGCTAAGAGCTTACTATACTCGCGTTTCTTCGACCCAAAACGCTACGATTTGGCGAATGTCGGCCGCTACAAGATGAACAAAAAGCTTCATATTAAAAATCGCTTGTTCAATCAGACGATTGCAGAAACACTTGTCGATCCTGAAACGGGCGAAATTTTAGTAGAAGCTGGAACTGTTATTGACCGCCGTGTCCTTGACCGCTTGATCCCTAATTTGGAGAATGGCGTCGGTTTCCATACCGTTTCCCAAGCTGGGGGCGTGCTTGAAGACGACGTGACACTCCAATCCATTAAAATCTATGCGCCGAATGACGATGAGCAAAAAGAAATCACCGTCATCAGCAATGCATATATCGAAGACAAGATCAAAAACGTAACGCCTGCAGATATCATTTCGTCTATCAGCTACTTCTTCAACTTGCTGCATGGCGTCGGCAATACAGATGATATTGACCACCTTGGTAACCGCCGTCTGCGTTCAGTTGGCGAACTTTTGCAGAACCAATTTCGTATCGGCTTGTCCCGTATGGAGCGTGTAGTGCGCGAGCGTATGTCAATTAATGACACGCAATCGATCGTACCGCAGCAATTGATCAATATCCGCCCGGTTATTGCATCGATTAAAGAGTTCTTCGGCAGCTCCCAATTGTCCCAGTTCATGGACCAAACGAACCCGCTTGCTGAATTGACGCACAAACGCCGTCTTTCTGCGCTTGGGCCCGGTGGTTTGACGCGTGAGCGCGCTGGCTTTGAAGTCCGTGACGTTCACTACTCTCACTATGGCCGCATGTGCCCGATCGAAACGCCTGAGGGCCCGAACATCGGCTTGATCAACACGCTTTCAACGTTTGCGAAAGTGAATAAATTTGGTTTCATCGAAACACCTTATCGCCGTGTCGATCCGGAGACAAACAAAGTCACCGACCAGATCGATTATTTAACAGCCGATGAAGAAGACAACTATGTCGTTGCTCAGGCAAATTCGCGCTTGAATGAAGACGGATCGTTTGTCGAAGAAGAAGTCGTTGCCCGCTTCCGCGGTGAGAACACTGTTTACAGCCGCTCTAGCATCGATTATATGGACGTTTCCCCGAAACAAGTCGTGTCCGTTGCAACAGCTTGTATTCCGTTCCTTGAAAACGATGACTCCAACCGTGCGTTGATGGGAGCGAACATGCAGCGTCAAGCTGTGCCTCTATTGAATCCAGAAGCACCGTTTGTCGGAACTGGCATGGAGCATCTTGCCGCGCGCGATTCAGGCGCTGCCGTTATCGCGAAGCATGGCGGAATTGTCGAATTCGTTGAAGCGAAAGAAATCCGTGTTCGCCGCATCGAAAACGTAGAAGGCAATGAAGTTAAAGGCGATGTGGATACGTACCGCCTGCAGAAGTTCATCCGTTCAAACCAAGGTACCAGCTATAACCAGCGCCCGATCGTTAAAGTCGGCGACCGCGTAGAAAAACGCGATATCCTGGCTGATGGACCTTCGATGGAACGTGGTGAAATGGCGCTTGGCCGTAACGTGCTTGTCGGATTCATGACTTGGGACGGCTTTAACTATGAGGATGCGATCATCATGAGTGAGCGCCTCGTTAAAGATGATGTCTATACGTCGATTCATATCGAAGAATACGAATCAGATTCCCGTGATACAAAGCTCGGGCCTGAAGAAATCACGCGTGATATTCCAAACGTCGGCGAAGATGCTCTTCGCAACTTGGACGACCGCGGCATTATCCGTGTCGGTGCTGAAGTGAAAGATGGCGACATTCTAGTCGGTAAAGTAACGCCTAAAGGGGTTACAGAACTGACAGCAGAAGAGCGCCTGCTTCATGCGATATTCGGTGAAAAAGCGCGTGAAGTACGTGATACTTCCTTGCGTGTGCCTCACGGTGCAGGCGGGATCGTGCTTGATGTGAAAATCTTCAACCGCGAAGACGGCGACGAATTGCCGCCGGGCGTTAACCAATTGGTGCGCGCTTATATTGTCCAAAAACGGAAAATCTCCGTCGGCGACAAAATGGCCGGACGCCACGGTAACAAAGGTGTTATCTCCCGCATCTTGCCAGAAGAAGACATGCCATTCATGCCGGATGGCACGCCGATCGATATCATGTTGAACCCGCTTGGTGTTCCGTCCCGTATGAATATCGGACAGGTGCTTGAACTTCACCTTGGTATGGCTTCCCGTTCTCTAGGCCTTCACATGGCTTCATCAGTATTTGATGGCGCGAACGAAGAAGATGTTTGGGAAACGATGGAAGAAGCCGGAATGCCGCGCGACGGAAAAACCATCCTTTATGATGGCCGCTCCGGTGAGCCATTCGACAACCGCGTATCTGTCGGGATCATGTACATGATCAAACTGGCACACATGGTTGACGATAAACTCCATGCACGTTCAACTGGACCATATTCACTCGTTACACAGCAGCCACTCGGCGGTAAAGCGCAATTTGGCGGTCAGCGTTTCGGGGAGATGGAAGTTTGGGCACTTGAAGCATACGGTGCTGCGCATACCCTCCAGGAAATCTTGACAGTTAAGTCAGATGACGTGGTCGGCCGTGTGAAAACGTATGAAGCAATTGTCAAAGGTGAAAGTGTTCCAGAACCAAGCGTTCCGGAATCATTCAAAGTATTGATCAAAGAGCTTCAAAGTTTGGGTATGGACGTCAAAATGCTCACAATCGATGATGAAGAAATCGAATTGCGCGATTTGGATGAAGAAGACGATCTTCAACCTGCAGATTCACTTAATATCTTGCCAATCGCTGACGAAGAATCACCAGTAGGCACGATTGAATAACGTATATATAGAAGAAACCGTCCGGCACAGCGCCGGGCGGAAACTTATCGATTTAGCCATAAACGAGGAAGAGCCGTACAGAAACTCGAGACAAAAGGGAGGTAGGCTCCTTGATAGATGTAAATAATTTTGAGTATATGAAAATCGGATTGGCATCACCCGATAAAATTCGCTCATGGTCCTATGGGGAAGTCAAGAAACCAGAAACAATCAACTACCGTACGTTAAAGCCCGAAAAAGACGGTTTGTTCTGTGAACGTATTTTCGGTCCTACAAAAGACTGGGAATGCCATTGCGGAAAATACAAACGCGTCCGTTATAAAGGCGTCGTCTGTGACCGCTGTGGAGTCGAAGTAACCCGTTCAAAAGTGCGCCGTGAGCGCATGGGCCATATCGAGCTTGCAGCACCGGTTTCCCATATTTGGTATTTCAAAGGAATCCCAAGCCGCATGGGCCTTATCTTGGATATGTCCCCGCGTTCTTTGGAAGAAGTCATCTACTTTGCTTCTTACGTAGTAATCGACCCGGCAGATACGCCGCTCGAGAAAAAGCAATTGCTTTCCGAAAAAGAATACCGCGCATACCGCGATAAATTCGGCAAGAAATTCCAAGCAGCAATGGGTGCTGAAGCAATCAAACGTTTGCTTCAGGAAATTGACTTGGAACGCGAAACAGATGCGTTGAAAGAAGAACTTAAATCTGCGCAAGGCCAGCGCCGCACACGTGCGATCAAACGCCTTGAAGTAGTTGAGTCTTTCCGCAACTCTGGAAACAACCCGGACTGGATGATCTTGGATGTCCTTCCTGTTATCCCGCCGGAATTGCGTCCGATGGTCCAGCTTGACGGCGGCCGTTTTGCGACTTCTGATTTGAACGACCTTTACCGCCGTGTCATCAACCGCAACAACCGCCTCAAGCGTTTGCTTGACCTTGGTGCACCAAGCATCATCGTCCAGAACGAAAAACGCATGCTTCAAGAAGCGGTCGATGCGTTGATCGACAATGGCCGTCGCGGCCGTCCTGTTACAGGGCCTGGTAACCGTCCATTGAAATCTCTTTCTCATATGTTGAAAGGAAAACAAGGGCGCTTCCGCCAGAACTTGCTCGGAAAACGTGTCGATTATTCCGGCCGTTCTGTAATCGTCGTCGGCCCGAACTTGAAAATGTATCAGTGTGGCTTGCCTAAAGGCATGGCGATTGAACTCTTCAAGCCGTTCGTTATGAAAGAATTGGTTGAACGTGGGCTTGCTCATAACATTAAGAGCGCGAAACGCAAAATCGAGCGTCTCCATTCGGAAGTTTGGGACGTACTTGAAGATGTCATCAAGGAGCATCCGGTTCTCTTGAACCGTGCACCGACGCTTCACAGACTCGGTATCCAAGCATTTGAGCCGACACTTGTTGAAGGTAAGGCAATTCGCCTTCACCCGCTAGTGTGTACAGCTTATAACGCTGACTTTGATGGTGACCAAATGGCTGTTCACGTACCGCTTTCATCTGAAGCACAAGCGGAAGCCCGTCTTCTTATGCTTGCAGCACAGAACATCTTGAACCCGAAAGATGGAAAACCGGTCGTAACGCCTTCTCAGGATATGGTTTTAGGAAACTACTACTTGACGCTTGAGCGCAAAGCCGCAACAGGCGAAGGGGCTACGTTCTCCGGGCCAGAAGAAGTGCTGATTGCATACCAAACTGGCCATGTGCACTTGCACACGCGCATCGCGGTTCAAGCTGGATCAGTAAGCAACCCAACATTTACGGAAGAACAAAATAAAATGCTTCTACTGACTACAGTCGGGAAAGTCATTTTCAATGAAATTCTTCCGAAATCGTTCCCTTATATCAATGAACCTACCGATTACAACCTGCAAGTGGAAACGCCAGCGAAATACTTCGTCCCAACAACGACGGATGTTCGTAAGCATATCCAAGAATCAGAGCTTGTAACGCCGTTCAAGAAGAAAATTCTTGGGGAAATCATTGCAGAAGTATTCAAACGTTTCCATATTACGGAAACTTCACGGATGCTTGACCGCATGAAGAGCCTTGGATTCAAATATTCTACACAAGCCGGCATCACGGTTGGTGTGGCGGATATCGTCGTCTTGCCTGACAAAGGTGAAATTCTAGTTGAAGCCCAAAACAATGTAGATAAAGTGATGAAGCAATTCCGCCGTGGTTTGATTACGGAAGAAGAGCGCTACACACGCGTTATCTCATATTGGAGCAACGCAAAGGATATCATCCAGGAAAAACTGATGGCATCCCTTGATACGCTGAACCCGATTTACATGATGAGTGATTCCGGAGCGCGTGGTAACGCGTCCAACTTCACGCAGCTTGCGGGTATGCGCGGACTCATGGCCAACCCGGCCGGCCGCATCATCGAACTTCCGATCAAATCTTCCTTCCGTGAAGGTCTGACGGTACTTGAATACTTCATCTCGACTCACGGTGCACGTAAAGGTCTTGCCGATACAGCACTGAAAACAGCTGACTCCGGTTACTTGACTCGCCGTTTGGTCGATGTTGCACAAGATGCAATCGTGCGCGAAAATGATTGCGGAACTGACCGTGGTTTGTTGGTTGGTGCCCTCATGGAAGGCACAGAAGTCATCGAAGAGCTTGAAGAACGTATTGTCGGCCGTCACGCTAAGAAAACGGTCCGTCACCCGGAAACAAAAGAAGTAATTGTAGAAAGAGACGCACTTATTACGCAAGACTTGGCTCGCCTCGTAATCGAAGCTGGCATCAAAGAAGTGACGATCCGTTCTGCCTTTACTTGCAATACGAAACACGGCATTTGCAAAAAATGTTATGGTACGAACCTTGCGACAGGCGACGAAGTGGAAGTCGGCGAAGCAGTCGGTATCATCGCTGCCCAGTCCATCGGTGAGCCAGGTACACAGCTTACGATGCGTACGTTCCACACAGGCGGTGTAGCAGGAGACGATATCACACAAGGTTTGCCGCGTATCCAAGAGATCTTCGAATCCAGAAACCCGAAAGGCCAAGCAGTCATTTCCGAAATCACCGGTACGATTACCGAGATTGATGAAATCCGTGAAGGCCAGAAGGAAATCACGATTCAAGGCGACGTGGAAACACGCAAATACTTGGCGCCTTACAATGCGCGTTTGAAAGTTCAAGTAGATGATACGATCAAGCGCGGCGAAGTGCTGACAGATGGTTCCATCGATCCGAAGCAATTGCTTCAAGTGAAAGAAGTTCAATCTGTTCAATTGTATCTATTGAAAGAAGTTCAGAAAGTTTACCGCATGCAAGGGGTAGAAATCGGCGATAAGCACGTAGAAGTTATGGTTCGTCAAATGTTCCGTAAAGTCCGCGTCATTGAAGCTGGAGATACTGACTTGCTGCCAGGTTCCCTTCTTGATATTCACCAGTTTACAGAAGCAAACGAAAAAGCAGTGCTTGCCGGCAATATGCCAGCAACTAGCCGACCTGTCATCCTCGGGATCACGAAAGCTTCCCTTGAGACAGAATCGTTCTTGTCTGCTGCGTCCTTCCAAGAAACGACTCGCGTCCTTACCGATGCGGCGATCAAAGGAAAACGCGATGAGCTTCTCGGACTTAAAGAGAATGTCATCATCGGAAAACTGGTTCCAGCAGGAACTGGCATGCAACGCTACCGCCAGATCGAAATCGAGCAAAGCGAAAAAGCCCAGCAAGAAGAGATCGTCGGAAGCGAATCATAAGGTAGAAAAACGAATCCTGGAGGGCTATACGCTCTCCGGGATTTTTTTATAAGTTTAGGTTGACAGTTGCGATACAGGAATGATAGTATATTAAGGGTTGATGATTATCGATCTTTGCATGTCAGGAATATGATCATCAGGTACGAAGCAAAAACAGTAAAAGCGTTCAGCTTTGCTGGATGTAGCCATTATGGCATTACTGGATACCGGTTTTTGTGTGAAATCACAAAGACTTTGTTTTTTACCCAAAAATGAACCACCTGGATATGTGGTATTAGAACACCTTTTGAGAGGAGGAAAAATCGATGCCTACTATTAACCAATTGGTTAACAAGCCTCGTAAACCGAAAAGCACTAAATCAGACTCACCAGCGTTGAACAAGGGGTATAACAGCTTCAAAAAGTCACAGACTAACTTGAGCTCTCCGCAAAAACGCGGCGTCTGCACACGTGTTGGAACGATGACACCTAAAAAACCAAACTCCGCATTGCGTAAATACGCGCGTGTACGTTTGACAAACCAAATTGAGGTCAATGCATATATCGGCGGCGAAGGCCACAACCTTCAAGAGCACAGTGTTGTTCTTATCCGCGGAGGACGCGTAAAAGACCTTCCGGGTGTACGTTACCATGTTGTACGCGGCGCACTTGATACTGCTGGAGTAAACGGCCGTATGCAAGGACGCTCTAAATATGGAACAAAACGCCCTAAAGCAAAAAAATAATAACAATGAATTAACGATAGTTTTCGTTGAAAGGAGGAACATACATGCCTCGTAAAGGTCCTGTAGCTAAACGTGACGTGTTGCCAGATCCGATTTATAGTTCGAAATTGGTAACTCGTCTAATTAACAAATTGATGGTTGACGGAAAAAGAGGTACTTCACAAAAGATCCTCTACGGTGCGTTCGAACTAATTAAAGAACGCAGCGGGAAAGATCCGATCGAAGTATTCGAACAAGCTTTGGAAAACATCATGCCGGTTCTTGAAGTTCGCGCTCGCCGTGTTGGTGGTGCCAACTACCAAGTACCAGTTGAAGTTCGTCCAGAACGCCGTACGACTCTTGGACTTCGCTACCTAGTAAACTACTCACGTCTTCGTGGGGAAAAAACTATGGAAGAGCGTCTAGCTAACGAAATCCTAGATGCTGCCAACAATACTGGTGCTTCCGTCAAAAAACGTGAAGATATCCACAAAATGGCAGAAGCCAACAAAGCATTTGCTCATTACCGCTGGTAAATTCTTGCGACACTTAAAATCTTATTTCGAGACGGAAGGAGAAAGACCATATGCCTAGAGAGTTCTCCTTAGACCATACACGTAATATCGGAATCATGGCTCACATCGATGCCGGTAAAACGACTACTACGGAGCGTATTTTGTATTACACAGGCCGTATCCATAAAATCGGCGAAACGCACGAAGGTGCTTCTCAAATGGACTGGATGGAGCAGGAGCAAGAGCGTGGAATCACGATCACATCTGCTGCGACAACAGCTTCATGGGAAGGCCACCGTGTTAACATCATCGATACTCCTGGACACGTAGACTTCACGGTTGAAGTTGAACGTTCATTGCGTGTACTTGATGGTGCTGTAACGGTTCTTGATGCCCAATCAGGCGTTGAGCCGCAAACAGAAACTGTATGGCGCCAAGCGACAACATACGGAGTCCCGCGTTTGGTATTCATTAACAAAATGGATAAAATCGGCGCTGACTTCCTGTATTCAGTAGGCACTCTTCACGATCGCCTGCAAGCTAACGCACACCCGATTCAATTGCCAATCGGCGCAGAAGACGAGTTCTCAGGGATCATTGACCTTGTAAACATGAATGCGCGTTTCTACGCTAACGATTTGGGAACTGAAATCACTGAAGGGGAAATTCCTGAAGAGTACAAAGAGCAAGCGGAAGAATACCACACGAAATTGGTAGAAGCAGTCGCTGAGCTTGATGAAGACTTGATGGAAAAATACCTTGGCGGTGAAGAACTTACTGTTGACGAACTTAAAGCTGCAATCCGTAAAGGAACGCTTGACGTTGAGTTCTACCCAGTAGTTTGCGGAACTGCTTTCAAAAACAAAGGTGTTCAATTGATGCTTGATGCAGTAATTGATTACCTGCCATCTCCACTAGATGTACCGCCAATGACAGCGGTGCGTCCGGATTCAGACGAAGAAGTATTGCGTAAAGCATCTGAAGACGAGCCTTTCTCTGCTCTGGCATTTAAAGTAATGACAGACCCGTATGTAGGGAAATTGACGTTCTTCCGTGTTTACTCCGGTACTTTGAAATCTGGTTCATACGTTCAAAACTCTTCTAAAGGCAAGCGTGAGCGCGTGGGACGTATCCTGCAAATGCACGCAAACTCCCGTGAAGAGATCGCTGAAGTATACTGCGGGGATATCGCTGCTGCGATCGGCCTGAAAGATACTTCAACAGGCGATACGCTATGCGACGAGAAAGACCAAGTAATCCTTGAGCGCATGGTCTTCCCGGAACCGGTTATCTCACTTTCAGTAGAGCCGAAATCCAAAGCGGACCAAGACAAGATGGGCCAAGCCCTTGCGAAATTGCAAGAAGAAGACCCAACTTTCCGTGCGCATACAGACCAGGAAACTGGCCAAACGATCATCGCTGGTATGGGTGAACTTCACCTTGATATCCTAGTTGACCGTATGAAACGTGAATTCAACGTTGAAGCAAACGTCGGAGCTCCTCAGGTATCTTACCGTGAGACATTCCGCCAGTCTGCAAAAGTTGAAGGGAAATTCGTACGTCAATCCGGTGGACGTGGTCAGTTCGGACACGTTTGGATCGAATTCTCTCCAAACGAAGAAGGCGCTGGCTTTGAGTTCGAAAATGGAATTGTCGGTGGTGTTGTTCCACGTGAATACATCCCAGCAGTTGAAGCGGGTCTTCGCGACTCACTTGATAACGGTGTAGTTGCCGGTTATCCATTGATCGACATTAAAGCTCGTTTGTTCGACGGATCTTACCATGATGTTGACTCCAACGAGATGGCGTTTAAAGTTGCTGCTTCTATGGCACTGAAAAACGCTGTATCAAAAGTTAACCCGGTAATCCTTGAGCCGATCATGAAAGTTGAAATTGTAATCCCTGAGGAATACCTTGGCGATATCATGGGTGACGTTACGTCTCGCCGTGGACGCGTAGAAGGTATGGACGCTCGCGGAAACGCACAAGTTGTCCGTTCAATGGTTCCACTTTCTGAAATGTTCGGTTATGCAACAAACTTGCGTTCTAACACGCAAGGCCGCGGTGTGTTCTCTATGCACTTCGACCACTACGAAGAAGTGCCGAAATCCATCGCTGAAGAAATTATCAAGAAAAATAAAGGCCAATAATTGAATTTTGACCTTTAATCAAGTATAAATAGTTTGTACGCCCAATCTGCAGTCCGCTGCAGTTTGGGTACTCAAACGACTATTATTAACTTACATTCTGAGGAGGATTTTTCTAATGGGTAAAGCTAAATTTGACCGTTCTAAAACACACGCTAACATTGGTACAATCGGACACGTTGACCATGGTAAAACAACTTTGACTGCAGCAATCGCTACAGTTCTTGCTAGAGCATCAGGCGGGGAAGCTCGTTCTTACGACCAAATCGATAACGCACCTGAAGAAAAAGAGCGCGGTATCACAATCAACACTTCTCACGTTGAGTACGAAACTGAAACACGCCACTATGCACACGTTGACTGCCCAGGTCACGCTGACTATGTCAAAAACATGATCACTGGCGCTGCACAAATGGACGGCGGGATCCTAGTAGTATCTGCTGCTGACGGCCCAATGCCACAAACTCGTGAGCACATCTTGCTTTCACGTCAAGTAGGCGTACCTTACCTTGTAGTATTCATGAACAAATGCGACATGGTAGACGACGAAGAGCTTCTTGAACTAGTTGAAATGGAAGTTCGCGACCTATTGTCTGAATATGACTTCCCTGGCGATGACATCCCAGTCATCAAAGGTTCTGCGCTTAAAGCCCTTGAAGGCGAGCCAGAATGGGAAGAAAAAATTCTTGAGTTGATGGCTGCTGTTGATGAGTACATCCCAACTCCAGAACGCGACACTGACAAGCCATTCATGATGCCAGTTGAGGACGTATTCTCAATCACTGGCCGTGGTACAGTTGCAACTGGCCGTGTTGAGCGTGGACAAATCAAAGTCGGCGATAACGTTGACATCATCGGTCTTACTGAAGAGCCAAAATCTACAACTGTTACAGGCGTAGAAATGTTCCGCAAATTGCTTGACTATGCTGAAGCTGGCGACAACATCGGCGCACTTCTTCGCGGAATCTCCCGTGACGACGTTCAGCGTGGACAAGTTCTTGCTAAACCAGGCACAATCACGCCACACACAAACTTCAAAGCTGAAGTTTATGTTCTTTCAAAAGAAGAGGGTGGACGTCACACTCCATTCTTCACAAACTACCGTCCGCAGTTCTACTTCCGTACAACTGACGTAACTGGCGTTTGTAACCTTCCTGAAGGAGTAGAAATGGTTATGCCTGGCGACAACATCGAAATGGATGTTGAGCTTATCTCACCAATCGCTCTTGAAGAAGGTACTAAGTTCTCTATCCGTGAGGGTGGACGTACTGTAGGCGCTGGCGTTGTAGCTTCTATCCAGAAGTAATTCGCTTGTGTTTTAATCCCCTAACTCATTATGAGTTAGGGGATTTTTTTGCGTTTTTCTAAAATAAAAACGAACATTGTGTGACAGGACGATGGAGTTTACAGGCTCGACAGATCTACGTGCTTGCGGGGGCATTTTCATTATAAGCTAACGGTTAGAAGGCAGGCGCCTATTTTTTATACGCAATATATCGCATTTCTATAAAATATTCAAACTTTTTTAAAAACATTTGAAACCGCGCCACTAAAGCAATGTAAACGGATACAAATGATTTCAATGTTCAGAATTAGCGAAAAAATCGCATTTTGTTTGTTGACACCCTTTGGAATAGGCGATATGATAGCAACAATTTAACAGAACAAAGCATTTGCAGCGCCAATCCTTATAAAAAATTTCGGAGAAAGAAGTGGACATCATGACTGAACAAGTAATCTATATGAATGGTGAATTTGTAAAAAAGGAAGATGCCAAGGTTTCGGTTTACGATCATGGCTTCCTATATGGCGACGGAGTCTTCGAAGGCATTCGTTCTTACAACGGAAATGTCTTTCGCTTAGAAGAACACCTGGAGCGCCTTTACGATTCGGCTAAATCAGTGATGCTTGAAATTCCGCACACTTTCGAAGAAATGACGCAGCTGGTCGTGGAAACGCTCCGGCAAAATAAATTGAAGGATGCGTATATCCGCTTAGTCGTCTCACGCGGGGTCGGAAATTTGGGGCTCGATCCATTCAGCTGTGCAAAGCCGAATGTCATCGTGATCGCAGAGCCGCTTTCTTTATTTCCGAAAGCCTTGTACGACAGCGGCATTGAAATCGTCTCAGTTGCTTCCAGAAGAAGCCGTTCAGATGTCTTGAGCCCGAAAGTAAAATCGCTGAACTATATGAACAACATTCTAGTGAAGATTGAAGCAAGCCTGGCTGGTGTTTCTGAAGCGCTTATGCTGAACGATCAAGGTTACGTGGCTGAAGGGTCGGCCGATAATATCTTCATCGTCCGCAAAAACAAATTACTGACGCCTCCCGGATATGTAGGGGCGCTAGAAGGAATCACGCGCAACGCGATCATGGAAGTGGCAGCTGAAAAAGGCTACCAAATGGAAGAAGGCGTCTTTACCAGACACGATGTTTACGTTGCAGACGAAGTGTTCCTGACGGGGACGGCAGCAGAAGTCATCGCCGTCATCAAAGTCGATGGACGCGTAATCGGCGACGGCAAGCCAGGACCTGTCACGAATGACCTTCTCGAAGCATTCCGTGAGCTCGTGCAGCAAGATGGCGTCAAAGTGTATAACGAAGAACATCTAAACGTAGTATAAATTCATATGATCAATTCAATGACGAGGTTAAAGCAAATGGAATACAGCATTTACAGAGAGCCGGGGTGGTGGAAGCCGGCAATGCTGCCAAATGCGACATCCCCTCTGAGTGGAATGCTGAACGGCTTCGGCCTTCTAGGTGTTCCCGGTGACTGCAAGCGACGGGTTATCGTTATCAGCGGATAAGCAATTATCCAAGAGGCTGCAAATCGCAGTGAAATAGGGTGGTACCATGAAGCTTTTTCATCCCTATGCAAAGAAGATGTCTTCTTTGTGTAGGGATGGAAAAGCTTTTTCATTTGCTACTTCCGAAGACTTAAGAAGAAGGAGGCGGAAAGATTGGGAGTAAACGTAAAGGTCAGAGAAGAACTCAAACAAGGATTATCCGGCAGCGGGGCGGACGTATTAATTCAATCATTGAAACAGCAGGGTGTTGAGATCATTTTTGGCTACCCGGGAGGCGCGGTTCTGCCAATCTACGATGCTTTGCATCGAAACCCGATCCGCCACATATTAGCGAGGCACGAACAAGGCGCGATCCATGCAGCGGAAGGCTACGCCAGAGTTTCCGGAAAAGCAGGAGTGGTCATTGCCACATCCGGGCCTGGGGCGACGAACCTCGTCACCGGGATTGCAGATGCCATGCTCGATTCATTGCCGCTCGTCGTCTTTACCGGGCAAGTGGCTACATCGGTCATCGGAACCGATGCTTTCCAGGAAGCGGATATTGTCAGCATCACCCAACCGATCACGAAACATAATTACCAGGTGAAAAAAGCGGAAGACTTGCCGCGGATCATCAAAGAGGCATTCTTTATCGCATCGACAGGGCGCCCGGGGCCGGTTGTCGTCGATATCCCGAAAGACGTGTCGACGATGCTATTCGCCGGCAGTGAAGAACAAGCGGATGCAGATGTTTACTTGCCGGGCTATCAACCGACGATTTCGCCGAATTATCTGCAGATCCAAAAAGCAGTGCAATTATTGTCCAAAGCGAAAAAACCGGTGATTCTAGCAGGAGCCGGGGTGTTGGCAGCGAGAGCGTCCGAAGAGCTTCAAGCTTTTGCGGAACATCATCAAATCCCGATCGTGAATACCTTGCTTGGACTCGGAACAGTCGGCGGCGATCACGAATTGTTCCTCGGCATGGGGGGCATGCACGGAACGTATGCAGCGAACACGGCGATTTGCGAATGTGATGTCTTGCTTAATATCGGTGCCCGTTTTGATGACAGGCTCACGGGGAACTTGGCATCGTTTGCGCCGAATGCGGAAGTCATCCATATCGATATCGATCCTGCGGAAATCGGGAAAAACGTCCCGACAGCGATCCCAATTGTATCGGACGCCAAGGCAGCGCTGATGGAACTATTGAAAAGCAATTTTGAGAGCCCGGATACAACAGAATGGCGCATCAAGCTGAATGCATACCAAGAAGCCTACCCGCTTCAGTATCATCAAAAAGAACGTGTTGGCATCATGCCGCAACAAGCGGTCGAATTGATCCATCGTTTGACCGGTGGCGACGCGATCGTCACGACGGATGTCGGCCAGCACCAAATGTGGACGGCTCAGTACTACCGCTTCAACAACCCGCATAACTGGGTGACATCCGGCGGCCTTGGAACGATGGGCTTCGGCTTTCCGGCAGCGATCGGGGCGAAATTCGCAAGACCGGAAGAAACGGTGGTTGCCGTCGTCGGCGATGCCGGTTTCCAAATGACGATGCAGGAATTATCGCTATTGCAGGAATACCGGTTGCCGGTGAAAATTGTCATCTTGAACAACCAAAGCCTTGGGATGGTTCGCCAGTGGCAGGAAACCTTCTATGAGGAGCGTTATTCCCAATCGATGATGCCGGTGCAGCCGGATTTCGTGAAACTGGCAGCTGCTTACGATCTCGACGGTTATAAAGTCGAAACGATGGAAGAAGCGGAAGAAGTGTTCCAAAAAGCGTTTGAATCAGATGGCCCAGCGCTCATCGATTGCCGGGTAATCCAACTCGAATGCGTGTACCCGATGGTCGCGCCAGGCAAAGGGCTCAACGAAATGATCGGGGTGAAGGGCGAATGAAGCGAGTAATCACAACGACGGTCATCAACCAGAGCGGCGTCTTGAACCGAGTCACCGGGCTGTTGATGAAACGCCAATTCAATATAGAAAGCATTTCGGTCGGGCATACCGAGCAAGCAGGCATTTCCAAAATGACCTTCGTCGTCAATGTGGAAGATGAAGGGAAGCTTGAGCAATTGCTCAAACAGCTGCAAAAGCAAATCGACGTCTTGAAAGTCAATGACATTACCGATAAGGCGATGGTCATGAGAGAGCTCGCCTTGATCAAAGTAGTCGCACCGCCCGCTGCGCGCAGCGAGATTTACAGCATCGTGGAACCGTTCCGCGCGACTGTGGTCGATATGAGCAAAAACGTCACCACGTTCCAAGTGACAGGCGACCCTGAGAAGATCGAAGCCTTCATCGATTTGATGAAGCCATACGGCATCAAAGAATTAACGAGAACCGGCGTATCCGCTTTTGTCAGGGAAACACAAAAAGCCCATACACCGCAATTGAACATCCTTTAAACTAAAAACCCAAAACCCGAGGAGGAAATTAAAAATGGCAAAAATGTATTATAACCAAGACGTAAACGATCAGGCTCTAAAAGGACAAACAATCGCGGTGATCGGCTACGGTTCACAAGGGCATGCACACGCGCAGAACTTAAACGATTCAGGCTTCAAAGTAGTGGTCGGCGTGAGACCCGGCAAATCATTCGACCAGGCAAAGCAAGACGGCCTGGAAGTGGCGACAGTAGCGGAAGCGGCGCAAGCGGGCGACGTCATCATGGTCCTCGTGCCGGATGAGCGCCAGACACAAATCTACGAAGAGTCGATCAAGCCGCATCTAACGGCAGGCAAATCACTGGTCTTCGCACATGGATTCAACGTTCATTTCAACCAAATCGTGCCGCCGAAAGATGTGGACGTGTTCCTTGTCGCCCCGAAAGGACCGGGACATCTTGTCCGCAGAACGTTCGAAGCAGGAGCAGGCGTACCGGCATTATTCGCGGTACATCAAGATGTATCCGGTAATGCGAAAGATACCGCTTTGGCTTATGCAAAAGGCGTCGGCGCTGCACGTGCCGGAATCCTCGAGACGACATTTAAAGAAGAAACGGAAACGGACTTATTCGGTGAACAAGCGGTACTATGCGGCGGGGTGACGTCGCTCGTCAAAGCCGGATTCGAGACATTGGTGGAAGCGGGCTATCAGCCGGAACTGGCATACTTCGAATGCTTGCACGAACTGAAATTGATTGTTGACCTAATGTATGAAGGCGGCATGTCCGGCATGCGCTACTCGATCTCCGATACGGCGCAGTGGGGAGACTTCGTATCCGGCCCGCGCATTGTCGATGCCGATACAAAAGCCCGCATGAAAGACGTCTTGACGGATATCCAAACCGGCAAATTCGCCAAAGGCTGGTTGCTTGAGAACCAATTGAACCGCCCGGAATTCACGGCGATCGAAAACGCCGAAGCGGAACACCAAATCGAACAAGTCGGGCGTGAATTGCGTGCCATGATGCCATTTGTCAATGAAAACAAAAAACCAAAAGAGGTGGCTGCTAATGTCTCAAATTGATATTTTCGATACGACACTACGGGACGGAGAACAGTCGGCCGGGATCAACTTGAATACAGCTGAGAAAATCGAAATCGCCCGCCAGCTCGAACGTCTAGGCGTGACGATTATCGAATCGGGGTTCCCGGCTTCATCGCCAGGAGACTTCGACGCAGTGCAGCGGATAGCCGGTACGGTGAAGAACTCTATCGTAACGGGACTGTCCCGCTCCATGAAAGCGGATATCGACCGGACATGGGATGCCTTGAAGGGTGCGGAACAACCACATATCCACATCTTCCTGGCGACATCGCCCATCCATATGGAACATAAATTGATGAAAACACCGGAACAGGTCGTCGATATCGCTGTCGAATCTGTCCGTTATGCGAAAAAATTCTTCCCGCTCGTCCAGTGGTCGGCGGAAGATGCTTCAAGATCCGATCCGGAATTCTTGGCGCACATCATCAAGAAAGTCATCGAAGCGGGCGCCACGACCGTCAATTTGCCGGATACGGTCGGTTATGCGACACCGGAAGAATACGGGGCGATGTTCCGTTACATGACGGAAAACGTACCGGGCATCGAGAACGTCAAGCTGTCCGCGCATTGCCACAACGACCTTGGCATGGCGACAGCGAATACGCTCGCCGCGATTGAAAACGGCGCGACACAAGTCGAAGGCACGATCAACGGCATCGGTGAACGCGCAGGAAACGTGGCGTTGGAAGAGATTGCGGTAGCGCTCCACATCCGCAAGCAATTCTATGAAATCGAAACCGGCATTAACTTGAACGAAATCAAGCGCTCGAGCCAATTGGTCAGCCAATTGACGGGCAGCATCATCCAGCCGAATAAAGCAGTCGTCGGGAAGAACGCCTTTGCGCATGAATCAGGCATCCACCAGGACGGCATGCTGAAAAACCCGCTGACCTATGAAATCATCACGCCGGAACTGATCGGCGATGCGGCAACTGAGTTGGTGCTTGGCAAACATTCCGGCAGGCACGCATTCCGCGACCGCGCAGTGAAGATGGGCTTCGAGTTGCCTGATGCTAAATTGAACGAAGCATTCATCGAGTTCAAGAAACTCGCCGACCGCAAAAAGCAGATTACGGAAGACGATTTGTTTGTCTTGCTGACGGACCAGCAAATCAATGACAGCGAAACACCGGTCTACGAACTTGAAAGCGTGCAAGTCCAATACGGCACAGCGAATATCCCGACAGCGACAGCCTCGGCAATCGGCCCGGACGGCACTATGATCCACGAAGCGGCAACCGGCTCCGGTTCAGTCGAAGCGATATTCAATACGCTTGAACGCATCGTCGAAGGCAAAGTGCATATACTCGACTACCGCGTGACATCGATCGGCAAAGGCCGCGATGCACTCGGTGAAGCCGTCATCAATATGAGCTATGACGGAGAGACCGTGACAGGCCGCGACGTCGCGCAAGACGTTTTGGAAGCGACGGCGAAAGCTTATTTCAACGCAGTGAACCGCCAGCTCGTGAAACAGGGAAATAAAACAAAGATCCAAGCAGTATAAAAAAGCAAACCCACAGAGGAGGAATTACTATGGAAAAGACAATCGCAGTATTGCCAGGAGACGGCATCGGACCAGAAGTAACAGAGGCGGCAGTAAAGGTGCTGAAATCCATTGCGATGCGCTATGGGCACACATTCCATTGGAAATTCGCGGCCATCGGGGGAGCGGCAGTCGATGAGTTCGGCAACCCGCTGCCAAAAGAAACCGTTGATGCGTGTGAAGCGAGCGATGCCATCCTCCTCGGTGCGGTGGGCGGCCCGAAATGGGACAACAACCCGGCAGATCAGCGCCCGGAAAAAGGGCTGTTGAATATCCGCAAACACTTCGGCTTATTTGCCAACGTCCGCCCGGTCAAGGCGGTACCGGCACTTCTCGGATCTTCTCCTCTAAAAGAAGAAATCGCGCGAGAAGTGGACATGGTCATCGTCCGTGAACTGACCGGCGGCTTGTATTTCGGAGAACCGAAACGCCATAACGAAACTTCCGCGGTCGATACACTTGTCTACACGCGGGCGGAAATCGAGCGCATCGTCGACCAGGCATTTGAAATGGCCCGTTCGCGGCGCGGCAAATTGGCTTCAGTCGATAAAGCGAACGTCTTGGAGTCGAGCAAGCTATGGAGAAAAGTCGTCGAAGAACGCAAGGCGGGTTATCCGGACGTGGAAGTCGAACATATGCTGGTCGATTCGGCGGCCATGAAATTGATTACCAACCCACGGGCGTTTGACGTCGTGGTAACGGAGAACATGTTTGGCGACATCTTGAGCGATGAAGCATCGGTGATCACCGGCTCGCTTGGCATGCTGCCGTCCGCGAGTATCCGTTCAGACGGTTTCGGCTTGTACGAACCGGTACACGGTTCGGCACCGGACATCGCAGGGCAAAACAAAGCGAATCCATCGGCAGCGATGTTGTCGGCAGCGATGATGCTGCGCCAATCGTTCGGCATGGATTCAGAAGCATCGGCAATTGAAGATGCGGTCATGAGCGTCTTGGAAGATGGCTATTGCACAGGCGATTTGTCGGCTTGCGGCAATAAAGTCATCTCGACAGAACGATTCGTGGAAAAAGTGATCGAAGAATTGGAACGGGAATTCGTGTCGGAACACATCATGTTTTCCTACGTGTAAATGGAAGGGGCACTCTGCTATGGCAAAAACGATTATTGAAAAAATCTGGGAGCAGCATATTGTATTCGAAGAGCCGGGAAAACCCGACCTGTTGTATATCGACCTTCACCTCTTGCATGAAGTCACTTCTCCGCAGGCATTTGAAGGCTTGCGCTTGAACGGCCGGAAAGTAAGGCGCCCGGACCTATGCTTTGCGACTATGGACCATAACGTGCCGACGCGCAACCGCTCCGTGATCAAAGATCCGATTTCCCGCAAGCAGATCAAGACGCTTCAGGAAAACTGCGACGAGTTCGGCGTTCCGCTCGCTGGGATCAACCATCCCGACCAAGGCATCGTCCACGTCATCGGGCCGGAACTCGGCCTCACGCAGCCAGGCAAGACGATCGTCTGCGGCGATAGCCATACGTCCACGCACGGAGCGTTCGGCGCTTTGGCGTTTGGCATCGGGACGAGTGAAGTGGAACATGTCTTGTCGACGCAAACGCTTTGGCAGTCCAAGCCGAAAACGATGGAAATCCGCATCGACGGCGAACTGGGTTTCGGCGTTTCCGCAAAAGACGTGATCCTTGCGATCATCTCAAAATACGGTGTCGATATGGGAACCGGGCATATCATTGAATACACCGGAGAAGCGATCCGCAATTTGTCGATGGAAGAACGCATGACGATCTGCAATATGTCCATCGAAGCGGGGGCACGCGCCGGTCTTGTCAGCCCAGACGAAACAACAGTCGAATATTTGCGCGGTAGAAGAAACGTGCCAGAAGGCGAAGCGTTTGAGCGTGAAGCCGAACGTTGGTTGTCTCTGGCGACAGACGAAGGCGCAAGCTACGACATATCGCACACGATCCATGCGGACGATATTTCCCCGTTCGTCACATGGGGCACCAACCCGTCGATGGGCTCAGGCATCGCCGAACGCGTGCCGACAGCGGCGCATTACGACAAGCAGGAAGACCGAGACGCTTTGCGCCAAGCGCTTGCTTATATGCAGTTAGAAGAAGGCGCCCCGCTCTCTTCCATCGCCATTCAGCACGTCTTTATCGGCTCATGCACGAATGCGCGCCTCAGCGATTTGCGGGCAGCGAGCGAAATCGTCAAAGGCAGAACGGTGCATCCGGCGGTCACGGCGATTGTGGTGCCGGGATCTGAAACCGTCAAGCGTGCAGCTGAAGCGGAAGGGCTCGACCAAGTGTTCTTGCAGGCAGGCTTTGAATGGCGCGAAACAGGCTGCAGCATGTGCCTCGCAATGAACGAAGATGCCGTACCGGCAGGAGAACGTTGCGCATCTACTTCCAACCGCAACTTTGAAGGGCGCCAAGGCGCAGGCTCCATGACGCATTTGGTCTCACCCGTAATGGCGGCAGCGGCTGCAATTGAGGGGCATTTGACGGATGTCCGCAACTATATGAAAGAACCTGTGCCCTCGGCATAACGGAAGGAGGAACTGAATGTGAAACCCATCAATGAAATTTCGAGCGTCTTGACGCCGCTCGACCGCAAAAACGTCGATACCGACCAAATCATTTCAAAGGAATTCCTCAAACGCATCGAGCGCACGGGGTTCGGCAAGTATTTGTTCTATCATTGGCGTTTTAACGCTGACGGTACACCGAATCAAGACTTTGTCTTGAACGACCCGCGCTTCCGAGATTCCGAGATTCTTGTGGCACAGGAAAACTTCGGCTGTGGTTCCTCCCGTGAACATGCGCCGTGGGCCATTCTGGACTATGGCTTCCGTGTCGTCATTGCACCAAGCTATGCGGATATCTTCTATAATAACTGCGTGAAAAACGGCATCTTGCCGATCCGCCTCAATGAAGCGGAAGTGACGGCCTTGTTGGAAAAAGGCAAACAGGAACCATACCGCCTTGACGTCGACCTGAAACACCAAACGGTGACAGCGGAAGACGGCGCCAGCTATTCATTCGATATCGACCCGTACTGGAAAGAAATGCTGTTGAACGGCTGGGATGAAATCGCCTTGACGATTCAATACGATTCCTACATCCAGGCATACGAAGAAAAAACGCAGCAAACCCAATAAAGCACCGCCGCTCTTTGCCCTTGTTCGGATAACGAGGCAGGGAGTGGTTTTTTTAGTGGAATAAAATCGCCGTTTCGCTGTGTTGACATCATTGGGCAGATTTGTTACTTTAGTAAAGTGCTTTAACGCTTTAGCAAACTAAAGGAGAAATGAACAATGAATGCAGTTATTATCGCTGTTTTAGTGATGCTCATATTGAGCTTGCTTCGTGTCAACGTCGTCTTTGCCTTATTGATCGGCGCACTCGCCGGTGGGCTAAGCGGGGGGCTCAGCTTCACTGAAACTTTGACTTCCTATACAGACGGTCTCGGTGCGGGGGCAACCATCGCACTAAGCTACGCCATGCTCGGCGGATTCGCCGTCGCCATTTCGCGCACCGGCATACCGGAATTGCTCGTTGCCGGTGTATTGAAACTGGTCAATAAAGAAGGGGAGGCGACGCGCGAGAATTTGGCGAAGGCGCTTATCATCTTTGCGCTGTTCGCGATGGCCATCTTCTCGCAAAACTTGATCCCGATCCACATCGCCTTTATCCCGCTCTTGGTGCCGCCGATTCTGCACATCCTGAATGAATTGCGCATCGACCGCCGGCTTATCGCCTCCGTCCTGACATTCGGCCTGACGGCGCCGTATATCTTATTGCCGTATGGCTTTGGGTTGATCTTCCACGAGATTCTCGCCACGCAGATGGAACTCGCGGGCATGCCGATCGATATGGCGGATATCCCGAAAGCGATGGCGCTGCCGGTCGCCGGCTTGTTCCTCGGTTTAGTCGTCGCAGTTTTCATTTCTTACCGCAAGCCGCGTGACTACCGCGAAGTAAGAGCAGCCAGTACTATAGAAGAAACTCCAAAACGGACCGCTTCTGTCAAAGACATCATCGTGACCGTGATTGCGTTGATCGCCGCGCTCTATGCGCAGATCCAAAGCGATTCGATGATCATCGGCGCACTCGCCGGCATCCTCATCCTCTACGTCTTCGGGGCAATGAAATGGAAAGAAGCGGACGACGTGCTGACGGCAGGCATGCGCATGATGGCCTTCATCGGTTTTGTCATGATTTCAGCGAACGGATTCGCTTCGGTCATCCAAGCGACCGGTGCCATCGACACATTGGTCGAGAATGCGGCGGCCATCTTCGGCGACAACAAAGGCCTGGCGGCACTCGCCATGCTGATCGTCGGCTTGTTCGTCACGATGGGCATCGGTTCGTCGTTCTCGACGATCCCGATCATCGCCGCGATCTTCGTTCCGCTCAGTATCGAGTTCGGATTCTCGACGATGGCCATCATCGCTTTGATCGGGACAGCGGGCGCACTTGGCGATGCCGGGTCGCCAGCTTCGGATTCGACGCTTGGGCCGACCGCGGGACTTAATGTCGACGGACAGCACAATCACATCTGGGATACAGTGGTCCCGACATTCATCCATTACAATATCCCGCTCGTCCTGTTCGGCTGGATTGCCGTCATGTTTTTAGGATGAGTCCGAAAGATTTCGACTATTATCGTATCGGTTGAAACTGAAAAGAATCCTGCTATACTAGTAAAAGCGAATGAAAAAGAATTTCGTGCAAAGTCTTGCGGAATTCTTTTTTATTTTGTATAATGGTGAATGTTGGTCTTTGACTGCGAAGAAGCGAGAGGTTACCGACACACCCGGCCGCTTTGCCATGGCGAGTGTGAGGAAAATTTTCGTGGAGAAGTCTATCCCAAAAATAGGCGAAAAGGGAGGGAAAATAATGGCAAAACAAAAAATTCGTATCCGTTTGAAAGCATATGATCACAGAATCCTGGATCAGTCTGCTGAAAAGATTGTTGAAACTGCTAAACGTTCAGGTGCTAGCGTATCAGGTCCGATACCGTTGCCGACAGAAAAGTCTGTTTACACAATCTTGCGAGCTGTCCACAAATATAAAGATGCTCGCGAACAATTCGAAATGCGCACACACAAACGTCTGATCGATATCGTTAACCCGACACCACAGACTGTTGACGCGCTAATGAAACTGGATCTACCATCCGGCGTTGATATTGAAATCAAACTATAATTGGTAAACGAAAATAAAAAACATAAAATTTTGCAGGAGGTGTGACGACATGACCAAAGGAATCTTAGGTAGAAAAATCGGTATGACGCAAGTTTTTGCTGAGAACGGTGATTTGATCCCTGTAACTGTAATCGAAGCTGCTCCAAACGTAGTGCTTCAGAAAAAAACAGTTGAAGTGGATGGCTACGAATCGGTACAACTTGGTTTTGATGACAAACGCGAAAAGCTTTCGAACAAACCAGAGAAAGGCCACGTAGCAAAAGCAAACACTGCTCCTAAGCGCTTCATTCGCGAACTTCGCAATGTAAACTTAGCTGATTACGAGATTGGTCAGGAAGTCAAAGTAGATGTATTCGCAGAAGGCGATGTAGTAGATGTAACAGGAACTACGAAAGGTAAAGGTTTCCAAGGTGTTATCAAACGCCACGGACAATCACGCGGACCGATGACTCACGGTTCACGCTACCACCGTCGTCCTGGTTCAATGGGGCCTGTTGCTCCGAACCGCGTATTCAAACAGAAGAAATTGCCTGGTCAAATGGGCGGCAACACGGTCACTATCCAAAACCTTCACATCGTGAAAGTGGATGCTGAGCGCAACTTGCTTCTTATTAAAGGGAATGTTCCTGGCGCACGCAAATCACTAATCCGTGTTAAGTCGGCTATCAAAGCTAACTAATCACATTTGAAGAAAGGAGGAAACAAGAATGCCTAAAGTAGCTTTACTAAACCAAACCGGTTCACAAGTTGGCGATATCGAATTGAACGATCTTGTCTTCGGCATTGAACCAAATGAATCTGTACTTTTTGATGCAGTCGTTGCACAACGTGCTTCATTGCGTCAAGGTAACCATAAAGTTAAAAACCGTTCTGAAGTAGCTGGTGGCGGAAGAAAGCCATGGAAGCAAAAAGGAACTGGACGTGCCCGCCAAGGTTCGATCCGCTCACCACAATGGCGTGGAGGCGGTGTCGTATTCGGCCCGACACCACGCAGCTATAGCTACAAACTTCCGAAAAAAGTCCGTCGCTTGGCTCTTCGTTCTGCATTGTCTTCGGCAGTAGCAAACGAGAACCTGATGGTACTTGAAGGGTTGGCTTTCGAAGCACCAAAAACAAAAGAATTCACGAAACTCGTGAATGATTTGTCTGTGGGCAAGAAAGCGTTGTTCGTAACAGCTGACCTTGATGAGAACGTGGCACTATCTGCACGCAACATCAAAGGCATGACAGTTGTTCCGGCAAACGGAATCAACGTATTGGACTTGCTTGGCCATGACAAAGTTGTCATGACTAAAGGAGCCGTAGAAAAAATCGAGGAGGTGCTTGGTTAATGGAAGCACGTGACATTCTAAAGCGTCCAGTCATTACCGAGCGTTCTTCTGAGGTAATGGCGGAGAAGAAGTACACTTTCGAAGTGGACGTTCGCGCTAACAAAACTCAAGTTAAACATGCAGTTCAGGAAGTCTTCGGCGTTCAAGTTGAGAAAGTCAACATCATGAACTACAAAGGCAAATTCAAACGCATGGGCAAACACGCAGGCTACACGAACAAACGCCGTAAAGCGATCGTGAAATTGACTGCTGATTCAAAAGACATCGAACTATTCGAAATGTAATTGCATAAGTTCTGAACAAGAACTAATCAAAGAAGGAGGGAAACAACGTGGGGATTAGAAAATATAAACCTACCACTAACGGTCGTCGTAACATGACTAGTTCGGATTTCGCTGAAATCACAACGAACAAGCCTGAAAAGTCGCTTTTGCAACCGACGAAGCGTAAAGGCGGCCGTAATAACCAAGGTAAAATCACTGTACGCCACCACGGGGGCGGACATAAGCGCCAATACCGCGTGATCGATTTCAAACGTAACAAAGATGGCATTCCAGGTCGCGTTGCTACGATCGAATACGATCCGAACCGTTCTGCAAACATCGCACTTATCCATTACGCTGACGGAGAAAAACGTTACATCCTTGCACCTAAAGGTGTTCAGGTTGGCACGCAAATCATGTCAGGGGCTGAAGCAGACATCAAAGCAGGTAATGCTTTGCCGTTGCTCAACATCCCAATGGGTTCTACTATCCACAACATCGAGTTGAAACCAGGCGGAGGCGGCCAATTGGTACGTTCTGCAGGAGCTTCAGCACAGGTGCTTGGTAAAGAAGGAAAATACGTAACAGTTCGCTTGCAATCAGGCGAAGTTCGCATGATCCTTGCAACTTGCCGCGCAACTATCGGCGCTGTCGGAAACGAGCAGCACGAATTGATCAACATCGGTAAAGCAGGACGTAACCGCTGGAAAGGCAATCGCCCAACTGTCCGCGGATCTGTCATGAACCCGAACGATCACCCACACGGTGGTGGTGAAGGACGTTCGCCAATCGGACGTAAATCTCCAATGTCTCCATGGGGCAAACCAACTCTTGGATACAAAACACGTAAGAAAACGAACAAATCCGATAAATTCATCGTACGTCGCCGCAAAAAATAATTTGATTTCGCTGCGGTTCTCGATACGAACCGTGGTGCAATCACGAAGGGAGGATCCCAAATGGGTCGCAGCTTGAAAAAAGGACCTTTTGTAGACGATCATCTTATGAAGAAAGTCGAAGCGCAAAAGGAATCTGAGAAAAAACAAGTGATCAAAACTTGGTCTCGCCGTTCTACAATTTTCCCGACATTCATCGGACTAACAATTGCAGTATACGATGGCCACAAACACATCCCTGTATACGTGACTGAAGATATGGTAGGCCATAAACTTGGTGAATTTGCCCCAACGCGCAAATACGCAAGCCATGGTGCAGACGATAAGAAAACAAGACGTTAATTGAGAGGAGGATTTCCCCATGCAAGCAAAAGCTGTTGCTAGAACAGTACGTATTGCTCCTCGTAAAGTCCGTTTAGTAGTAGATTTAATCCGAGGCAAGCAAATCGGTGAAGCGGTCGCAATTTTGAACCACACTCCTAAAGCAGCATCCATTGTTGTTGAGAAGTTGTTGAAATCTGCAGCTGCTAACGCTGAACACAATTACGAAATGAACATCGAGAACCTTGTCATCAGCGAAGTATTCGTTGACGAAGGGCCGACTTTGAAGCGTTTCCGTCCACGTGCAATGGGACGCGCAAGCGCGATCAACAAACGCACAAGCCACATCACACTAGTGGTATCTGAGAAGAAGGAGGGATAATTCGTGGGACAAAAAATTCATCCAATTGGAATGCGAATCGGAATCATCCGTGATTGGGAGTCGAAATGGTACGCTGAAAAAGACTACGCGACACTCCTTCACGAAGATTTGAAAATCCGTGAATACATCGAAACACGTTTGAAAGAAGCTTCAGTTTCGAAAATCG
The DNA here is from genome assembly GCF_041320495.1 of Planococcus sp. SSTMD024. Classification (NCBI taxonomy): domain Bacteria; kingdom Bacillati; phylum Bacillota; class Bacilli; order Caryophanales; family Caryophanaceae; genus Planococcus; species Planococcus sp. SSTMD024. The sequence continues at coordinate 18,135 of NZ_JBGGNS010000004.1, read as the reverse complement.
AAATCGAGCGCGCTGCAAACCGTGTAAACGTAACAATCCACACTGCTAAGCCAGGTATGGTAATCGGTAAAGGTGGCTCTGAAGTAGAAGTACTTCGTACGCAACTGAACTCGATGACTGGCAAGCGTGTCCACATCAACATCGTAGAAATCAAAAGAGCTGATCTTGATGCGAAATTGGTCGCTGAAGGAATCGCACGCCAGCTAGAAAACCGTGCATCTTTCCGCCGTGCTCAAAAACAAACGATCCAACGTACTATGCGTGCAGGCGCTAAAGGGATCAAAACTCAAGTATCTGGACGTCTAGGCGGAGCTGACATTGCCCGTGCTGAGTCCTATAGCGAAGGAACTGTTCCGCTCCATACATTGCGCGCAGACATCGACTATGCGCACGCTGAAGCAGACACTACTTATGGTAAGCTTGGCGTAAAAGTATGGATCTACCGCGGTGAAGTCCTTCCAACCAAGAAGAATTCTGAGGAAGGAGGCAAATAATATGTTATTGCCAAAACGCGTAAAATATCGTCGTGAACACCGTGGCAAGATGCGCGGAGAAGCGAAAGGCGGCAAAGAAGTCGCATTCGGCGAATATGGCCTGCAGGCTCTTGAGTCTTCATGGATCACTAACCGCCAAATCGAATCTGCCCGTATCGCTATGACACGTTACATGAAACGTGGCGGTAAAGTCTGGATCAAGATTTTCCCTCACAAGCCATACACGAAAAAGCCTCTTGAAGTACGGATGGGTTCCGGTAAAGGTTCACCTGAAGGCTGGGTAGCGGTTGTAAAAACCGGTAAAATTATGTTCGAAATCGCTGGAGTATCTGAAGAAGTTGCACGCGAAGCATTGCGTCTTGCCTCTCACAAACTGCCAGTGAAAACGAAATTCGTAAAACGCGAAGAAATTGGTGGTGAATCGAATGAAAGCTAATGAAATCCGTGACCTAACCACTGCTGAAATCGAACAAAAAGTGAAATCACTGAAAGAAGAGCTTTTCAACCTTCGCTTCCAATTGGCTACTGGTCAATTAGAAAACACGGCTCGCATCCGCGAAGTACGTAAAGCGATTGCCCGTATGAAAACTGTGATTCATGAAAGAGAACTCAGTGGCAACAACTGATAATTCGAGAGGAGGTTGCAAGTATGTCTGAGCGTAACCAACGCAAAGTATACACAGGCCGCGTCGTGTCTGACAAAATGGATAAAACCATCACAGTAATGGTTGAAACTCAAAAAAAGCACGCGCTTTATGGCAAACGTGTAAAATACTCTAAGAAATTCAAGACTCATGATGAGAACAACGAAGCGAAAATGGGCGACATCGTTCGCATCATGGAAACTCGTCCACTATCAGCTACAAAACGTTTCCGTTTAGTGGAAGTCGTCGAAAAAGCTGTCATCATCTAATTTAAATAAGTTCGGAATCCTAAAAGTTCCGGAGGGAGGTTACCTAAGTGATCCAACAGGAAAGTCGTTTAAAAGTTGCAGACAACTCGGGTGCTCGTGAAGTACTTACGATTAAAGTGCTTGGTGGTTCTGGTCGCAAGACAGCAAACATCGGTGACGTAATCGTTTGTACCGTGAAAAAAGCAACACCAGGTGGCGTTGTTAAGAAAGGTGAAGTCGTTAAGGCTGTCATCGTTCGCACGAAAAGCGGAGCTCGCCGTAAAGACGGTACTTACATCAAATTTGATGAAAATGCATGTGTGATTATCCGCGACGATAAAGGTCCACGCGGAACACGTATCTTCGGACCAGTTGCACGTGAACTTCGTGACAACAACTTCATGAAGATCGTTTCACTTGCTCCTGAAGTTCTATAAAACATCCAACGTGCGATACCAAGGAGGTGCGACAGAATGCATGTAAAAAAAGGCGATACAGTTAAGGTCATCTCTGGGAAAGACAAAGGCAAAACAGGAGTTGTTTTGACTGCTCTACCTAAGAAAGACCGTGTGCTCGTTGAAGGTGTTAACATCGTCAAAAAGCATACAAAACCGAACCAGGCAAGCCCGCAAGGCGGAATTGTCAGCCAAGAAGCTGCGATCCACGTTTCCAACGTGATGGTAGTTGACCCTAAATCCGGCGAGCCGACTCGCGTAGGATACAAAATGGAAGACGGCAAAAAAGTTCGTGTTGCAAAAAAATCCGGTGAAAAATTAGATAAATAAAATTCCTGAATGAGGGGAGGTACAAACATGAACCGCCTACAAGAAAAATATGTGAACGAAATCACACCTGCTCTAGTGAGCAAGTTTGAATATTCATCAGTAATGCAGGCACCAAAAGTTGACAAGATCGTTATCAACATGGGTGTCGGTGAAGCTGTACAGAACACAAAATCACTTGATTCTGCTGTTGAAGAATTGCAGACGATCACTGGTCAAAAGCCAGTCATCACAAAAGCTAAGAAATCTATCGCTGGCTTCCGTCTTCGTGAAGGCATGCCAATCGGATGTAAAGTTACACTACGCGGTGAGCGTATGTATGACTTCCTGGACAAATTGATTGCGATCTCACTACCACGTGTACGTGACTTCCGCGGCGTATCGAAAAAATCTTTCGACGGACGCGGCAACTACACACTTGGTGTGAAAGAACAATTGATCTTCCCTGAAATCGATTATGATAAAGTTTCTAAAGTACGCGGTATGGATATCGTAATTGTGACAACTGCGAACTCTGATGAAGAAGCTCGTGAGTTATTGACACAATTCGGTATGCCGTTCCAAAAGTAAAGATGAGGGAGGCGTAAACGTGGCTAAAAAATCAATGATTGCTAAACAAAAACGCACGCCAAAGTATAAAGTACAAGAGTACACTCGCTGTGAACGATGCGGACGTCCGCATTCAGTACTGCGCAAATTCAAACTTTGCCGTATTTGTTTCCGTGAACTTGCATATGTGGGACAAATTCCTGGCGTCAAAAAAGCCAGCTGGTAATCCCCTAAATTGGGAAGGAGGTAAATGTAATGACAATGACAGATCCGATTGCAGATATGCTGACACGCATTCGTAATGCAAACATGGTTCGTCACGAGAAATTGGAGCTTCCGGCTTCCAACGTGAAAAAAGACATCGCTGAAATCCTGAAGCGCGAAGGTTTCGTACGTGACGTAGAATATGTTGAAGATGATAAACAAGGCATGATCCGCATTTTCCTTAAATACGGTGCCAACAACGAACGCGTCATCACTGGCTTGAAACGCATTTCAAAACCAGGACTACGTGTATACGCTAAAACTGACGAGGTGCCTCGTGTACTAAACGGTCTTGGAATCGCTCTAGTATCGACATCACAAGGTTTGGTAACTGATAAAGAAGCCCGCGCGAAAAAAATCGGCGGCGAAATCATAGCTTACGTTTGGTAAGAAGCAACAAACGAATGGAGGTGCAACAGAATGTCACGTGTAGGTAAAAAACCAATCGAGGTTCCTGCTAACGTTACCGTTACTGTCGGAAACGACAACAACGTAACTGTAAAAGGGCCTAAAGGCGAGCTTACTCGCTCGTTTAACTCAGATATCACAATCACGCAGGAAGACAATGTTTTGACATTGTCACGCCCATCAGATTCCAAAGACCACCGCACAATCCACGGCACAACCCGTGCATTGCTCGCGAACATGGTTACTGGAGTATCTGAAGGCTTCTCCCGCTCACTTGAACTAGTCGGTGTAGGTTACCGTGCCCAGCTCCAAGGCAAGAAATTGGTCTTGAACGTTGGATACTCTCATCCGGTGGAATTCACTCCGGAAGAAGGAATCGAAATCGAAGTACAAGGCAACACGAAAGTCGTCGTTAAAGGAATCAACAAAGAGATGGTCGGAGCACTTGCTTCAAACATCCGTGCTACTCGCCCGCCAGAGCCGTATAAAGGCAAAGGGATCCGTTACGAAGACGAAAAAGTTCGCCGCAAAGAAGGTAAAACAGGTAAATAATGCTGCTTAGGCAGGCTGAAAGGAGTGACCTCAGTGATTACGAAACTCGATAAAAACGCATCCCGTAAAAAACGTCACGCTCGCGTACGTTCTAAAATCACGGGAACAGCTGAACGTCCGCGCTTGAACGTTTTCCGTTCAAACAAATACATCTACGCTCAATTGATCGACGATGTAAACGGCGTAACGCTTGCTAGCGCATCATCTGCAGATAAAGATTTTTCTCTTGAAACAAAAGGCAACGTCGAAGCGGCTGCTCAAGTCGGCGAAACGATTGCAAAACGCGCAGTGGAAAACGGCTTGAAATCAGTTGTTTTTGACCGCGGTGGTTATCTATATCATGGCCGTGTGAAAGCTTTGGCTGAATCCGCACGTGAAAACGGCTTAGAATTCTAAAAGAAGGAGGGACACATATAATGCGTCGTATTGATCCAAACAAACTTGAACTTGAAGAACGCGTAGTTACGATTAACCGCGTAGCGAAAGTTGTAAAAGGTGGACGTCGTTTCCGTTTCTCCGCATTGGTTGTTGTAGGCGACAAAAATGGTAAAGTCGGTTTTGGTACTGGGAAAGCACAAGAAGTTCCAGAAGCAATCCGTAAAGCTATTGAAGATGCGAAGAAGAACTTAATCGAAGTACCTATGGTTAAAGGTACTACTCCACATCTAGTGACCGGGCGCTTCGGTGCCGGCTCGATTCTTATCAAACCTGCTTCACCAGGTACTGGTGTTATTGCTGGTGGTCCTGTTCGTGCGGTATTAGAGCTTGCAGGAGTACAAGACATCTTGTCTAAATCTCTTGGTTCTAACACACCGATCAACATGGTCCGTGCTACTATCAACGGTTTGACTCAACTGAAGAGCGCTGATGAAGTTGCAAAACTTCGCGGCAAAACTACAGAAGAGTTATTCCAATAAGGGAGGGAAATTACATGGCTACTAAACTAGAAATTACCCTCACTAAATCCGTGATCGGTTCAAAGCCGACACAACGCAAAACAGTCCAGTCACTAGGCCTGCGCAAAATGCATCAAACAGTTGAGCACCAAGACAACGCGGCAGTTCGCGGAATGCTTGATAAAGTCGCTCACTTAGTAACTATTAAAGAAGTTTAATCCCTGATTTCTATAGAAGGAGGTGCCAACCACATGAAACTTCACGAATTAAAACCAGCAGAAGGTTCACGCAGCTCACGCAAGCGTATCGGACGCGGAATCGGTTCAGGTACTGGTAAAACTGCCGGTAAAGGTCACAAAGGTCAAAAAGCCCGTTCAGGCGGCGGTGTCCGTCCAGGATTCGAGGGTGGTCAAAACCCATTGTTCCGTCGTTTGCCGAAGCGTGGATTCACGAACATCAACCGTAAAGACTACTCTGTTGTAAACCTTGACGTGTTGAACCGTTTCGAAGAAGGCACAGAAATTACACCTGCATTGTTGATCGAAACAGGTGTTGTGAGCAAGGAGCGTTCTGGTATCAAGATCCTTGGTAACGGAAGCTTGGACAAGAAATTGTCTGTACAAGCCCACAAATTCTCTGCATCAGCTAAAGAAGCTATTGAAGCTGCCGGCGGTCAAACCGAGGTGCTTTAATGTTTCAGACAATCTCTAATCTTATGCGCGTATCTGATATTCGAAATAAAATTTTCTTTACTTTAGCAATGCTCATCATCTTCCGTATCGGGACATTCGTTCCGGTGCCGAACGTTGATGCGTCAGTACTCCAAGCTACGGATCAGATGGGTCTGATCGGTTTCTTGAATACTTTCGGCGGAGGCGCCCTGGCCAACTTCTCGATTTTGGCGATGGGAATCATGCCTTACATCACAGCATCGATCATCGTGCAGCTTCTGCAAATGGATGTTGTGCCGAAATTTGCTGAGTGGGCGAAACAAGGCGAAGTCGGAAGACGGAAACTTGCTCAATTCACTCGTTACTTTACAATCGTTCTTGCCTTTATCCAGGCGATCGGCATGTCTTATGGATTCAACCAAATGTACGGAGGTACATTGATCCAAGACGACTCGATTGCGACATATGTGGTAATCGCCATCGTACTGACAGCAGGAACAGCATTTCTATTGTGGCTTGGTGAGCAGATCACGGCAAAAGGCGTGGGGAACGGTATTTCGATTATCATCTTCGCAGGGATTGTCGCTGCAGTACCAGGAGCAATTAACCAACTTTATGCGCAGCAGATCCAGGGAGCTGGCGATCAGCTGCCGATCAATATTGCCATCATGGCATTGCTCGCACTCGCAGTTGTTGCAATTACTGTATTGGTCATTTACGTTCAACAAGCGTTGCGTAAAATCCCGATCCAGTATGCCAAACGTGTCGCTGGCCGTGGCCAGAGCTCAAATGGGCAGCAAACGCATTTACCTTTGAAAGTAAACGCGGCCGGAGTTATCCCGGTAATCTTTGCAGTGGCGTTCATCATTACGCCGCAAACTATCGCTTCTTTCTTTGGTGCCAACGCGTTTACGGAGGCAATCCAGAATACGTTTGATTACACGCGTCCTGTCGGCATGATCATTTATGTCGCCTTGATCATTGCATTCACGTATTTCTATGCATTCATTCAGGTCAATCCTGAAAACGTGGCGGACAACTTGAAAAAGCAAGGTGCATACATTCCGGGAATCCGTCCGGGTAAAAATACGCAAGATTATTTAACAAGTGTGCTTTACCGTTTGACTTTTGTTGGAGCTATCTTCCTGTCAGTCATTTCGGTTCTGCCGATTTTCTTCATCAATGTCGCAAACCTGCCTCAATCTGCACAGATTGGCGGCACCAGTTTGCTGATTGTCGTCGGGGTAGCCCTGGAGACGATGAAGCAATTGGAATCGCAGCTTGTGAAACGTCATTACAAAGGCTTTATGAAATAATCAATGGAGAGGAACGTGAAAACGTTCCTTATCCACTTGTCTGAGGGGGCAAAACGTATGAATATTGTGTTGATGGGTCTACCAGGTGCCGGCAAAGGCACGCAAGCAGACGAAATTGTCAAGAAGTACGACATCCCTCATATTTCGACAGGCGATATGTTCCGCGCAGCTATCAAAGGCGGCACGGCACTGGGCCTGGAAGCAAAGTCGTTCATGGATCAAGGTGCCTTGGTGCCTGACGAAGTGACGATCGGTATCGTCCGAGAGCGACTCAGCCAGGCGGATTGTGAGAAAGGCTTCCTATTGGACGGCTTTCCACGCACAGTCCCTCAAGCTGAGGCGCTGGAATCTCTTCTGGCTGATCTTGGCAAACGAATCGAGCATGTCGTAAACATCCAAGTTGAACAAGACGAATTGATTGCACGTTTAACAGGCCGTTGGATTTGCAAAGTTTGTGGAACTGCTTACCATACTGTCTTCAATCCACCTGCTGTTGCGGGTGTGTGCGATAAAGATGGCGGAGAGCTCTACCAACGCGAAGACGACAAGCCTGAAACCGTCACGAAGCGTTTAGAAGTTAACATGCAACAAACTCAGCCACTTCTCGACTTCTATGAAGAAAAGAACGTGCTGACCAATATAGATGGACAGCAGGACATTGATAAAGTATTTGCTGACATTGATGCTCTTCTAAAGGGCGACCGAGGCTAAGTCCCGGCGCCGGGCGCAGTTAGTTGCCTCCATGTGGCTTTAAGGAGCACCGGAGATATGAATTTTCGTGAGCTGCAAAAGCAAACAAGGCCTGATTATATGAAACCGGTGAGGCTCGTTGCTCCGTGCAATTCCGCACCGGAGGTAGTATAATGGGTTTCGTGGAAGCATCTGTGTAACGGGTTTGGAACTCATCCAAGGCAGTCCGGGCAGTCGAGGATACGTGGGTCAGACTGATCAACCGGATCCCGCAAACTCCGCTGTCATAAGTGGAGCGAGGAACCCGGAGAAGGTCTTTCAAATGTCACTCGTGCATTCCTTGTGAATGGATAAGAATTATTCAATCAGCAAATACTGTTTGAAGATGAGTACCTGATTTGTATACAGAAGGGAGACTGGGTCGATGGCGAAAGACGATGTAATTGAAATCGAAGGAACAGTCGTTGAGACTTTGCCTAACGCGATGTTTAAAGTGGAGCTTGAAAACGGCCATACGATTCTTGCGCACGTATCAGGCAAGATTCGCATGCATTTCATCCGCATTCTGCCAGGAGATAAAGTGACAGTGGAACTTTCTCCTTACGATTTAACACGCGGTCGCATCACATACCGTTTTAAATAATCTTTTGCACTCCGGACTACTAAGGAGGTTGGGTTAGATGAAAGTGAGACCATCTGTTAAACCGATCTGCGAAAAATGTAAAGTTATTCGCAGAAACGGTAAAGTAATGGTAATCTGTGAAAATCCGAAACATAAACAAAGACAAGGTTAATAAAGAAGGAGGTGCATCGCACACATGGCACGTATTTCTGGTGTTGACATTCCGCGCGACAAACGCGTTGTAATTTCATTGACTTATATCTACGGTGTTGGGAAAACAACTGCTCAGAAAGTTCTTTCTGGTGCTGGTGTTTCTGAAGAGACTCGCGTTCGCGATCTTACAGAAGACGAGTTGAACAATATCCGTGAACAATTGGATCAGTACAAAATCGAAGGTGACCTTCGCCGTGAAGTTTCCATGAACATCAAACGTTTGATGGAAATCGCTAGCTTCCGTGGTATCCGCCACCGTCGCGGTCTTCCGGTTCGTGGTCAAAATACGAAGAACAACGCGCGTACGCGTAAAGGTCCTCGTAAAACTGTAGCTAACAAGAAAAAATAATCAGTAAAGGAGGTTGTTTCTTAACATGGCACGTAAACAACAAACTCGTAAGCGTCGTGTGAAAAAGAATATCGAATCCGGTATTGCTCACATCCGCTCAACATTCAATAACACAATTGTTACGATCACTGATATGCAAGGTAACGCAGTATCATGGTCTTCGGCTGGTGCTCTAGGATTCCGTGGTTCACGTAAATCCACTCCATTCGCTGCCCAAATGGCTGCTGAAACTGCTGCAAAAACTTCCATGGAACATGGTTTGAAAACTTTGGAAGTAACTGTTAAAGGTCCTGGTTCAGGTCGCGAAGCTGCTATCCGTGCGCTTCAAGCTGCTGGATTGGAAGTTACTGCAATTAGAGACGTAACTCCAGTTCCTCACAACGGCTGCCGCCCGCCAAAACGCCGTCGCGTATAATCGTTGGTCTGAGTAGGATTTTTGAACATCACGACTTACTAAATGTGTTCTGAATCGTAGCGAAAGTCTGTGACTATCGAATTCTTATGCAACGAAAATACCGACGTTTTGAAGGAGGGTAAACTGAATGCTCGAAATAGAAAAACCAAAAATTGAAACGGTTGAGATCGACAGCAATGCCAAATACGGCAAATTTGTTGTTGAACCCCTTGAGCGTGGATATGGTACCACTTTAGGTAACTCCTTACGTCGAATCTTACTTTCATCTTTACCTGGCGCAGCTGTTACTTCGATCCAAATTGATGGCGTCTTGCATGAATTCTCCACTGTCGAAGGTGTAGAAGAAGATGTAGCCTCTATCATTTTGAACATCAAGAAGCTCGCTTTGAAAATTTACTCTGACGAAGAAAAAGTCATTGAAATTGATGTAAAAGGTGACGGAACGGTTACGGCTGCAGATATCACTCACGATAGTGACGTGGAAATTCTGAATCCGGATCTATATATTGCAACAATCGCGAAAGACGGCCACTTGCGCATGCGCATGTATGCAAACCGCGGCCGTGGATATGCCCGTGCAGATCAGAACAAACGTGAAGATCTTCCAATCGGCGTTATCCCGATTGACTCTATTTACACGCCAGTTTCACGCGTCAATTTCCAAGTGGAAAATACCCGTGTGGGCCAACTCGCTCATTTCGATAAATTAACCCTCGATGTCTGGACAGATGGAAGCATCGGTCCCAAAGAGGCAATTGCGCTTGGCGCGAAAATTTTCACTGAACATCTGAACATCTTCGTAGGATTGACGGATGAGGCTCAAACAGCTGAAATCATGGTTGAAAAAGAAGAAGACCAAAAAGAGAAAGTGCTTGAGATGACTATCGAAGAGCTTGATCTTTCGGTTCGTTCTTATAACTGCCTGAAGCGTGCCGGCATTAACACTGTCCACGAATTGGCCAACAAGTCGGAAGACGACATGATGAAAGTTCGCAACCTCGGACGCAAATCACTTGAAGAAGTGAAAGTGAAGTTGGAAGATCTAGGTCTTGGCCTTCGTAAAGAAGACTGATTGCCCGATTCTTTCTGAACTATTCAACAAAGGAGGGAAACTTCAATGAGAAAACTTCAACGTACAAGTTCTCAACGTAAAGCGCTTTTGCGTGACCTTACGACTGACCTAATCGTTCACGAGCGCATTCAGACAACTGAAGCCCGTGCAAAAGAAGTCCGTTCAACTGTAGAAAAAATGATCACGCTTGGTAAGCGCGGAGATATCCACGCACGCCGTAAAGCTGCTGCATACATTCGCCGTGAACTTGTGACTTCGACTGACGAAGAAGGCAACGAAAACACAATCTTTGCTTTGCAAAAATTGTTTGATGATGTTGCACCACGTTACGCTGACCGTCAAGGCGGCTACACGCGCATCATGAAAATGGGGCCTCGTCGCGGAGATGGCGCACCAATCGTAATTATTGAATTGGTTTAATCAGTTGAAGAGGGTTCATAGCCCTCTTCTTTTAGCATCATGATTTATACGACAATATGAAAAGCTGAGTGTTATGATGAGCGAGCCTTCGGGCGGCGTCTCGTCTAGCTCTACGCACCTCATTCAACCGGCGGCTTAAGCACCCGCAGGAGCCATAGAGACAGAAAAGCGCATACTCTGAATGAGGTGCGCGCTTTTTTTATTTATTGATGAATTAATTTTCAGTGTTGATATTCCATATAAGGGAATATGAGCAGTGCAAGTTAAGCGTGGCTAAAAAGTTCCGTTTTACAGCACATAAGAGAAGAGTAGAGAAAGTTTAGAGGAGGCTTCAACACATGAAGGGAAGCATTTTGTCATTTGAACAAGTGACATTCACATACGTGCCGGAAGACGCATCGGTCAAGCCGGCTGTCTCGGATCTGTCGTTCTCGATTGGGGAAGGGGAATGGGTGGCGCTTGTCGGCCATAACGGATCAGGCAAGTCGACGATCGCCAAACTGATGAACGGGTTGTTGTTCCCGCAGCAAGGAACAGTCAAGGCGATGGGGCTGATAATGTCTGAAGAAAGCTTGTGGGACATCCGCTCGCAGATGGGAATGGTGTTCCAGAATCCAGACAATCAATTCGTCGGGGCAACGGTGCAAGATGATGTGGCGTTCGCGCTCGAGAACAACGGCGTCCCACACGAAGAAATGGTCGTGCGTGTCCGTGAATCATTGCAGCAAGTAAAGATGGCGGATTACCTCGACCATGAACCGCATCACCTATCCGGGGGGCAAAAGCAGCGTGTGGCGATTGCCGGGGCACTGGCTTTGCGGCCGCGCCTCCTGATTTTAGATGAAGCCACATCGATGCTCGACCCGCAAGGCCGCCGGGAAGTAATCGAGACGATCCGCGAATTGCGGGAAGCGACAGGCCTCACCGTCTTGTCAATTACCCATGACCTGGAAGAGGCAGCGCTCGCTGACCGTGTATTGGTGATGAATGCCGGGCACAAACAAATGGAAGGCACGCCCGATGAAGTGTTTTCTTCCGGCGAAGAACTGACGGAAATGGGGCTGGACTTGCCGTTTGCGATGCGGATGGCCGGCTTATTGAAACAAGCAGGCGTGCCAATGACCGGTGAATCTATGACAGAACATGAGCTGGTGGAGGAATTATGGACATATTACTCAAGCAAGTAGGTTACAGCTACGCAAAAGATACCCCTTTTGAAAAACGGGCGCTGACAGATGTCACGCTGCACATACCTTCCGGCTCTTACACAGCGATCATCGGGCATACGGGTTCGGGGAAATCGACCGTGCTGCAGCATTTAAATGCCTTATTGCAGCCGACCGAAGGCAGCGTATTGATCGGCGAACGGAAAATTGAAGCGGGGACAAAAGCAAAGAACTTGCGCGATGTGCGGAAAAAAGTCGGCATCGTCTTTCAGTTCCCCGAACAGCAGCTATTTGATGAAACCGTCTTGAAAGATATCATGTTCGGCCCATTGAATTTCGGCGTGCCGGAAGAAGAAGCACGCAGACGGGCCATCGCCTTGGTCGAACAGCTCGGGCTTCCGAATAACGTGCTTGAGAAATCGCCATTTGACTTATCGGGCGGGCAAATGCGCCGCGTCGCCATTGCGGGAGTCTTGGCGATGGAGCCGGATGTACTGGTGCTGGATGAACCGACAGCAGGACTCGACCCGCGCGGACGCCGGGAAATCATGGATTTATTTTACCGCCTGCATAAAGAAAAGGGCTTAACGACCGTCCTCGTGACGCATAGCATGGAAGATGCGGCGCGTTATGCGGATACAGTGGCCATTATGCATAGCGGCAAATGCGTCGCGACAGGCGATGTGCGCGCAGTCTTCGCCAATGAAGAACAGCTCGGCGATTACCGGTTGGAACCGCCGCGCACCGTGCGCATGCAGCGGGAGTTTGAAGAGAAAACCGGCTTGACGCTCGATGAACTTGCGCTGACCGAAGAGGCGCTGGCGCGGTCCATTGCGCAGGCGCTCCAGGAAGGGCGTGAGCCGAAATGATGGAGAAAATGATTTTTGGGCGCTTTATTCCAGGAGACTCGATTGTCCACCGGCTGGACCCAAGAGCCAAGATCCTGTTTGTCTTTTTGTTTATTGCAATCGTTTTTATCGCGAATAACGTCATTACCTATGCGATTTTACTCGGATTCACCTTGCTTTCGGTGTTTTTATCGAAAATTCGGCTGTATTTCTTAATTAACGGCTTAAAACCTGTCTTCATCTTAATGGCTTTTACGTTTTTCCTGCATTTATTCTTTACTGAAGGCGGGGCATTGCTTTTCAGTGTCGGTTTTGTAGACGTCTATGAAGAGGGGCTGCGGCAAGGGATATTCATCTCGATCCGCTTCCTCGTTTTGGTCTTCATGACGAGCATACTGACCTTGACGACTTCACCAATTTCGATCACGGATGGCATCGAGGTGCTGCTTGGGCCGTTCAAGCGCGTCAAACTGCCGGTCCACGAACTGGCGTTGATGATGTCCATTTCACTTCGGTTCATTCCAACCTTGATGGATGAAACCGGAAAGATCTTGAAAGCGCAAATGGCACGCGGCTCGGATATCGGCTCAGGCCCTATCAAAGAACGCATTAAAGCGGTCGTGCCGCTACTCATCCCGTTGTTTGTCAGTGCCTTTAAACGGGCCGAAGATTTAGCGACGGCCATGGAAGTGAGGGGCTACCGCGGGGGAGAAGGGCGGACGCGCTACCGCCAGCTCAACTGGCGCTTTATCGATACACTGAGCCTATTGCTGCTCGTTGGATTTGCCGGACTGCTCTGGTATTTCCGTAGTTGATCAACAGATGCGGTAATACGTTGGAGCCTTGATTATGAAAGCTGCATTAAAAGGAGAGACCTCATGAAACGAATGAAAGCGACGATTGCCTATGACGGCAGCGGATTCGCTGGCTACCAAATTCAGCTGAAAACCCGTACCGTCCAACTGGAGCTGTTGCGCGCGTTGAAAGAATTGCATAAAGGCGAACCGGTCGAAGTGGTGGCAAGCGGAAGGACGGATTCGGGTGTGCATGCGACCGGGCAAGTGATCCATTTCGATACCCCGTTTTCCATGCCGACAGATTCCTGGGTGCGTGCACTCAACGTCCGCCTGCCCCAGGACATCCAGGTCTTTGATGTTGAACAAGCGGATCCGGATTTTCATGCCCGCTACCACGCAAAAGGGAAAGTTTACCGCTATAAGTGGAACCGCGGCAAACTCATCAATCCGTTCAGCCGCAACCACCTTGTCCATGTACCGCAGCAAATCGATGTGGCCCGCATGGAAAAAGCGGCGCAAGCGTTTGTCGGCACGCACGATTTTTCTAGTTTCTGTGCAGCAAATACCAATGTCGTCGATAAAGTAAGAACGATCTGGCGAATTGATTTCGAAGAGCATGGCGAAGAATTGCATATGGTCATCGAAGGGTCCGGCTTTCTCTATAATATGGTGCGCATCATTGCAGGCACATTGCTGGAAGTCGGATTGAATAGAAGAGAACCGGAACAATTGGCTGAAATCATCGCTGCCTGTGATCGCGACGCTGCCGGCAAAACCGCGGCGGCACACGGTTTGTACTTGGAAAAAGTGCATTACTGAGGGTGAAGCAACTTTTCCAGGTGTTTTTCTAAATATCCTTGACTTAAAGCGCAATCCGTTATATGATGATGTATGGTATTTTCATTACCCCCACGATATGCCCCGGAAGGTTATTTGTGTTAAGGGATAAGGAAAACACGGAACAACGGAACCAACATGGAACACTTGGAACTGAATTCTAAAAAAATGAGACGATTCATTAGGAGGACAATATACATGCGTACAACATTCATGGCTAAAGGTCACGAAGTAGAGCGTAAATGGTTGGTTGTCGATGCAGAAGGGCAAACTCTTGGACGTTTGGCTTCTGAAGTCGCTTCAATCTTGCGCGGGAAATACAAACCAACATTCACACCGAACGTCGACACTGGCGATCACGTCATCATCATCAATGCTGACAAAATCCACTTGACTGGTAAAAAACTTACCGACAAAATCTACTACCGCCACACGCAATACACAGGCGGACTTAAGCAGCGCACAGCACTTGAAATGCGCACGAAATACCCTACAAAAATGCTTGAACTAGCGATCAAAGGCATGCTTCCAAAGAACTCTTTGGGCCGCCAAACATTCAAGAAATTGCATGTATACGCTGGACCAGAGCACAACCACCAAGCACAACAGCCTGAAGCTTACACGCTTCGCGGATAATAATCAGTAAATAAGAGGAGGATACACCTTTGGCACAAGTTCAATATATCGGTACAGGTCGCCGTAAAAACTCAACAGCTCGCGTACGTTTGGTACCAGGAGATGGTACAATCACAATCAACAACCGTGACGTATCTGACTACGTTCCATACGAAACGCTTGAGCAAATCATCAAACAACCACTAGTAACTACTGAAACTCTTGGTAGCTACGATGTATTGGTTAACGTAAAAGGCGGCGGGTTCACTGGACAAGCCGGCGCAATCCGTCACGGAATCGCACGCGCTCTACTTACAGTAGACCCAGAATTCCGCGGAGCACTTAAATCTGCTGGATTCCTAACACGTGACCCACGTATGAAAGAACGTAAAAAATACGGTCTTAAAGCGGCACGTCGCGCACCTCAGTTCTCAAAACGTTAATTTTACCTTTCAAAAGCACTTTCCGGTTTTCCGGAAGGTGCTTTTTTGTGTGTTGGCGAACTTTATAGCAAAGTGAAAAGGAGTGGATAGCATGAACCGCATCAATTTGATCTGCCTGGGCGTTCGGGACATGGAAAGGTCGGTAAAGTTCTACCGGGATCACCTGGGCTTCCAAACGGATGAAACAAGCGATAATCCGGGCATCATTTTCTTCAATACTTCAGGCACGAAATTGGAGTTATACCCTTTAGAGGAGTTGGCAAAAGACATCGACGCAAAAAATCCGCCCGTAAAAACCGGCTTCTCAGGAATCACCTTGGCCTATAACGCCAAATCCCGCAACGAAGTGGACCAAGTCATGCAATTGGCCAAAAAAGCGGGAGCGGTGATCGTGAAACAACCAGTTGATGTCTTTTGGGGCGGCTATTCGGGTTATTTCGAGGACCCTGACGGCTATCACTGGGAAGTTGCTTACGGGCCGGGCTTCAAGTTCGACAGCCAGGATATGCTCGACTTCGGGACGAGAGAGTAGCCCTCCGAAAGAGGCAGTCCAGCGAAAAGCCGGAATGGATTTAAAAACGCTTTCACTATGTTATACTGGACTGTAGCAAAAGTGATAAGGAGTGTAGTGGAATGTTAAGTGAAACACAAGTGCGAGAAGCAGTCGGAGCTCTAGAAGATCCGTTTTTACATAGAACCCTTTCGGAAACCAACGGCATCGTGTCGGTAAAAATCAAAGAAGAGAAAAAATACGTCAGCGTCAAACTGGCGATTGCCAAAACGAACACACCGGAACAAATGCAGCTTCAGATGAAAGTCGTGGACGCCATCAAAGGAGTCGGCGCTGATTCTGTCGGCATCCGGTTTGAGGAATTGCCGCCGGAAGCATTGGCACAGTTCCGCGGAACCGCGAATGAGTCTGAAGCGCAGGATTTATTGTCGCCATTGAACAAAGTTGAATTCATTTCCATCGCCAGCGGTAAAGGCGGCGTCGGGAAATCGACCGTCTCCGTTAACTTGGCGATCGCGCTTGCGCGTGCAGGCAAAAAAGTCGGCCTCGTCGATGCAGATATCTACGGCTTCAGTGTGCCGGACATGATGGGCATCGATAAAGCACCGGTTGTTCGCGGCGATACGATCATCCCTGTCGAGCGTTTCGGCGTCAAAGTCATTTCCATGGGCTTCTTCGTCGAAGACAATATGCCTGTTGTCTGGCGTGGCCCGATGCTCGGGAAAGTCTTGGATCAATTCTTCCGCGACGTGGAGTGGGGCGATCTTGACTATCTGCTATTGGACTTGCCGCCAGGTACAGGCGACGTCGCACTCGATATTCACCAAATGCTACCTGCCTCTAAGGAAATCGTCGTCACAACACCGCATCCAACAGCCGCATTCGTTGCAGCCCGCGCAGGAGCGATGGCGTTGCAGACCGATCACGAAGTACTCGGTGTCATCGAGAACATGTCTTGGTTCGAAAGCCAAGCATCCGGCAAAAAAGAATACGTCTTCGGAAAAGGCGGCGGCCCAAAACTTGCAGAAGAATTGCAAGTGCCGCTGCTCGGCCAGATCCCACTTGGCCAGCCAGATTGGAACGAAGAAGATTTCGCACCGTCTGTTTATGCAGAAGATCACCCAACCGGAAAGATTTATGGAGAAATTGCCAACCAAGTCCTCCAGCAATTTGCGAATAAAGAGAACAAGCAGTAAGACACATAATCCGGAAACCGGCTTTCGGTTTCCGGATTTTTATATAGGCGAAAAAGACTTTCAAGGTTTGTTCACAACTCCTCCTGCAGATTGAGGGGTTTGTTGATACAATCGAAAGGAACTTCAAATTAACGGAGGCAATATACGTGACTATACGAAATTGGGTTAAATTTGCATTAACTGCATTACTAATAGGCGGAGGGATTACTGGCTTGCTCGGCATTTTCATCCGCTGGAACGATGTCTTCGCCGAAGCTGCGCAAAACGGGCAATGGGGAGAATTCATCGCTGGCTTTGTATGGATGATCGTCGTTGGACTCACAATGAGCTTGATTGCGCAGATGGGCTTCTTTGCCTATTTGACGATTCACCAGTTCGGCCATAATATGTTCCGCTCGCTGCGGCTGTGGAATTGGGTACAGCTCTTGATCATCGCCATCGTCATCTTCGATTTGATTGTGTTCCGTTTCCTGCCAAACGTCGAGACGGGCGGGCAAGGATTCCTTTATGGAACACTCCTGTTCATCCTGTTGGCGGTATCACTCACAACAGCTTATTTCAAGGCGAAATGGACCGCGAAATCAGCATTCATTTCAGCGTTGTTCTTCATGGTTGTCGTCACGACACTGGAATGGCTGCCGGCTTTAATGGTAAGAGCGGGCAATGTAGACAGCTGGGTGACTTTGTTGTTGTTCCCATTGCTTGCAGTGAACGCTTACCAACTTCTCGTCTTGCCGAAGTATAACGAGAAGTCTGAGGAAGACCGGTTGAAACTTGAAGCGCGCCGGGCTGCCAGAAAAGCACAGGCTGCTGAAAGCAAGAAATGATTTTTCAGAAAAGTTCCGCTTTCTGCCTTTAGGGCAGGGAGCGGGATTTTTTGTTTAGCACCGCGTTTTCGTGAATCGTCAGAAACGCTTTACCTATAGGGTTTGGGCCCTCTTGTGGAGTGATTTAAATAAAGGTGAAAGTTCTTTTGAAAAAAGTTTAGTAAATGCGTTGACATATATTTAAACATGCTTTAATATAATAAAAGTCGTCAGGAACGACAGCAAACATGAACCTTGAAAACTGAACAGCAAAACGTCAACGAAAGACGTCACGAGCGCCTTGGCGCGCG
>NZ_JBGGNS010000003.1:0-51362 GCF_041320495.1 Planococcus sp. SSTMD024 | reverse complement strand
TCCCATCCCGAACACGGAAGTTAAGCTCTTTTGCGCCGATGGTAGTTGGGGGTTTCCCCCTGTGAGAGTAGGACGTCGCTGGGCAAGTAGAAAGGCCGTTACCGGTTCATTCCGGTAGCGGCCTTTTTTGTATGGTTTTTGTAAAAAAACAGCCCGGCTTTTCGAAAAGGCGCAGCGTTCGGTATAATGGAATAAACTATGAATGAAAACGTGAGGATGTAAAGATTATGACTCAAAGACGTCCAGTGGTGGATGCGTTATTGGAATTTCAAAGAAGACGGCCGATTTCGTTTCATGTTCCAGGCCATAAAAACGGCCTGCTGTCGGGCTTGCCGAAAGAATTAAAAGCGGCACTTGCTTATGATATGACAGAGCTAGAGGGCCTTGATGATTTACATGCCCCCAACGCGGCAATTAAGGAAGCTGAAGATTTATTAGCAGGTGCATACGGTTCAAAAAAAAGTTATTTTCTGGTGAACGGGTCAACTGCAGGAAATCTTACGATGATCCATGCGGTCTGCGGAGAAGGGGACCTGGTGATTGTGCAGCGCAACTCGCATAAATCGATCTTTCATGCGCTTGAACTTGCCCATGTAAAACCAGTTTATGTAGCGCCTGAATGGGATGAGTCCTCCCAAAGCGCCGCAGCTGTTGCCCTTTCTTCAATAGTGGCTGCCATAGATGAATATCCGCAAGCAAAAGCGGTCGTTTTGACATATCCGAGTTATTACGGCGTGGCTTCTTCTGAGTTAGAGGCAATTATTGAATTTTGTCATGAACGTAATATCCCAGTACTTGTCGATGAAGCGCATGGGGCGCATTTAGCAGCAGGCGAGCCGTTCCCTGTGAGTGCATTAGCATATGGAGCCGATGTAGTGGTTCAGTCTGCGCATAAAACTTTACCGGCTATGACAATGGGCTCCTATCTTCATATAGCAGGAGAACTAGTGGAGGAAAGAATGATCAGGAAGTATTTGCGGATTTTTCAATCGAGCAGCCCTTCTTATCCCATTATGGCTTCGCTTGACGATGCGAGGGCATATATCCAAAACTACTCTGTCCATGATAAGCGTGATTTTCTCGAGAAACGCCTTTATTTCATTTCGAGCATCAAGCGGATTCCTGCACTTGAAGTAGTGGAGACGGATGATCCGCTGAAATTATTGCTGCGGGTCGAAAATAGAGGGGGATTCCAGTTGAAAGAAGCACTGGAACGAGCCGGTATTTATGTAGAATTGGCAGATCTTTTTCAGGTATTGTTAATTTTGCCGCTGTCAAAACCTTGGCATGCTTATCCGTATGCAGAAATACGCAGTCGCATCAAAGAAGCTGTGCACAGTGTGCGGCTATTGGAGAAGCTTACGCCAGGCTTCCGTCCTGGTTATCCCAAACCCGTGACAGTGCCTGAGCTGTCGTTTGAGGAAGTGGATTTATCGGTGCAAGAATGGGTCCCTTATACGCGGGCGATTGGCCGGATCTCGTCGGCTATGGTGACCCCTTATCCGCCTGGCATCCCGCTGGTAACGGCAGGGGAGAAGTGGACGGTTGAAAAAGTGGAGGAGCTGTCGGATTATCTAGGCGCCGGTGCGGAGATACAAGGGGAGCACCGCTTGTCGGAAAAGCTGGTTTCTGTTATTCCGTAGTGAGTAGAACAAACGCGCGGGTGGTATACAATAGCATATGCGAAAGCGAATGTGGGGGTAATAGTATGGAACAGGAAAAGTACGCGATTATCGATATTGGCTCGAATACCATCCGGTTGGTTGTTTATACGCGGGATAAGAGCGGGCGTTTCTCGGAAAGTGAGAACGTCAAGGCGGTGGCCCGTCTCCGCAATTATTTAACGGCTGATAATACACTTTCCGAAGAAGGCATACAAGTGCTGATCGATACCTTGAAAAGTTTTCAGGAAGTCACTCGCCACCATCAGCTCGAAGCGATTAAATGCGTGGCGACGGCTGCTGTACGGCAAGCGAAAAACCAGGAAGTTATTATCGATCGAGTTGGAAAAGAGACAGATTTTACCATGCGCATCCTATCGGAATACGAGGAAGCGCATTATGGTTATTTGGCCGTGGTCAATTCAATGTCGTATAAAAGCGGCATTACGGTTGATATCGGTGGTGGCAGTACAGAACTCACTTTATTTGAAGGCCGTGAACTCATTCATTTCCATAGTTTTCCGTTTGGTGCCTTATCGTTGAAAAGACAGTTTATCGAAGGCGATACACCGAAAAACAATGAACTGAAGGCGTTGCGGGAGTTTCTCGAACAGCAGTTTTTAACACTCGATTGGATTGAAGGGAAGAAATTGCCGTTGATTGGAATCGGGGGCAGTGCGCGGAACTTGGCGCAGATTCATCAGGAAAAAATCGACTATCCACTTTCCGGTATCCATCAGTACATCATGAAACGGAAAGAAGTGGACGAAACGAATAAATGGCTGGAATCGATGGCGTTTGACGATTTGCAGCGTGTGGAAGGCTTATCGCGCGACCGGGCGGATATCATCATTCCGGCGGTGGAAGTGTTCAATTGCCTAATGGAATTGATTGATGCCGAACTCTTTGCTTTGAGCCGAAAAGGGCTTCGGGATGGCGTGTTTTATGAGGAAATGACAAAGGATTTCGAGATGCCGGTGTTTCCAAACGTCATTGAGGAAAGCTTCTACGATTTGGCAATCGACTACGACATCAATTTGACGCATGCTATCCATGTGACCAATAGCTCGCTGATGATTGTGCGGGAATTGGAAGAGCAAGGGCTTCTCGAACTAACAGAAAGAGACCATCAATGGGTCCGTCTTGGCAGTTCCATGTACAATCTCGGTTCGTATATCGACTCTGAATCGAGCAATCAGCATACCTTCTATCTACTAGCAAACCGGACCATCGACGGGCTCTTGCATAAAGAGCGCATCATTGTCGCCTTGCTTGCTTCTTATAAAAACAAGAACTTGTTTAAACGCAATGCAGCGCTCTACGAAGACTGGTTTACGGAAGCAGAGTTGGATAAATTCAATATCATCGGTGCAGTCATTAAGTTTGCTTATAGTTTGAATGCGACAAAACGCGATATTGTTGAAGACATCCAATTGGAATCCCAAAAAGAAGAGCTCATTTTCTCTATCCAATGCCGAGAAGACTGGAAACCGGAGCAATACCAGGTCGAGAAGCAGAAAAAGCATTTGGAGAAGCTATTAAAGAAAACGATCACCGTCCACTTTCATGAATGAAACCTGAGGGGGAGTTTTGCCGTGGGAAAGAAAAAGGAAGACATGATCCAGTTGAACAATCCTTCTTATTACAATAACCGTGAACTGAGTTGGCTGGCGTTCAATGAACGGGTATTGCAAGAAGCGCTTGACCCGCGCAATCCGCTGCTCGAAAAGCTTAAGTTCCTGGCGATTTTCAGTTCCAACTTGGATGAGTTTTTCATGGTCCGTGTGGCGGGATTGCAAGACCAAGTGAAGGTGGGCTTTAATAAGCCTGAAAATAAAGCCGGAATGACGCCAAAGCAACAATTGCATGAAATTGCCTTAAAAAACCACCAATTGGTGAATTTGCAATATGACACCTTGCGTAAAATATTGTATCCCAAGCTTCAGAAAGAGCATGTCCATTTCCTCAAAGTAAGGGAATTGAACGATTCGCAGCGTGAGGCTTTGGAGACTTATTTTGACGAGCATATTTTTCCGGTGTTGACCCCGATGGCGATCGATGCCTACCGCCCGTTTCCGATGCTATTGAATAAAAGCATCAATTTAGCGGTGGTCTTGGAGGACACGGCAAAAGAAGCGGATTCTGAACAACGGACGCGCACAGCCATCGTGCAATTGCCTGCGATGCTTGAGCGGTTTGTCCAATTGCCGGAAAACGGCGGCTTGCGCAAATTATTGTTATTGGATGACGTCATCGGCTTTTTTATCGGCAAACTGTTCCACGGTTATGAAGTCAAATCGACAACCGTGTTCCGTATCACCCGCAATGCGGATATGACGATACACGAAGAAGGCGCGCGCGACTTGCTTAAAGAGATCGAAGAAGAGTTAAGGAAGCGCAAATGGGGAGCTGCCGTCCGGCTCGAAGTGCAAAAAGACGGTTTGGATCCTGTCATTTTGGATTATTTGATGGATGAGTTGGAAGTGCATCCGAAAGATGTCTATGAAATTGACGGTTTTCTGGATTTGACGGTATTTTTCAGTTTTTACAAGAAAATGGCCCCGGTATGGGAGCATTTGGTCTATGAGGGGAAGATTTCCCAATTGCCGGTGGGGATGGAGAACGGCAAAGCGATTTTTGCGAGAATCGCCGAAGAAGACGTTTTTTTGCATCATCCCTATGATTCATTCGAGCCGGTCGTTGAGTTTATTTCGGAAGCGGCGGACGATCCGGATGTACTCGCAATCAAGCAAACTTTATATCGTGTCAGCGGGGATTCCCCGGTGATCAATGCTTTGAAGCGGGCAGCGGAAAACGGCAAGCAAGTGACGGTGCTGGTCGAATTAAAGGCGCGTTTTGATGAGGAAAACAACGTGCACTGGGCGAAAGAGCTGGAAAAAGCGGGCTGCCACGTTATTTACGGCATGACCCATTTAAAGACCCATAGCAAAATCACTCTCGTGGTACGCAAAAAACAAGGGCGCATCGAGCGCTTTGTCCATCTTGGGACTGGCAATTACAACGACCAGACGGCAAAAATCTATACCGATATGAGCTTATTCACCTCGAAAAAAGAAATTGGCATCGATGCGACGAATTTCTTCAATTACTTGAGTGGGTATACGGAAAAGCCGGAATTCCATTATCTATCGGTGGCGCCGTTTTCAATCAGGAAAGACATTCTTCATTTGATCGATTCTGAAATCCGTTACGAGAAAAAGTACGGCAATGGCCGAATTGTGGCTAAAATGAACTCGTTGACCGATAAGATCATCATCATGAAGCTGTATGAGGCATCACGTGCCGGTGTAAAAATTGACTTGATCGTCCGCGGCATTTGTTGCTTGCGGCCAGGGATTCCGGGAGTGAGCGAAAATATCCGCGTGCGCAGCATTGTGGGACGCCTGCTTGAACATAGCCGCGTGTATTATTTCCATCAAAACGGCAAAGAGAAGACCTTTTTGTCCTCTGCAGATATGATGACGAGGAACCTGAACAACCGCATTGAAATCCTTTTCCCGATTCTCGATAAGCGGGTGAAAGGGCAGGTGTGGGATATTCTTGAGCTCGGCCTGCGGGACAATGTGAAAGCCCGCGAACAGGACGAAGAAGGCAATTATGGCTATGTGCGGAGAATTGAAGGGCAAGCGGTGATCGATAGCCAAATGGAACTGTTCGAGCGTGCTTACCAAGTAGCGGAAGACGAGGAATAAGGTCTAAAGAAAGTTGTAGAACAGCCCGTTTTTGCGTTATAGTGGGGAGTGTTTTAGTTAAAAGACAAGGGAACAGGTGAAACTATGAGTTATTTTATTACGCTAGAAGGCGGCGAAGGATCGGGCAAGACAACGGCGCTAAAGAAGCTGGCAGAACGCCTGACGGCTGATGGGTTTGAAGTGGTGACGACGCGTGAACCGGGGGGCATTGAAATCGCGGAGAAAATACGCGAAGTCATCCTGGACCGGACACATACGGCGATGGATGCCCGGACCGAAGCGCTATTGTACGCAGCGGCACGGCGCCAGCATTTGGTGGAACGTGTACTGCCGGCGCTTCAGGCAGGGAAAATCGTTCTTTGCGACCGTTTTGTCGACAGCAGCCTCGCTTACCAGGGCCATGCACGCGGGCTTGGTCTGGACGATGTGCTGGCGATCAATGAATTCGCCATCGAAGGGCATATGCCGGAATTGACGCTGTATTTTGATGTCAATCCGAAAACAGGGCTTGCGCGCATCGACCTCGATCAAGGCCGTGAATTCAATCGCCTGGACGAGGAGTCACTGGCGTTTCATTACAAAGTGAGAGAAGGCTATTTGCTCTTGCTTGGCCGTTACCCGGAACGCATGCAGCTGATCAATGCAGAAAATGAGCTGGATGAAGTGGTGGCGGATGCATATGAAGCTGTGCAGCGCTTCCTGGCTGAAAAACAATAATGGATTGCCGGCAGCCCTGTTCGTCAAGGGCTGTTTTTTCATGCGCAGAATCAACGGCCTTGTGTAAATAGCCATGAATTTTTCGCATTGCCTAAAGGAAAGATGTGACGGCACGTTCGCCGTTCGTGTTATACTAATACATAGAGAAGCAACCAAAAAAAGGAGTGAGTGCTGATGAAACTCGTCGTAGCAGTGGTACAGGATCAAGACAGTAACCGCTTATCCAACGCGTTGACGAAAAATGATTTCCGGGCTACCAAGCTTGCCAGTACGGGAGGGTTCTTGCGCTCAGGAAATACCACCTTTTTGATCGGGGTCGACGATAGCCGTGTCCCGAAGTTGATGGATTTGATCCGTGACAATTGCCGCGCGCGCGAACAGATGGTGGCGCCGGTTTCCCCGATGGGCGGAAATGCGGATTCGTATATACCGTATCCGGTCGAAGTGGAAGTGGGCGGCGCGACGATTTTCGTCTTGCCGATCGAACAGTTCCAGCAATTTTAAGAAACAGCCTGGCTGTTTCTTCGCCCGCACTACCCGTGATCCATCTGGAACACGGGATTTTTTACAAAGTTTGAAGGTGGAATCATGCACAAGACCATAGAAGAATTGCAGGACATGCAGCCAGTTGTGTTGAAGCGGCTGCAAGGGGCATATGCCAATGACCGGCTGGCCCATGCATACCTGCTTGAAGGGCCTTCGGGATCCGGAAAAAAAGAACTGACGCATTTTTTTGTCAAATTATTATTATGCGAAACCCCAATCGATAATGTTCCATGTGAAACATGCCGAAGCTGCAAATTGTATGAAAGCGGCAATCACCCGAATATTTTATTCATAGAACCGGATGGCCAGAACATCAAAATCGACCAGATCCGCGATTTGATTTATACGATGAACAAGACGGCGCTGAACAGCGGGCGCAAAATCTACGTGATTGAGCAGGCGGACCGGATGAATAATTCGTCTGCCAATGCCTTGCTGAAGTTTTTGGAAGAACCGGAAGCGAATGTGACGGCGCTATTACTGACAGAGCGCTTGAATGCCATCATGAGCACGATTCGCTCCCGCTGCCAGCTAGTATCATTCCAGCCGCTGTCACGGCCGAAGTTGATGGAGCGATTGATGGCGGATGGCATGACGGGCTCGATGGCGGCAACGGTGAGCATGCTGACGCAAAGCGAGCAGGAAGCGAAGCGATTGAGCGAGGAAGAGCAGTTTGCGGATGAGCGGAAACTGGTATTGAAGCTCGTCGAGACGGTGGGGAGCAATGTCCACGAGGCATTACTTTTGATTCAATCTGATTGGCTGCCATTATTCAAGGAGAAAGAAGATGCCGAAAGAGGGCTCGACATGTTATTATTTGCATATCGGGACATCGCGACAGTGAAAGCGGGTCTTGAGACTGCACGCACATATCCGGACATGGAAGAAACTTGGAAGCAGATGGCGCTTCAACGTTCGTTCGATGTATTGTCCAGGCAGTTGCAGGCAGTGTTACAAGCCAAACAGCAATTGCCGCGCAATATGAACCGGACACTGTTGATGGAGCAATTAATGCTGAATCTGCAGGAGGGGTAAACAATTGTATAAAGTAATAGGAGTCCGCTTCAAGAAAGCGGGTAAAATATATTATTTCGATCCAGGCGAAGCATTGATCGAAAAAGACGATTACGTCATTGTGGAAACAGCACGGGGGATCGAATACGGCAAGGTGGTCGTTCCCGTGAAAGAAGTAGGGGAGAACGATGTCGTTCTTCCGCTTAAGCAAGTAGTGCGCGTCGCCACTGAACGCGACCGCCTGCAAGTGGATGAAAACCGCTCAGAAGCGGAGCGCGCGTTTGAAGTCGGGACGGAAAAAATCGAGTCGCACCGTTTGGACATGAAGCTGGTCGATGTGGAATACACATTCGACCGCAACAAAGTCATTTTCTATTTCACCGCAGAAGGCCGCGTCGATTTCCGTAATTTGGTGAAAGACTTGGCGTCGATTTTCCGCACGCGCATTGAACTCCGCCAGATTGGCGTGCGCGACGAGGCAAAAATGCTCGGCGGCATCGGGCCATGCGGACGCATGCTGTGCTGTTCGACGTTCCTCGGCGATTTCGAGCCGGTGTCGATCAAGATGGCAAAAGACCAAAACCTGTCGTTGAACCCGTCGAAAATTTCCGGGCTATGCGGCCGTTTGATGTGCTGCTTGAAGTACGAGAACGACGAATACGAGCAGGCGAAAAAGGAAATGCCGGATATCGGCGCACGTGTCGAGACGCCAGATGGCAACGGCCGTGTCGTCAGCTTGAACTTGCTTGAAAGAGTATTGAAAATCCGCCTGGCAGAACAAGACCAGACGCTGGAATATACATTGGATGAAATCATGAACCAAGGGACGAGAGCGTGAGGTGGTGGTATCAGTGAAAGAAAAGAACTTTTTGGATACGGTCATGGACTTTGAACAGCAATTGGAATCGATGCAAGAGCAGTTCCGTGATTTGAAAACAGTCGTAGCGCGGACGATGGAAGAGCATCACGCGCTGCAACTGGAAAATCACCATTTGCGTGCCCGTCTCGATGAACTGAACGAAAAAGTGCCGGAACCGGAAAAAGTCGACCCGGTGAAACTGAAAAAAGCCGTCATGGACATCGGCGAAGGCTACGATAACTTGGCGCGCCTGTACCACGAAGGCTATCACGTCTGCAATGTCCATTTCGGCAGCTCCAGAAAAGGCGACGACTGCCTATTCTGCCTATCGTTCTTGAACAAGCAGAATTAATAACGAAAAGCGAGGGCGCCTGTTCAGCTCTGACAGGCATAAGACAAGTTCCCGAAGCGGCGCTTTTTGCCGAATAGGGTAAACGGCTTATGACCCGAGGAGCTAGGCGTTCGAGTTAGACATGAAGAAAAGCGAGAGCGCCTGTTCAGCTCCGACAGGCATAAGACAAGTTCCCGAAGCGGCGCTTTTTGCCGCATAGGGTGAACGGCTTATGACCCGAGGAGCTAGGCGTTCGAGTTAGACATGAAGAAAAGCGAGGGCGCCTGTTCAGCTCCGACAGGCATAAGACGGGTACCCGAAGCGGCGCTCTTTGCCGCATAGGGTAAACGGCTTATGACCCGAGGAGCTAGGCGTTCGAGTTAGACATGAAGAAAAGCGAGGGCGCCCATACTGGCAAGACAAGCACAACATAGAAATAGAACCAACAGGCTTCCGACACTCCGTGTGGCGGCAGCCTTTTATTATGGCAGGAGTGAACGATATGTTAACAGATGACGAACGCTTGGATTATTTGCTGGCGGAAAACTTGCGCATCATCCAGAGCCCTTCGGTGTTTTCTTTTTCTTTGGACGCAGTGCTGTTGGCGCGTTTTGCCTATGTGCCGAAAAAGCGCGGACGGATTGTCGATTTGTGCACGGGCAACGGGGCAATTCCATTATTTTTGAGCGCCCGCACCGAATCGACGATCACAGGTGTCGAATTGCAGCCCCGCCTGGCGGGAATGGCGCGCCGCAGCATCGAATTCAACGGCCTCGAAGAACAAATCGATATCATCGAAGGCGATGTGAAGGAAATCCCGGCGCAACTCGGCTACGAGAAATTCGATACGGTGACTTGCAATCCACCGTATTTCCCTGCGCATGACATGAGCGATAAAAACTTAAGCGAGCATATGGCGATTGCGCGCCACGAATTGCATTTGACCTTGGATGAAGCGGTACGGTCTGCGAGCCAGCTGTTGAAGCAAGGCGGCAAGGCGGCGTTTGTCCACCGTGCGGGCCGCTTGATCGACATCATGGCAGCGATGCGGGCCAACCGTCTGGAGCCAAAACGCATCCGGCTCGTCTACCCGAAAGCGGGCAAAGACGCGAATACCTTATTGATCGAAGGCATCAAGGACGGCAAGCCGGATCTGAAAGTATTGCCGCCGTTGATCGTTTACGGGGAAGACGGCGAATACACGGAAGAAGTGCGGGGCTTGTTGTATGGAACCGAACAATGAGCATTATTTCTACGTGCTTGAATGCGGGGACGGGTCGTATTATGCGGGATACACGAATGCTTTAGAGAAGCGCTTAGCGAAGCATGAAAGCGGAAAAGGCGCGAAATATACGCGCTCCCGTGGGCCCCTCACGCTCATTTACCACGAGTCATTCAAAACGAAGCCGGAAGCGATGAAAGCGGAATACGCCTTTAAACAATTGAGCAAGGCGGAAAAAATCGCCTATATTCGGGATGGAAAGGCGGAATGGACATGAAATCACAGAAAAGTTTCAGCGGCGGCCAAACGACGCTTTATTTAGTGGCGACGCCGATCGGTAATTTGGAAGACATGACGGTGCGCGCGCTGCGGCTGTTAAAAGAAGTGGATGTCATCGCGGCGGAAGATACGCGCAACACCAAGAAGCTTTGCAATTATTTTTCCATCGACACGCCGTTAGTCAGCTATCATGAACACAACCAGGAAAGCGGGGGAGAGAAAATCCTCCGCTATTTGGCGGAAGGCAAATCGGTGGCACTGGTTAGCGATGCCGGCATGCCGTGCATTTCCGACCCCGGGGAAGACATTGTGAAAAAAGCGGTCGATGCGGGTTACCCGGTCGTCCCGGTACCGGGTGCGAATGCGGCACTCAGCGCATTGATCGCTTCTGGCATCACGCCGCAGCCGTTTCTGTTTTACGGGTTTCTATCGCGCAATAAGAAAGCGCGCGTGATGGAGCTTGAAAAACTGAGCCAGAAAGAAGAAACACTGCTGTTTTATGAAGCACCACATCGTCTGAAAGACAGTTTGAAAAGCCTGCTGACGGTGTTTGGTGGCGACAGGCGGATTGTATTGGCCAGGGAAGTGACCAAAAAATTCGAGGAGTTTCTGCGCGGAAGCTTGGAAGAAGCGGTCGCTTGGGCGGAGTCGAACGAAATCCGCGGCGAATTCTGTTTAGTGGTTGAAGGTAATTTGGAGCCTGATGTGCTGGAAGTGGATGAGTGGTGGAAAGAACTGACATACGCACAGCATGTCACTCAGTTAATGGAACAAAAACAAATTTCTTCGAAAGAAGCGATCAAGGAAGCAGCGAAAGCGCGCGGCCTTCCGAAGCGGGATGTATACGAAGCATTCCATAAAGACTGAATCGAGCCCATAAAAAAAGCCGGTGTGCATAGGCACGCCGGTTTTTTATTTCTTCAAATTGCTTTGGATTTCTTTAACAAGCTGCTCCGCGCCTTCTGGGCTGAGGATCAATTTGCCGCCAACCAATTGCATGTTCTCATCGGAAACTTCACCAGTTACCGCACATGTCATATTTGGCATATACTTTTTCAAGATAATTTTGTCGTCGTCGACATAAATCTCCAACGCGTCTTTCTCTGCAATTCCAAGCGTACGGCGCAATTCAATCGGAATAACTACGCGGCCCAATTCGTCTACTTTACGAACAATACCAGTCGATTTCATAATCATTAGCCCCTTTCAATTTTAGCGGTAGAATTCGTCAAAATTCGACATTTACCACTTCTTGTCATAAATCATACCAAGTAATGTCAATTTGGTCAATAAAAAACTATGTATTTCATAATAAATTTTGGGTTTTTGAGGCAAATACCCATTTTTTCGTTATTTTTTTGCCATTTATTTTCCTGTCACCCTATTTTGGGAAGAAGCTCCAATTTTGGGACTCAACTTTTTCTTGCGGGAGCAAACATTGTACAAAATTCGCGACTTCGTTAAAATAAAGGATATACAAAAAAACTGGAGGAATTTTTCGTGACTGCCAAGAACAAGACATTTTACCTGACGACTCCCATTTACTATCCGAGCGGAAAATTCCATATCGGAACGGCTTACACGACTGTTGCATCCGATGCGATGGCACGTTATAAACGCCTGCGCGGCTTCGATGTCCGTTTTTTGACGGGCATGGACGAGCATGGCCAAAAAATTGAAGAAAAAGCCCGCGAAGCCGGCAAAGAACCGCAAGCCTTTGTTGATGAGATGGCCGAGGCGGCGAAAAAAGTATGGGAAGTCATGGACATCAGTTATGACGACTTTATCCGTACGACAGAAGCCCGTCACAAGGAAGGGGTGGAGAAAATTTTCCAAACCTTCCTCGACAATGGCGATATCTACAAAGGGGAATACGAAGGCTGGTATTGTACGCCTTGTGAATCCTTCTTCACGGAATCGCAGCTCGAAGACGGCAATTGCCCGGATTGCGGACGCCCGGTGCACAAAGTGAAAGAAGAATCGTATTTCTTCAATATGAAAAAGTACGCAGACCGCTTGCTTGATTATTACGATAAGCATGTCGAGTTCATCGAGCCGGAATCGCGCAAAAATGAAATGGTCAATAATTTCATCAAGCCGGGCCTCGAAGACCTATCTGTTTCCCGGACTTCATTCGACTGGGGCATCCCGGTTCCTGGAGATCCGAAGCACGTCATTTATGTATGGGTCGACGCTTTGTCGAATTACATCACCTCACTCGGTTACGGCTCGAATGACGATTCCAACTTCAATAAATATTGGCCAGCGGATGTGCACGTGGTCGGAAAAGACATCGTGCGTTTCCACACGATCTATTGGCCGATCTTCCTCATGGCGCTTGATCTGCCATTGCCGAAGAAAGTCTTCGCACACGGCTTTATCATGATGAAAGACGGCAAAATGTCGAAATCAAAAGGCAATGTCGTCTATCCGGAAATGCTCGTGGAGCGCTACGGGTTGGATGCAGCGCGTTATTTCCTATTGCGCGAGCTGCCATTCGGATCTGATGGCGTGTTCTCGCCGGAATCCTTTGTCGAGCGCACCAATTACGACTTGGCGAACGACCTCGGGAATTTATTGAACCGGACCGTTTCGATGATCAATAAATACTTTGACGGGGAAGTGCCGCAAGTCGACGGCTTCAAGACCGACTTCGACGAGACTTTGCAGACGATCGCGAAAAATACAGTGGCTGTTTACGAAGAGCATATGGAAAAAATGCAGTTCAGCCTCGTGTTGAGCGAAGTGTGGACATTGATTTCCCGCACGAATAAATACATCGATGAAACGCAGCCGTGGGTCTTGGCTAAAGAGGACGGCGACCGTACACAGCTCGCGTCGGTCATGGCGCATCTCGCGGAAAGCTTGCGCATGACGGCCGTTATGCTGCAGCCGTTCTTGCCGAATGCACCGAAGCAGATCATCGAACAGCTCGGCCTTGCGCCGGAATTCCTCGAATGGCAGACATTAGAGACATTCGGCGCGATTCCTGCAGGTACGACCGTCGTGAAAAAAGGCACGCCGATTTTTCCGCGTCTTGAAGTGGAACCGGAAGTGGCCTATATCCGCGACCAAATGCGCGGAGGGGCAGCGCCAAAAGAAGAACAAGCACCAGTAGAAACCGTACCGGAAAAGCCGGATACTCCTGAAATAACGATCGATGATTTCATGAAAGTGGACTTGCGGGTGGCGACGGTTACGGCATGCGAGCCGGTGAAGAAAACGGATAAGCTATTGAAGCTTCAAGTGGACATGGGCTATGAAACACGCCAAGTCGTCTCCGGCATTGCTGAGCATTACAAGCCGGATGAACTCATCGGCAAAAAAGTCATCATTGTCGCCAACTTGAAACCGGTCAAGCTGCGCGGTGAATTATCGCAAGGCATGATTCTTGCCGGGCAGCAAAATGGCTACCTGACCATCGCTTCCGTAGACCAAAAGTTACCGAACGGTACACAAGTTAAGTAAATATTCATGTGACAGCCTGCTCAGTTGAGCAGGCTGTTTTTTTGCGTTTCGTGACTTAATGACTAGAAAAACAGCTAGAAATAACGAAATGACTTCAAAACATCATGTTTTGTAATCCAAATGTAATGTGGCTGTGAAGAAAGAAATGGCTCCAACCCGTACAATGTAATCTATGTGAAGGAGACTGATGAAGATGTATATCGATACCCATGTTCATTTAAACGCCGATCAATACGATGAAGATTTACAAGAAGTCATTGATCGCGCGCTAAACAGCAAGGTGGAGAAAATGGTCGTCATCGGTTTTGACCGGAAAACGATCAAACGAGCCATTGAATTGGCTGAAAGCTACGACTTTATCTATGCGGTCGTCGGCTGGCATCCTGTCGATGCGATCGATTGCACGGATGAAGATCTCGAATGGATCGAACAATTGGCCGCGCATGAAAAAGTGGTCGGCATCGGCGAAACGGGCCTCGATTACCATTGGGACAAATCACCGAGAGATATCCAACAACAAGTATTCCGCAAGCAGATCCAACTCGCTAAACGGGTCGGTTTGCCGATAATCATCCATAACCGGGAAGCGACAGAAGACGTGCTGACGATATTGCGCGAAGAAAATGCACAGGAAGTCGGAGGCGTCATGCATTGCTTCGGAGGCAGCGTCGAAACGGCGCAAGAGAGCATCAAGATGAATTTCATGATCTCACTCGGCGGGCCGGTAACATTCAAAAACGCCAAAAAGCCGAAAGAAGTGGCCGCTGAAATTCCACTGGAGCATTTGATGATCGAAACCGATGCCCCTTATCTCGCGCCGCATCCTTACCGCGGCAAGCGCAATGAACCTTCGTACGTGCCGCTGGTGGCCGAAGAGATCGCCCGCTTGAAAGAGCTGCCGGTCGAAACAGTAGCGGAAGCAACGACAAAAAACGCGGAACGTTTCTATAAATTTTCATAAATGCTGGTTAATTGAAAAAACATATGCGTTGACACGGAAGTGGGGCGCGCCTATAATCACTCAGGTGTACAAAGGAGGAGTTATTTTTGACAAAAGAAGCAAATAATACCAATACCAATAAATCATTTAACGGTAAATCGGTGGCTGTCAGCATTGCGACGGTTCTCTTGTTCGCAGCTGTGTTAACTTTTGCAATTTTTGAAGGCACGAAAAATACGGTGGCGATTACAGCGAACGGGGAAACAGAAGAGATCCGTACGCACGCTGAAACAGTTGGCGACGTATTGGACGAGCAAGCGATTGAAGTCGGGAAAGACGATTTCCTCAGCCATTCAGCCGATACGAAGATCGAAGGCGACGCTGCCATCGAATGGGACGAAGCGGAACAATACGCAGTAACGGTTGACGGCGAGACCCGTTCAGCATGGACGACGGAAAACACGGTCTCCGCTATTCTGGAAAAAGCGGAAATCGAAGTGACAAAGCATGACAAAGTAAGCCCTGCACTCGATGAAACCGTTGATGAAGATACAGTGATCGATGTAGAAAAAGCATATGAAGTAACCATCGTGGATGGCGGAAAAGACAAAAAAGTCTGGTCCACTTCGACTACGGTCGCTGACTTTTTAAAACAGCATAGTGTTGAATTAAGCAAACTTGACCGCGTAGAGCAGGATATGGACGCACTTGTTCTTCCAAACTCCAAAGTCGAGGTCGTGCGTGTAGAAAAAGTCACCGATGTAGTGGAAGACGCTGTGAACTATGCAGTGGAAACGAGAAAAGATTCTTCCCTGTTGAAAGGCAGCGAAAAGCTGGTTCAAAAAGGGCAGAATGGATTGGTTAAGAAAACGTACGAAGTCGTGAAAGAAAACGGCAAAGAAGTAAAACGTGAACTGAAAAAAGAAAAAGTCGTCAAAGAACCGAAACAGCAGATTTTGGCTGTCGGCACGAAAACCGTCGTAGCGAGCGTTTCACGCGGCACAGCGAAAAAAGAAACAGCTGCCCCTAAACAGGCATCAGTGAAAAAAGAAGCCGCGCCAGTGAAAAAAGCTTCGGCGAAAGCCGAGAAAGCTGCAGCTCCAAAAGCGGTAGCAAAAGCTCCTGAAAAAGCGAAGGCTGCACCACAGCCAGCGAAAAAAGAAGCCGCTTCTGAGCCTACGGGCGGCAAGGAATTCTATGTCTCTGCAACAGCGTACACAGCTAGCTGCACAGGCTGCTCCGGCATCACGGCAACGGGCATCAACTTGAAAGCGAACCCGGGCCTTAAAGTGATCGCAGTTGACCCAAGTGTCATTCCACTCGGTTCAAAAGTATGGGTAGAAGGCTACGGCAATGCTATCGCAGGCGATACGGGCGGAGCGATCAAAGGCAACAAGATCGATTTGTTCATGCCGAACCGTTCCGATGCCATCGCATTCGGGCGCAAGCAAGTGAAAGTGAAAATCCTCAACTAATCGAATACGGTATTATTATAGAAGGAAAAGCTTTCCCGGAATGTCGGGAAAGCTTTTTACATGTTTGCCGAAAGCGCGATAAAATGAACGAGATCTGCAGAAACGAGGGATAGACCATGAATATACAAGAAGTGATCGTTGTTGAAGGTAAAGATGATACAGTGGCGATCAAGCGGGCTGTAGGCGCCGATACGATTGAAACGAACGGTTCCGCCATTTCGCACGAGACCTTGCGACGGATTATGCATGCCCAGGAGAAGCGGGGCGTCATCGTCTTCACGGATCCCGATTATCCGGGCAGGCGGATTCGTGCTATTATTGAAGAACACGTGCCGCAAGCCAAGCACGCGTTTTTGGCGAAAGAAAAGACCATCGCCAAAAACGGAAAAGGGCTGGGCATTGAGCATGCCAGTGATGAAGACATCCGTCAGGCGTTAGAGGCGGTCTATACGCCGCAGGCAGCAGAGCGGCCGGTGGAGATCACCTTAGAGGATTTGATTGACGCCCGGCTGATCGCCCATCCGTCAGCGAAAGCGCGCAGGACTGAGCTCGGGGAAGCGCTCAACATCGGCTATACGAATGGCAAGCAGCTGCATAAGCGCCTGCATGTGTTCGGCATTACCAAACAGCAGTTTATCGACGCAGTACAAGCGTTAACCCAGGAGGACAGAACATGACCAAAGATATAGCAACACCGATTCGTACGCAAGAGATCATGGCCAAACACGGCCTGACGTTCAAGAAAAGCCTTGGCCAGAACTTTTTGATCGACCCGAATATTTTACGCAAAATCGTCTCCCAGGCAGGCCTCACAAAAGACTCGGCGGCCATTGAAATCGGCCCAGGCATCGGCGCGTTAACCGAACATTTGGCAAGAGACGCAGGAAAAGTACTGGCGTTTGAAATCGACCAGCGGCTATTGCCGGTGCTCGCAGACACCTTGTCGCCTTATGATAATGTCAAAGTGATCCATTCCGATATTTTGAAAGCGGACGTTGAACAAGCGATACAACAAGAACTGGCCGGTTTTGACGACATCATGGTCGTCGCCAACTTGCCGTATTATGTGACCACACCGATCATCCTTAAATTATTGCTCGAGAAGCTGCCGATTCGCGGCATGGTCGTCATGCTGCAAAAAGAAGTAGCGGAGCGCATTACGGCGAAACCCGGCACGAAAGCATACGGCTCCTTGTCGATCGCCATTCAATATTACACGGAAGCCGATTACGCCATGACCGTGCCGAAGTCGGTATTCATGCCCCAGCCAAATGTCGACTCTGCGGTCATCCGCATGATCAAACGGCCGGAACCGATCGTCAAGGTCATCGACGAAGACTTTTTCTTCTCGGTGACACGCGGGTCATTTGTCCAACGCCGCAAGACGATTCTCAACAACTTGCAAAGCGCCATGCCGAACGGGAAAGCGAAAAAAGACTTCATTTTGCAGGCGCTCGACGAGGCGGGCATCGACCCGGCGCGCCGCGGTGAAACGCTCAGCATCAAGGAATTCGGGCTGTTGTCCGATAAATTATATCCGCATTTTCATTAAACCGCGAAACTGTAACAGTTTTGGCACAGTTTTTTTCGGAAGTAGAATATTTCGGATAAATAACTGTTGCAATTCCTGAAAAGCATTGGTAAAATTAAAAATTTATTTGACTCCGCGGTCATTTTATGCTAGACTTTAGACTATAGTGAGGTGTAGACAAAATGCCCAAAACTTTGGCGGAGATTAAAAAGTCATTAGACCTGCATTTAGGGAAAAGGTTGCTGTTAAAAGCAAACGGAGGTCGCAAGAAGACGGTAGAACGTGCCGGAATTCTGCGTGAAACCTATCACTCCGTGTTCGTGATTGAATTGGATCAAGATGAACATGCATTTGAACGTGTATCTTATAGCTACGCGGACATCTTAACTGAAGCGGTGGAAATCACTGTCTTTGAAGGAACAGAAGACGCACTTGTCGTTAAATAATTGAACTTTATTTCATACTTACTTTACAACCCGCTCCGGTGATTTCGCCGGAAGCGGGTTTTTTCTATTGCTCCGGTTCTTCGGAAGCTGTATGTCTGTGTTAAAATAGTTTTCATCAGAACAAAAAAGGAGGCAGTGGGATGCTCTATATAAAAGCGCCTGCCAAAATCAATTTGACGCTGGATGTCTTGTACAAGCGTCCGGATAATTACCACGAAATCGAAATGATCATGACCACCGTCGACTTGGCCGACCGGATCGGCCTGCAAGGGACAGCGAAAGGCATACATATCCAGTCGGCGGACCGTTTTGTGCCGAACGACTCGCGCAACTTGGCGTACCAGGCTGCGCAATTGATCAAAGATACATTCAATATCAAAACAGGCGTCATCATTTCGCTCGATAAACAGATTCCGGTAGCTGCGGGATTAGCCGGTGGCAGCAGCGACGCAGCAGCTACATTGAAAGGCCTCAACCAGCTATGGCAATTGAATTTGTCACTCGACGAGTTGGCGGAGCTCGGTGCGAAAATCGGCTCTGATGTGTCGTTTTGCGTGTACGGCGGCACGGCGCTTGCGACAGGGCGCGGCGAGGTCATCGAAGAGCTGCCGGCGCCTCCGCATTGCTGGGTCATTCTTGCCAAACCATCGCTCGGTGTCTCGACAGCGGATGTTTACGGGGCGTTCGATCCGGACAAAGCGGCTCATCCGGACACACAAGCGATGATTGCAGCACTCCGTGAAGGCGATTATGAATCGATGTGCGACAACCTCGGAAATGCGCTCGAGAGTGTAACGATGAACCTGCACCCAGAAGTCGGGCAGATCAAGGAGCACATGATTAAATTCGGCGCCGATGCGGTACTCATGAGCGGCAGTGGCCCGACTGTCTTTGGCTTGGTCAATCAGGAAGC
This sequence comes from Planococcus sp. SSTMD024, assembly GCF_041320495.1. NCBI lineage: Bacteria > Bacillati > Bacillota > Bacilli > Caryophanales > Caryophanaceae > Planococcus > Planococcus sp. SSTMD024. The sequence goes on along the minus strand of NZ_JBGGNS010000003.1, from coordinate 32,247 downwards.
GCGCATCCCGCGCATCTACAATGGCCTGCGCGGCTTCTGTTCCGAAGTGTATGCGGTACGCTTGCTCGGCGACCGGGAGCCCCTTGCTTAAATACGTATATTTATGGTAAGTTTTCATTAGAATATTCGTGTTTAGGAGAGGGTAGTAGTGAAATGGAAGCGCAGTGAACGCTTGGTCGACATGACGCATTATCTATTGGAACATCCGCATCAATTGATTCCGTTGACATATTTCTCGGAGCTGTATCAGTCAGCGAAGTCTTCGATCAGCGAAGACCTAGGCATCGTCAAGGAAACCTTTGAAGAAAAAGGCATCGGCCTATTGATGACGGTACCGGGGGCATCGGGTGGCGTCAAATATGTGCCGAAGATGAAGGACCCTGAGATTCGCCAAGTGATGGATGAACTGATTACCGAATTGAGCCAATCGGACCGGCTGTTGCCGGGCGGTTACTTATATATGACCGATGTGCTCGGCAACCCCCAAATGATGAACCGGGTCGGCAAAGTGTTCGCCAGTGCGTTTGCAGGCGAGAAAATCGATGCTATCATGACGGTCGCGACTAAAGGGATCCCGATTGCCCAGGCCATCGCGCGCCACTTGAATGTGCCAGTGGTCATCGTCCGGCGCGACAGCAAAGTGACAGAAGGTTCCACGGTCAGCATCAATTACGTCTCGGGTTCCACGCGGCGCATCCAGACGATGGTGCTGTCGAAACGCAGCATGAAGAGCGGCCAGCGCGTACTCATCACCGACGATTTCATGAAAGTCGGCGGCACGATGAATGGCATGAAGAACTTATTGGAAGAATTCGATTGCACATTAGCAGGCGTTGCGGTGCTCGTGGAAGCGGAGCACGTGGATGAACGTCTCGTGGAAAAATATCTTTCTCTTGTCAAATTGGACGAAGTCAGTGAAAAAGACCGGACGATCACATTGAGAGCCGGAAATTATTTTGAAGGGGCGGATTAACATGAAATACGTAGCGACAGACAAAGCAGCAGCGGCAATTGGGCCGTATTCCCAAGGCGTCATCTCGGGAGACATGTTCTATAGCTCGGGGCAGATTCCGTTGAAAGCAGACGGAGAACTCGTACAAGGTGGCATTGCAGAACAAACGCATCAAGTGTTCGCCAACCTTCAAGCTGTTTTAGGCGAAGCGGGATCGTCGCTTCAGCATGTCATCAAGACGACGGTCTTTATCAAAGACATGAACGATTTTGCGGAACTTAACTCTATCTACGCTTCTTATTTCGGAGATCATAAGCCGGCACGCTCCACAGTCGAAGTGGCACGCCTGCCAAAAGATGTGAAAGTGGAAATTGAAGTCATTGCGAAAGTTGCACAATAAAACCACCTTTTGGGTGGTTTTTATTTTTTTTTCATTTATTAAGTAAATTTTCTAATAAATTATGTAATTTTTGAAGGAATTTAGTCCTCTCCCCCGAATACAAATAAAAGCGCCAAAAAATTACAGCAAGAGAAGGGGAGATTTGAGAATGGAAGTAACTGATGTAAGATTGCGCCGCGTCCAGACTGACGGACGCATGCGGGCAATCGCTTCAATCACGCTCGACAATGAATTCGTGGTGCACGATATCCGTGTCATCGATGGCAATGATGGGTTGTTTGTCGCCATGCCGAGTAAGCGGACGCCGGATGGGGAGTTCCGCGATATTGCGCATCCAATCAATTCAGGCACTCGCAATAAATTGCAGGAAGCCGTGCTTGTTGCCTATGAACAAAGCGAAGAGCAGGCAATCCTCGAGAATGCCAGCATCTGATACGCCAAAGAACCTTCCACGTACTAGAGAAGGTTCTTTTTTTATCGGCAATTTTTAATACGCAAGAAGCCCATTTCTCATGCGCGTCACCAAGAAGCCAGAAAATGGGCGGGATTGCGCTCGCTTCAGGCTTTGTAATGGGATTGTCATGTCCTGTAACCTTGAAAATCAAGGGTTTTTCAGCTATAGTCAATAAGGAAACGTGAAAGTGGCATTTTTTTGCCTAGAACGGGTAGCGACTTTCGCCAGACAATCATTTTTCAGTTAATCAGTTTAAATACAAGAAACGGAGGGATTCAACCGATGGACAATACATATGCGGTAATTTTAGCGGCCGGTCAAGGCACACGCATGAAATCGAAATTGTATAAAGTACTCCACCCAGTGTGCGGCATGCCGATGGTAGAGCATGTAACAGGGAATATCCATCAGCTTGGCGTCGAGAAAATCGTCACGATCGTCGGGCATGGAGCGGAGAAAGTAAAAGACCAGCTGGGAGACATGAGCGAATATGCGCTTCAGGAAGAGCAGCTTGGCACAGCCCATGCCGTGCAGCAAGCAGCGCCGTTAATTGAAGGGAAAGCCGGAACGACAATCGTTGTATGCGGCGACACGCCTTTGATCCGTGCGGAAACGATGCAAGCATTGATTGATCATCATAAAGAAACTAGCGCTAAGGCGACCATCTTAACGGCCCTCGCAGAAGACCCGACCGGTTACGGCCGCATCATTCGGGATGCTTCTGAAAGTGTCGAAAAAATTGTCGAGCAAAAAGACGCATCGACTGAAGAACAAGCCGTGAGAGAAATCAATACGGGAACTTATTGCTTTGATAACGAAGCCTTGTTCGAAGCCTTGAAAAACGTCTCCAACGATAATGTACAAGGCGAATACTATTTGCCTGACGTTATTGAAATTCTGCAGAAACAAGGCGAAATCGTCGCGGCATACGCAACCGACAGCTTCGAAGAGACACTCGGCGTCAATGACCGCGTGGCGTTAAGCCAAGCGGAGACTTTCCTTCGCCGCCGCATCGCTGAACAGCATATGCGCGCTGGCGTGTCGATCATCGACCCGGCGACTGCCTACATCAGTGCACAGGCGAAAATTGGGGCCGATACGATCATTCATCCGAACGTCACCATCGAAGGCGACACGGTTATCGGGGAAGATTGCGTCATCACGTCGAATACGCGCATCGTCAACAGCAAAATCGGCGACCGCACCGAAATCCGCAGTTCCGAAGTGTATGACAGCACCATCGGAAACGATACGGCTGTCGGGCCATTCGCCCATATCCGCCCGCAATCCGCGCTCGGAAATGAAGTGAAGATCGGCAATTTCGTGGAAGTGAAAAAAGCCGAGCTCGGCACGGGCAGCAAAGTGTCCCATTTGAGCTATATCGGAGATGCGCTTGTCGGCAGCGGCGTCAATATCGGCTGCGGCACGATTACGGTCAATTACGATGGCAAGAACAAGCACCTCACGACTATTGAAGATGATTCGTTCATCGGCTGCAACTCGAATTTGATCGCACCGGTTACGATCGGCAAAGGTTCTTATGTCGCGGCAGGCTCGACCATCTCGAAAGACGTGCCGGGAGATGCCTTGGCGATCGGCCGGGCGCGCCAGGAAAATAAAGAAGGCTACGCAAGCAAACTAAACCGTAAATAATAGGAGGGTTCCCCCCAATGGGCATTCAAAATACTAACTCGAAGTTGAAAATCTTTTCGTTGAACTCGAACAAAGAGCTGGCTGAGCAAATTGCTGAGCAAGTGGGCTTGCCGCTTGGCAAAAGCTCGGTAACACATTTTAGCGACGGGGAAATCCAGATTAACATCGAAGAAAGCATCCGTGGCTGCGATGTGTTCATCGTTCAATCGACTTCACAGCCCGTTAACGAAAACTTGATGGAGCTATTGATCATGATCGACGCCGTCAAGCGCGCATCTGCGCGTACCGTAAACGTAGTCATCCCATACTACGGCTATGCACGCCAGGACCGCAAAGCGCGTTCACGCGAGCCGATCACGGCAAAACTTGTCGCCAACCTGCTCGAGACAGCCGGCGCAACGCGTGTTGTCGTGTTGGACCTTCATGCTCCGCAAATCCAAGGGTTCTTTGATATTTTGATTGACCATCTGGTAGCAGTGCCACTCCTATCCGATCATTTCCTGAACGATCCGAACATCGATCTCGAAAACGCGATCATCGTGTCGCCTGACCACGGCGGCGTAACGCGTGCCCGCAAAATGGCTGACCGCCTGAAAGCGCCGATTGCCATCATCGATAAGCGCCGCCCGCGCCCGAACGTTGCCGAAGTCATGAACATCGTCGGAAACGTCGAAGGCAAAACAGCGATCATCATCGACGATATCATCGACACGGCCGGCACCATTTCGATTGCGGCGAGCGCATTGATCGAAAGCGGTGCGAAAGAAGTCTATGCTTGCTGTACGCACCCTGTCTTGTCGGGACCGGCCGTCCAGCGCATCCAGGATTCCGTCATCAAGGAATTGGTCGTGACCAACTCGATCGCTCTTGCAGATGAAAAGAAAATCGACAAGATCAAGCAGTTGACGGTCGCACCGCTTCTTGCCGAAACCATCATCCGCGTACACGAACAGAAATCGGTCAGCACTTTATTTGATTGATGGCGCTGGCGCATGCCAGAGTCTTCCAGGTTTCAGCTTTATATCAACAGGGTAGTTATAAACTATGCTTTTAATATAACTGGAGGTTGAAATTATATGGCTATCAAAATGACAGCAGCGAAACGTGAAACAGGAAAGCCGCATTCGGCATTGACCGATTTGCGCGGCGAAGGCAATGTGCCTGGCGTCGTATACGGCTACAAAATGGAGACGACACCGATTACAGTGTCTGAGATCGACTTAATCAAAACTTTGCGTGAATCTGGACGCAACGGCGTCATCAGCTTGGAAATTGGCGGCAAAAGCACAAACGTCGTCTTGAGCGATTACCAAATGGATTCATTGAAAGGCAGCTTCAAGCACGTCGACTTCTTGGCAATCAATATGTCTGAAGAAATCGATGTCGATGCAACTGTTCACTTGATCGGCGACTCACCAGGCGAAAAAGAAGGCGGCGTTGTCACGCAGCCAAACCGAGAAGTACACATTCGTGTCAAACCGAGCGATATTCCGGATTCGGTTGATGTCGACGTCAGCGAGCTCGCAATCGGCGACTCGTTATCGGTCAGCGATATCCGCGACAAGTTCAGCTTTGAAATCTTGAACGACGATGATTTCCTATTGGTCTCCGTTACGGCGCCACGCACTGAAGAAGAGCTGGAAGAGCTGGAAACGACAGACGAAGGCGAACAAGAGCCTGAAGTCATCGGCGACAACGAAGAAGAAGCTGCTGGCGAAGAAAAAGAATAATTCAAGAAACGTTCAAACAGGAACTGCCTCTGGGCAGTTCCTGTTTTTATTGCATAGTTGCGGGTTATGGTAAAATAAAAGGCAGTGAAGAACTAAAAGGAGTTTGCTATGAAAATGATTATCGGCCTGGGGAATCCAGGAAAAGCATATGAAGAAACCCGCCACAATATCGGCTTTCATGTAATCGACCGATTGGCGAGCGATTGGAACGCCCCGCTCACGCAGTCGAAGTTCAAGGGGATGTATTCCGTTGTCCATCGCCCGGAAGGCAAGGTGATGCTCGTCAAGCCCTTGACCTATATGAATTTATCCGGCGAATGCATCGGCCCCTTGATGGATTATTACAATGTCGAGATTGAAGACATTGTAGTCATCTACGACGATTTGGATTTGCCGGCAGGCCAGCTCCGCTTGCGCCAAAAAGGCAGTGCGGGGGGGCATAACGGCATCAAATCGCTCATCCAGCATCTCGGCACCCAGCAGTTCAACCGGATGCGCATCGGCATCAGCCGTCCGCCTGCAGGCATGAAAGTACCGGATTACGTACTTGCCCGGTTCCGCGACGACGAAAAGCCGCTGATGAAAGAAGCAATCGTAAAAAGTGCGGATGCGTGCAACTACTGGTTATCAAAACCATTTATTGAAGTCATGAATGAATACAACGGTTAATCGCTTTGGCGCATGGGTGCGTCCAAGGCTTTTTCCCGTTTCCCATCGTTTTTAAAAGGGTATTATAGCCATCAAACGGCTTTATTTCGGACAGGAAGGAGGAATCTTCGTGAAGCACATTTTGCAGACATTTTTAGGGGATCCCCACACTCAATCATTTATCAACGAACTGAAGAAAGGCCAGGACCATCAGTTGATTTCCGGCTTATCCGGAAGTGCGCGGCCGATTTTTTACCAGACGGTCCACGAAGAACTGGACAAGCCGCTGCTCGTCGTGACGCCGAATTTGCTGCATGCCCAACGTGTCTATGACGATTTGGTCAGGTTGATAGGAGAGCAGCGCGTGCGTTTGTATCCGGCAGAAGAAACGATCGCTGCCGATATTGCATTTTCAGGGCCGGAACTGCGTGCCCACCGCATCGATACGCTCGATCATATGAAATCGACCGGCAAAGGCATTTACGTCACGCCGGTTTCCGGCTTGCGCAAATTATTGCCGTCTCCTGCACAATGGGAGGGGGCGACTTTGCGCGTTGCGGACGGGGATGAACTCGATACCGGAGACTGGCTATTGAAGCTTGTTGCAATGGGCTATTCCCGCACGACGATGGTCACTTCACCGGGGGAATTTGCTTTGCGTGGCGGTATTCTTGATGTTTATCCGCTGCATTTTGAGCATCCGGTACGCATTGAACTATTCGATACGGAAGTCGATTCCATCCGCCTATTTTCGGCGGAAGACCAGCGCTCGCTCGAGAAAATCGAGTCGCTGTGCATTTTGCCGGCTGTTGAATTGGTGTTGTCGGCAGGACAGAAGCGTGTATTGGCAGACCGCATCGAGGACCAATTGACGGTAAGCTTGAAGAAGCTCAAGGATGACGATACGAAAGAGTTGATGCTGCAATACATTCAACACGACATTGACACGCTTCGAAGCGGTGATGAACCGGAGCAGCTCGCGAAATATGCCGCTTTGGTCGACTCGCAATCCGCTTTTCTGGGCGATTATTTCCCTGAAGAAGGGGTCGTGTTTTTCGATGAGCTCGGGCGCATCCAGGAAATGACCGAAACGCTGGAGCGCGAAGAAGCGGAATGGACGGTGTCGCTCCTTGAGGAAGGGAAGTTCCTCCACGGGGTGCCGCTCGCGTACCCGTTCCGGGAGGTATTGTCGAAACTCAAGCAGCCGGCCAATTTCCTGTCATTGTTTACGCGGACTTTCCCGCTTGTGACGATCAAGAAATCGCTCGCTTATTCCTGCAAGCCGATGCAATCGTTCCACGGGCAGATGAATTTATTGCAAGCGGAAATGGAACGCTGGACGCTTGGCAAGTTTCGCGTATTTGTAGTGGCAAGCGGCGAAGAACGGCTGCAAAAAGTGCGCGCCGTGCTGGAAGATTACGAAATGGAAGCGGAAATCATTACCGAAAAAACCATCGTGCAAGATGGAAAGACGTATCTTGTCGACGGCGAATTGTCCGGCGGCTTTGAAATGACGCTGCAGCGCATGGCCGTCATTACGGATGCGGAATTGTTCAAAAAGCAACCGAAGAAAAAGACCCGCGCACAGAAATTGACCAATGCCGAGCGCATCAAAAGCTATTCGGAGATCAAGCCGGGCGATTACATCGTCCATATCCACCACGGCATCGGCCGCTTTGTCGGCATTGAGACATTGGAAAGCGGCGGCGTCCACAAAGATTATCTCCACATCGTCTACAAAGGCGACGATAAATTGTTCGTGCCGGTCGACAAAATCGACCTCGTCCAGAAATACATCGCCTCGGAAGAAAAAGAGCCAAAGCTCCATAAGATGGGCGGCGTCGAATGGAAGAAGACGCGCACGAAAGTATCGGCGGCCGTACAGGATATCGCCGATGACTTGATTAAGCTGTATGCGGAACGCGAAGCACTCGAAGGCTTTACGTTCAGCGAAGACCAGGACATGCAGCGCCAATTCGAGACGGAATTCCCTTACGAGGAAACGCCTGACCAATTGCGCTCTATCGACGAAGTGAAAAAAGACATGGAGAGAAAACGCCCGATGGACCGCTTGATTTGCGGCGATGTCGGCTACGGCAAAACGGAAGTCGCCATCCGTGCGGCGTTCAAAGCGGTGCTCGACGGCAAGCAAGTGGCGTTCCTTGTGCCGACGACGATTCTCGCCCAGCAGCATTTCGAAACGATGAGCGAGCGTTTCAAGGATTACCCGATTGAAGTGGGCCTCATGAGCCGCTTCCGTTCGAAAAAGCAGCAAACCGAAACGGTCAAAGGCTTGAAGAACGGTTCGGTCGACGTCGTTGTCGGCACGCACCGCATCTTATCGAAAGATGTTGTGTACAAAGATCTCGGCTTGTTGATCATTGATGAAGAACAGCGTTTCGGCGTCACCCATAAAGAGAAAATCAAGCAGTTGAAATCGACGGTAGATGTGTTAACACTGACAGCCACACCGATTCCGCGGACCTTGCACATGTCGATGATCGGCGTGCGCGACCTGTCCGTCATCGAGACGCCGCCTGCCAACCGGTTCCCGGTGCAGAGCTATGTCATGGAACATAATGGCGGGCTCGTGCGCGAAGCGATCGAACGCGAGATGGCGCGCGGCGGACAAGTGTTTTATTTATACAACCGGGTGAGCGACATGACCCGCAAAGTGGACGAGATCCAGCAGCTCGTCCCGGAAGCGCGCGTCGGCTATGCCCATGGGCAGATGTCCGAGACTGAACTCGAGTCGATCATCCTCGGCTTCCTCGACGGCGAATACGATGTTCTCGTGACGACGACGATCATTGAGACCGGCATCGACATTCCGAACGTCAACACGCTCATCGTCTATGACGCCGACCGCATGGGCTTGTCGCAGCTGTACCAATTGCGCGGGCGCGTCGGGCGCTCGAGCCGTGTGGCATACGCCTATTTCATGTACCAGCGCGATAAAGTGCTGACGGACGTCGCAGAAAAACGTTTGATGGCAATCAAGGAATTCACCGAACTCGGCTCAGGGTTCAAGATTGCGATGCGCGATTTGTCGATTCGCGGGGCGGGCAATTTGCTCGGTTCCCAGCAGCACGGCTTTATCGATTCGGTCGGCTTCGACTTGTATTCGCAAATGCTCGAAGAAGCGATTGAAGAACGCCGCACCGGCATGAAGAAAGAGGTCTTGCCGGAAGTGGAAATTTCACTCGCGGAAGACGCCTATATCCCGGACAGCTATATTGCCGACGGCTACCAGAAGATCCAAATGTACAAGCGCGTCAAAAACATGGAAACGGCCGAAGAAATGATCGATTTGCAGGATGAATTGATTGACCGCTTCGGTGATTTGCCGATCGAAGCCGAGCAATTGCTGCGCATCGCCCGCATGAAAGTCTGGGCGCGCGCGGCCGGCGTCGAATCGATCAAGCAGCAAGGCGACCGTGTCACCATCAAATTGAGCGATGCCGGAACCGAAGCGATCGACGGCGGAAAAGTCGTCGAAGCCTCCGGTAGCTATGGCCGCGCAGTAGGTTTCACAATGAACGGCCAGGCGCTCGTATTGAATATCGACGGCAAAAAGACCGGCAAGCACCATCCGTTTGATGTGCTGGAAGGCATGATGGAGATTCTAGCTGATTCTGTCAGAGAAGAGGCATCTGTCGGGTGATGCGGGGGGCAAATAGATGACGGCGCAGAATTCGATGGCCAGTTTCTTAAAAGGCGCCGTGTTGCTTACGCTCGCAGGGTTTTTCGTCAAACTGCTGAGTGCCGTTTACCGGGTGCCGTTTCAGAATTTGGTCGGCGACGAGGGCTTTTATATTTACCAGCAAGTGTATCCATTCGTTGCGATTTTCGGCATTTGGACGTCCTATGGTTTCGCGGTTGCCGTATCAAAATTATTGGCGGAGCATCAGGACATAGAGCACGCAGGCATTTTACGCGTTGCGTTCTGGCTGATCGCCATCATTTCGGCTTCTGCGTTCGCCGTACTTTACTTGGGTGCTGGTGTACTTGCCGGCTGGATGGGTGATCCGGCGCTTTCCGGATTGCTCCGGGCGGGTGCGTTCGCGGTCGTCTTCATGGCGCCGCTTGCCATCCTAAAAGGCCGGCTTCAGGCAACGGGCAATATGGCGCCGGTCGCCACGGCGCAAGTTTTAGAGCAGGCAGTGCGCGTCGCGGTCATTCTGATCGGCGCATTTGCTGCCATCAGCTCCGGTTTGTCGCTTTATGCGGCAGGGCAAGTGGCGATCGCAGCGGCAGGTGCCGGTGCATTGGCAGCGGTCCTGTTACTGTGGCGCTCGTACGATAGCAATAAAAAACGCCCTGCGGCTTCTTTCGGCCACGGAACAGCGAAGAAACTGCTGTTTACGAGCCTCAGCGTCAGCATGAGTTCACTCTTATTGGTGCTGTTTCAGCTGGTCGATTCGTTTACTGTCTACCGCCTGTTACAACAGCAGATCGGGGAACAGGCGGCTATGGAACAAAAAGGCATCTATGACCGCGCGCAGCCGCTCGTGCAATTCGGCATTTTGCTGGCGACTTCTTTGACGCTGTCGCTCGTGCCGCTCATTGCCCGCACGATGTACCAAAAAAGCGGCCGTAGCCCGGAACTGTATGCGAGCCTCGCATTTCGTGTTTCTGTCTTATTTGCGGTCGCGGCGTCCGCCGGTTTGACGCTGGTCATGCCTTATGTGAATGAAGCGTTGTTCAAGACACCGGACGGCTCGTTTGCGCTCATCGTTTTTAATTGGCAAATCGTATCGATGTCGCTTGTGCTCGTGTTGACGGCGATGCTATACGGCTTCGGGAAAATCCGCGTGCCGGCGCTATTATTGTTTATCGGCTTGATTTTGAAACTGGCAGGCAATTTATGGCTGGTGCCGGGGTACGGCATCACCGGTGCGGCGCTTGCCGGCAACATCGGCTTGGCATTCATTGCAGTTGCGCTCATCTGGTATTTTAAAACGGCATGGGCCATGCAATTTGCGCGCGTTCGGTTTTATGGCTGGCTCATCGTGGCGTCAACCGCCATGGCTATTGTCGTGTATGGATACGAAGCTTACGTTGTGCCGCTAATGCCAGGGGAAGGCCGCCTTGAAGCGGTATTCATTACGCTGACGGCGGTCCCGCTCGGTGCTGCGGTGTTTTTATTGGTGGTGGCGAAATCACGGATCATCACCGAAAGGGAATGGTACATCGTTCCGTTCGGCCGCCGCCTGGCTGCGCTGCAGCTGGCGCTCAATCCACGAAAGAAAAGGAGTTAGATGATGCATACCATTCACATACTCGGCCTTGGCGCCGGAGATCTTCTGCAATTGCCGCTCGGCATATACCGCACATTGAAAGAGGCGGACCCGCTTTATTTGCGGACTGCGGACCATCCGGTCGTGGCAGAGCTCGAAACAGAAGGCTTACGTTACGAGAGTTTTGATGCAATTTACGAAAAACACGATGATTTTGCACCAGTGTATCGGGAAATTGCCGAAACGCTTATCGCACATGCGGAGAATGGTCCGATTTATTACGCGGTCCCGGGACACCCGCTCGTCGCGGAGCAGACGGTGCAGTTTTTGATTGAAGCAGAACAGCAAGGGCGCTGCGAACTGTCGATTGCCGGGGGACAAAGCTTTCTCGACGCCATATTCGGCGCATTGCGCATCGACCCGATCGAAGGCTTCCAGCTGGTGGATGGCACAGGCCTCAACAGCGACCGGTTGAATATGACCGAACACATTTTAATCGCGCAAGTGTATGACCAGTTCAGCGCATCCGAAGTGAAGCTATCGCTGATGGAGAAATACCCGGATGATTATCCGGTAACAATCGTCACAGCCGCCGGTGCCGCTTCTGAGCGCCTGCGCACGGTGCCGCTCCACGAACTCGACCGTTCGGCAGAGATCGACAATTTGACGACCGTCTACGTCCCTCCTGCAACGGAACAGACGCAGCGTTTGAAAGAATGGCAGACGTTCCGTGACATCATTGCAAAACTTCGCAGTCCTGAAGGCTGCCCGTGGGACCGCGAGCAGACGCATGAATCCTTGCGCCCGTATTTGCTTGAAGAAGCACACGAACTATTGCAGGCGATTGAAGAGGAAGACGACGAAGCGATTGCTGAAGAGTTGGGCGACGTGTTGTTGCAAGTGTTCCTGCACGCGCAAATCGGACAGGACAACGGCTATTTCCAACTCGAAGATGTGTTGCAAGCGATCAGCGATAAAATGATCCGCCGCCATCCGCATGTCTTCAGCGATGTGGAAGTGGCGTCTGCAGATGAAGTGGTCGATAATTGGCAAGCGATCAAACGCCAGGAAAAACCGGCAGGAGAATCGCTGCTTGATGGCCAGGAACGTTATAGTTCTTCGCTAATGACTTCGTATAATTTCCAGAAAAAGGCAGCGAAAGCAGGTTTTACGTGGAAAGACGCGGACGGTGCGTGGTCGAAGTTCGAAGAGGAATTGCAGGAGTTCAAAGATGAAGTGGCGAAAGGTTCCAAAGACCAGCAGCTTGATGAATTCGGCGACTTGTTGTTCACGCTTGTCAACATCGCGCGCTTTTACGGTTTGTCGCCGGAGCAGGCGATGGTCCAGGCGAACCGCAAATTCCACACGCGCTTTTCGCACGTCGAGCGGCGCGCGCAAGAAGGCGGCCGCACATTTTCAGATTACACATTAGACCAGCTCGATGGCTTCTGGAACGAAGCGAAGGCTGGGCACGGAGAGGGCGAAGACCATGAGACTCGATAAATTCCTGAAAGTATCCCGTTTGATCAAGCGCCGCACCTTGGCGAAAGAAGTAGCCGACCAGGGGCGCATTTTGGTCAATGGCAATAAAGCAAAAGCAAGCAGCGTCGTCAAAGAAGGCGACGAACTGCAGATCCGCTTCGGCCAGAAAGTGGTCACAGCACGCATCGACCAATTGCGCGAAAACGTCCGAAAAGAACAAACTGCGGAAATGTACACGATCTTGAACGAAGAAAAGCTTGATAAAGTGGACCCGAGCTTTGTGGACGATGAGGCATAAAGAATGAAAAAGAACCCAACCGGTTAGCGGTTGGGTTCTTTTTGTGCTGTGGGAACTTTTGGCGTGTAAGAGTTACGGGTAGAGATTGCGCTTCGGGCGGACGCTTGCCTAGGGGCGGGAATCGAGCCTCCTCGTCGCGCCAAAATCATGCGCTCCTGTGGGGTCTCTCAAACCCGCTGATCCCTCAGGCGTCGCCGCCCTACACTCCATCTCTAGGTTTCGAATGGTGATTAATTGCGTCACCCTCTCAATTTAGTAAATGAAGAAATAAAGTGCACATTTTCTCGGTAGACCAGTTTACTGATTTTGTTCAGCATATGCATTGCCAACTAAGCGAGGTATTCAAAGGCGGGCGAACCATACAGAACCGAAACCATCTGACTCATTCGATTCAACGAAATATCTAAGCCCCTCGCGCTTAAGGGTGAAGCGAAGCCATGAGACAGGCGTTCTTCCTGGCTTATGGCGGGAGCTCAACCCAAAGCGAGGTGGCGGCTACCAAGGTGATGAAAAAACACAGCTTCCTCCTCCACACATGAAAACGCCACTCCGCTAAAAATTCGCCAACCCCAAAAAGAGCCTCGCCATTTGCAGGCAAGGCTCTTCATTCGTATCAATAAGTTCAATCGCCCATCAAAGTCACAAGCACCGCTTTTTGGGCATGCAGGCGGTTTTCCGCTTCCTGGAAAATAACCGAATGCGGCCCTTCCAAAATAGCAGTCGTCACTTCTTCCTCACGGTGCGCAGGGAGGCAATGCATAAAGATGTAATCAGCTTTTGCGTGCTGTACCAGTTCTGCATTCACTTGGAATCCTGCAAAATCATTCAAACGTTTGATAGCTTCCGCTTCCTGGCCCATGCTCGCCCAGACATCTGTATAGATGGCGTCGCTATTTTTGACGGCTTCGACGGGATCATTGGTCACCGTCACCAGAGACCCGGTATTTTGCGCGATGGCCCGTGCGAGTTCGACCATCTCCGCTTTTGGCTCATAGCCTTTCGGGGCGGCGATCGCGATATCGAGCCCGACTTTGGCGGCACCGATCATCAAGGAATTGGCCATATTATTGCCATCTCCGATATACGCCAGCTTGCGGCCTTTCAACTCGCCGAAATGTTCCATCAGCGTCATCAAATCAGCGAGCACTTGGCACGGGTGGTAATCGTCCGTCAAGCCATTGATGACGGGAATCGAACTGAACTCGGCGAGCTCTTCAACGGCGGATTGGTGGAATGTGCGGATCATCAAGCCGTCCAAATAACCCGACAATACACGGGCCGTATCGGCAATCGTTTCACCGCGGCCGAGCTGGGTATCCTGAGAACTCAAGAACATCGCGTGGCCGCCGAGCTGCAGCATGCCCGCTTCAAACGACACGCGCGTACGGGTCGACGATTTCTCGAAGATCATGCCGAGCACTTTTCCTTTCAAGAGTGGCAAATGTTTGTTTTCCGGTTTCTTTAATTCAATCGCTAAATTAAGCAGATCGAGGATCTCCTCGGTGCTATAGTCTTTCAATGAGAGAAAATCTTCCTGGGCAACCGTTGGGGCAAGCGGCATGATCATCGTCATTGGGCAAGCACTCCTTTCAAGCGTTCAGATTGGATTTTTTGGCTCGCGGCGTAAGCGGCCGCAGTCTCCGGGCGCGACCAGGCATGGAGGCGGTGGATGGCCGCTTGCGCCATGCGGGCAGCGTCAGGCGTTTCGGAAAAGTCGAGATAGGCGGCAGCGTCTTTCGATACTAACCACTCGTTAAACGAAAGTTGGTCTTCGGTGACGATCGTCAAGCCTTGTGACCGGAAGGCGTCGAGTTGCTCGTAATCGGCGCTGTCTTTAGCAGCGAACAGCGTTGAACCTGTTGCAAGTTTCGCCAGCTGCACAGAAGCCCCCGTCAATGCTTTCTCGAGCGCTTCTTCAAACAGCTTGGCTGTGCCGATCACTTCACCGGTCGACATCATCTCAGGCGACAGCACCGGGGACAGGCCAGGCAATTTAATATGGGAGAACACCGGGGCTTTAACAGTAAAGTCCGGTTGTCCGTTATATGTGTTTTCAATGCCAAGCTCCTCGTACGGCACGCCGAGCAGTAGGGCGGTAGCGTGCTGAACGAGCGGCACATCCGTCACTTTCGAGCTGATCGGCGCCGTGCGCGACGCCCGAGGGTTGATTTCCATGACGAATAATTGATTTTCTTCGTAGACGAATTGAATATTGAACAGCCCGGTGTAATCGAGTTGTCTTGCAATATGCTTTGCGGTATCGACCAGCTTTTGCTGCTGGGCATCTGACAGCGTTACGGGCGGCGTGCTCGCAATGCTGTCGCCGGAATGGACGCCGGTCCCTTCGATGTGCTCGAAGATCGCCGACACCCAGACATTGTCGCCATCCGTTAAAATATCCGCTTCCGCTTCTTTGCCGGTAACGAAATGGTCGACCAATACCGGAAACGCCTTGTCCGCGCCCGCGAGCCAAGCATCAAGCTCCGCTTGGTCGTGAAGCACGATCATGCCGCGTCCGCCGATGACATAAGAAGGGCGGAGCAAGACAGGGAAGCCGAGTTTTTCCGCTGCCGGCAGCACTTCTTCCGGCGCATTTGCCGTCGTCCCGGGGATGGTCGGCAAGCCGATTGATTCAAGAAACGCGTAAAAGCGGTCGCGGTCTTCCATTTGGTCCAGCAAATCGACCGATGAGCCGAGCACGGTGATGCCCGCTTGTTCCAGCGCTTTCGCCAAATTAAGCGAAGTCTGGCCACCGAACTGGAGGATGACTTGGTGTATGCCTTCAAATTCCAGGACGTTCAAGACATCTTCCGCTGTGATCGGTTCGAAATAAAGCGCATCGGCCACTTCGTAATCGGTGCTGACGGTTTCCGGGTTGTTGTTGATCATGACCGCTTCGTAGCCCAGTTTCTGTGCGGCCATGACGCTGTGCACGCAGCAATAATCAAATTCGATGCCTTGCCCGATGCGGATTGGGCCGGATCCGACGACCGCCACTTTTTTTGCATCATTTGAGCGGTCGACATCTGCGGCATTGTCCCATGTGGAATAGAAATATTTTGTATTCGAGCGGAATTCCGCGGCGCAAGTGTCGATCATCCGGTAAGCTGGCGCAATTTTATAGCTTCTGCGCTGCCCCCAAATTTCCGCTGCCGGCACTCCCCAAATATCGGCCATTTGCTGGTCGCTGAAGCCGAGTTTTTTCGCCTGCAATAAGCGTTCTGCGGTCACTGTGTTCCAGCTGATCGATTTGAGGTCTTGCCATTCTGCAACAATATTCGATAACACGTATAAGAAATACGGCGTGATGCCGGTGATGGCATGCAGTTCGTCGGTGGTTTTCCCGCGGATGAGCAATTCGAACAACACGAACAAACGGCGGTCGTCCGGCTTCATTGCGAGTTCCAGCAACTCACCCGTCGGCAATGCGTATAGGGCAGGAAGGCGGAACCCGTCGATCGGCAGTTCAAGCGAGCGCAGCGCTTTTTGCATGGCGGCTTCCATGCGCCGTTCGATCGCCATCACTTCGCCGGTCGCCTTCATCTGCGTGCCGAGCGTGCGGTCTGCTAAAGGAAATTGGTCGAACGGCCAGCGCGGGATTTTCAAGGCCACATAATCGAGTGCCGGCTCGAAGCTTGCATAAGTCGTGCCGGTCACCGGGTTCTTTAACTCGTGGAGTGTATAGCCGATTGCGAGCTTGGCAGCAATCTTCGCGATCGGGTAGCCGGTCGCCTTGGAAGCAAGCGCAGATGAGCGGCTGACGCGCGGGTTGACTTCAATCAAAAAATAATCGGAGGTTTCCGGATGGAGGGCGAACTGCACATTGCAGGCGCCGATGATGCCGAGCGCTTCGATGATGTTGATGCAAGACGTGCGCAGCATGTGAAAATCCGGATCGTTCAAAGTCTGGCTCGGGGCGACGACGATCGAATCGCCGGTGTGGACACCGACCGGATCCAAGTTCTCCATATTGCAAACCGTGATGCAGGTGCCCGAAGCATCGCGCATCACTTCGTATTCGATTTCCTTATAGCCGGCGATGCTCGTCTCGACCAGGCATTGCTTGATCGGGCTTGCCGACAAGCCTTGTGTGACCAGTTTGGTATAAGCCGCTTCGTCGCTTGCGATGCCGCCGCCGAAACCGCCGAGCGTATAGGCGGGACGGACGATAACGGGATAACCCGTACGTTCTGCAAAAGCGAGCGCGCCGTCGAGCGAGTAGATGATGTCGGAATCAGGCACCGGTTCACCGAGTTGCTGCATCAAGGAACGGAACTGGTCGCGGTCTTCCGCTTTTTTGATGGCTTTCATATCGGTACCGAGTAATGTGACACCGTATTGTTCCAAGATGCCGGCATCTGCCAGTGCCATCGCCAAATTCAAGCCGGTCTGCCCGCCGACCGTCGCGAGCAAGCCGTCCGGGCGTTCTTTCTCGATGATTTTAGTAGCGGATTCGAGTGTCATCGGTTCGAAATACACTTTATCCGAGACGCTTTCATCGGTCATGATCGTTGCCGGGTTGTTATTGATGAGTACCACTTCGATGCCTTCTTCTTTTAATGCAAGGCATGCTTGGGTGCCGGAATAATCGAACTCTGCGGCTTGCCCGATGACGATGGCACCTGATCCGATAACGAGCACTTTTTCAATAGAGTCTAATTTAGGCATGCATTTTCACCTTCTTCATTTCATTTGCGGTCTCTAGGAACTGATGGAACAAGGCGAGATGATCCGCAGGTCCTGGCGCTGCTTCCGGATGGAATTGGACCGTCGTAATCGGCAATTGCGGATGGATCAAGCCTTCAATGCTGCCATCGTTGACATTTTCATACAGCACTTCAAAAGGTGTGTCTGACAAGCTCTCTGCTTCGACGACATAGCTGTGGTTCTGGGAACTCATGCTGACGCGTCCGGTCTTATTGTTTTTGACGGGATGGTTGGCGCCCCGGTGCCCGTAAGCAAGCTTCGTTGTTTTCGCGCCGAAAGCGGAAGCCAGCACTTGATGGCCAAGGCAAATGCCGAATGATGGATAGCGTTCCGCCCAAGCGCGGTAGACCGGCAAGCGGCTGTTCAATGCTTGCGGGTCTCCCGGACCGTTCGAGAACAATAGCCCGTCAACGCCAAGAGATTCAGGAAGGTTGGCTGCCCCGTTATAAGGGATGATGCTGACCGTGCAGCCGAGAGCGAGCAATTCTTTTAAAATGGATGCTTTGTAATGGAAATCGACCAGGCCGATATGCA
This sequence comes from Planococcus sp. SSTMD024, assembly GCF_041320495.1. Classification (NCBI taxonomy): domain Bacteria; kingdom Bacillati; phylum Bacillota; class Bacilli; order Caryophanales; family Caryophanaceae; genus Planococcus; species Planococcus sp. SSTMD024. Next base: position 14,149 of record NZ_JBGGNS010000003.1, on the reverse strand, counting down.
ATGAACCTTCACCGGCCTGCTTCGTTGCTGCCGCTTCGATGTCCGGGAAAAAATCGGTCTTGATCATTTGCCACGGTTGTTCAGTCGCATTTCCGTGAAGCAGCTGTGCCGGCATAGTACCCGTTTCACGAACCTGTTGGATGACTGAGCGTGTATCGATGCCGCTCAGGAGCGGAACGCCTTGCGCTTTGGCGAATTGTGCCAGCGACATTGCTTGTTTTGGCAATGGGCCCGCATACAGCTCTGCAACGATGATGCCAGAGGCTTGGATTTTTTCGGATTGTGCATAAAGCGACTCGATGCCGTATTGGCCAATCAATGGATACGAAAAAACGATCACTTGCCCTTTATAGGACGGGTCGGTAATAACTTCCTCGTAGCCGGTCATGCCGGTGAAAAAAACCACTTCTCCTTGCACTGCCACTGGTGTGCCATGCCACGTTCCCGTAAACGATGCGCCATTTGCCAAAATCAATTTTCCTGTCATACTCCACACTCCTTCTATGAATATATATGCAATATAAGTAATTTTTATAATAAATGATGTGTCCTGTATTATAAAGTTGCATAAAAATTAAGTCAACAGCATTTTTATTAATTATTAAGGGGGGTGGTTAAATTCCGGTAAAATGCAGGAAAAAAGGAGAAAGGGCTTACAGAAAATCTTTTTAAATGGAATGTTTTTCATGTATAATAATCACAAAATCAGTTGGGAAGGGGCGTCCATAGGTGAAGAGAGAGAAAATGCATGAAAATCAGGGAGTGACCCCGCTGCAAAATGAATACACGCGGGCTGCAGAAATTGAAGACGTACGGAAAAAGCGGCATAAAGTGGTATTGTACAGGCGGCTGGCGGTATTTGGCTTGGTCGTGCTACTGACGAGCATTTGGTTAGGTTCAACCATTTATGCACAATCCCAGACCATTGCCGGAAAAGAACAGTTGCAAGAGGAAAAAATGGCCGAGCTTGAAGAAGTACAGAAGCAGCAAGCCAAGCTCGAAGAACAGATCCGTTTATTGAATGATGATGATTATTTGTCGAAGCTTGCACGCAAAGATTATTTCCTGTCAAATGAAGGCGAGATTATTTTTACCTTGCCGGATGACGCCGAGAAAAGACAGGAAGATGGCGAAGAAAAAGAGTAGTCGGTTGACACTCTTCCTTTCATCGCTATAATTAAAGGTGGGATCAGTCCCGCAAACTGTCAATTTGGCCCGAATCTGGAGTCATCTTAAATTTTAAGGAGGAGCATTTTTTTTATGTCGATTGAAGTAGGCAGCAAGTTAGAAGGAAAAGTCACGGGTATTACAAACTTTGGAGCGTTCGTACAGCTTCCAACAGGTGCAACAGGCCTCGTGCATATTAGTGAAGTCGCCGACAACTATGTGAAAGATATCAATGATCACTTGAAAGTTGGCGAAATGGTAGAAGTGAAAGTGATGAATGTAGAAGCAGACGGGAAAATCGGTTTGTCGATCCGCAAAGCGAAGCCTCAGCCAGAAGGCGGCACAAGCCGTCCAAGCCGTCCGCGTCCGAACAATCGTTCTTTTGACCGCGCCCCTAAGGAAACCTTCGAAACGAAGATGGCAAAATTCCTGAAAGACAGCGAAGACAACCTGTCGACGTTAAAGCGTGCCACAGAATCCAAGCGTGGCGGTCGTGGTGCGAAAAGAGGCTAACTTGCTAGCTGTTTTAATAGCATAGAGAAAATGCTTCAACTTAGTTGAACTATGAAGATGGAACGCATCTCCTTTCGGGGAGGGCGTTTTTTTATCGGCCGAAAAAAGCGAAGTGGTAGGAGAATAGGGTGCGTTTGTCTAAATAAGTAGACAGCTCAGCAGGCATGAGTCCTGCACGATATAGCGGAAAGGTGTGGAAAGAATGGAACAACAGCAAGTGCTTCAGGCATTTGACGAGTACGAAGTCTATATGGAATCGCTCCAAAAGACTTTATCGGAGCCAGCCGACGCGTATAAGCCGATCGCAGACGGCAAATGGTCGATTGCGCAGATGGTCATGCATCTCGCGGAATGGGACCGTTTTATCCGGAGTGAGCGCTTGCCGCATATGACAGAAGGGGCGCATCTGGAGCCCTTGCCGGAAGTCGACGAGTTCAACCGGCGCGCAATCGACAAAGCCGAGACAATGGATTTTCCGGCCATCATCACCCAAGCTATTGAAGAACGCCGCTTGTTGAAAGAGCAGCTGGCATCTGCCACCCCTAGCCAATGGAATGCAGTGTTCTACGTCGACGATCAAGACATGACGATGGGCCGTTATTTCGGGGATCTCACCAAGCACGATGCCCACCATTTCAAACAGATCAATACTTTTTTAACATAAAAAAGCAGCGCCCTCCATTACGGAGGGCGCTGCTTATAACAGGATGGCGGCAGAGGGGATCGAACCCCCGACCTTACGGGTATGAACCGTACGCTCTAGCCAGCTGAGCTACGCCGCCTTGTTCAAACGAACAGTTTATATCATACTATCCTTAATACATATGTGTCAATTAGCATTTTATGTTTTTACGATATTTATTTTATTTGGACTGGAAAACAGCCAGAATAGGAGGGCATGCCGTGGATCATTATGAACAAACGATGCTTGCATACCATAAAAAACACGGGCTATTTGAAAAAGGCGATCGACTCGTCATCGGCGTCTCGGGCGGCATCGATTCGATGGTTCTTTTGCAGTTTCTCTCAAAAAAACGGCATCAATTGGGCGTACATCTCACAGCGGTGCATATCGATCATATGCTAAGAGGCGAACAATCTGCGGAAGACCGCCGCTTTGTCGAACAGCAATGCAAGCTGTGGGAGGTGCCGTGTGAAAGTTTTGCAGTTCCAATCCCGGCGATTTTAGCTGAAAATGGCGGGAACATGCAAAATGTCTGCCGACAAGAACGTTACCTAATATTCGAGCGAGTGATGAAAAAAACCGACTCTACGGTGCTCATCACGGCCCATCACGCAGATGACCAATTGGAGACCATTTTGATGGAGGGCATGCGCGGCAGCCTGTGGAACGGGGCTTTTGGCATGCACATCAAGCGTCCGTTCGGCAGCGGCATGCTCGTACGGCCACAACTTGCCGTCACCAAAGCGGAAATTGCCCATTATGCGCAATTGAACAAATTGCCATACCGCGAAGACCCAAGTAATGCCAGTGACACTTACACGCGCAACCGCATTCGCAAGGCCATTGTGCCGGCGATGGCACAGGAAAACCCTCGCGCTTCGTTACACTTTTCGGAGCTTGCTGAACAAATCAATGAAGACGTTGCGTTCCTTCAGCAGCTTGCCGAACAAACGCTAAAAGAATTGCTGCCTTCAGATAAGGAATTGCTTATTTCTGCCGAAAGTTTCAGAAGCTATCCCTCTGCTTTACAAAAAAGGATGGTTCTACTACTATTAAACTATCTATATGATGACAAGCGAGTGTTAATAACGAGCCATTTGGCGGAACAAGTGCGCGAGCTGCTGCAAAGTTCCTCGGGCACTGTTTTTTTACATTTGCCGCAAAATTATATGATGACACGCCAATACGACCAGGTATTCTTTGAAAAACCAAAAGAATGCCTGCAGCGCCAGCGGGCGGACATCGGCCATTCTTGGTCGCCGCCTGTACTGGGCTCCCGTTACCGGGTGGTGCCAGTTGGCGAAGAGCCGGAAGCAGAAGATGCTGTTTTTTGGTATTTCCAATCCGAAGAGGCGGAGTTCACGCTCCGTGGAAGGGAGCCGGGCGACCGGATCTTGCTTGCCGGCATGAACCAGGAAAAAAAACTGGCGCGCCTGATGATTGACGAGAAGGTTCCGTCGCAACAACGGGACAACTGGCCGATCATCGTGGCCGGAAAACATCGAGTATTACTGGTGCCCGGTTTGCGCACCGCCGCTTGCCTGAGCCGGACCAAGCGTTCGGAAGACAACCGTGTATTAGTTAAACAATGCATAGACCATGCAAAATGAGGAAGAAACTAGGAGGCCCACCATGCTACAAAAGGACATTAAAGAAGTATTGATCAGCGAAGAACAGCTTCAAGAAAAAGCACTTGAACTCGGTGAAACATTGACGCGCGATTATGAAGGGAAATACCCGCTTGCCATCGGCGTATTAAAAGGCGCCATGCCATTCATGGGCGATCTCATGAAACGTTTTGACGGTTACGTGGAAATGGACTTTATGGACGTTTCAAGCTACGGAAACGCAACAGTTTCTTCAGGCGAAGTCAAAATCGTCAAGGATTTGAATGCAAGCGTCGAAGGCCGTGACTTGCTGATCATCGAAGACATCATCGACAGCGGGCTGACACTAAGCTATTTGGTGGACTTGTTCAAATACCGCAAAGCGAATTCCATTAAAATCGTCACGCTTCTCGACAAGCCAACTGGGCGCAAAGTGGATTTAAAAGCGGATTATATCGGCTTTGAAGTGCCGGATGCGTTCGTAGTCGGCTACGGTTTGGACTACGCAGAAAAATACCGCAATCTTCCCTATATTGGGATTCTTAAGCCATCTGTTTACAGCAGCGAAGAGGAATAGTCAAAGAACGTTCAAAGAGCCGATGATTTCAAGCATGCCGTAAAGGCTTTTCATTGTATGCATTTTTGTCCCTGTGTTAGTATTTAGTATAGTTTTGGGAAACTTTGTGAGGAGGCGCGGGATGAATCGAATATTCCGATACACCATATTTTATCTACTGATATTCCTAGTCATCATCGGTATTCTAGGAACTTTCAATAATAGCAATCAACCGACGCAAAACATTAGCTATAACGAATTTTTGGCAGCGCTGAACGCGGGCGAGATTGAGAATGTCACGATCCAGCCTGACGCACAAGTGTATGAAGTGACCGGTGAAATGACCGATTACGAAGAAGGCGAATCATTTGTGACCAATGTGCCGATCGAGAACGAGGCATTGACGCAGCAAATTGATGAAGTCGCGACAGCGCAAGATGTAGATGTCGAGTTTTTGAAAGCGCCGCAGACTAGCGGATGGGTTTCATTCTTTACGGGCATCATTCCATTCATCATCATCTTCATCCTGTTCTTCTTCTTGCTAAACCAATCACAAGGCGGCGGTGGCGGCCGAGTGATGAACTTCGGGAAAAGCAAGGCGAAATTATACGATGACCAGAAACAAAAAGTTCGCTTCGATGATGTAGCCGGAGCGGATGAAGAGAAGCAAGAGCTTGTCGAAGTAGTGGACTTCCTGAAAGATCCGAAACGCTTCGGTGAAATCGGCGCCCGCATTCCAAAGGGGATCTTGCTTGTCGGGCCTCCTGGTACCGGTAAAACCTTGCTTGCCCGTGCAGTAGCCGGTGAAGCAGGCGTGCCGTTCTTCTCCATCAGTGGTTCGGACTTCGTTGAAATGTTCGTCGGTGTCGGGGCTTCGCGTGTTCGTGATTTGTTCGAGAACGCGAAGAAAAACGCACCATGTATCATCTTTATCGATGAAATCGATGCAGTCGGCCGCCAGCGCGGCGCCGGCCTCGGCGGCGGGCATGATGAGCGTGAACAAACGCTTAACCAATTGCTCGTTGAAATGGATGGCTTCGGTGCGAACGAAGGCATCATCATCATCGCTGCTACCAACCGTCCGGATATCCTGGACCCGGCACTTCTGCGTCCTGGCCGTTTTGACCGCCAGATCACAGTCGGCCGCCCGGATGTTAAAGGACGCGAAGAAGTGTTGAAAGTGCATGCGCGCAATAAGCCGCTTGATGACACGGTCGACATGAAGGCGATTGCCCAGCGGACGCCTGGCTTCTCCGGTGCAGACCTTGAGAACTTATTGAACGAAGCAGCGCTTGTCGCCGCTCGCCGCAATAAGAAGAAAATTGACATGGCCGATATCGACGAAGCGACAGACCGCGTCATCGCGGGTCCGGCTAAGAAGAATCGCGTCATCTCGAAAAAAGAACGCAATATCGTCGCATACCATGAATCAGGGCATACTGTTATTGGCTTGATTCTGGATGATGCGGACATCGTTCATAAAGTAACGATTGTGCCGCGTGGCCAGGCTGGCGGATATGCCGTCATGCTGCCGCGTGAAGACCGTTACTTCATGACGAAACCGGAACTTCTCGATAAGATTGCCGGCTTGCTCGGCGGCCGTGTTGCAGAGGATATCGTCTTTGGCGAAGTATCCACTGGCGCTCACAATGACTTCCAGCGTGCAACAGCAATCGCCCGCAGCATGGTCACTGAATACGGGATGAGCGACAAGATTGGCCCGATCCAATTTGGCCAATCCCAAGGCGGCAATGTCTTCCTTGGACGCGACTTCAATTCAGACCAAAATTATTCCGATGCGATTGCGTTCGAAATCGATCAGGAAATCCAGCGCATCATCAAAGAGCAATACGTCCGGACGAAAGAGATCCTCACGGAAAAACGTGAACTTCTTGAACTACTCGCCAACACATTGCTCGAAGTGGAAACACTCGATGCCGCTCAAATCATGCATTTGAAAGAACACGGCACATTGCCGGAACGTTCGTATGAAGCCTTGAACGGCAATTACGAAAAAGAAGAAAGCGAAACGGAAACAGACGAGGTAAACCCAGATGTCACGGGCGCACCGAATGATCCGTCATCAGGAGATTTACCGGAAGAAGGTTCATCAACCGATTCCAAAGGACCGATTCGAGAAGACCGTAAATAATGAAAAGCCGGTGCCACCCCTCAAAAGGGCTTGGCGCCGGCTTTTTGCTTTTGTAGAATTATGGTATGATGTGTTGGAAATTCAGCAGATAAATGGGGAGAATTTATGATTTTAGTGATGGATACCGGCAATACCAATATCGTCCTTGGCGTATATGATAACGAAACACTGCTGCACCATTGGCGGATGGAAACCGACCGCCACAAAACCGAAGATGAATACGCCATGCAGATCAAAGCGTTTTTGAATCACGTCGGCCTCGGATTTGAAGCAATTGACGGCGTCATCATGTCATCCGTCGTCCCGCCGATCATGTTTGCGCTAGAGCGCATGGCACAAAAATATTTTCACACCAAAGCGCTGGTCGTCGGGCCCGGCGTCAAGACCGGCCTCAACATCAAATACGAAAACCCGCGTGAAGTCGGTGCGGACCGTATCGTTAATGCCGTTGCGGCCATACAGGAATATGGCGGACCCTTGATCATTGTCGACTTCGGCACCGCCAACACTTTTTGCTATATCGATGAAAACAATCAATACCAAGGCGGCGCCATCGCCCCGGGGATCCAAAGCTCGACCGAAGCACTATACACGCGAGCATCGAAATTGCCGCGCATTGAAATCGCGCGTCCCGATTCGGTCGTCGGCAAAAACACCATTTCAGCAATGCAAGCGGGCATCGTCTATGGCTATGTCGGCCAAGCAGAAGGCATCATCACCCGCATGAAAAAACAAAGCAAACAACATCCGACCGTTATCGCGACAGGCGGGCTTGCACCCTTGATTGCCGCAGAGTCGGATATGATCGACCATATAGACCCGTTTTTGACATTGAAAGGCCTGCATTTCATTTATAAACGCAATCAAGCGTAAGGAAAGGAAGAATCACTATGGCAGATTATTTAGTACGCGGACTTGGCTTTAATGGCAACGTGCGTGCATTTGCAGTCAATACGACAGAAACGGTCGGGGAAGCGCAGCGCCGCCACCAGACATGGCCCGCCGCAACAGCGGCCCTCGGGCGTTTAATGACAGGCGGCGTCATGTTCGGTGCGATGCTGAAAGGAGAAGACCGCGTCACTTTGAAAATCGAGGCAGGCGGGCCGGTCGGGCATTTATTGGTCGATAGCGACGCTAAAGGCAATGTGCGCGGCTATGTTGCCAATCCGCAAACCCATGTCGACAGCAAAGGCGGGAAGCTCGATGTCAAAGGCGTGGTTGGCACAGAGGGCATGCTGTCGGTCGTCAAGGACCTGGGCATGCGCGATTATTTCACCGGACAGACGCCGATCGTCTCCGGGGAAATTGCGGAAGACTTGACGTATTATTTCGTCGTCTCCGAGCAAGTGCCTTCATCTGTCGGGCTCGGCGTTCTCGTTGATACCGATAATTCGGTGCTCGCAGCAGGCGGCTTCATCATTCAATTGATGCCCGATATCGATGACGAAACCATTACATTGATCGAAAAACGTTTGGCGAATATCGAACCCGTTTCGTCCATGATCAAGCGCGGGCTCACCCCTGAAGGGATCCTAGAAGAAGTGCTGGGCGCAGATAATGTGCAAATCCTCGGGGAAATGCCCGTCCAGTTCAATTGCACCTGCTCAAAAGAAAAATTTGCAGAAGGCATCATGGGGCTCGGAAAAGAAGAAATCCGCCAAATGATCGATACAGACGGCCAAGCGGAAGCGGAATGCCATTTCTGCCACGAAAAGTATCATTACACCAAAGAAGAATTGGAAGCGTTGCTCAATGAACTCGAATCGAACTAACCCGACACCCTCGAAACAGAAACGCCACTTGAAAACGAAACCGGTATTAATGGTCATCGGCATTTTATTGCTGGCCAATTTACTGTGGTTCATCGCCTGGCTCATCCCCAATGGCAGCAGTGCCGCCAACGAGGAAGTCGCAGCAGTCGATGGCGAAGAAATCACGCGTGCTGAATGGATGGCATCGATGGAGCAGCAACACGGCCGAAGTGCCCTTCTCGAATTGGTCAATGAAAAAGTCATGGCCGCTGCAGCAGATGATTACGGTATCGAAGTGTCGGATAAGGAAATTGACCTGGAACTGGCCATGATGCGGACCGCTCGGGACGGAACCGAAGAACTGCTGTATGCAAATGACAACGAGCGCCAGCGCGAAAAAGTGAAGGCGCAATTGATCTTGGAAAAGGTCCTGACGAAAGATGTCCTTATCGAGGACCAGACCATCAAAGGCTTCTATGAGGACAACCGGGCCATCTATGACGTTAAAGATTCCTACCGCACAAGCATGATTGTTTTGAATTCCAAAGCGGAGGCGGAAGAGGCGATCAAAGAACTCGACAACGGCTCGAGCTTTGAAGCGCTGGCCCGCGAGCGTTCCATCGATAACGCCACCGGCAATCTCGGCGGGGATATCGGGTTTGTATCTCCGGGCCAAGCGTCGATCGATCCGCAAATCGCGAAAACGGTCGAAACGATCGAACCGGGCTCATGGTCGGCCCCGCTGGCACTTGAAGATGGGCGGACCGCCGTTATTATGGTGAAAGAAAAAATCGAAGGCCGCACGTTCGGTTACGACGAAGTGAAAGAACATATCAGCCGGGAGTTGGCCCTCGAACAATTGCCCCAATCCGTCTCGCCCGAAGCTTTTTGGCAAGAATTCAATGCTGAATGGTTTTACGGTGAAGGAGAATAATCTGCCGACGCTCTCCAAGGATTGACAGTTCGCGCCGCAATTGATAGGATGAAATAAAATAATGTCGACAAAAATAGTAGGGATTAGGAGTGGTAAACATGGCACGAGTAGGAAATTCAATTACCGAATTGATTGGGCAAACACCGATTGTTAAATTAAACCGGCTGACAGGACCTGAAGATGCGGAAGTTTACGTTAAATTGGAATACTTCAACCCAGGCTCCAGCGTAAAAGACCGGATCGCGCTCGCGATGATCGAAGCGGCAGAAAAATCCGGCGACCTAAAAGAAGGCGATACGTTAATTGAACCGACAAGCGGCAATACAGGGATCGGCCTCGCCATGATCGCTGCCGCGAAAGGTTACCGAAGCGTTCTTGTCATGCCTGAAACAATGAGCATGGAACGCCGCAACTTGTTGCGCGCATACGGTGCAGAACTAGTGTTAACACCGGGACCGGATGGCATGAACGGCCCAAACGGCGCGATCAAAACGGCTGAAAAACTGGCGGCTGAAAATTCTTGGTTCATGCCTCAGCAGTTCAATAATGAAGCGAACCCCGAAGTGCATCGCCTGACCACAGGGCCTGAAATCGTCGAAGCGATGGATCAATTGGACGCCTTTATCTCGGGTATCGGCACAGGCGGCACCATCACAGGCGCTGGACAAGTGTTAAAAGAGCATTTCCCTAATGTCCACATCGTTGCCGTCGAACCGACCGACTCTCCTGTCTTGTCCGGCGGAAAACCTGGCCCCCACAAAATCCAAGGCATCGGTGCTGGCTTTGTTCCAGCCGTACTGAACACAGAAATTTACGACGAAATCATGCAAGTTAGCAACGAGCAATCCTATGAATTCGCCCGCAGAACTGCCCGCGAAGAAGGCATCCTTGGCGGTGTCTCATCAGGAGCGGCAATCTATGCAGCGCTTGAACTTGCAAAAAGACTCGGCAAAGGCAAGAAAGTATTGGCGATCTTGCCATCGAACGGTGAACGCTATTTAAGCACTCCGCTTTATCAATTTGATGAAAATAACGGATGATCCAAAGAGCCCTCTGAGAAGAGGGCTCTTTTATCTGTGCAGAAACTATAGATTCACGATAAGATAAGGGCAGTTTGTATAATCACATTTCCCGGGAAATGATTGATCCCTTTAATTCCTACATGGACGGTGGACAAAGATGAACTTAAATGTATTCACAAAAACGCAAGTAATGGGCATTTTGAATGTGACCCCGGATTCGTTTTCCGACGGCGGGCAATTCGACAATATTGAAAAAGCGGTGGCCCGCGCCAAGCAAATGCTCCAGGACGGTGCTGCAATAATCGATGTAGGTGGCGAATCAACGCGTCCCGGCCACACGCAGATTTCCGACGAAGAAGAAATCGCTCGCGTAGTCCCGGTCATCCGGGCGCTCAGAGAACAAACAGAGTCGATTATCTCCATCGATACATACAAATCCGCTGTCGCGCGTGCAGCCGTTAAGGCCGGTGCGCACATCATCAATGATATTTGGGGCGCCAAATACGATTCCCAAATCGCCCGAGTGGCCGCAGACAACCAAGTACCGATCATTCTAATGCACAACCGCACAGAAGCGGTGTACGATGATTTTTGGCAAGAAGCCAAAGAAGATCTCGAAGAAAGCATTCGAATCGCACAAAAGGCCGGTGTTCGGAGTGAGCACATCTGGCTTGATCCCGGCATCGGATTTGCCAAGACGCTCGCCCAAAATGTCGAAATGATGCAGCGGCTCGATCAGCTCGTAGCAATGGGCTACCCTGTGCTCCTCGGCACTTCCCGCAAATCATTTATCGGCAAACTACTCGATGCAAAAGTCGACGAGCGTTTGGAAGGCTCTCTCGCAACGGCAGCTTTTGGTGTCATGAAAGGCTGCCAAATCGTACGTGTCCATGATGTGAAAGAAACGGTGCAGACAGTCAAGATGATGGATTTCTTAACAGGAAAGACGAAGGTGGAGGGATAGAGATGGATTATATTCACTTAAACGAAATGGAGTTTTACGGTTATCATGGCGTATTTGCAGAAGAACAAAAACTCGGACAGCGCTTCCGGGCGACAGTGACGCTAGCGATCGATTTAAAACGTGCCGGGGAAACTGATGAGTTGGAACATACGGTTCATTACGGTGAAGCGTACGAAACATGTCGCCAAGTTATTGAAGGGAAACCGAAAAAGCTGGTCGAAACAGTGGCCGAAACAGTAGCTGCTGAATTATTGAACCAATTCCCCCTGGTCCAAGGAGTCCGCGTTCAGCTAATCAAACCTGACCCGCCGATTCCCGGCCATTACAAATCGGTAGCAATCGACATCACCCGGGGGAGCTTCTGATGAACGAAGCCTATCTATCTCTGGGTTCAAATTTAGGGGACCGGAAAGCTCAGCTTCAAGAAGCGGTCCGCTTGCTTCAAGCGAATCCCTCCATTTCTAACATAAGAATGTCCTCCATCTACGAAACGGCTCCAGTCGGCTATCTCGATCAGGGTGCATTCCTGAATTTAGTTATCCGACTGGAAACCAGTCTCTCGCCTTTGGAGTTATTGGATGCATGCCAAGAAATTGAACAAATTTTGCAAAGGGAGCGGCTGGTTCGCTGGGGCCCGCGTACAGTAGATCTTGATCTATTGCTATACGGTCAAGAGAAGATGACAACAGAAAGGCTAACCCTCCCGCATCCCCGCATGTACGAGCGGGCATTTGTGCTCGTGCCGTTACAAGAACTGATGCCCTCACTCAGTCTTCCGGAAGGTCTAGAAACGCAGGAAGTAGAATTATGGAAAACGTATAGTGACATAAAAACATTTTTGCTTGATGCAAATTAATTAACTGAATTAATTACGATTAGAAGAATTGCAATGAATACAATTAGAAGTTGCCGGGAAAGCGGCAGCTTTTCTTATGTAACGGCACGAAAAATTGTGTACAATGGATAAATACACGAAAGCACGTGGTTTTAACAGAAAAAGGAGTGTAGGAAATGTCAGAAGAGTTGAATGACCAATTAGTGGTGCGCCGCCAAAAGATGCAAAACTTCCGTGAGCATGGACTCGATCCATTCGGGAAGCGTTTTGAGCGCACGCACCTTTCCCAAGAAATTGTTGAGCAGTATGATCAATTCTCGAAAGAAGAATTAGAAGAAAAATCTGCTGAAGTTATTATAGCGGGACGTATCATGACAAAACGCGGAAAAGGTAAAGCAGGATTTGCGCATCTGCAGGATTTGAAGGGGCAGATTCAAATCTACGTTCGTAAAGACGCAATTGGAGAAGATTCCTATGAATTCTTCAAAACAGCAGACTTAGGTGACATCATCGGCGTTCGTGGCACTATTTTTAAAACAAATGTTGGTGAACTTTCAGTTAAGGCACAAGAAGTGGAATACTTAACAAAAGCACTTCGCCCACTGCCGGAAAAATTCCATGGTTTGAAAGATGTTGAGCAACGCTATCGCCAGCGCTACCTTGACTTGATTGTGAGCGAAAATAGTAAAGAGACGTTTATTTTGCGCAGCCGCATCATTCAAGCGATGCGTCGCTATCTGGATAACCAAGGCTTCCTGGAAGTCGAAACACCGATGCTTCACTCAATTGCCGGTGGAGCCACTGCACGTCCATTTATTACTCATCATAATGCGTTAGACATGCAATTATATATTCGAATTGCTATCGAACTTCATTTGAAACGCCTCATTGTAGGTGGATTAGAAAAAGTTTACGAAATCGGGCGCGTCTTCCGTAACGAAGGCATCTCTACACGTCATAATCCAGAATTCACTATGCTCGAACTTTACGAAGCATATGCCGATTACAATGACATCATGTCTTTGACAGAGAACTTAATTGCGCACACTGCACAAGAAGTTCTTGGCACAACCACTGTCCGTTATGGAGAAGAAGACATCAATCTAGCACCAGGCTGGAAACGCCTGCACATGGCAGATGCAGTTAAAGAATATACGGGTGTAGATTTTTGGCATCGTATGTCGAAGGAAGAAGCACAAGCACTTGCCAACAAACATGGCATCGAAATCAAACCGACTATGGAAGTTGGGCATATTCTCAATGAATTCTTCGAACAAAAAGTTGAAGAACAATTGGTTCAGCCTACATTCATTTATGGACATCCGGTTGAAATTTCTCCGCTTGCTAAGAAAAATCCGGAAGATGAGCGTTTCACAGATCGCTTTGAACTTTTCATCGTACGGAGAGAGCATGCAAACGCCTTTACAGAATTAAACGATCCAATTGATCAGCGCGAACGTTTTGAAGCGCAACTCATAGAAAAAGAAGAAGGGAACGATGAAGCTCATGAAATGGATGATGACTTTATCGAAGCGTTAGAATACGGTCTTCCACCAACAGGTGGGTTAGGAATTGGGATTGACCGCTTGGTTATGTTATTAACTAACTCAGCATCAATTCGAGACGTGTTATTATTCCCTCAGATGCGACCAAAAGAATAAATTGGAAGTGAAAACCGGATAAGCTAGATAGCTTATCCGGTTTTTTTAAAAAACTATTGTGCTTATTGCGATAAGGTGATAAGATATTTCTTGTCGCGTTTTTAGTAAAAAGCGAGATGAGAAGAAAGTGAAAATAACTATTGACTCCCACGAGGAAGTTTGGTAGTATTTAAAAGTCGCTGTCACATTAAGCGATTCGATTCAATAATATGAACTTTGAAAACTGAACAGCAAAACGTCAACAATACCGCCGCGAGTGATCGCGGCAAACTTACTGATCAGCTTCGGCAGATCAAAGCGAA
>NZ_JBGGNS010000002.1:0-1402 GCF_041320495.1 Planococcus sp. SSTMD024 | reverse complement strand
GCATTCTCACTTCTAAGCGCTCCACCAGTCCTTCCGGTCTGACTTCAACGCCCTTAGAACGCTCTCCTACCACGGACATCCTAGATGTCCATCCACAGCTTCGGTAATCCGTTTAGCCCCGGTACATTTTCGGCGCAGTGTCACTCGACCAGTGAGCTATTACGCACTCTTTAAATGATGGCTGCTTCTAAGCCAACATCCTGGTTGTCTAAGCAACGCCACATCCTTTTCCACTTAACGGATATTTGGGGACCTTAGCTGGTGGTCTGGGCTGTTTCCCTCTTGACTACGGATCTTATCACTCGCAGTCTGACTCCCAAGCATAAATCACTGGCATTCGGAGTTTGTCTGAATTCGGTAACCCGGGCTGGGCCCCTAGTCCAAACAGTGCTCTACCTCCAGGATTCTCTTCTTGAGGCTAGCCCTAAAGCTATTTCGGAGAGAACCAGCTATCTCCAGGTTCGATTGGAATTTCTCCGCTACCCACACCTCATCCCCGCACTTTTCAACGTGCGTGGGTTCGGGCCTCCAGTAAGTGTTACCTTACCTTCACCCTGGACATGGGTAGATCACCTGGTTTCGGGTCTACAACTGCATACTCATTCGCCCTGTTCAGACTCGCTTTCGCTGCGGCTCCGGCTTCTCACCTTAACCTTGCATGCAATCGTAACTCGCCGGTTCATTCTACAAAAGGCACGCTATCACCCATTAACGGGCTCTAACTACTTGTAGGCACACGGTTTCAGGATCTATTTCACTCCCCTTCCGGGGTGCTTTTCACCTTTCCCTCACGGTACTGGTTCACTATCGGTCACTAGGGAGTATTTAGCCTTGGGAGATGGTCCTCCCGGATTCCGACGGAATTTCTCGTGTTCCGCCGTACTCAGGATCCACTCTGGAGGGATTGAACTTTCAGCTACGGGGCCGTTACCCTGTCTCGCGGACCGTTCCAGGTCGCTTCGCTTAATCCAATCCTTTGTAACTCCGTATAGAGTGTCCTACAACCCCAGAAGGCAAGCCTTCTGGTTTGGGCTAATCCCGTTTCGCTCGCCGCTACTTGGGGAATCGCAGTTGCTTTCTCTTCCTTCAGGTACTTAGATGTTTCAGTTCCCTGAGTCTGCCTTCTCATGTGCTATGAATTCACACATGGATCCTGCTCCATTACGAACAGTGGGTTTCCCCATTCGGAAATCCCCGGGATCAACGCTCACTTACAGCTCCCCGAGGCATATCGGTGTTAGTGCCGTCCTTCTTCGGCTCCTAGTGCCAAGGCATCCACCGTGCGCCCTTATTAACTTAACCACTGAATGGTCAAAAAAAATAAGTTGATCGCTGTGCGATCACGCTACTTGATGCTTGTTTCTTAATCAATGTCGATCTATCCAGTTTTCAAAGAACAAGT
>NZ_JBGGNS010000001.1:0-923 GCF_041320495.1 Planococcus sp. SSTMD024 | reverse complement strand
TTGGTGGAGCCTAGCGGGATCGAACCGCTGACCTCCTGCGTGCAAGGCAGGCGCTCTCCCAGCTGAGCTAAGGCCCCATAAAGTGGTCGGGAAGACAGGATTCGAACCTGCGACCCCTTGGTCCCAAACCAAGTGCTCTACCAAGCTGAGCTACTTCCCGACTAAATAGGATGATGACAAAAATATGGCGCGCCCGAGAGGACTCGAACCTCTAACCGCTTGATTCGTAGTCAAGTACTCTATCCAATTGAGCTACGGGCGCAGAATATAAAATTTTATAAAACAGTTGGTGCCGAGGACCGGAATCGAACCGGTACGGTAGTCACCTACCGCAGGATTTTAAGTCCTGTGCGTCTGCCAGTTCCGCCACCCCGGCGGGGCATTGGACAGATAAAAAATTGGAGCGGAAGACGGGGGTCGAACCCGCGACCTCCACCTTGGCAAGGTGGCGTTCTACCACTGAACTACTTCCGCTTGGTGCGGGTGAAGGGAGTCGAACCCCCACGCCCGAAGGCGCTAGATCCTAAGTCTAGTGCGTCTGCCAGTTCCGCCACACCCGCGTGGCAATGATGAAATTAAAATGGTGAGCCATGAAGGATTCGAACCTTCGACCCTCTGATTAAAAGTCAGATGCTCTACCAACTGAGCTAATGGCTCAAACATGAGTGGTGCCGGAGAAAGGACTTGAACCCTCAACCTACTGATTACAAGTCAGTTGCTCTACCAGTTGAGCTACTCCGGCATGGAGAAAAAATGGTGGAGGATGACGGGATCGAACCGCCGACCCTCTGCTTGTAAGGCAGATGCTCTCCCAGCTGAGCTAATCCTCCGTATGTATGCCCAGCGACGTCCTACTCTCACAGGGGGAAACCCCCAACTACCATCGGCGCAAAAGAGCTTAACTTCCGTGTTCGGGATGGGAA